>JAZORO010000059.1:0-28638 GCA_045656605.1 Eubacteriales bacterium
CCCAGACGGGCAGGAGATTGTACTCCCAGTGGCTGCCAAGGACGCTGACATCAAGTGAATTTACATATACGGAGTTGTAATGCGATGCGGTCCTGCGGAGCAGGGTCTCGGCATAGGAGTTCATCCTTCCCTTCACTTCCCCGTAAAGTTGCTCACGGTCTATATCACGCTTTTTCGCCACGAAGCCCTGAAGATACGGCATCGAGAAGTCCTGATATTCCTCAGAAGGGTACGGCAGTACGCCCTCGAGCATAGCCTTATCCTCGGTGGATATGGCGGATGATGTCAAATCCTCAAAATGAATTCTGCCACCCCTGTGTATGCTATAACGTGACGTCTCGGTATAACGGTAATCTCCCTGTCGCCAGGTGCGTATTATCCTTCCGACGGCTGAAAGGCGAGAGGTCGTATCGGCATCGGTGACCCAGAAGGGATAATACACGCCTGCGATCTTCTCAAACTGAGACTCTGAGAAATAGTTTCTCGGTATAAATTTCTTCTTTTTTGCATAGGAAAGGAAGGCGTCCTTAGCATCCTCTCTGGAAAGTTTGAACGGGATGACCTTAGTCGGCTTAAACTCGCCCTTCATCCTACCGGAAAGGACAACGGGATTATGACAGTAGTAGCAAAAATCCGACGCCGTATTTTTATCGGCAAGAACCTCTGCTCCGCAGGACGGGCATATATATTCGTCCATCTCGGATGAGTAATCCGTATCTACTCTTTCGCCCTCCTCTTCAAAGAGCCTCTTCAGCTCATCCTCTCCAAACTCGGAGAGGCAGAATTCACAGGAGAACTTCTGATTTTCGGCGCCAAAAATCAGCCCTGCACCGCAATTAGGACATTTATAGGTTAGTGTGCTATCCATAGCCTACACCTTTCAATCAAAAATGGGGAATCAATCTCTCTTCTTTCCGCATCCCGAGCAGAATCTACCCTCCGGAGAGTTCTCCTTGCCACATTCGGTACAAAACCAAGCGCTCTTAACCTCGGGACGCTTAGAGCCGCAGTTCGAACAGAATTTGCCGGCACAAACCTTACCGCAAGTGCAAGTCCACGAATCCTCTTTCTTAGGCTCGGGGCGCTTAGCGCCGCAATCCGAGCAGAACTTACCGTCGTTTCCGGTCTTACCGCAGGAGCAGGTCCAGCCGGACTTAGGCTCTGCCGCTCTCGCCGTAGCGTCACGCTCCATCTGAGCCCTGTTGGTTTCGGAAGCCGATGCCATAAAGCCGCCGCCTGCGCCCATACCGACACCCATACCGACGAATGCCCCCATTGCGCCGCCTGAATTAGAGCCTGCCGCCTCAAAGCCTCTCGCCATTGAGCCCTGTACGTAGCCCTCTCTGACGGTAGCGTCGCCGAGCATAGCTCCCTTGTTACGCATATTGATAAGCTCCTTCGATTCATCGTCGTAGGAAACGCTTGCAATACCAACCGCCTGAACCTCAAAGCCTCTCATAGAATTCCAGCTCTCGTCAAGCTCGGTAGCCATATACTTTGAAAGCTCGGGAGACTTGGATGAGACGTGCGAAATGCGAATGCCGTCGGCGCTCATCTTGTTCATAGCGGCGGTGAGAGCCTCTAAGAATTCGGATATGTACTGCTCGTTAATATCCGACATGTCAACTCTGTCACAATTCTTCGGAACAACCTCGGTATAGAACTTTATAGGATTTGTAATCTTCACGGAGTAGGTTCCGTGCGCTCTTAAGAAAAGCTCGGAATTATAGAAGTTATCAAAATAGTTCACAGGCGTACGTGTACCGAACTTTATACCCTTGATTTCCTGAAGATTAATGAAGTACGCCTTCTGTGAGTAAGAGGGGACACCGCCGAACTTAACTCTTCTGAATGCATCGGCGATGCTGTCGCCGAACTGTCCTGCAAAGAGCGAGGGAGCTGTGGAGTTATCTACCTTGTAATAGCCCTCCTCAGCCGTGAAGTCAACAATCTTGCCGCCATCGACGAGCATCATAAACTGACCGGGATATACGTGGATAATAGAGCCATTCGATATAACGTCCTCCGTCCCCTTCTTATTCCCGTTTCTTCTATCATTCCTTCTGACCTTGACACCCTTTGTAAACACGGTGGTGTCACTCATATTATCCGCCTCAAGAACCTCCTGCCACTGGTCAGCAAGATTTCCGCCTACGGAATCAAAAAAAGCCTTAATAATTCCCATTTTTATCTCCTTATGTAATGTGTAGTTTATATTTTTGCTTATTTACTGCATTTTTGTTGCTCCGCAAGATGAGCAGCTCTTCTCTCCAACGGCTATCAAATTACCGCAATATTCACAGGTAGTGAATGCCGCATCCTCTCTCGATATAGGCACAAGCTCGGAATCCGATAACACGAATCCTGTGATATAACTCTTCTTAATACACACCGTCAAAGCATCTCTTGCGGCATCCTCCCTAATCATCGCGTACCGTGCGACAGAGGCAATCCTGCGCTGTCCGTCCTCAAACGCCTCAATGCATCTGATTCGCACCCTAGAGTTCGCATACGCAAGAAAATAGAAGGTTACACCGTAAAAGCCGTGCGCAACAAGGGCTATAAAAACAGCCATTGCAAAATAGTAGCCTTTAAGCGCTGTTAAGACAAGCAACGGTATAGATGCAACTGCTAAGACAGAGGTAGCTATTCCGACGGTTAGCCATATTTTCATTTCTCTTATTGCCTTATCCATACCCCGCTCCTTTTTTATCTTAGTATACAACAATACTTTAAGGATGTCAATAATTAATCTTTCATTTATATATTCGGGCGAGGCAGATTAATTCCGCCTCGCCCGACTCGAGATTTACTTTTTTCTCAGCAACAGCACTTCAAAAATGCGCAAAATGAGATAGCTCTTGTCAAACAGATTTTTGGGGATAATCCCTCTTCCGAGTCCGAAGCCGTATAGAACACAGCGAGAGACGACGAAGGGAGATTTGCGCCAAAATATGAAAGCAAAATTACATATCCCAGTTGTGGTAGACGGCATTCACGTCGTCATCCTCGTTGAACTTATCGAGCATTCTCTCCATAAGCTCAACATCCTTCTCGTCATCGAGGGTGACGTAGGTGGAGGGAACCTTTGCAAGGTCGGCGGTCTCAAGCTTGTATCCGAGAGCTATAATCGCTTCTCTGACCGCATCAAAATCATCAACGGCTGTATATACGGTATACTCGCCCTCGTCGCACTTGATATCCTCTGCGCCGCACTCGAGAGCATCCTCCATAATTTTATCCTCGGAGATCTCACCGTCCTCGTCTATGATAGTGATAACTCCCTTCTCCTCAAAGAGGAAGGACACGCAGCCATTCTGTCCCATATTACCGCCGCACTTGTTGAATACGGCTCTTACGTTTCCTGCCGTGCGGTTACGGTTATCGGTTGAGGTCTCGACAATAACGGCAACGCCCGAAGGTCCATAGCCCTCGTATACTATCTCCTCATAGTTAATATCCGAGTTGTCGGTAAACTTCTTGATAGTACGCTGAATGTTATCGTTAGGCACGTTGTTAGCCTTCGCCTTAGCGATAAGGTCACGAAGACGGGAATTGTTATTGGGGTCGGGTCCGCCTGCCTTTATAGCTACCGCCATCTCCTTACCTATTTTGGTGAATATCTTCGCCTTAGCGGCATCAGACTTCTCCTTCTTGTGCTTGATGTTATTCCATTTGGAATGTCCGGACATATCTATTCTCCTAACTTATTTAAATCTTTTCTGGGCTCTGCATACAGATGAGCTTCAAAGCGGTCTTCAAAACTCTGTTTGTAGCTGCGGTAAGGGCGAGGCGCGACGAGCGCAGTTCATTATCCTCACAGCCTATGATCTTGCACTCGTGATAAAAACGGTTAAAGTCAGCCGCAAGATCGAGAATATATCTTGTTACGATACTGGGCTCATAATCGTCGATAGCAGCCTTGACCCTCTCGGGGAAGAGAGAAAGAGTCTTAGCAAGAGTGAACTCGGGCTCGGAGAGCTCCTTAGCGCTCATCCTACCCTCTTCCTTAGCCTTCTCAAGCACAGAGCAGGTACGGGCGTACGTGTACTGAACGTAAGGACCCGTATTTCCATCGAAAGAAAGAGCTTCTTCCATAACGAAGTTTATATCCCTCATACGGTTGTTCGAGAGGTAGTAGAATACTATCGCACCTACGCCCACCTTCTCGGCAATCTCCATACACTCGGCCTCGTCTGGATGCTTCTCTCTGGTTATCTCGGCAACTCTGCCAATCGCCTCCTCGAAAAGATCCTTTAAGAGAATTACGTTACCCGTCCTCGTAGCAAGCTTCGCACCGTTGATACTCACGGTACCGTAGGGAACGTGTACAAGTCCCTGATACCAGTCGTAGCCCATAATCTCAACAACCTTAAACCACTGCGCAAAGTGCAAGGACTGAGCGGCAGAGGTGACGTATATCGCCTTATCAAAGTTGTAGGTCTCTTTTCTGTACACAGCTGCAGCAATATCTCTGGTAGGATAAAGAGTAGATCCGTCACGCTTAAGTATAAGGCATACGGGCATATTCCACTTATCGAGATTTACAATAGAAGCTCCGTCGTCAATCTCGAGAAGCCCGAGAGTCCTGAGCTTTTCGACCTGAGCGGGCATCTTATCGGTATAGAAGGACTCGCCCTTATAAGAATCGAACTCTATGCCGAGGAGCTTGTACGTTTTCTGATACTCCTCAAGGCTGACGGAAACAAACCAACGCCAAAGCGCAAGATTCTCCTCGTCACCCGCCTCGAGCTTAGCAAACTCAGCACGGGATGCGTCTGCAAGAGCCGACTTTTTCGCCTTTGCCTTATCCTCATCGGCTCCCCCCTCTACCGAGGCATCCTCTTCTGCCTTTATCTCGTTGTTTATTCTAACGTAGAGCTTGACAAGCTCGTCAACACCGCCCTCTTCAATAACAGCCTTATCGCCCCAAAGCTTATAGGCAACAATAAGCTTACCGAACTGAGTGCCCCAGTCGCCAAGATAATTGATGCCGACGCACTTATATCCTGCGAACTCGTGAAGGAGCTTCAGCGAGTGGCCGATAACGGTAGTGCCGAGATGCCCTATATGGAAGGGCTTTGCAACATTGGGGGAAGAATAGTCGAGCACAACTGTCTTACCGCAGCCGCACATAGGCGAGCCGTACAACTCTCCTTCCTTCTCGATATCCTCAACAACTCTTTTTGCAAATGACTCGGGGCTGATTTTGAAATTAAGATAACCGTTAAGCGCAGTAACCTCAGAGAACTCATCGCAACAAAAGCTCTCGGCAAGGCTCGCCGCAATCTGAACAGGAGAACGGCGAAGCGACTTTGACAGCTTGAAACAAGGGAGAGAAAGGTCTCCCATAGACTTGTCCGGAGGATACTCAAGCATACCGAAGACGGCATCCTCGCTCAGCAGTCCTTCGCCAAACTTCTCTTTAACGCACTCTGAGAGCAGAGCCGCTGTTTTTTTCTTTAACTTTAACATTTTTACCTCACGTCCTAATCCCGAGGATTAAAGGGAATTTTTCATTTTTACGTAATTAGCCGCTTCGACCTCACCGTCGGTAAGCTTAAGAGACACGAAGCAAGCGGACTCCAAGGAAAGCGCTATAACCGACTCAACGTCGCCGGTAAGATAAAACTCTCCGTTGCACTCGACGACCTCCGCCCGAGGCAGCTTCTCTCCGCACTCGAGGAGCGACGAATATTCTGCAAGCCTTTCCGAATTCGGCTCGTCATCCGGATATAAAATCCTTTCGGGAGAGATAAGGCAGAATTTCTTCGACTTATCCGACTGCCATATTCTGAAGCAATCGATTATAGCCTCGGCAATCTGCTCGGGAGTAGCGTATGTGGTATCGACTATAAGATCGTAGTTTGAAAGATCGGTGATATCCACACCGTAGTACTCGCTGTACCTCTTCTTCTCGCTCTCTCTCCTTGCTCTTGTGTCGAGCACAGTCTGCTCTAACGACAGCGCATGCTCACCCTTACGGTTAGCGAGCATAATTCTCGTTGCGCTGACCTCAATATCCGTCGACATATACACCTTAAACGTACCGGGAGTAAAATGCCACGCCATACGGGAATCTATAATCAAAAGTCTGGGGTCCTGAGCTAAAGCACGAAGCCCGTCGTCTATCTCCGTATCAATCTCCGGGTGAGTCTCCATATAACGGTTAAGCTCAACGACCGTCATACCCATCCTTTCGGCAATCGCACGAACTATAGATCCGGTCGAATAATACTCTGCACCGAGTCTGTCGATAAGTATCTTCGACACCGTGCTCTTACCGCTACCGAGGTCACCGGCTAAGGAAATCTTATCCTGCATAATAGCGTCCTTTTCACCTTCAGTAATTTAACTTATATATTATAAACTAAATATTTGGAATTGTCAACCATAATTAGAAGCTATGTGAGCTTTTTTGACGAAAAGTTTTACGATTTAATTTTCATATTCTGAATAAAAGAGCCTATGGGGGAAAAAATAGGAACAGAATTTTGAAAGGAAGATAAAGGACTATGGAAAAAAAGTTCAAAACCAGCGATAAATCCACTTTATCCAAGCTCATCTACTCGGTGGTAATCGCAATACTCTGCATTACCGCAATAGTCGTGGGAATTGTATCCTCGGCTTCTAAATCTAAAGACAATCTGCCCGACAATCCCCCGGTTGATTCAACACCCGAGAACAATCCCCCTGCGGACGACACCCCCATCACTCCTCCCGACGAGACAAAGAAGGAGCTGGCGTTCGTCTCTCCCCTTGTCGGTCAGGTTGGCAACACTCACGACCTCACAACTCCTGTTTTCTCCGAAACCCTTAACGAGTGGAAGGTACACACCGGCATAGATATTATGTGCGAAGCGGGAGCAAACGTATACGCCTCTGAAGCGGGCACGGTATCTGCCATATACAGCGACCCTATGTTCGGTCACACGGTAGAAATCAGTCACGAAGGTAATATTAAGACGAGATATTCAAACCTCGATCCCTCGAAGGAGATATCCTTTAAGGTTGGAGATACGGTCAGCAGCGGAGACCTCATCGGTGTTGTCGGCGACAGCTCCATTTCCGAGCTTGCAATCGAGCCGCACGTGCACTTCGAGCTTATGGTCGGCGGCGTTAAGATGAACCCTCTCGACTATATCACGCCCGAATCAAAGAGCACAAGTCTTGGCTTAACCGAGTGATTCTGAACCGTTTTCTCAACACTAAAAGAGCGCCCTATTTCAACGGGCGCTTTTTTCAATATCTTTTTGTTTATTATGCTATTGCTTTTTTCTGTCGCATGTGATAAAATGTTGTAAAAAAACACGGAGTCAGAAAATGAAAAAACACAATATTGCTATACTGGGCTTTGGCGTTGTTGGCGGTGGAGTTGCGGACCTCGTAACCAAAAACGCAAAAGAACTCAAAGAATATCTCGACTGCGAGATAGCTATAAAGAGAATTCTCGACCTGAGAGACTTTCCCTCTTCTCCCTTTGCATCCATCGTAACCCACAGCTACGACGAGATTGTGAGCGACGGTGAGATAGATACTGTTATTGAGGTTATGGGCGGCTCGCACCCTGCATACGAATACACCGTCGCAGCTCTCAAGAACGGCAAGAACGTGATAAGCTCAAACAAAGAGGTCGTCGCTAACTTCGGAGACGAATTCCTAGCTCTTGCGAAGGAAAACGGGGTCAGCTACCGCTTCGAGGCGGCGGTCGGCGGTGGGATACCGGTAATCGCACCTCTTATCAGCTGTATTAAGCAGAATAAGGTCACCGAAATCCGAGGAATTCTGAATGGAACGACTAACTATATCCTCACTAAAATGTTCACCTACGGCGAGGCATTCGATTCCGCACTGAAGGATGCTCAGGAGAAGGGGTACGCCGAGAGAAATCCCGATGCGGATATTCTCGGTATCGATGCTTCAAGAAAAATCACTATTCTCTCCGCTCTTGCCTCGGGTAGGCTCTTTAAGGTAGAGAACGTACCGTGCGAGGGCATCACGAAAATACGCAAGGCAGACGTAGCCGTAGCCGAGAAGCTCGGCCACAGAATAAAGCTGCTCGGCAGATGCATTATTAACGGCGGCGACGCTGTGGTTATGGTCGCCCCCTTCTTACTCCCAGAGTCATCGCCCTTAGCCTCTGTGAGCGGTGTATACAACGCAGTTGAGGTTGTAGCGGCTCCGCTCGGTAACGTAATGTTCTACGGTCCCGGCGCAGGCGCAGGCGCAACCGCTTCAGCCGTCGTCAGCGATCTTGCTCCCATAATCTCGAAAGACGTAGGACTCGCCCCCAAGTTCACGAAGGACGACTATCCCGTGAAGGATGCCTTCCTCACCTTTGAAGCGAGAAGGTATATCGCTATCCCTGCCGAGATGCTCAGTGCGGCTAAAGATATTTTCTCCGATAGCGAATTTGTAAATAACGATAACGAATACGCAATTATTACCCCGGCAATCAGCGAGGAAGAAGCAGCAAAGAGAATTGCAAAGCTCGGCTGCGAGCCTCTCTCAAGCATAAGATTCCTTTAATATTTCTCAAAGCTCCGACAGCTCTCTTATTCTGTCGGAGCTTTTTATTAATGCGGGAATACAGAGAAAGGACATAAGAAGAATAACGGTGTCCGTAAGGATTACCATCGTTTGCTCCGGAATAAGGGCGGAAAGAGCAACGAAAGTGATAAACAAAATGGTAAACAGAGGCTTTATTCTGTCAGAAAAAATGCATCCGACAGCTCCTATACCGTAATAATACCAGCATATTACCGTAGAGTATGCGAAGGCAAGAATAGCAAAGGTAAGAAGAGCTGACAAAATCGGCGAGACGGAGTTGAAGGCAGAATAAACGAGCTCCATCCCAAGAGAGCCGCTGTATGCGATGTCAGAAGAGAGAATCGCAACGCCGGTAAGCGGGCATAAGATAAGCGTATCAAATACGACCTCAACCACTCCGAGAAGCCCTTTTTCTACACTGTCTGCGCTGCTCGCCACGTGCGAGGATGACGACGAACCTATCCCTGCTTCGTTCGAAAGGATACCCCTTGAGAAGCCCTCTTTAATAGCTCCAGAGGTTAAAAAACCAAGTATACCTCCCGCAACCCCTCTCACCTCAAACGCATCAGAAAATATGCTTTTTATCACAGAAAAAACATTGTTATAATTAAACGCAATTACGCAAAAAGTCGAAATTATGTAAATAATTGTTGTCAAGGGCACGACAAAAGAGGTTATTCGTCTAATTTTTCCGCCTCCGCCGCTTATTGCGAAGCAAACAGGAAGCGTGAATATAAGCGACGCAACAATCGGCTTGATTTGCAAGAAAGAATTCACACAGCTCACGGCAGCGTGCGTCTGCATTGCTCCGCCCATAAAAAGCGACAGAAGCACTGTTAGCGTCGCATATACAGGCGCTAAACATTCGCCCTTCGGCAAGGCTCTTTTTATAACGTAAAAAAAGGCGCAGCCGACTCTATCGCCTTGCTTATACATTTGCTCAGCCGTTATAACCTCTGCGTATTTTACAACGCAAGAAAACACGCCCGAGACTATTATCCAAAAAACACTTCCAGCTCCGCCGACCAAAATTCCGACCGCTATGCCGAAGATATTTCCTACTCCCAGCGTACCTGCCAGCGCCATAAACAAGGACGATGCGGCGCCCTTTTTCAAGAGGGCTTTTTTTATTTTTCGCATTGTTTTAATCGGGTGTATTATCATAAAAAATTTCAGCTTAAAAAGAAGGAAAACGGCAGCCGCCGTTACTATAACGGGTAAAGGATTTATTCTCATAAAAATGCCCTCCGCAAAACTTTATGCGAAGGGCAAAGGGTTTATTCTTTTCTAAGGGTAGATTACAAACGCAGGGTCAAAGTAATCGGAAATAGAGGTTAATCTGTACACCGACTCAACGACGGATATCGCATTCAGAGTATTGCGTATAGAGTCGTCGCTCGTGCATCTGCCGTCTACCATATCAAGGAATGCCGATATTTCGTACACCATATTATTTTTTATATCCGAGCGGTATACTGTACGGCGCTCACCGTTACGCTTATATAGCTGCACGTCTTTAGGCATAGATACCTTATCGATTGTTATAACTCCGTCCTCGCCCTCTATTACCGAAGGACAGAAGCCGTCGGTAATCTTCGAGTAGGTTATCTCGGCAAGCATATGTCCGTAATCAAGAGTTGCATGACCCGCCGCCTCAAATCCGCCCTTCAAAAAGATAGAGCGAGCCGACACCTCTTGCGGCAAGCCGAAAAGGCTGACGCACATATTTATAGGATAAATACCGATGTCGGATATTGCGCTGTTTCCTATTGCGGGGTTGAAAGCGTTCGTCATTTCACCGCACTTAAACCTATCGTATCTTGAGGAATACTGGCTAAACTCGAAGGATGCCCTTCTTACAGCTCCTATCTCTGCAATCGCATCCTTTATAGCAGTCAATGCAGGGTCGAAGTAGGGGCGCATAGCCTCAACAAGTACAACTCCGCACTCGGTCGCAGCCCTATTCATAAGAACGGCATCGGAAAGCGTAACCGCCAGCATCTTCTCACACAGAACGTGCTTACCACTTTGCATTGCTTTTACAGAATGCTCCTTATGAAGAAAGGTGGGAGAGGCTACGTACACGGCGTCAATATCCGAGGACAGCATACCGTCAAGGCTATCGAACACGTTTTTTATCCCGTGCTTATCCGCAAAGGCTCTGCCGGTCTCCGTCCCTCTCGAGTATACGGCGCTGACCTCTGCACCTTCAACTGTGGCTGCCGCCTCGGCGAATCTATCCGAGATGAAATTTGTTCCTATTACTCCGAATTTCAACATTGTCTCTAATTCACTCCGTACTCAGTATCAGAAGAAAAATCTCCATATAAAGAAGGCTAAAGCGAAAGCGCCGATTGCGATGCTAATCCAGTTCACAATTTTATCGAACTTTTTTAATGACTCTTCATCCTTTTTATCAAGAATCCTATCCTCATCCGTCTCGCAAAGCTCAGGCGGGAGCTCATCGCCCTCGTTCTCCCCATCGGTCTGCCCCGCTTCCTCACCGGAAAAATCCCACGTACCGTCTTTTATTCTCTCGGCACGCTCCTGTGACGCATCTAAAATATCCTTTACCGCATCAAAGGTGCACTGATCATCAACGTTTACACTCTTCGTCATTCTCGAGGCGAGCTCGGATATCGCCGCATCAATCTTCTCAAGGTCACGCTCACCACTCGCTGTATCAACAAGCTCCTCGCACTCCGGGCAAAGATACCTAGGCATTCCGTACCCGCTGATAGTGAGTATCGGCGCACTTTCATCGTCGACACAAGCAAGGCATATAGCACACTTATTCTCCGCCATAAACGCTCCTTATTTCTTTTCGTCGCCTCTGAGTCCACGTCTGAACTCTGCGAGATACTCCTGCCTTAACTCAGCCTGCTCCTGCCTCTCCGCTTCAGTAAGCTCTCTTTCCTTAGCAAGTCTTGCAAGCTCGTTTATCCTATCTATCTTAACCTTTTCCATTAATATTACCTCCGTTATACAATTTAGCAAGTCCGCCGGTTGCCGTTTCTCTGTACATATGCGACATATCCTTACCCGTCTCATACATAGTCCTTATGACAAGATCCAAGGATATCTTTCTCGAGCCGGAGAGGAAGTTAGCAAGATTTACCGCATTTATCGCACGCATCGCCGCCACGGCGTTACGCTCAATACAAGGGATCTGCACAAGACCCGCTATGGGGTCGCAGGTCAGACCCAAGTGATGCTCAAAGGCAATCTCCGCCGCATACTCAATCTGATCTATACCCATCTCAAACAGCTCTCCGAGAGCCGCCGACGCCATAGAGCACGCTGTGCCTATCTCTGCCTGACAGCCACACTCTGCGCCGCTGATAGAGGCGTTTGTCTTTGTAAGATTACCTATAAGGCCCGCAACCGCAAGAGCATCGAGAATCTGCTTATCGGCAAAGCCGTGCTTCTCCTGCATATACTTCAGGACGGAAGGCAGAACGGCGCATGCGCCGCAGGTCGGCGCAGTGACTATCGTACCGTTATCGGCATTCTCTTCCGCTACGGCATAGGCATAGGAGCAGACGATTCTGTTCTCACGTGTGACGGGACTCTCATCGATATGGCGCTTGTTATAAAGCGACTGCGCCTTTCTCTCGACCTCGAGTCCGCCGGGAAGAATACCCGAGGTGGTAAGTCCGCGGTGCACAGCATTCTTCATAACGTCCCATACGTCATAGAGAAAATCGTATATCTCTCTGCCCTCTCTCATTACCACGTACTCGGAGAGGCGTATTCCTTCACGCTTGCAAAGCTCGGCAATCTCAGCAAAGCTCTGCTCGGGATATGCCTCGCTAAGCTCATCGGCATCTCTTCCGTAAACTCTTATATCTCCGCCGCCGACACTCATAACTCGCATCGGCTCTCCAACGGGCGCTCCGTCCTTTGCCTCAAATATATCCATAGTATTCTCGTGGGGCAGGTTGCGGTCGGTGCGATTGAACTCAATTTTTACCACTCTGTCGGATGCGGCAAGAGATATTGCGTGGTCTGTGCCGTGCCCCTTCCCCGTATCGGCAAGCGAGCCGTAAAGAACGACATACATCTCCTTCACCTCAGGATGCTCCGAAAGGAAGAGCTCTACCGCCTTAGCGGGTCCCATCGTATGCGAGGATGACGGACCTTTTCCTATCTTATATATATCTCTTATAGATTTCATTTTACAAGAATCTCCTTGTTCAATAGCTATCTTCTAAGATTATAACTCTTTTTTACTTCTGTGTCAACGGATTGCGGGCAATATAGTTTTTGGGGGAGTTAAGCGAAGAAAATTATTCCAAAAAAAGTAAGATTTGGGGCTTGACAACAAAAATATGCTGTGCTATAATGTTATGCATAAAACAGAATAGTCAAATCAAAGAATAGTTAGAGGCGCAATTATCATAAGTATCATTACACCGACACTACGGGTCAATGGGGTGATGTGAAAGGGGTCGTTGCCGAAACGGTTTGCTGTCCGAGCGGCTCTCCGTTGGGCGTCAGTGAAATACGCTGGCGACTGTCACAAGTTTTCTTGTGGAGTGCTTACGTTCGATTGAGTTTACTACCCTTTTGTGATTTTAAACGGTCGAGGCACTTTGCTCTTGACCGTTTTGTTATTAAAATCACCCCAAAGGGTAAACAGAAAGGATGGTATTATACCATGAAAAGAATCATCGCATTACTACTCACAACCGTGCTTCTCGTCGGAAGCGTATTTGCTCTTGCATCCTGCTCTGCGGCAGGCGCAAACGACCTTAATAAGATTACCGAGGCAGGAAAGATTGTCGTAGGTATGGAGTGCGCTTACGCTCCTTACAACTGGACTACCTCAACCGAGAGTGAAACCACCGTTCCGATTGCTAACAATCCCGGTGCTTACGCAGACGGCTATGACGTACAGATAGCTAAGCTTATCGCAGAGGAGCTCGACGTTGAGCTCGAGATTATGGCTATCGCCTGGGACGGTCTTATCCCCGCTCTCGAGGCAGGCGAAATCGATATGATTATTGCAGGAATGAGTCCCACGGACGAAAGAAAGCTTTCCATCGACTTCTCCGATACGTACTTCGACTCCAACCTCGTTATGGTCGTCCTGAAGGATGGCGATTATGCCGATGCCGATAATATTCAGGACTTCGCCGGAGCTAAGATCACAGGTCAGATAAACACCTTCCACTACGGTGTAATCGATCAGATCGACGGTGTAAACAAGCAGACTGCTCTCGAGGACTTCGGCGCTCTTATCACTTCTCTTGCAAGCGGAGCTATTGACGGTTACGTATGCGAAAGACCCGGCGCAGTATCTGCTGTCGCAGCTAACGAGGCGTTTACATTCGTAGAATTTGCTGAGGGTAACGGCTTTGAATGCGACCCCGCAGAATCCTCTATCTCCGTAGGCGTACGCAAGGGCTCTACCATAACCGACGCTATCAACTCGGCTATCGCAGGCCTCAACGCTACCGAAAAGCAGGCGCTTATGGATGCGGCTATCGCACGTCAGCCTATCGAGGAATAATAACGTTACATACAACAAAAGCATAAGAAAAGGCGTAAAATGAGTTTTTTTGAGTGGATTATTAAGCTTATCAGCGAGTACTGGCTTCAGTTTTTGAACGGTACTAAGAACACTCTCATTATGGCGCTTACCGGAACGATAGCAGGCTTTATTATAGGCCTGCTTATCGCTATAGTAAGGACTATTCCCATAAATGAGAAAAGCAGGACTAAATATTTATTCAAGGGTATAAACTGGATTCTTACAGCGTATATAGAGGTTATAAGAGGCACTCCTATGATGGTGCAAGCTCTTATAATTCATTACAGTATTTTCGTAGCTATGAATATGCCCTCTATGCTTTCGGCTATCATCATTATTTCCTTCAACACGGGAGCTTATATGGCGGAGATAGTCAGAGGCGGTATTATGTCTATCGACAAGGGGCAGTTCGAGGGCGCTCATTCTGTGGGTATGTCGCACTTCCAGACAATGACGCACGTTATACTTCCTCAGGCTATAAAAAACATTATGCCCTCTATCGGAAACGAGTTTGTCGTAAATATCAAGGATAGCTCTGTGCTTTCCGTTATCGCTATTACAGAGCTTATGTTTGCTTCCAAGCAGGCGGGCGGGACATATATGAAGTACGTGCCGGCATACGTAATATGCGCTGTTATATACTTCATTCTCACCTTCACCGTAACAAGACTATTGCGATTTGCCGAAAAGAAGATGGCAGGAGAAAATTCTTATACCATCTGTGGGTCTCAGTCCGACCCAAATGCAGAGATACACGTAAAGGAGAGCAATTGATATGGAAAATATTATAACTCTCTCTCATCTAGCAAAGAGCTTCGGCTCTCACGACGTACTTATGGACATCAACCTATCCGTTGCGCCGGGTGAGGTCGTATCGGTCATCGGCTCATCCGGCTCGGGTAAGAGCACTATGCTCCGCTGTATAAATCTGCTCGAAGAACCCACCGGAGGAAAAATACTCTTCAAGGGCGAGGACATCTCAAATCTGAAGTTAACCGAATACCGAGCAAAGGTTGCTATGGTGTTCCAGCAATTCAACCTCTTCAACAATATGACGGCACTCGAAAACTGTGTAAGGCCGCAGACAGTTGTTCTGAAAAGAGCGAGAGAAGAGGCTGAAAAAATTGCGAAGACGTATATCGACAAGGTAGGAATGAGCGCATATATAAATGCGAAGCCCTCACAGCTCTCGGGCGGGCAAAAGCAAAGAATCGCTATTGCAAGAGCGCTCGCTATGAATCCTGAGGTTATACTCTTCGATGAGCCTACTTCTGCGCTCGACCCCGAGATGGTCGGCGAGGTGCTCGAGGTTATGAAGGATCTCGCTAAGAGCGGTTATACTATGATAGTCGTAACGCACGAGATGGGATTTGCGAAAGAGGTCTCAGACAGGGTTATCTTTATGGATAGGGGTTATATTCTCGAGGAGGGTTCTCCCGAAGATATCTTCTCAAATCCGAAGCAGCAGAGGACGAAGGAATTCTTATCAAGGATTCTATGACAATGCGCAGTATTCTTGTGTAACAAAAGCGAAAACGGGCAGGATAGATGCATTATATTTTCACATCCATACCACCCTAATATTCTTATCTGATTACAGTTGGAAATCCGCTCTAGGGCGGATTTCCTTTATTTTGTTGACACAAAAGAATAGCGTGATACTCCGTTAAGAGTATCACGCTAAGCAGCCGACTTTTTTATCACTCAGTCTTTTCGAAAGCAAAAAATCCGATTCTAATGTAATCTACACCATCCTCGGTGCCCTCTGAATAATCGAAGGTACCATCGAAGCTGGTACTCTTTTCCTGTCCTTCGCTATAACTAAAGGTGATAGTTCTGTCGTCATCCTTGCCCTCAATCTTAAAGTTAGCGACAGTAGACCAATCACCAAGAGCTATGGTAACCTGGCTACCCTTGAAGGTAAGCGTGGTGACTCCGGATTTATCCTTGTATGTACCGGAGGGTCCGCCACAGGATGCAAGAGCGAGAACACAACCTACAAGAAGAACGCATACAAGAATTGATGATACTATTCTTTTCATTATTTTTCTCCTTTTATGTTTTGTTTGTAAAAGACTAAATCAAAGATGACTATCCTTTTACTATATATGATTATAGCACATTATTATTTCTTTGTCACTAGGTTTTAAAAATATTTTTATGAATTTTGCGAAGTAAATTTTGAAATTTTTTTGATTTGATTTTAGGAGCGCCATTCTCTTGACAAAAGCACGCAAAGATGATAAAATAGTTACCGTTATATATTCTACCCGTGGCACAGCTGGATAGCGCACGAGACTCCCGCATACCGCTCTGCGGTATATTGCCTGCGAGGAGATTACACTAAGCTGTCGTAAAACCTCATCAACTACCGCAGGGCTCAGCCGAGCGGCAAACTCTGAAGGTTTCCGGCCTGAAGAGAATTTAATTTCTATATCTCTACCCGTGGCACAGCTGGATAGCGCGTCAGACTCCGACTCTGAAGGCCGTAGGTTCGAATCCTATCGGGTAGGCCAACCAAAGAGCTTACTCTATCAGGTAGGCTCTTTTTTTCTTTTGCTTCGAATCCTAGACGCTCGCAAGCTCGCTATTCCGTCGCTTTGCTCCTTACGGGTAGGCCAACCAAAGAGCTTACTCTATCAGGTAGGCTCTTTTTTCTTTTGCTTCGAATCCTAGACGCTCGCAAGCTCGCTATTCCGTCGCTTTGCTCCTTACGGGTAGGCCAACCAAAGAGCTTACTCTATAGGGCTGTACCCTAAAGGACAGGTTTATAAAAATACGGCATACCTATGAATAGGTATGCCGTATTTTTATTTGTGTCCGCAAATGCAGTGCTTGTCAGGAAAATTGACAAGCCATAGATGAAAATAAAAAAGAATCCCTTGTGTAAACCTTTTATCAATATGCATACTAATACTTTTCGATAAATTGAAATTTATCGGTAGTTCTTTTTGTAAAGTCTAAAAATACCCACTCCAAGAAAAAGAACGCTTATGGACAAAAGCGATATTAAAGATATAAAGTGAACATTTCCATTTGAGCATTGCTGCCAATCGTTAAAATTCACCTGATAGGAGCTGTTATTTGTACCAAATAATTTATCCACAACGTAATTCGTGAAATAATATACAACCATGCTGAAAGCGATACAAATGCCTGTTTTAAGAAAAGCATCAAAGCGAAGCGCGCAAATGACGGCGCAAATTATCGCAGGAATGAAGGCATAGCATGTGATCAATATCGAGGGAACGACTCTGAATGAATTCCAAATGTGAATATTCAGTAGAAGTAAAATCGTTAAAACGCAAGCCACTGTAAACGTGATTATAAACTTGAAGCGGGAAATTTTTGTCCGAGATAAAAAGATAGGCACAAAGATAACCTCATAACCGATCAAAATACCGATACAAGCTGTTAAAAACCAAGATAATCCATTCGTATATACTGCGCAGGCAAGTAAAAGCAGACAAATCGAAAGATACGTCGAAACAGAAAAAACAAGTGCCTTTTTGGAATTGAAAAAGAAGGTGAAGGTCGGGATAAAGGAGTATGCACAAATCAGTGCGGTCAATACGATAAAGAACCAGGAGAGCGTATGATTTATAGCAAGATTGCAAATAAAACAGGTTAAGAGTGCGACCACATAGGATATGGTCGGAACCCAAAACCAAGCTTCGCGAATCACACGGAATTTTCGTGCCTCACGTTTCATCTTCCTTGTGTCCGTATCGGTTGAGGCAGTAATCAATTCGTGTTCGCTTGTATCAAGTACACGGCAAATATCAGAAATCATAGTGATATCGGGATAGGACACACCTCGCTCCCATTTACTCACTGCTCCCTCGGTAACAAACAACAGTTCTGCCAAATCTTTTTGCGAATAGTTTTTCTCAGTTCGTTTGATTTTTATGAATGAACCGAATGTTTTTTTATCTGTCATGTTTGACCACCTCTGCCCATTATTATACAGGACCATGTATTTTCTGTCAATGGACTGTTAAGCCACCACATATTTTAACGTGATAGCATCAAATTCTTATTCCCATTATATCACAAAAACCTCAGAAAATCAATCTGAGGTTTCTGTCTTTTCTGGCGGTAGGTAAATCTGTCCTTTAGGGTACAGCCCTATCAGGTAGGCTCTTTTTTCTTTTGCTTCGAATCCTAGACGCTCGCAAGCTCGCTATTCCGTCGCTTTGCTCCTTACGGGTAGGCCAAAAAAACGACTCCTCGAGAGTCGTTTTTTCTTTTTCTTACCCATAGTCTCGACTTATCCCTACGAAGAGAAAAAAGCCTTTTCACTCTTGCAAAAAACTGTATCTAATCAAAAGAGCCCGGCGGTAAAAAACCGGGCTCTTTTTCTTTTTATTTAACCGAATCAATACTTCTCGTAATAGGCTCCGTTTATAGCAGCCTTGATATACTCAGCAGCCGCCTCGTGGTCCTCTTTGAAGTTGTCGACGTTTACGAAATCGAACTCATTTATCGTTCTAAGCTCATCGTCTATGTAGAGAGGAACGAATCTGAGGCTCTTTCCGACACGCCTCTTATAAATCTCACCGAGCGCAAAGAACCCCTTGTAAATTTCGCTGGGAGTATCTCTGTCAGCTCTGTAATCGATATCGGGGTATACTATGATGCTCTCACCCTTCTTGAGATACTTCATAGCGGCTCTAAGTGTAATGAAGCTCTCGGCGGAATTGCGGTACACTGGGATAGCCTGTATGCCCTTAGCTCCGTGTGCTATAACGTGGCTCAAAAACCAACTCTTCAAATGGAACTTAGGGCGCTTCTTCCCCTCCCTGACGGTGAAGGTATATCCCGCAAAGTGCTCGTAGCAGGTCTTCTGCTTAAAGAAGGGATGCAAAGCCATCGGGTGAACGTGGAAATCAAGCCACTTAAGAGAGGTGTAAGGTCCTCTCATATCTCTATGACGGCAAACGTATACGGTAGCGTCATCGTGAGGAATTACGTTACATCTATAGCTCTTTGTAAAGGTCCTCGCAAAGAACCTGCAAATTCTTATAAACGCACTATAAAACCTATGTACACCACCTGCACGGAAGACCCAAACACGCTGTATCTGATAACTTAAGATAGCCAGAAGCAGATTTACCAGAGCCTGCGTTAAGCCAAGAGGCATTCCTATGACGTTACCGAACAGGAATACCAGTCCATACGATGTACCGAGCTGACAGAACCATAGGATATAATAGCGTACAAACGCACTCTTCCCTTTTCCGCCGAAGACGTACTTGTAATTAAATACCGCATTAAAGGCAGACGAAACAACTCTCGCCGTGACGGTCGCTATAAGAGTATTAACCGCACTCTCGACACCGCCAAAGACGAGGTAAACGAATATCGAGAACACCGCCACGTCGACGATAGCCGATATTGTCGAGGAAAGGAGATACCAGTTAAGATTCTTGACAACCGTGGAGAGCATCCTCATACTGTCCTTGAAGGTCTTGAAATGAGATACGTGCTCCTTCGGGTCCTCGGGGTATACCGTCGCAATCGGGGTCTCGGAAATGGGAATAGAGTTCTTCTGCGCATATATGAGCATACCCATTTCATACTCGAATCTGTCACCCTTAACCTCGATAAGCCTCTCGGCAAGAGAAACCGTCATACCACGCAAGCCCGTCTGTGTATCATAGACCTTCACTCCGTAAAGAATACGGAATATTCGTCTGATATTGGTATTGCCAAAGCGGCTGCGAGGCGGTACGTTGGGATGATTGAAGTCACGGGAACCGAGTATAAGAGCCTCGGGGTGCTGTACGGTAGCCTTATAGACGTTTATAACATCCTCTATCCTGTGCTGACCGTCGCAGTCAGCAGTAACAAGAACGTCGTCCTTAGGAAAATTTTCCGCACAGTACTTAAAGGCATACTTAAGCGCATAGCCCTTACCGTGGTTCTCCCCATAGGTAAGATACACAACATTCTCAAGCTCCGATATCCTCTCGAATACGGGATTGAACCGCTCGTTACTACCGTCGTTAATTACTATAAGCTTCTTAGCAATTCCTGCCACACGCTCGGCATAGGGTATAAACTCTGCCGGTGGCTCGTAGGCGGGAATAATTACTACGAGATTATCCTTCGTATTATACATTCTACGCTCCATTGTCATCGCCTCGCAAAGAGCAAAAGGCACTGACGGATATTTTTAACATCTTATATTATACAATACTTTTTCAGAAAAGTAAATGATTTTTTATAATATCGTTCGCTATACGTTGATTTTTGTGCTTTTTTCCGAAAATTTGGAGCTTCAAATCGGTAAAATTGCGCTTTTCTTAGGTAAAACATCGAAATTTCTGCAATAAATTTCAAAGCTTCTTCAGAACTCTGACGGCGATACCGAGAACGGTAAGCTCCTTCACTATTATATCCTCGTACGCAGAATTCTCAGGATGAAGTCGGAAGCACTCACGCTCCTCGTCCCTATAAAAGCGTTTCAAGGTCGTGTAAGAGCCCTCGCCGTATTCGCCCTCAATAAGCGCAACAACGATGTCGCCATCCTCAGCCGCAGAGCCCCTTCTGATATAAACAACGTCTCCCTCTTCTATCCCAGCATCATTCATAGAGTCGCCATCAGCAACAAGCCCGAAGAACTCTCCGCCGCCGAGCATCTCTCTGTCTATCGGAATGTACGCCTCTACGTCCTCAACGGCCAGATGCGGCTTTCCGCAGGCGATAGCGCCTACGACAGGCATAGCTTCGTATGAGCGCCTGCCCGTGAGCACAAGTCTGCCTCTGCCGGACTTAACCAGCGCACCCTCGTCGACCAGTCTATCCACATAGCGCATAGCCAAAGGAGCGGAGCAGCCCGAGTGCTCCGCAATCTCGGAGTAGGTGGGGCTGTAGCCGCGCTCGCTTATATATTCTCTTATAAACCCGAATATTTTATTCTTTCTCGATTCATTTTTTGGATTCATTACTCACTCCGTATATCAAAAATGTCGTTTATAGCTATCTTTTTTCCTCCCGAGCACAGAAGGCTCGCCTCGGTCTGCATATATCCGAGAATTCTGCCCGAAAAGGTGAGATACGCTCCCCCTGCTTTGCGCTTATCACTCTCGTAGTAAACTATACGAACGCTCTTTGAAAATCCGTCGTTAAACAGCTCCACGAGCGTCTCGTTGATTTCCGCTATTCTGTCCGCAGCGAGCTCAGCCCTCTTCTCGGTTATCCTTGCGCTCTCTCGGATGCACTCCTCAAAGCCCACGAGCGCCGCAAACGGAGCGAACTGAGCCGCTCTCGCCGCCTTCGACATCCGAGGGTGTCGCTGCGACGTGGGTACGTCTCGGTCTACTATTTCTCTATACGCCTGCTTCACGCCTTGTGACCTCCTATCTGGGAGTTGCGCTCGACTGTCGTTGCGCCGTCAAGAAGATTAAGCCCCTTCAATATAGCGTTCTTTCCAAATCTGTGTGAAATATCTATGATGGCTCTTTGACGCCGCTTTTCCCGCTCGTACTCCCTTTCCTTTGCCTCTGCCTCGCAGAGAATCGACTCGTAATCCGAGAAAATATCCAGCTGTTTATACCCGTTTTTCTTTACACGCACCCCCTCGTCAAGAATATCCGATGCAGTAATATTTACTCGCCGTACAAGCAGACTCCTATCAACTATTCTCGCAAACAGCTCGATGACCGCCTTCATAATATCCTTAGTCGAAGACGTATATCCGTCGAGCCTCACGCTTCCGTGTGCCTGCTTAGGAACTCTCCTGCCGTAGTAATCAACACTCACCTCTCCCGAATATGCGCCGCCATTGAGGCTCTCGATATCATATCCGATGCTTAGCGTTATCCCCCTTGTCACGATATGCTTTTCAACAAGGTCAAGAACAAGAAGCTCGCACATCTCCGTAACTATCAGCTTCGCCTTTTCATATTCATAAGGGCAGCTGAGAACCTGACCCGTACTGACACTCTTCGAAGATGGGCGATACTCCTTTATATCCCGCATATCGCAGGGCTCATATCCCCAAGCGTGATCGATAAGCAACTCGGCATTAACACCGAAAAGCTTATATAAAAGCTCCTCGTCATATATGGACGCTAAGGCTACATCGCCCATCGTATGGATGCCGTGTCTCGCCAGCCTCTCGCTATATCCCCTGCCCACTCGCCAAAAGTCGGTGATGGGAGTATGCGCCCACAGCTCTTTACGGTAGCTCATAGCGTCAAGCTCAGCAATGCGCATACCGTGCTCTGCCGCCGGCATTTTCTTCGCAATTATATCCATCGCCACCTTCGCAAGGTAGAGATTGCTGCCTATCCCGGCAGTTGCCGTAATGCCTGTTTCTGAAAAAACCTCGCCTATAATCCTGGAAACGAACTCACGTGCGGAGACATTATACTTCCTCGAATATCCGCCGAGGTCTATAAACACCTCGTCTATCGAGTAAACGTGTATATCCTCGGGAGCTACGTACCTGAGATATATACTGTAAATTCTGGCACTGTAATCCATATACAAAGACATTCTCGGTGGCGCTACTATGTAGTCGAGAGCCAGAGCAGGATTAGAGGAAAGCTCGCTCGCATATACGGACTTTCCTCTCCGGCTATGCTGTGGAGCACTTTTATTTCGGCTTTCATTCACGCCCTTAACAATTGCACAGACCTCGAAGAGCCTCGGCCGTGACGGAACTCCGAATGATTTAAGCGCCGGGGTAACCGCAAGACATATAGTCTTCTCCGTCCTATCAGGATCGGCGACAACAAGATTAACGTCGAGGGGGTCGAGCCCACGCTCTACGCACTCAACCGATGCGTAAAATGATTTTAAATCTATGGCTACATACCGATCTTCCCGCATATGCGACGCCCCCTTTCTTTTTTCAACAGTTAATTTATATTAACACTTGAATTATAACACATCACTTGGATTTTGTCAATTGGAAATTTCGGGAAAATCAAAGTTACGCAGCGCCGTAGCAAAGCGAATTGTTCATTTCGTTAAATCACCGTGGCGATTATCGCCACTTTTATTCGATGCCTATAGATAGTAAAATATATGTGTCATAAAACACCGAAAGGGGAAAGCAAATTGAAAAGAAACTTACTTTTATTTTTACTGATTACTCTTATGATTTTGTGCCTTGTATCCTGCAAGAGCGCACCTGCTCCTTCTCCGGGTGGGGGCGGCTCAGGCGAAGGTGGCTCGGACGAGGGCGGTTCGGGTGAGCTTCTGAATTTCTCCGGAATAAGCTTCACAGGCGGTACTTACACCTATGACGGAACGGCAAAAACAATAGAAATCAACGGTAGCCTGCCCGAGGGCGCAAGCGTGTCATACTCAAGCAACAGCGCAACGAACGCCGGCGTTTATAACGCAAGCGCAACGCTCACCTGCGAGGGATACAACACAAAGACTCTGACTGCCGTACTGACGATTAACAAGGCGAGCTACGATATGACCGGCGCTAAGTGGAGCTATTCCTCTCCCTACACCTACGACGGAAGCTCGAAAAGCGTCACAGTGACGGGCCTGCCTCAAGGAGTAAGCGTAAAAGACTATACGAACAACACCAAAACAGGCGCAGGCAACTACACGGCTAGCGTAAGCTTCAATTATGACAAGACAAACTATAACGCACCGACGCTCCCTTCCTGCAGCTGGAAAATAAACAAAGCGGACATAACGGAAAGCATAACTCTAAGCAGCGATACCGTCGAATACGACAGCTTCGCTCACTCTATACAGATAGTCGGAAATCTACCGTACGGTGTAAACGTAAAGTACACATATAACGGCATCGAAACAGACAGTGTAACGGACGTCGGAGCATACGACGTGGTAGCAACTCTGACCTCTGCCAACTACAACACTCTTACCCTGACGGCAAAGCTGACTATAAAGTCGACCGAAAAGCAGCTGTATATGGTTAATCACGGCGGAGTTATATACTTCCAGAACGCTCTGGACGCAGACAAGCTTTATAAGCTGACGGCTGCGGGCGAAATCAAAAAGGTTAATAACGACAAGCCCGAGCACTTCTTTACAGACGGACAGGACCTCTACTATTACAGCTCAAGCCTGTTTTCAAAGACAATAAAGAAAATAAACTCGGCGGGCTTGGTATCGATAGTATACTCTGTCAAGGGTGATTATCTGACCTGCGACGGAGAGTATATATACTGGGCGGTAAACAACCTCGTTCTCGATACCGATAAAAACGGAATATACAGATACAGCATCTTGGGCGACGACGCAGAGCCTACAAGAATATGCACGGACAAGGCCGCATATCTGTGCATAAGCGACGGCTATCTGTATTACTCAAACCTCTCGGACGGCAAAAAGCTCTGCAAAATATCCGTATCGGGCGGCTCATCGACGCTTATACACGACGAAGCTGTCGAGTACATAATTGAGTGCGACGGTGTGTTGTACTTCAACTCAAAGAATGTAGCAAGCGCAATATACAAGTACCACACAGACGAGAACACAGCAATAAAAATGACAACCGACTCGGGCAAATATCTGTGCTGCGCAGGCAACGACGTTTACTACGTAAACAACGACCTTCTGACATCAACTCTGTTCGGAGACGGTATATACAAGGTTTCTGTCCTTTCAAGCGGATCTATGCCCGGGAATAAGCTGCTCTCCGAGGATAACAACGGATACTCCTCGCTAACAACCGACGGCGAATATCTTTACTACTACAAGCTTAACGACAAGCACCTTTATTCATACGAAATCTCGAGCGGCGAGGAGACGGATCTTATGGAAGACTTCGTGCCTCCCGTAGAAGAAATCACACCCGCCGGCGACACAACGCTCGCTGTCTACAACGGCGAAATCTACTACACCAATCCGAAGGACGGCGTGCTCTACGGTGCAGCGCTTTACAAGTATAATCCCACGACGAGACTGCACACAAAGGTGCTCTCAGAGGATGTAGCCGGAATCTGGTTCAACGGAAACTATATGTATTATTCAACCTGCGTGCTTACCAACTATGCTCTCTTCCGTATGAATATGACAAGCGGAGAAACAGAGAAGATAAGCTCGGCAAGATATGAAAATCTGATATTCGACGGCGACTATATATACTGTATAAAGGTAAACGCTATCGGCAATAACGCTATTATGCGCTTCGATACAAGAGATATCTCTGCCGAGCCTACCGTTATATACAATTCCAAAAACGTGAGCGTCACCGGTATTTGGAAGGACGGAGACAGCTTCTACTTCGTAGACAATCCCGCTATCGGATGGCAGACGCTCTATACGTTTACACTCGGCGGCGGCGGAGAGAGTCTCGGCGTAAGAGGCAGTCACGTTATACTGCACGGCGAAAGGCTGTACTACTTCGACGGCGATAATCTTAAATCCTGCGCACTTGACGGCTCGGATGTAACTACAATAGCATCCTCGGTAGAAATCAACGAAATATACGCTTCGGGAACAAAGATTTATTATTCCTCTACCAAGAGCGGAGCAAAGGGTCTGTATACCTACGACACCGAAACGGGCTCTACGGAAAAGATCTCAGATAAGGTAGCGGAAGCGATAACCGAATTCGGTAATGGCATATGGTTCATAAATACCGCCGTCACATACTCGGTCGATTATCCCTCGCACAGCTCGGACGGCGACTTAGGCCTGTACTTCTATAACGGAAGCACGATAACGGCTAAGTAAGTGCATTTAATACTAAAAAATCCATCGCAGGCAAAGCTTGCGATGGATTTTATTTTTCTCGACGGAAAAGCGTTTATTTATTTTTATAAAAAGAGAGCTCACGGGAAATCATGACGTCGATGGAATCCAGGACGTCGGAAGCGGACGAGCTGCCGCCGGATATCATCATAACGGCACCGTAAAAGCGTGAAAGCACAGACTTGCCAAGCAGATCACGCTCAGGGTCAGAAAGCCCGTTCTTCACACAGAAAGCATCCGTCGCACGTATTATGGGCGCATTTATATCGTGCATATTACATTTCGCACCCTCCCCGGCTCCGTAAAGAAGAACCGACCGAAAATCACCGCTGGCTATCCAGAAATGCACACCTGAGCGCAACACCGCCCTGATGCGCTCAACCTCGTCATCTGTGACGGCAAATATCTGCTCGCAGAAAAGCTTCCAATCCTCGGCAACGTAAGCAATTGTAGCACGGATAAGCTCCTCCTTGTCTGCAAAGTGCCGATAAGGTGCAGCGCAGGATACACCCGCCGCCTCAGCAACTCTACGCAGGGAAAAATTACCTGCCCCGGCTTCTTCAAGCTCGGAAAGCGCCGCAAGAATAAGTCTGTTTCTCACGCTCTCATCTGCAAAGCTATCCTTCATAAAGCACCTCCAAAAGCAAAGTTAACATCATTAACATTTTCATTTTAACACATAATTTTTAATTTTGCAATAGGATTTTTTCGTTTTAATCCGGGATTGTCGAAGCATAATATTTACACCTTTGGAAAAATATTTATTTATTAAAGTTTTAATACGTATTGACTTTTTATTTTTTTGTAGTATAATAGTAATAAAAAATCTATGTTAACAGTGTTAACATATAGGAGTGCATATGATAAACGGCAAATTCAAGAAGCTCGGAGAGCAAAGATCAGTTATACGTGAGCTGTTTGAATACGGAATAAAGAGAAAAAAAGAGATAGGCGAAGATAACGTGTACGACTTCTCACTCGGGAATCCGAGCATAGCTCCGCCGAAGGAGCTGTGTGAAGCAATAAGCAAGCTCAGTGCCGAAAGCGATCCTATCGCCCTGCACGGATACACGTCAGCCGCCGGAGATCCATCCGTAAGAGCCGCCATAGCAAAATATATCACCGATACATTCGGTTTCTATACAGAAGCAGGCGACCTCTACATGACGGCAGGCGCAGCCGCTGCGCTGACCTGCGTGCTGACGGCTGTTGTTACTACCGGAGAAGAGGTTATAGTGCTCGCCCCTTACTTCCCCGAATACAAGGTATTTATCGAAAGGTGCGGCGGTGTTATATGCGAGGTAAAATCGAACAGTGCCTCCTTCCAGCCGGATATACAGGCATTGCGCAGCGCTATCAATGAAAAAACAGCGGCGATAATCATCAATTCGCCGAACAACCCTACGGGAGTAGTAATCAAGGAAGAGAACATAAAAGCTATGTGCGAGCTCTTAGATGATAAACAAAAAGAGCTCGGGCGTCCTATATATCTTATTTCCGACGAGCCGTACAGAGAGCTCGTATACGACGGAGTGTCCGTCCCCTTCCTCCCCTCGTACTACGACAACACTATCGTATGCTACTCCTACAGTAAATCTCTGTCTGTGCCCGGTGAGAGAATAGGCTACGTCCAGGTCGGACACAGGTGTGAATCAAGGGATGAAGTATATGCGGCTGTGTGCGGAGCGGGTCGTGCGCTCGGCTTCGTATGCGCACCGAGTCTTATGCAGAAGGCTCTGCCCCTGTGCCTCGGTAAGACCGCAGATATCGAAGAATACGACAGAAACAGGCGACTGCTCGTCAGCGAACTCACGTCATACGGCTATACGGTGGTAAATCCCGAGGGCGCTTTCTATCTGTTCGTAAAAGCGCCGACGGATACGGCGGACGAGTTCTCGGAGATGGCAAAAAAGAACGAAATACTCATTGTACCCTCGGACAGCTTTGGATATCCCGGATACGCAAGGATATCATACTGTGTGAAAACGGAGAAAATAGAAAAGGCACTCCCCGCCTTCCGCAAGCTCGCACAGGACGTCGGTATATTGAAATAAAAGAGGTTGTATATGGAAGACTCATTAAAAAAAGCAAGAGAAGTAATAAATAAGGTCGATATGGAAATGGCCGCCCTCTTCGAAGAGAGAATGTCGGCGGCGAAGGTCATAGCCGAATACAAAGCGGCGCACGGACTCGAAATACTCGACTCAATGCGTGAAGCAGAGGTGATACGCAGAGGAGTTGAGGCTATAGTAAACCCGGAGCTGAAGGAATACTACGTCAGCTTTCTAAAAAATACTATGGCGGTCTCACGTGCGTATCAATCAAGACTTTGCGAGGGTATGCGAGTAGCATATTCGGGCACGGAAGGAGCTTTCGCACATATTGCATCCGCAAGGATCTTCCCCACGGCTAAGAAAATTGCGTACAATGATTTCGCCTTTGGTTACCAGTTTACCGGTTTCGTTTGTTACGTTTACACCGATGGTTACATTACCGAGGGTGTGATCTAAAATTTCCACATTTGTTATTGTAGGTATTTTTTCAACATCGATTACGGTTATGTGTTCCTGTGGTGTACCGATTGCACTGCTGTTTGTAGCGTTACTTGCAAGGTAAATATCATTTTCCTGATATTCAACTACTACCATAATTTTAGCTGTTTCATCTGCAGGTATTGTTATGTTAGCCTGACCGCCAACAAGAGTTTGACTTGCCAGGACGTTTCCCATCAAGTCTTTGACTACAACTGTTCCTTCTGTTACAGGAGTTTCTGTCATATTTGTGGTTGTTACTGCTATTGTTACATTTCCAAGGGTGGTGTTTAGTATTTCCACGCTTGTTTTTGTAGGTATTTTATC
>JAZORO010000060.1:0-52392 GCA_045656605.1 Eubacteriales bacterium
ATAAGAAAGCTATTGCGGAGTACATAAGAAACCAACTACACGAAGATAAAGAGGCGGAGCAATTAAGTATAAAAGAATATATTGACCCGTTTACGGGTGAGCCAGCAAAAGAAGGCAAATAAAACAACCCCTTTAGGGGTATGCCGGTGAAATCTGCGCGGTTGGCAGACTTTTCGACGAGCCTATAGGCTCACCGAGCCGGTGTTACGCCCTAAGGGGGCTGTGCAAGCCACCGGCACGGCCGGTGGTTATGACTGTCTATATTTATCGCTGATATTTATAAAATATTTCGGGAATCAGTATTGAAATAATAGAGATCAAGAGGCACACCCGTGTAGCGCTTTTGAGGCAAATTGCCCTTAAAAAAGCGAGCCTAGCAGAGAAAAACTGCTAGGCTCGCTTTTTTGCTTATCTTACTACGCCGTTAGGAAAAATCAAAGAGCGTCAATAAAGCGGCAAGCGGTCAACGCCGCAACTGCGCCGTCTGCCGAGGCGGTAGATACCTGTCTTATCGCCTTGGTACGGCAGTCGCCGGCAACGAATACGCCGGGAATTCTGGTATTGGGAATACAGTCCTCGCCCGCTTCAACGTAGCCTCTGTCGTTTAGAGATACAACGCTTTTGAACGCCCCGTTTTCGGGCACCTGACCTATCGCTACAAAGATACCGTCGACGTAAAGAGGATTCTCGTTTCCATCGGCATCCTTGAGCATAACGCCCTTAAATACTTCGTCTCCGATAATAGCCGACACCGTGGATGAGAATATGAAGTCTACGTTATCACGCTTTTCAAGAATCTGCGCAAGGCTCGCCTCGCCTGTCAAAAATGCAAGATTCTGAATAACGTGTACACGTGAGCAGCTCTCAGAAAGAAGCACTGCTTCCTGCAGGGCGGAGTTTCCGCCGCCGATGATAGCAACCTCCTTGCCCTTATAGAATGCTCCGTCACAAACGGCACAGTAGGAGATGCCCTCGCCTGTGTAGCGCTCCTCTCCCTCAAGTCCGAGCGTCCTGTGCTTCGAGCCTGTTGCGATTATTACCGTCTTTCCGTTAAATACGCCGCCCTCGGTGTATACCTTAAGATTTCCTGCTGTACCGTCAATAGCGGTAACCGTATCGAGCTCAATATCTGCGCCTGCGGCTACAGCGTGCTCAAAAAGCTTGTCTCCGAGCTCAGCACCGCTAAGAGAAATAAAGCCGGGATAGTTCTCGACTCTCGGTGAGTGAGTTATCTGTCCGCCGAAGCATTCCTTTTCAATCAGGAGGACCGACTTCTCAGCCCTTCTTGCATATAGAGCGGCAGTAAGTCCTGCAGGGCCTGCGCCTACAATTATAATGTCGTACATATCAATATTCCTTCTTTTTAAGGTTGTTTTAATAAAAATGCGGGACATAGGTGTGTCCCGCATTTCTTACTCAGGGCTTACGCCTTCTTTGTGTCGATAAATCTCTTGATTTCGGACACGGATACGTACTTGTCGTACATATCGCCGGATACAGCGATGAGAGTGGGCGCCTGCTTTACGTCAAAGCTCTTAGCAAGCTCTGCGTTTTCGTTCGCAAGAACTACCTCATACTGAATTCTTTCCTTGTCAAGGAGCATTTTTGCTGCCTTACAGTTGGGGCAGGTAGCGGTAGTGAAGAGGATAACTCTGTCAAGCTTTGCCGGAGCATCTGCCTTAACGGCGGTGGTCGCACTATACTTTACCTTCTTCTCTTCGTCGGTGAGAGGTCTCTTACCGCCTATCTTGGAAGCGGAGTAAACACGTCTGTCCTTGTACTCTGCGCTCTTACCGTCGTTCCAGTTCTGTACGGGACGGTAGTATCCTGTAATACGGCTGTATACCTCTGTCTTCTCTCCGCACTCGGGGCAGATGAACTGCTCGCCTGCGAGATAACCGTGGTTCTTACATACCGAGTATGTGGGAGAAATCGAGTAGTAGGGAAGTCTATAGTGATCTGCAATGGTACGCACGAGAGTAGCGGCGCTCTTCCAATCGGGCAACTTCTCGCCGAGGAAGGCGTGGAATACAGTACCCGAGGTGTAGAGGGTGTGCAGCTCGTCCTGCATATCAAGAGCCTCGAAGATATCGTCGGTGAAGCCGACGGGAAGGTGGCTCGAGTTGGTGTAATAGGGGGTGTCACCGTTTGTAGCGTCGGATGCAGTGATGATGTCGGGATAATACTTCTTATCGTGCTTAGCAAGACGGTAAGAGGTAGACTCTGCGGGAGTAGCCTCAAGGTTGTAGAGGTCTCCGTACTGCTCCTGATAGTCGGACAGGCGCTCACGCATATGGTTGAGCACGTCCTTGGAGAACTGTCTGGTTTCCTCGTGAGTCATATCCTTTCTTATCCACTTAGCGTTGAGGCCTGCCTCGTTCATACCTACAAGTCCGATTGTGGAGAAGTGGTTTGTGAAGGTGCCGAGATAACGCTTGGTGTAAGGATACAGACCCTCGGAAAGAAGCTTTGTGATAACGTCTCTCTTTATCTTGAGCGAGCGAGCGGAGATGTCCATAAGTCTGTCAAGGCGCTTATAGAAATCAGCCTCGTCGGATGCGAGATATGCAATTCTCGGAATGTTTATCGTTACGACACCGATAGAACCGGTGGACTCACCGCTACCGAAGAAGCCACCGGACTTCTTACGAAGCTCACGAAGGTCAAGACGAAGTCTGCAGCACATCGAACGAACGTCGCTGGGCTCCATATCCGAGTTGATATAGTTAGAGAAATAGGGGGTACCGTACTTTGCGGTCATCTCGAAGAGAAGCTTGTTGTTCTCGGTCTCGGACCAGTCGAAGTCACGGGTTATGGAGTAGGTGGGGATAGGATACTGGAAGCCTCTGCCGTTAGCGTCGCCCTCGATCATCGTCTCGATGAAGGCGCGGTTAATCATATCCATCTCAGCCTTACAATCCTTATACTTGAAGTCCATCTCCTTGCCGCCTACGATAGCGTTGAGCTCCGCAAGGTCAGCGGGAACAGTCCAGTCGAGAGTGATGTTGGAGAAGGGAGCCTGAGTACCCCAACGAGAGGGAGTGTTGACACCGTAAATGAAGGACTCGATACATTTCTTAACAGCATCGTAAGAGAGGTTGTCTACCTTAACGAAGGGAGCGAGGTAGGTATCGAAGGACGAGAATGCCTGAGCACCTGCCCACTCGTTCTGCATTATGCCGAGGAAGTTAACCATCTGGTTGCAGAGGGTTGCAAGGTGCTTTGCGGGAGCGGAAGTAATCTTGCCCGTTACGCCGCCGAGACCTTCCTGTATAAGCTGCTTTAACGACCAACCTGCGCAGTAACCGGTGAGCATCGAGAGGTCGTGGATATGTATCTCAGCATTTCTGTGAGCGTTGGCAATCTCGTCGTCATAAACCTCGGAGAGCCAGTAGTTAGCTGTGATAGCGCCGGAGTTGGAAAGAATGAGACCGCCGACGGAATATGTAACAGTGGAGTTCTCCTTTACTCTCCAGTCAGCAACCTTAACGTAGTTGTCTACTATCTCCTTGTAGTCGAGCACCGTGGATGCAATGCTACGCATCTTCTCGTGCTGACGGCGGTAAAGAATATAAGCCTTAGCAACGTCGTCGTATCCCGCAAGGCTGAGCACACGCTCAACACTGTCCTGGATATCCTCGACGGAAATGTGATGGTCCACGATCTTCTTCTCGAAGTCTGCGGTAACCTTAAGTGCAAGGAAATCGATTATGTCCTGATTGTAATCTCTCTCCTGTGCGTCAAAAGCAAGCGAAATAGCGTTAGTAATCTTCTTGATGTCGAAGCTGATGATACGACCATCTCTTTTTAATACTGTGTACACTTGATACCTCCTATGATAAAGAAAAATTTATAAAACAAGATTAAAAATCCCCCAGGGCTATATAGCCGGGGAAAACAATACAGGGCTATCAAAAAACGAAAAAATGCCCCGATGTAATGCGTACCTATAGTATAGTACATCGGAAGCATTTTGTCAACATCAAAACACAAAATATTGTGAGTTTTTTCACTTTTGACACAATATATAGTATTTTATCCTCTAATTTGTGCATTTGGAATGTAGCGTTTCAGCACATTCAACAAATCTGTTAAATCCTTTTTGTCATATCCGTTAAGTCCGTCACATATGACGTCCCCCGAGTCAATAAACCCCTGTAAGAAGAAGCTCTCATCTCCCGCAAGCCATTCTCCTATTTTTTTCATATCGTCTTTTCCGTGCAGCTCCTTAACTATCGTTGTTCTGAATTCAAACGGGATTTTTCCTTTCATAAGGAAAGCGGCGCTTCTTTTTATTTTGTCAATATCGATATCTACGCCCGCTACGGTAGGATAGCGCTCGGCGCAGGTCTTGATATCCATAGCTACGTAGTCGATCAGCCCACTCTCCACGAGTGACTCAAGCACCTCGGGGCGGTAGCCGTTTGTATCCAGCTTCACCGAAAAGCCCATTTCCTTTATCCTTCCGATAAATCTTGCAATATCGGGCATAAGCGTGGGCTCGCCACCCGTGATACAGACTCCGCTGAGCTTATTTTTTCTGGATTCGAGAAAAGCGAAAAAATCATCCTCGGAAATCTCGTAGTCGTCCTGCCTTGTCGGTACGACCAGGGAAGCGTTATGACAGAAGGGACATCTGAAGTTGCATCCCCCTGTAAAGACCGTGCACGCCATTCTGCCGGGATAATCTAATAATGTAAGCTTTTGCAGTCCTTTCAGTAGCATAGCCCCTCCTCGCTGTATTGTTTTTACTTTTAATTTTAGATTATTTTATCATAAAGATGGGAAAAAATCAAGATTCATACGAATAATTAGCTTATTTACAAACAATCGTCGAAAACAGCTTTATGAAGCTCTGATAAAAAGCCACGGCTGCCGCCTTGCTTTTTGGTGTAAAAACTCGCTTTTTGTCAATAATAACCTTAACAGGCGAGAAAAGCCTGATTTTGACTTTATGCGTTTGAAACGCAGAAAATCGGAGGTTAACTTTTGAACAAGGTTGAAATATGCGGTACGGATACCTCCAGTCTTCCTGTGCTTAAGGAAGAGGAGAAACGCAGACTCTTGGAGCTTTCAAGAAAGGGAGATAAGGAAGCGAGGGACACTTTGATAACGGGTAATCTCAGGTTGGTTTTGAGCGTCGTATCCAGATTTAATCTCGGAAAGGATACGGCAGACGATTTGTTTCAGGTAGGTTGTGTCGGATTGATAAAAGCAATAAACAACTTTAATCTTGATATGCAGGTGCGTTTTTCCACCTATGCCGTACCTATGATAATAGGAGAGATAAGACGATATCAAAGAGACAATACCTCTGTCAGAGTATCGAGGAGCTTGAGAGATCTGGCTTACCGTGCTTTACAGGTTAAAGAGCATATCTTAGCAAACGAGCAGCGTGATGCCACAAATAAAGAGGTTGCAGATAAGCTGAAGGTTACGCAAAGACAGGTGGAAGAAGCAATGGAAGCTATAGTCGAGCCGATATCTCTCTTTGATAGCGTATACGGCGACGGCGAGGACAAAATGTACGTCATAGACAAGCTAAAGGACGAAGAGCAGTCCGATGACGGATGGGTAGAAAGCATAGCCCTAAAGGAAGCTCTGAAAAAGCTGAACGAAAGGGAAATGAATATCGTAAATCTCAGATTCTATAAAGGCAAAACGCAAATGGAAATAGCGTCCGAGATAGGAATAAGCCAGGCGCAGGTATCTAGACTTGAAAAAGGAGCGATAGATAAGCTGCGAAAATATATGGAATAGGGTTTCGGCTTTCATATTTTGGCATAAAGCTCCGTTCGCTCCCACTCGCTGTATAAAATACAGCATCGGGTCACGATCGGGGCTTTCTGTACAAAATCTGCTTGCCGAGTGGCTTTCATATTTTGGCACGGAGCTCGGTTTGCTCCCACTCGTTCTATAGCACACGGCATCGGGTCACGATCGGGGGTGGGGGATTTTCGCACTCAACCAGAATTTATGCGCTACGCCCTTTTTATTTTAAATTGGAGCAGGCGAGGCATAAATTTTAGCCTCGCTTGCTTATCATATGTTGGCTTTTTACGCTTATAACGGGGGGTATTGACTTGAATTTTTTCTTGTGCTATAATGAATTTCAATAATGATTATAGAGGGATAATATGGACATTAATGAGTTGCTGAAAGGAATAAAGTGTTCCTGTGGAAGGAATCATACCTGTGACATTAAGTACGTATACGTAGAGAAGAATGCCGCATTCCACCTTCCGAAAATTCTAGCCGATTATTCCCGCATATTACTCGTTGCCGATGAGAACACCTATGCTGCGGCAGGTGCAGGCGTGGAGAAGTATATAGGAAAGAAGATTGTCGCAAGGCAAATTTTCACCGGTAGTGAGGTTCTTATACCCAATGAGGACGCTATTGATGCCGTTAAGGAGCATCTTTCGGGCTGTGACTTTATTATCGGAGTCGGCTCGGGCGTAATACAGGATTTATGCAAGTACGTTTCCTTTTTCAACGGCGTGCCATACGCCGTCGTTGCGACAGCTCCTTCTATGGACGGATATGCATCTTCAGGTGCGGCAATGATAACCGACGGAATGAAGGTTACATATTCGGCGAGGGTGCCCATGGCTATTCTTGCAGATACCGACGTTCTGAAGAATGCGCCGCTTGATATGATTAAGGCGGGATATGGCGACATAGTGGGAAAGTTCTCGGCTCTCAACGACTGGAAGCTCTCGGCTTTTGTGAACGGGGAAAACATTTGCGATTATATATACGGCTTAACCTTCGATATGCTCAAGAGCACGCTCCCTCTTGCAGAAAAACTGCTTCAAAGGGACGGCGACAGTGTAAGAATACTTACAGAGGCTCTTGTTGTCGTCGGCATAGCTATGAGCTTTGCAGGAAGCTCGAGACCGGCATCCGGCAGTGAGCATCACCTGTCACACTTCTTCGAGATTACCGGTATTATTGACGGAACGGCTTATTTCCCTCACGGAATTGACGTTCTTTACTCTACCTATGAAACGGCAAGGGTGAGAAGGAAGCTAATATCCTCTCCGTTCCCCAAAAAGGGATATTCGATAAATCCCGAGGAATATTATCCCGAGCTGTCAAAAGTTTATAAATCGATTTCGGACGGGTGTATTGCTCTTCAGGAGAAGACGGGATCGTATACGAGAAGCCTTCATTCAATCTATCAGGAGCGGGAGAATGAGATAAAGCAGATTCTCGGAGAGTGTCCGACGCCCGATGAGATCCTTGGATACATAGAGGCTATCGGACTCGATATCTCAGAGTTTTACGCTATGTACGGTGAGGATAAAATATGCGATGCCGTAAGGTATGCAAAGGAGCTTAAGGACAGATACACCGTCTTGTGGACGTATTTCGATATGTACGGAACAGAGAAAGTTTAAAAAGGGTGGAACAATGAAGAATATAAAGCTTATAGCCATGGACCTTGACGGAACGCTCACTCAGCATAAGACAAAAATATCCGATGAGTATAAAGACATACTTGCACGCCTCGGCAAAAGATACAAGCTTCTTATGGTCGGTGCGGGTACCTGCCGCCGCATTTTCGAGCAGATGGACAGATTCCCGATAGATATAATCGGTAACTACGGTATGCAATATGCGGAGTATAACGGCAATACCGGCGATATAGATATTGTTTTTGACGAGAAGCTTCCGTGCGACAGAGAGAGTGTTGCAAGCAGAGTCGACGCACTGAGGAGTAAGTATGGCTTTGAAAGCTTTAAGGGCGAGAGCGTAGAGTATCACGGCTCTGGATGCGTAACAATCCCGATACTCGGCACAAAGGCAGAGATAGAGGACAAGCTCTCCTTTGACCCCGACAGGTCGAGGAGAAGGGCTATTTATTCCGAGGTTAAGTCTGTGTTCTCGGATTATACCGTATTTGTCGGCGGCTCGTCGTCCTTCGATATGGCGCCCAGCCCGTACGACAAGGCGTATGCACTTGCAAAATACTGCTTAGCTAACGGTATTGCGCACGACGAGGTCGCTTATATAGGCGACGACTGGGGCGAGGGCGGAAATGATGAGTCGGTTTACAAGAGCGACTTTAACTATCTTGTTATAGATAGCTACCTCGACTTTCCAAAGGCGGTCGCACCGCTTTTGTAATACAAAATAATAAAAAGCGGATTTACCACCGAGTCATCCTTTGACTTTCTGCAGGGTAAGTCCGCTTTTATATATAAGATTTTGTTGTTCTTCGTTTATTGAACGGTTGAGGACGGAATAAACCGGCTCTGCGATAGGCAGAAATCCGAGAGAATCGTTGTGCGCTCCGTCCACCGTTCCGCACTCGCCGACCTTCAAAGCGTCAAAACAGCCCTAACAATAGACGAGGTAAGCGTTATCGCCTTTGTTTGATTCAGCTCTTGCTGGGGTGAAAGACTCAAATCTGCCTGTAACCGTCTAAAAAGGCTCCGAGCTTTTGCATCGCATCTCGAAGAATATCGACCTCGGGGAGCATAACTATTCTGAAATGAGCTTGTGAGTGCCAATCGAAGCCGCTGCCCGGAACGATGAGTATATTTGTCGAGTGCAACAGATCCATTGCGAATTTCTTATCATCCGTTATACCCAGCTTTTTTGCGTCAAGCCTCGGAAAAAGGTAGAATGCAGCTTTGTTCTTTACAAAAGAGATTGATTCGATAGAGGACAGAATTTCGGTTGCCGCCTTGCGCTGCTCGAATATGCGACCGCCCGGGCTCACCATAGAAAGCGGGGTTTTCTCATCTGCAAGCGCCGTTGGGATTATGAGCTGTGACAGAGCGTTGGCGCACAGCCGCATAGAGGTCAGCTTTATAAGATTCTGACGGTATCTTTCTGTAAGCTGCTTCGGTCCGCTCAGCACCATCCAGCCACAGCGGAATCCGCATAGGCAATGAGACTTTGAGAGTCCGTTTAAGGTGACTACGGGTATGTCAGGAGCGAGACTTGCCAAAGATACGTGGGATAGCCCGTCCATAACCAGTCTGTCGTATATCTCGTCAGAGAAAAGAAGCAGATTGTTTTCTCTCGCTATGTCGGCGATTTTTCTGAGTATATCCTCTGAATAGAGAGCTCCCGTCGGGTTGTTTGGGTTTATTATAACTATCGCTTTTGTCCTTGACGTGATTTTTGATTTGATGTCTGATATGTCGGGATTCCAGTCGGATTTCTCGTCGCAAATATAGAAAACGGGCTTTGCACCCGTAAGATACACACTGTTGCTCCAAAGAGAATAGCAGGGGGTGGGCACCAGCACCTCGTCGGACGGGTCGAGCAGCGCCTGAAGAGCAAACGTAACCACCTCACTTACACCGTTACCGATGAAAACGTCATCTTTATAAAATTCCCGCACGCCCTTGGATACGTGGTATTTCGTTATCGACTCTCTCGCTTCGGGCATCCCTCTGAAGTCACAGTAGCCTACGGCTTTTTCGAGCCTCTCCTTTAAATCACTATGTATTCCGTCCGGCATCTTGAATCCGAATGCGGCGGGGTTACCTGTATTGAGCTTAAGCACTCGGATTCCTTTACTTTCCATTTCCATAGCCTCGTAGAAAAGAGGTCCTCTTATATCTGAGTGCACGCTTTCAAGCCTTCTTGCTCCCACAATCTCATTCATCATAATTTCGCTCCTTCGATGTTTCTTGACAATATTATAATACTATGGTACAATATAGTCAAATACATATGTTTGTATATAAACTATATTATTTTCACTATGAGGTGTGAGTGTGTTCAGATATAAGGATTACGTTTACGAGGTTTATAAGGAGAGAAGTATATCCAAGGCGGCGGAAAATTTATATATTAGCCAACCTTCCTTGAGTGCGAGAATTATAAAGCTTGAGGAGTCTTTGGGAATGCTCATATTCGACAGGAGCTCCTCGCCCTTAAGGCTTACCGAATTCGGCAAGGTGTATATAAAAGCGATCGAGGATGTACTAGAGATAGAAAAGCGGGTGGAAACCTTTATATGCGATATAAATAACCTGCGCACCGGAGAGCTGACGATAGGTGCGAGCAACGTGTTTGCGGCATACACGCTTCCGCCTCTGATAGCGAAATTCAAGGAGAAGTACCCTGATGTAAGGATAAATCTTATAGAGGGGAACACAGAGATGCTTGAGTCTCTGCTCTCGTCTAATAAGGTAGATATGGTAATGGACAATAATCGGTACGACTCTGAGCTTTACGACAGGGCACTGTATTCGGAGGAAAGAATCCTTCTTGCTGTTCCGAAGGTTTTTCGTGAATGCGAGAGGGCTACGGAGTATGCGCTGAGCGAGGATTGCATAAAATCCGGGGATTACAGGAACGAGGACTATCCCGTAGCTTCACTGTCGGTTTTTAAAGACGTGCCGTTCATTATGCTGACACAGAATAACGATACTCGCCTACGTGCAGATAAAATGTGTAAGGAAGCGGGATTCCGACCGAATGTAGCTCTAGAGGTGCATCAGCAGGCGACCTCTTATATGATAGCAACCACGAAGATGGGCGCAACCTTCATCAGCGACACGGTCGTGGAGAAGATGCCCGCCTTCGAAAGTATGTGTTATTATAAGATAGAAAGTGATGCGGCATTCCGAAGGGTGTACTTTTATTTCAAAAAGCATAAGAATAAAACCCGTGCTATGCAGGAGTTTATGAAGATCATAGAACAGAATTGATAAAAGGCGCACTCACCCCGAGAGCTTAACTAGGCTCTGAATGGGGCGAGAGCGCCTTTATATTTTTTGCTTTTACAATTTACCGCCGCTTTATCCGTAGCGTTTAATGCCCTACGGCATATGTAAACGGTGTTATGCTTTCCCGCAAAAATCAATAATACTTAGAGCTGTAGTCTAAGCAGGGAACGCATATTTCGGATTCGTTGGGCAGCTCGAACATATGACCTAATCTGCAGTAGTAGGTTGTAGGTCCGTCGCAGTCATCTTCCTCAGCGTAAAATCTGCAATTGCTGCAAGAATAACCCCTTCTGTCGAAACCGCAATTATAACATACGTCAAAGCGGTCGCTTACATCATAACTTCCACATTTTGGGCAACGCATAATATTCTCCTTAAAAATTGTTGACTCGGTATATCTCGAAAAAACGTGAAATTCGGCTTGAAAAAGCACGTTTAAAATAAATACACCGAATGGATTATGTACAAAAATCTATTGCACGGTTACAGTATAGCATAAGTTGGAAAGGAATTCAAGGTTTTTCGATAAAATTCTGTAACTAAGCAAATTGTTTCCAAATCCCTGTTCTCATCTGCTCGGAGTCGTAGCGTAAACAGCGCTCCGTACCTTAAAAACGGGCTTTTATTGATTAAGAGACATATAGGATATGGTCATCGCCTATGCCGGCGAAGGGTTAGACTATTGCTTTAGAGTTGAGAGTATTAAGCGGGGGTGCGACATATAAATCACTTTTGGATATAAGCGTAGATATTATGTTTTTCTCTTCTCAATCATTGAGCATTGACGGCTTGATCACCGATTCAACAGAAGAAGAAAACTATGTGCGCAGCGTTATGCTCGAGCGCGCAGACAAGACCGTGTTTTATGCGACAGTACGAAATTCAATACTAAGTCACTGTACACTTTAACCTCACTTGATTGTATTGATTATGCTGTATTTGACAGGGATTTCGAAGGCTTTGTTACCAAAGCAACGCTACTGTAAAATAGCAAAGGCAATATCAAACCCGCGAGGGAATGGTATTGCCTTTAAATTTTCAATTTTCCATTTTCAATTGTCAACTAGCTTTACGCCGCCTTTGGAAGGTTATTTTCTGCCGCATTTAACATATTTTCAATGAAAATTCCATATCCCTCGGTTGGGTCGGCTACACATAATCAAGCGAAACGAGTCGGCAAGCTCGCTTGTCAGCGAGTGAACGCAGATTGCTCCGCGAGCGTTTTGCGATTAGCAAAACAGAGTGCATAGCACGACCGAAATTTTCGGTCGGCTCGCAAGGAGTATGACGTGCGTCACCGCGCCAACGAGCTTACCGTCTTGGATGATACTCCATTTCGGCGCAAGTGCGCTCCGCGCCCTTGGCACTTCGTGCTATGCTCGATTAGTATCGAGCAGCCGAGGAGCAATCTGCGGCATTCGCCCTGATAAGCGAGCTTATCGATGCGAATGCTCTTGATTATCGGGCTGCCCGACACGAGTGTGGTCAATAAAGGACAACAAATTTAATAAAAAAACGCAAAGAGTGCCGGGACAGATCAGCACTCTTTATAATTTTAATTATTTATAAGCTTGTATGTAACTTCGAGCCCCTTGTCGGGATGATATGTCCACGAAACCGTAACACCGACCCCTTCGAATGTTTCGTGTTGTTTTCCCATGGACCAAGTTGTGTTCCACATGTCTTCGTCCAATGATTCGGGTAATCCCATTTTTTCATGAAGATCGGTTATGGCATCTCTAATGTCATAATTAAAATAATCGTCTAAATTGTATACGTTGGTGTCTGCAGACAAATAACTACCATCTGAAGCAACGCTAAATCCGTATTTTACGGCACTACCGAGTTCGTTATATAATTTTTGAAAATCAGGACCTTTTTCTTTAACAGTGACGTTAACAGATGCGTTTACTTTATCAGCATAGGCAGTAATCATGCAGGTGCCCGCACTGATTCCGGTTATCGTTCCGTTATCATCTACTACGGCAACCGATGTGTCGGATGATACCCAACTAACCGTTTTGTTTGTAGCATTCGTCGGAATTATTGTGCAAGTGAGGGTGAATGTGTCTTCTTCTTTTATGGAAAGCTCTTGCTTGTTAAGTATGATTTGACTAACGGGCGTCGAACACCCGATTAAACACGCAAGGATGGATACGAGCATAATTGTTGCTAATGCGATTTTCATAGATTTAAGTTTCATGTTGTGAATCTCCTTTATTGTAAATATTTTCTAGATCCCTTATTTCTTTCTCGTCAAGGTTTTCTAAGCGATTCAAAAATGATATAGATGGTATTGAGCCTCCTGCTTCGTATGTTTGTTTGTTTTCATCTGCATATAACCCTATTGTGGTTATTCCTATGACCTCAAGTTGCTCATTTATTAGTATACCACCACTACTACCAGGCGCGATATAGCTATCTGATAAGACGTAATATATATCGTTTATTTTATCATAAATGCTAGAATATTCCTCAAGTATAGTTCCGGAATTAATTTCCATATGTGTTGAAGAATTTGGATAACCGATTGTATATGCGATTTCACCAACGGTATAGTTTGTAGTAAAGCTTATATCTTTATAATAGGTTTTGATTGCTTCATAGCCGGAAAGCTTGCCTATAAAAACATCTTTTTCTGAACTGTTATAAATTCCACCAATTATATCTAATGCGGTATATCTGCTACCATTCTTCTTATCTGGCATATCGAAAAATGCGATAGCAGAGGATGCATCTTTCAACACATGATTGTTGGTAATAAACCACCCTTCATCATTTATTACAAAACCACTTCCTGTGCTAAGTGGAGCTCCATCTGCGTCTTTTACAACTATTTGAAAAACATTACCCAAAAAATATTCGGAATTTAGTTTCTTGACAGCTGAAAAAACAATAGAGTCACTTTCGTTTTGTTGCTCCCAACCTTCATATATCCAAGTGTCGTTGCTTTGTGGAAGATCAAAAGATGGGAAGGAGGTGTTTTTAACTATGTAAACTTCGTTGAGAATTGTTCCATCAGCATCTTTCCAAATTAAGTGTTGCTTCTTTTCTTTTTTCGCTGTGCATACTATGCTGTTTTCTTTATGATATGTTATCCAGCCTGTATAGTGCCACAATTCTGTGTCTTCCGGCAAATCACGCTTTGTAGGATCGTATCCGTAAGCTACTTTTTTAGAATCAATAATCGATCCGTCACAATCTAGCCATGTTACAGAATAATTGTCTTGAATGGAGCACGAAATGCATGAAAGCAATAAAAATAGCGTGCCAATCAATGCAAGGAGATGAAATTTTTTTCTATTCATAATCAATTTCCCAAGATCATCTAGTATAAAAGCTATATATAGCCCATATTGTATCATATATAGCCCGTTTTGTCAAGTGTTTTGGGCTATAATTAGTCTAAAAATGTCAAAAAGGGGCATAATATGGATATGTATACCGCTGTAAAAAACAGAATTTTGCAATTGCTTGGTGAAAAGAGAATGTCAATACACCGCCTTGCGATGGAATCGGCTGTCGCGCCATCGTCTATAAAAAATATACTTTATGGAAAAAGTCAAAATCCCGGAATCGTTACATTAAAGATGCTTTGCGACGGATTTGGAATTACTATTGTCGAGTTTTTTGATACCGAAATTTTTAAAAAACTTGAACAAGAAATTAGATAAAACGAGAGGGAAGTTGTGTAAAAACGGCAACCCTCTCAATTTTTACGCCTATCGGCAAAATAACTCTCGAAAATCCTTACGAAAACACTTGATATTTTGCCGATAACGTGGTAAAATAGTATTGCAAATTGCCGATAACGGTTTTTGAGGTGAATTTTATGATATATATATCGGTCGCAGAGGCGGCGAAAAAATGGGGGATTTCCGAGCGGAGCGTGAGAAATTATTGCAGAGAGGGGCGAGTTGCAGGTGCTCAGCTTTTCGGTAAGACTTGGAAAATTCCCGAGGTTGCTGAAAAGCCTAAAAGAACTTCACGCTCTGACAAAAAGCGCACGCTTCTCGATATTTTGCGTGAGGAAAAATCCGCACGTCTATCCGGTGGCATTTACCACAGAGTGCAGATTGATTTAACCTATAATTCAAATCATATCGAGGGCTCTCAGCTTACTCACGACGAAACGCGATATATTTTTGAAACGAACACGATAGGACTTTCCGAAAAAGCGGTCAACGTTGACGATATTATTGAAACGTCAAATCATTTCAGATGCATTGACTATATGATAGATAACGCTCATCTTTCGCTTTCGGAAAAATATATCAAGGAGTTGCATTTCCTCTTAAAAAGCGGAACGAGTGACAGCCGTCTTGATTGGTTCAGAGTAGGCGAATACAAAAAGCTTGCCAATGAGGTTTGCGGCGTTGACACAACCGCGCCGCAAGCGGTGGCAAAGGAAATGAAAGCTCTGCTTGATAGCTACAATTCAAAAAAAGAAAAAAGCCTTGAGGATATTATCGCCTTTCACGTAGCATTTGAGCGCATACACCCCTTCCAAGACGGAAATGGCAGAGTAGGCAGACTTATTATGTTCGGCGAATGCCTGAAGCATAATATCGTCCCTTTTATTATAGACGAGGAGCATAAACTCTTTTATTACCGTGGGCTAAAGGAGTGGAACAGCGAGCGAGGCTTTCTTACCGATACCTGCCTTTCGGCGCAGGATAAGTTCAAGCTTATTTTAAAGAAATTCAATATTGAAATATAAAAAAGAGGGCAACGCCCTCTTTTTTCGCTTTACGCCGCTTTAGGTTGAACCTGACTCTGTGCAGCATTTAACATGTTTTCAATGAATATTCCGTATCCTTCCGTGGGGTTGGCTACCATTACATGGGTCACAGCGCCCACCAGCTTGCCGTTTTGGATGATGGGAGAGCCACTCATACCCCTGACGATTCCGCCGGTCAGGGCAATCAAGGCAGGGTCTTTAACACGGATTTTAAAAGATTTTGAGCTCTCGGAGTTGCAATCTATCTCGAAAATCTCTATTTTATATTCACGGGGCGCACCGTTCTTTATGGTAGAGCGTATGGTCGCCTCACCCTCTTTTACGTCGGTTTTTGTGCCGAGCTCAATCAGGTCGGCTTCGGTAAAGCTGCTCGCTGTCGACAACCTGCCGAAGACTCCTGCGGCGGTGTTTTTATATACGTCTCCCAGCATTTTGTCAGTAAGCATTCCGCACAGCTCTCCCGGCTTTCCGCTCTCACCTTTTTGGACACCGCCGAGAATGACTCCCGTTACTGTTCCGGAGCTGATGCTTATCGGCTCGCCGCTCTCCAGGTCGCATATTCCGTGCCCGAGACCGCCGAACTCACCGTTGGGCATAACGTAGGTCACTGTTCCGATTCCTGCCGTTGTGTCTTTTAGGGCGATGCCAAGCTTAAATTCGTTGCCCTCGCTCTTCGGGCAGAGAGAAATCGTCTTTTTTCTTTCGCCGTCTTTACATACTAGCGTCAATTCTTCGCCGTGCGAGAGCTTCATTATTTCTTTTACATCGTTTATGGATTTTACTTCTTTACCATTGATTGATAATAACGTATCGCCGATTTTTAAACCCTTTACTCCCTGCGGATCGGCTACAGTTACATAGCTTTGCTTTATTCTTGCACCGAATATACCGCCGCCCGCAATGACCTTTACAGGCTCTTTGCTCTCGTTCCCGAAGAGCAATTCCCCAAAGCGTGAAACAACTTTGGTTCCACCGCACTCGACCGCATCCGCACCGCTCGTCATATCCCCGTCAGAGTAAGCTCCGACACGTAGGCTGAGCGAGAAAAGAGTGACGAGGAGCATTATTACAGCGCATCCCTTTCTTCCTTTTTTCATACCTATCTTCCTTATCTTCTCATACGTCGTAAGAGCGAATTTCCGTAACACGCCCCTATGATAATTTGCCTTGAAACACTTTAGCGTATGAGTAACAATTTTAGGAAGGACAGCCTTTATATAATCAAAAGATATGCTGAAAATAATACTTAAATGTGAAAAAACAAGCGAAAAGAAAAACCTTTTATTATTCTTTCCGCTTGTTTCATTTTTATGAAATTTTAATTAAAAATTTATTCAAAGAACATATTGTAAAGCTCTGCTATAAACCTTGAGAATTTCGGCTCGTAGAGAGGTAGGACGGTTGTGTTTCTGAATTCGATAAATAAAAGAATACGACCATCATCGATACGAGCGCTCATACCCGCCTTCCTCGCTGCGGCGAAAATATCGCTCAGTTTTCGTATATCGGGCAATCCGCCGCTGAAGGATGCTAAAATCTCGAAGCGGTCCTCACCCTTGACTTCGAATTCCACCACACCTTCGAGGCAACCGTATTTCACGATTTGCCTGAGCGCATACGAAAGGTACTGCGCACTGATCTCAATCACACCCTTCGGAGCATGGCTTATATCAATCCTTGCCGCACCCTTTAAATATTCTTCGATAAACCGCTCGAGGTCCTCGCAGACCCGCTCGGTGTTGTAGGCGATTTTAATATCCTTTACGGGCTTTCGCTCGGACAGTGTTTTGCGTAGACGCATTATCTTTTAGCCTTTCTTTGATTGCTTACAGCTGAGTTGAGCTTATATCCGACTAGTTCATAGAAATAAGACTTCTGTCGAGAGTAGCGAGCAGGTCGGATACAACTGTGCTCTCTATGAGAGCCTCTTTCTTCTCATCGAGGATAGCGCCTATTCTGTCCTCTACGTATATACGCTCGATATCAAGGTAGCACTCTTCGAGGTGCTCCTCGGATTTATCCAGCCTGTAGAGGAAGAAGTAGAACTCATCGTTTCCGTCGTGGATTCTGACAGGCTCGCTTATACTATCGTATTCGAGAGCGAATGCGGCGTCGGTCAGCTTTTTGTATATCCCTTCGTTGAGGTTGTGCCTTCCTATTACAAAGCCGTTTTTCATCTCGGGCTCTGTGGATAGGCTGCCGTTATTTATCATAGCGCTCTTTACCGCATTAAGCCCGCCGGGAAGAGCGGAATCCAGCGCATCCTTAACTCTTTCGAGCCTATCTTCCGGATTGTTATCGTATTTTAGCGACAGGTGCATTCGAAGCACCCTTACGCATTCATCGCTGAAATAGAATTCTTCAACGTCCTCTTCGGTATACTTGAGAGCACCGACGTTCACTTGATTGCTGCTAATATCCTCGGTTTTTGTGCTTACATAGTAATTCTCTATTTCTTCAATAGCAATGGCGTATCTGAACATAAGAGCCTGTACGGAGTAGTTCAGATTCATTTCCTTCAATGCGGCGAGATATTTATCGTAGTCGCCACCGTGTCCCTGTACGCTGACGCCACCGTGAGCACCGCCGACGACACTCATTTTTACGTATTCTCTTATTTGCTTTTCAACCTTATCGGAATAAATATTGATTCCGATTTCCTTGCAAAGAGCAAAGGCAGAATAAATTCTCGCCGCCTCACTCACGATAATCTCGTCTATCTCGTTTATGTAGTCTTCTTTGTCAGCGCCCGTCCACACAGACTCGTCGCCGCCGTCGACAGCCTTTTTGTTATTCAAGAAAAGAGCACGGTAAAGCTCATATTTTATATTATAATCCTCACCGCCTAGGGAGAAGGAGAGCACGGTGCGGCTTTCCTCATCGGTGCTTGGCACAGGCTCGTAGCCTGCGTTACAGCCGTATAGGCAAAGCAGTGAGCAGATTATTATAAAGACAGATATAATTTTCTTCATATTTCCTCGCGTTTTTTAATATTATTTTAGCAAATTAATATTAATAAATCAAGTACAAATTGTCTTTAGTCCTAACAAATAACAGAAGGTATGAAAATAAAATGTAAAAATTTCAATAAACCTTTGCATTAGCTGAAAAAATGTGATAAAATAAATAAAAAGTCGACGCAAGAGTCGGCGTATTCCGGAAGCGAGGAAATGATATGGAAGAGAATTATTCGGTTAGTCTGTCAAAAATTATAAATGAGTTTCATCTTGAGACCCTTTACTTACCCGACCTTCCCGAGAACATTGAGGTAAGCTGCACGAGGGTAAACCGCCCCGGACTTCAGATGGTTGGATTCTATGACCACTATGAGCAGGCGAGAATGCAGATTATAGGTAAGGTCGAGCATTTGTTCCTTACCCAGCTTGACAGAGAAGAGCGTTTTTCCAGACTCGACGATTTCTTCCGTTCCAAGCCGGTTGGAGTAATAATCACAACGTCACTCGGGGTTGAGCCCGAGGTAATAGATATGGCGGCCAGGTACGGAGTGCCTCTTATGCGCACAGCGAGCAGAACGTCGGACTTTATGGCGGCTCTGATTGCTTATCTTAACGTTCAGCTCGGACCGAGAATAACCAGGCACGGTGTCTTTGTCGAGGTGTACGGCGAGGGTATATTGCTTCTCGGCGATTCCGGCGTGGGAAAGAGCGAGACTGCGATCGAGCTGTTGAAGCGCGGACACAGACTTATTGCCGATGATGCCGTTGAAATAAAGAGAGTGTCGGCTACTACCCTGGTTGGACAGGCACCCGAGATAATTCGTCATTACGTGGAGCTGCGAGGGATAGGCATAGTTGACGTAAGGCGTCTTTTCGGTATGGGATCGGTTAAGAATACGGAGAAGATTGACCTTGTAATAAATCTCGAGCCCTGGGAGAACGGTAAGATGTATGACCGTCTCGGACTCGACGAGCAGTTTACGGAGATCCTCGGCATCAATATACCGAGCATTGTTCTTCCCGTCTGCCCCGGAAGAAACCTTTCTGTGGTTATCGAGGTTGCCGCAATGAACAACAGACAGAAGCGTATGGGATACAATACCGCTAAGGAGTTTAATAAGCGTCTGATGGAATCTATGCAGGGAGACGTCTGATTACGCTTTGCAAAAACGGTGCGGGAAATTTTTGACTTTCATTTTTTGAGAGTATGAAAATTTCCCGCGCCGTTTTATTTTCGGTATAACCGCGAAGCATCACGCATAGGATATATCGAATAAAAGGCGGAGGTGCTGTATGGATAAAAATACACGGTTTATAAAAGAAAGAGTAGTAAGACCCATGTACGGTGAGAGCAGCGGCGATTACGTCCTTCCCGATTACAAGGGGGACGTAAAAAAGATACTTATGAGCTGCGCCGAGCTTTGCCCGAGCGGGAAATTCTTCAACGGGGGAATAATCGAGCATACCGGAACGGTTGTATACAAGGTTGTATATCTGGATGCGGATAACAAGATGTCCGGTGTTGAATTCACAACCGATTATTCACTTGAAACGAAGAGCGAAGAGGAAAGCTACGTTGACTCATACTCGGTTGCGAGGGTTTCAAATTTTACTCTAAGGCTTATGGGGCCGAGAAAATTCTCGGTAAAGGCGAGCCTCGAAGGAGTAATGCATATTTCTGAGCAGAGGGAGATCTCGGTAGAAGGAAATGCCTTTGACTTTGGAGAGCCTGAGTGCTCCTCAGAGCGCATAAAGGTAGCGACGATGGTTACGGCTACGCTTGCCGAGAGAGAGTATGCAGAGCTGATAGCGGACCTTGAGGGTGTAATAGAGGATGATATCGAAGTACTGCTTAGCATAGCAGAGCCGCATTCGGTATCGGTGAGCGTGCAGGACGGCGAGGCATTGGTTACGGGAGAGCTGAGAATGTGCCTCTTAGCATCGGAAGAGAATGGAGTACCCCGAGTTTTTGAAAAGGGTATTCCGCTCAGCGAGAAGGTTGCCGGTGAGGGCTTTAAGGAAGGAAATGACGGATTCGCAATATTTAACGTAACGTCGGTGAAGCCTAACGTAAATGCGACAGAGGATGGGGTAAATATTACTTTGGATGTAATTGTTGAGCTTGAGGTTGTTGCTGTTGACAACACCGAGCTCAGCGTAATGCGTGACGCATTTTTGATTGAGAGAGATACGGTAAACGCTTATGAGGAAATCACTTACACAACAGATGCGGCAACTGTCGTTATAAACGAGAGGTGGGAGGATGAGCTTCCGCTGACAGAGATTGAATCCGAGAGCTTGCGTAACGTATGCGCATCATACGTTCAGGTTGTCGGCGCAGATGCGCAAGGAGCGGAGAAGGGGATTGAGCTTAAGCTTAAATTGAAGTTCAATTGCATAGCCTGCGAGATTTCTGAGGACGGAAACGCAGGTTACTCACCCTTGCGATTCGAGCGCGAAAGTACAGTTTTTGTAAATAATGCTTGTCAAATCGGCGAAAATTCATCGATAGAATGCCATATTGATGCCGTATCTACCTTTGTAGAAACTGATGGAAATAAGCTTTATCCGTCCTGCATCCTTACAGGCCATGTCAGAGTGACGGACAGATGCTCTGCGACAAGGCTCTCTTCCTCGGTTGTTGACGGCGAGCCTATCGATAAAGATGCGTCGACGGTTGTTGTATACTATCCGTCCGACGAAGAGACGCTATATGACATTGCAAAAAAGTATCACGCAAAACCTTTGAATATAGCCTCTCAGAACGCTCTTTCGGAGAGCGTGTTTGCCACCGCAGATGCGCCTCTTGTCTCTACCGGTGTGCGCAAAATAATTATCAGATAATTCCCTGACTCAGTGAAAAAGAGAGGACAGATGTATCGATCATCTGTCCTCTGCTTTTTTTATTATGATATACTTTTTCTTTTTATTATAGGGTTCAGTGCTCCTCTGAAGTGATAGAATTTTCCGTCGGACATTTTGTCCTTCCTCATACCCGAGCGTTCCATAAGAGAAACGGACGTTCCGTTTTCGATTCTTGCGTAGGCCTCTATATACTCAATATTCTTCGGCAGCATATCGCTTGCAAATTTGAGAAGAAGAGAGAGCGCTCTCGTCCTCTGAATTGATTTTGCGAGCTGAAGCTCCTCGACCACAATTGTATCGACAGTTGTATAATACTGAAGAAAACCGCATAGCTCGTCGCAAGAGCGAACGAGAATTATTTTTCTCTGCTCTTTTTCGAGGGCGGGCAGCACCGCGCGAGACCAGACGCAGAACTCTTGATTAATGCTTCCGAAGTCGGGAATAATATCCTTCATATTGTCGTACAGTATCCTGAAAAGAGGCTCTGCGTATTCGCCTTTTTTGCTTTTGTCGAGTAAGGAAAAGCTAATATTTTTCATATCGAGAACCCCTCGAAATCGTTGTTTTGTTATATTTCTTTTTGCTCGAGCCAGTTTTTGCCGGCTGTTACGTCTGTCGTCAGAGGTATTGAGAGTGTCACGGCGTTTTCCATTTCGCACTTGAGTATCTCGGCGCACCTCTTTACGTCCTCGTCCTTGACCTCTAGAATCAGCTCGTCGTGTACCTGCATAACGATTTTTGCATCAAGACCCGAGTCACCAAGAGCACGGTCAACCTTTATCATTGCAAGCTTCATTATATCTGCGGCAGCACCCTGTATCGGTGCGTTCATCGCTATACGCTTTCCAAACGCCTTCAGTTGAGCCTTTGGAGCTTTTAACTCGGGGATATATCTCCTCCTGCCCATAGGCGTTCTTGTATAACCCATAAGCTCTGCGTTTTTTACAACTGCTTTAAGGTATTCATCGACCAGAGGATAGCTTTCAAGGTAGCTTTTTATATAACGTGCGGCCTCTTGAACGCCCGTACCGATATCCTTTGATAAGGAGAATCCGCTGATACCGTACACTATACCAAAGTTAACGGCCTTCGCCTTTTTACGCATATCGTCCGTAACCTCTTCCTCTTCAACTCCGAATACGGCAGCAGCGGTGCTCCTGTGTATGTCGAGATTGTTGATGAATGCCGATCTCATATTTTCGTCCCCCGAAATGTGTGAAAGAAGCCTTAACTCTATCTGAGAATAGTCGGCATCAAGAAGTGTATAGCCTTCCCTTGAAATAAAGAATCGCCTGAGCTCACGCCCCATTTTAGTTCTGATAGGAATGTTCTGAAGATTGGGGTCAGCGCTTGAGAGTCTGCCCGTAGCAGTAAGCGCCTGCTTAAAGTCAGTATGAATACGTCCTTCATCGTCGGCAACGTCCGTAAGTGCGGTGGTGTATGTTCCCAGTAGCTTGGTAACCTGTCTGTATTCCAGTATATCGTCAATTATAGGGTTTAGATGGCGCATTTCCTCGAGCGTTGCGGCATCGGTATGGTATCCTGTTTTGCTCTTCTTGCCTGCGCAGAGTCCGAGTCTTTCGTACAGCACCTCACCGAGCTGCTTCGGAGAGTTAATGTTGAAAACCTCGCCCGCCTGCATATAAATGCGATTGGCTAGGTCGTCCGCCAACTCTTCAAGTGCGCCTCTGAATTCCAGTATGCCCTTGGCATTAATCATAAAGCCGGTTTTCTCTATTTTTGCCAATACGTTGATAAGAGGTATTTCAAGCTCAAAGAGGATGGCTTCCAGCCCGTCGTCGAGCACCTTTTCTCTCATTACTTTTTCAAGCTCTGATGATAAGAAGATGGGGGACGTGTCACATTTTACAGTCTTCCCAAGGTATATTGAAACAAGAGAATTGAGGCCTACGCATCCGTTGCCGGGATTTAATACGTACTCGTACATCATAATGTCGAAGAACTGCGTTTTATCAAGATTTGCACCGCCGACGTCGAGACTATGCCACAAAGCTTTTCCGTCATAGCAAATAATGCTTTTGTTCTCGAAAATATGCGAAATGTCCTTGATATGACCACAATACTTTACATTTTCGCCATTTATTGAAATGTATACTGAATTGTCACTTGTTTCAACGGAGCAAATATCGAATTTATAATCCTCTAGCTCTTCCTTGCTTTTTTCCTTGTATTCGCAATCTAAGAACGTAAGAATTCCGGATTCGACGGAAGATTCGTCGCTCGCCGTAAGAGAAAATTTTGCAATTAATGAGTTTAATTCAAGCTCGGAGAATTTCTTGTATAAGCCCTTTTTGTCGAAGCCCTTATATTCGATATCGGAAAGCTCTACATCGAGCGGAGCGTTAATGTCTATCCGCGCCAGCGTGCGTGAAAGATATGCGTTTTCTCTATCCGCAAGAAGCTTCGCTTTTGCTCCGGGCTTGATTCTTGCATCATCTATATTTTCGTATATGCCTTCTAGAGATGAGAAAGCCTGAATAAGTGCGCCTGCGGTCTTTTCTCCAATTCCTGCTACGCCCGGAATATTATCCGAGCTATCGCCCATCAGAGCCTTCATATCAACAAACTGTGACGGAATAATCCCGTATTTCTCCTTGAACTGTTCCTCTTTCATCGATATGGTGTCGCTGTTTGTTGCAAGAAGAACCGTCACCTTTTCGTCGATGAGCTGTAGAAGGTCTCTGTCGCCCGATAGTACGTAGCTTTCCGTGTCCTTCTCTTTCCACGCCATCTTTGCTATTGTTCCCTGAATGTCGTCGGCTTCCCAGCCAGGGAGCTCGAGTACCTTTATTCCCATAAGAGTGAGACATTCCTTTGCGTCGGGGAACTGAGAAAGCAGCTCCTCGGGTGTCGGGTGCCTTCCTTGCTTATATCCCGGATACATATTATGTCTGAATGTGGGATGCTTCAGGTCGAATGCAACCGCACAGAAGTCGGGCTTGATTGCGTCGAGCTGCTTTGTGATTATATTTACCATACCGTATATGGCGTTTGTAAACTTACCGCTTTTTGTGGTAAGAGGTCTTATACCGTAAAAAGCACGGTTGATAATACTGTTTCCGTCTATAACGAGTATTTTTTTCATATTGTGTTATCTTCGTCCTCGTCTTGTTTTGATTCGATTGTGTCGTCTATTGTGATTTGCATTTCGTCGAGCTTGTCGTGGTCACCGTCGGAGCTGCCGTTTTCAAAGGGATCTGCTTGCTCGGTCCCGTTGTCGATAGGCTCTGATTCGTCAAAATCAGCAAGGTCGGCGATAGTCATCTGTCTTGTTGCGTATATGTTTCGGTACATTGCTTCCTTTTCTCTAACCTGTGCCATTCTCTGTACGGCATAATCGGTTATGACACCGACTCCGCCGTTATCAGACTCGCTCCTAAGCGATAACACGGAAACCATTCTCATCGTGATAAATACGCACATCATAAGCATCAGAAGTGAAAGCTCGAGAGAGAAGGATAAAAGCTCCTTCTTTACAAAATAAACTACAAGCGCAGGAATGGATGCATAAGCCAGAAGGGAAGCGGCGATAATGCCGAATGAGACGTACCCGCGCCAGAGTGAGCGACCGAGAGAAATTCTCGATTCATACAGGAAGAAGATGGATGCGAGTTGCAGCGCACATTGATCGGTGAGCTTGTTCGGGGCGTTTATCGGGGTGGATGGGTCGAAATATAAGAAGACTACGAACGACGTGAGAAAAACAACGGTAAATATCGAAAACCAGGCTCTGGGCTCGCATTTTCTCTCGTCGAAAAAGGCGTTTAACAAAAAATGAATGGCGGAAGGAATAGCCAATACAGAAGTCGCATAGCACGTAGCTCTAGGCAAAACAATAGCCGAGCCTACGGTATACGTTTCCTTTGCATAGGTGAACATCCCTACCGAAACGAACAGAAGCGAAACCGCAACAAGTCCGGATGGTATATAGGTTATAGGTGTTGCAAAGGACGCTCTGAGCGACTCTTTGGGACCGATAATCAGGTAGGTCAGCGTAACAGCCGACAGAATAGCTAAGACGGTGCCCGATATATTTATAATAGCCTTATCGGTAAAGTACCCGAACTGATAATCCATCCTCGTGAAGCAAGCAACTGTCCTTAGGATAACAGCGGCGCTCGATAAGAGAGATGCCAGAATGAGGTACAGAGCAAGTGGTTTTTTATGTTTGTTCATTTTGATGTTTCCTTCATTATAATTAAATACGCGCGCACGTGCGTATGTATATATTCTACAACAGAATTGTTAATAAAATGTAAACAAATTGAAGTTTAAATAAAAAAATGTATTAAGTGATATAAAACTTTTGTCAAATGATTCTAAACCTATCGTTGTTGTGCAATATACACAAAAATTCGGAATAAAGTTCGTTAAAAATTTTGTTGATTAGTGACCGTTTTTTTTAAAAAAGTATTGCATTTTAAGATCTTTTAATGTATAATATTAGAGCTTGATATGCGTTGAAGCGGGAGGTGGCTACCCATAGAGGTAGGGAATTTCCGTGGAGTATGTCCGATATTTAACCGGGCGAAGCAAGAGTTATGCCGCAAGGCAGCTCCGTGTTTTATTCGGTTCGTCAGTCTTTTGAAAGAGGGGCTTGCGAACTGATTTCTATGGGTACGATTGATATGCCCGGCACGGTGTGAAACCTCGTCGCCCTTCTTGAATACGGTATTGAGCAATACTACAAGGAGGACAAAACATGGCACAGGCAAAAATCAGAGTGAGACTCAAGAGCTACGATTCTACTATCATCGATGCAGCAGCACAGAAGGTTGTAGAGGTTGCTAAGAGGAACGGAAGCAAGGTCAGCGGTCCTATCCCGCTTCCCACCGACAAGGAGATCGTTACGATACTCAGAGCGGTTCACAAGTACAAGGACAGCCGTGAGCAGTTTGAGATGCGCACGCACAAGAGACTGATTGACATCCTTGACCCCCAGGCGAAGACTGTTGAGGCTCTTATGAGCATCGAGCTTCCTGCAGGCGTTGAGATCGAAATCAAGGCTTAAGTTTCTCAAAAAGAGTTGTAAAGGGAACTTCAAATCCCGTCGGGACAGTTGCGAGTCCTGAGAAAACACCACGACCTCGTGGTCACGTTGGCAGACTTCGCGTAAGCGGAAATTCAAAGGCTGTCAACCAATAACCTTAACAGGAGGAAAAATGAAAAAAGGCATTATCGGTAAGAAGCTTGGTATGACCCAGGTTTTTGACCAGAAGGGCAACGTAATACCCGTAACCCTGATTGAAGCAGGTCCTTGCGTGGTAGTACAGAAGAAGACCGTCGAGAATGACGGCTATGCAGCGGTTCAGCTTGCATTCGAGGATGTTTCCAAGAAGAACGTCACTAAGGCGGAGCTTGGTCACTTCGAAAAGGCTGGCGTAACCCCCAAAAGACATCTCAAGGAGTTCAGACTTGAGGACTGCACCGCACTTGAAGCGGGCTCGGTGGTAACCGTCGATACCTTCGCCAACGGCGACAAGGTCGACATCACAGGTATCACAAAGGGTCGCGGATATACCGGCGCTATCAAGAGATGGAATCTCCACAAGCTGAGAATGACACACGGCGTAGGCCCTGTACATCGTCAGTCCGGCTCTATGGGTGTTATCGACCCTGCTAGAATTTTCAAGAACAAGAAGATGGCCGGTCAGTACGGTAACGAGCAGGTTACAATTCAGAACCTTGTCGTTGTCAGAATTGACGCGGAGAAGAACCTTATCGCAGTTAAGGGTGCTGTTCCCGGTGCAAAGGGCGGTATCGTATTCATTCGCGATTCGGTTAAAGCATAACGGAAGGAGGAAAACACAATGCCTAATATTAAAGTAGTAGACATGGCGGGCAAGGAAGTAGGCGAGCTTACTTTGTCTGACAAGGTGTTTGGCGCTTCTGTAAACGAGGCAGTCCTCCACACCGCAGTAAGAGCATTTCTTATGAACCAGAGACAGGGAACACAGTCCACTCTCACTCGCTCCGAGGTATCCGGCGGCGGTAAGAAGCCCTGGAGACAGAAGGGTACCGGTCACGCAAGACAGGGTAGCACCCGTTCTCCTCAGTGGACTCACGGCGGTATCGCACTTGGCCCGAAGCCTCGTAGCTATCGCATCGACCTCAATAAGGCAACCAAGAGAGCAGCTCTCTTCGGAGCTCTTTCCTCTAAGGTAGCCGACGGCACTATGGTTGTCGTTGATTCTATTGTAGCGGCTGAGTATAAGACCAAGACTATGGTTGCAATGCTTGACGCAGTAGGCGCAGCTAAGAAGACACTCATCGTTCTTCCTGAGGTTTGCGACACTGTAATTAAGAGCTGTGCAAACATCGAGGGCGTTAAGACCACTCAGTGGAACACCATAAACGTTTACGATATCCTCAACTGCGATACTCTCATCGTAGCTAAGGATGCAGTAGCAAAGATTGAGGAGGTATATGCAAGATGAAATCTTATGCAGATGTCATTGTAAGACCTCTTATCACCGAGAAGAGCATGGACGGCGTATCTGTGAAGCGTTACAGCTTTGAGGTACAGAAGGACGCAACCAAGGCTGATGTTGCAGCGGCGGTTGAGGCTATGTTCAAGAAGACCAAGGTTGTAAAGGTCAATATCATTAATATGAAGAAGAAGCCCAAGAGATACGGTGTTCACTTCGGTTACACCAGCGAGTGGAAAAAGGCTGTGGTTACACTTTCTGAGGATTCCGCTCCCATCGCCTTCTTCGACAGCATGAACTAAGGCAGGAGGAAAAGTGTAATGGCAACAATGAGATATAAGCCGACTACTCCGTCGCGCAGGAACATGATAAGCCCCTCCTTCGATGAAGTAACAAAGTTTACTCCCGAAAAGAGCCTTATCGTTAAGAAGAAGAAGAATGCCGGAAGAAACAGCTACGGCAAGATCACCGTTCGTCATCACGGCGGTGGAAACAAGCAGAAGTACAGACTTATCGACTTCAAGAGAAACGGTGACGAGACCGCAAAGGTTCTTGGCATTGAGTACGACCCCAACAGAACTTCCTACATCGCTCTTATCGAGAACGAGGCAGGAAAGAAGAGCTACATCATCGCTCCCAACGGACTTACCGACGGTGACGTTGTAAGCACCGGTGCGAACGCTGATATCAAGCCCGGTAACGTGCTCCCCATCTCTTCGATTCCCGTAGGTACTATTATCCACAACATCGAGCTTTATCCCGGTAAGGGCGCACAGCTTGTTCGTTCCGCAGGCGCATTTGCACAGCTTATGGCTAAGGAGAACGGCACCGCTCAGGTAAGACTTCCTTCCGGAGAGGTTCGTATAGTTCGCCTCGATTGTAAGGCTACTATCGGTCAGGTTGGTAACCTCGAGCACGAGACAATCAAGCTCGGTAAAGCCGGTAAGACTCGTCATAAGGGCATCCGTCCCACCGTTCGCGGTTCTGTAATGAACCCCTGTGATCACCCTCACGGTGGTGGTGAAGGTAAGTCTCCCGTAGGACGTCCCGGCCCTGTTACTCCTTGGGGCAAGCCTGCTCTCGGATATAAGACGAGAAACAAGAAGGCAAGAACCAATAAGTTCATCATCAAGCGCAGAAATGCGAAGTAATTGAGCAAGGAGAATAACAATGAGTAGAAGCTTAAAGAAAGCACCTTATGTTGAAAAGAAGCTTTTCGACCGTATCGTAGCTATGAATGAAAAGAATGAGAAGAAGGTTCTTAAGACCTGGTCTCGTTCTTCTACAATATTCCCCGAGTTCGTAGGTCACACCATCGCAGTTCACGATGGCAGAAAGCATGTTCCGGTATACGTTACCGAGGATATGGTTGGTCACAAGCTTGGTGAATTCGCTCTTACCCGTACCTTTAAGGGTCATGCGGGTTCAAAAACATCGAACAACGGAAACAAATAATAGTTAATCGCAAAAAGCGAGAGGAGGCAATTCCTAAATGGAAGCAAAGGCACATCTTAAATATGTGAGAATTTCTCCGCGCAAGGTAAAGATCGTACTTGACCTCATCAGAGGTAAGGATACCGATACAGCAATGGCTATTCTCAAGAACACAAACAAGATCGCAAGCGAGTCTCTTGTTAAGCTTCTTAAGAGCGCGGTAGCAAATGCAGAGCACAACTTTGGTATGGATGCTGGAAACCTCTACGTTTCTGAATGCTTCGTATGCCCCGGACCCACACTTAAGAGGGTACAGCCCAGAGCACAGGGTAGAGCATTCCAGATTCTTAAGAGAACCAGTCACGTAACACTTGTAGTAAAAGAGAAGGAGGTAGGCTGACATGGGACAGAAGGTTAATCCCCACGGTCTTAGAGTAGGCGTAATCAAGAACTGGGATTCCAGATGGTTCGTTTCTGACAAAGAGTTCGGTGATACTATTGTATCCGACCACAAGATCAGAGAGTACGTTAAGACCAAGCTGCAGGGCGCAGGCGTTCCCAAAATCGAGATCGAGCGTGATGCTGCTCGCGTTAGAGTATTCATCCAGTGTGCGAAGCCCGGTGTTGTAATCGGATTCCACGGCGCAGAGATTGAGAAGCTCAGAGCAGAGCTTGAGGTTATGGTTGGCCGCCCCGTAGTTGTTAACGTAATCGAGATCAAGAATCCCGACGTTAATGCACAGCTTGTTGCTGAGTCTATCGCAGCTCAGCTTGAAAAGAGAGTTTCCTTCCGCCGTGCAATGAAGCTTGCAATCGGCAGAACGATGAGACTCGGCGTTAAGGGTATCAAGGTTTCTTGCGCAGGTCGTCTTGGCGGCGCAGAGATCGCACGTACCGAGCATTACCACGAGGGTACTATTCCGCTTCAGACAATCAGAGCCGACATCGACTATGGTTTCTGGGAGGCTAATACCACCTACGGTAAGATAGGCGTTAAGGTATGGATCTATAAGGGCGAAGTGTTCAACGAGAACGCTGCAGCTGCAAGATCCGATCGTCCTGACAGACGCCAGAGGAGAAACGATAACAACAGACGCAGAGACGGCGGCAACAATCGTCGTGAGGGCGGTTATCGTGGCCCCAGAAAGAACAACGAGGAGGGCAATAGATAATGTTAATGCCTAAGAGAGTTAAGTTCAGACGCGTTCAGCGCGGCAGACTTACCGGTAAGGCGCTCCGTGGTAACAAGATTACCAACGGTAGCTACGGTCTTGTTGCCCTTGAGCCCGCTTGGATCACTTCCAACCAGATAGAGGCTGCCCGTATTGCTATGACAAGATACGTAAAGCGTGGCGGTAAGGTTTGGATAAAGATATTCCCCGATAAGCCCATCACTGAGAAGCCCGCTGAGACTCGAATGGGTTCAGGTAAGGGTTCGCCTGAGTATTGGGTTGCAGTAGTTAAGCCCGGCCGTGTTATGTTCGAGATGGACGGTATCACCGCTGAGCAGGCTAAAGAAGCAATGCGTCTTGCATCTCACAAGCTTCCCATCAAGTGCAAGTTTGTAAGCAAGGCAGACCTTGAGAATGAGGAGGCTTAAGCAATGAAGGCATCAGAACTTAGAGAAATGACTCCCGAGCAGCTCAACGCTAAGCTCGCAGAGCTCAAAGAAGAACTTTTCAATCTTCGCTTCCAGCTTGAGATAAAGCAGCTTGACAATCCTCACAAAATCACAGACGTTAAGCATGACATTGCTCGCGTGATGACTGTTCTTCGCGAGAAGAATGCATAATGGGAGGTAATGAAAATGACTGAAACTCGTGAACTTAGAAAAGTAAGAGTTGGTAAGGTAGTAAGCGATAAGATGGACAAGACCATCGTCGTTGCTATCGAGGACAACGTTCGTCATCCTAAGTACGGCAAGATCATCAAGAGAACTGTAAAGATCCACGCTCACGATGAGAACAATGCTTGCGGTGTTGGCGATAAGGTAGCTGTGATGGAAACGAGACCCCTCTCTGCAACAAAGAGATGGAGACTCGTAGAAATCGTTGAGAAAGCAAAGTAATAAAGTCACTAAACCAGTACGCAGGTTAAAAGCTTGCCGAATAAGGAGGAAAAAACAGTGATTCAGCAGCAATCTTTAATGAAAGACGCTGATAATACCGGTGCTAAGGAGCTTATGTGCATCCGTGTTCTCGGCGGTTCCGGCCGTCGTTACGCAAGTATCGGTGATATCGTGGTTTGTGCTGTGAAGAAGGCAGCACCCGGCGGCGTTGTAAAGAAGGGCGATGTTGTTAAGGCAGTTGTGGTTAGAACTGTTAAGGAGACTCGCCGTGCAGACGGTTCCTACATCAAGTTTGATGAGAACGCTGCAGTTATTATAAAGGAAGACAAGACCCCCAAGGGTACTCGTATCTTTGGCCCGGTAGCAAGAGAGCTTCGTGAACATGACTTCACAAAGATTCTTTCCCTTGCTCCTGAGGTACTTTAATTCACAGGAGGATATTAATGATGGATAAGCTTCATGTAAGAAAAGATGATACCGTTGTTGTTATCTCCGGTGATGACAAGGGTACTCGCGGCACAGTAATCGCCGCATCTCCCGAAGAGGGAAAGGTTATTGTCAAGGACGTTCACGTTGTGTCTAAGCACACCAAGGCTCGCAGACAGGGCGAGACGTCTCAGATAGTTAAGACTGAGGGCGCTATCTATGCATCCAAGGTTCAGCTTGTTTGCCCCAAGTGCGACAAGGGCGTTCGCACTAAGGTTGGTTACAAGACCGTTGGCGACAAGCAGGTTAAGGTTCGTCTTTGCGCTAAGTGCGGCGCAGAAATATAATGAGGAGGGCGCAAGATAATGTCTAGATTTTCTGAAAAGTATAAGTCTGAAGTTGCACCCGCACTCATGACGAAGTTCGGTTATTCTTCCGTAATGCAGATTCCCAAGTTCGACAAGATCGTTATCAACGTCGGATGCGGTGATGCTAAGGAGAATTCCAAGGTAATTGACAGCGTAATCGAGGAGATCACTCTCATCTCCGGACAGAGAGCAGTTCCCACCTACGCACATAAGTCTATAGCAAACTTTAAGCTCCGTGAGGGCATGAAGATTGGTGTTAAGGTTACTCTCAGAGGCGAGAAGATGTATGAGTTTATGGATAAGCTCTTTAGCTTCGCTCTTCCCAGAGTCCGCGACTTCAAGGGTATCAACCCCAACGGCTTCGACGGCAGAGGAAACTATGCTCTCGGTCTTAAGGAGCAGCTTATCTTCCCTGAAATAGAGTATGATAAGGTTGACAAGATTCGCGGTATGGACATCGTTTTCGTTACCACTGCTAACACCGATGCAGAAGCAAAAGAGATGCTCAAGCTTATGGGCGCTCCCTTTGCTGAGTAATTAAGGAGGATAAAAATGGCTAAGAAGGCAATGATACTCAAGCAGCAGAAGGCTCCTAAGTTTTCTACTCGCGCTTACAACAGATGCAAAATCTGTGGCAGACCCCATGCCTACCTCCGTAAGTACGGCATCTGCCGTATCTGCTTCCGTGAGCTTGCTTACAAGGGTGAGATTCCCGGCGTAAGAAAGGCATCCTGGTAATTTTAGTTACCCAAGAGAAATAATTATAATTCTCTCTAACTACCGGTAGGAAAGCTCAAAAAGACCGTCAATATTTTAGTCGGTACCTTGGGCTTTAACCCCCGATAAGCCGCCGCTGAAAATGCGGCAGCAAGAAAAGAAATGCTTGCATATAGGAGGATAAAAAAATGCAGATTTCAGACGTAATTGCAGATATGCTCACCAGAATCAGAAACGCAAATGATGCGAAGCATGAGTCTGTTGACATTCCCGCATCCAATCTTAAGAAGTCTATCGCAGAGATACTTCTTGAGGAGGGCTATATTAAGAACTATCAGATCGTTGAGGACGGCAAGCAGGGTATCATCAGAGTAACTCTCAAGTATGTTGCCGGCAAGCAGAAGGTTATTCACGGTCTTCGCAGAGTTTCTAAGCCCGGTCTTCGTATCTATTCCAACTGTGAGGATATGCCCAAGGTTATGAACGGTCTCGGTATCGCTATCGTTTCTACCTCTAAGGGTGTTATGACCGACAAGAAGGCAAGACAGGCTAACGTCGGTGGCGAAATCCTCGCCTTCGTATGGTAAGAAAGGGGAGGTATTGAAAATGTCTAGAATTGGTAGAGAGCCTATTGCGGTTCCCGCAGGCGTTACAATCACAGTTGCAGACGGTAACGTAGTTACTGTCAAGGGTCCCCTCGGTGAGCTTAAGGACAGCTTTGCTCCTGAGCTTACGATAGCACAGGAAGGTGCAACTCTTACCGTTACCCGTCCTAACGATGAGAAGGAGATGAGAGCTCTTCACGGTCTTACCAGAACCCTCATCAACAATATGGTCGTTGGCGTAACTAAGGGTTACGAGAAGAAACTCGAGATCGTAGGTGTAGGTTACAGAGTTGAGAAGCAGAACGGTAAGATCGTTCTCGGTCTCGGATACTCTCATCCTATCGTTTTCGAGGAGATGGATGGCATCAAGTTTGAGTGCCCCGATTCCACCACCATTCTTGTAAAAGGTATTAATAAGCAGGCTGTTGGACAGGTTGCAGCAGTAATCAGATCTAAGAGACCTCCCGAGCCCTACCTTGGTAAGGGTGTTAAGTACGCCTGTGAAAGAATCCGCCGCAAGGCCGGAAAGACCGGTAAGTAATGAAAGGAGAATCAGAAGATGGTTAAGAGAATTGACAGTAATGCTCAGCGTCTTAAGAGACACAAGAGAGTTCGCGGCAAGATTTCCGGCACTCCCGAGAGACCTCGCCTTGCTGTATATCGTTCCAACGCACACATCTCGGCTCAGATAATCGATGACGTTAACGGCAAGACTCTTGTAAGTGCAAGCACTTACGAGAAGGACTTTGACGGTATCGGCTCCAACAAGGAGGCGGCTCGCAAGGTTGGTAACGCAATCGCAGAAAGAGCACTTGAGAAGGGCATTTCCGCAGTAGTATTTGACCGCGGTGGCTACATTTATCACGGACGTGTATCAGAGTTAGCTGAAGGCGCTAGAGAAAGCGGCCTTAAGTTCTAATCGCTGGTTTGTACACTGTTTCCACAAGAAACATTCTATAAGGAGAATAACATGGCAAAGAAAATCAATGCTTCTGAGCTTGACCTTCAGGAGCAGCTTGTAACATTAAACCGTGTTTCCAAGACCGTAAAGGGCGGAAGAATCGCTCGTTTTGCAGCTATCATGGTAGTAGGCGACGGAAATGGACATGTAGGCTACGGCCTCGGAAAGGCAGCTGAGGTTCCCGATGCAATCCGCAAGGGAATTGAGGATGCTAAGAAAAATATGATTAAGGTATCTCTCCACGGATCCACCATTCCTCACGAGGTTATCGGTGAGTACGGTGCAGGTAAGGTTCTTCTTAAGCCCGCCGCACCCGGTACCGGTATTATCGCAGGCGGTACTGTTCGTACCATCCTCGCTCTTGCAGGAATTAAGAACATCCGTGCTAAGTGCCTTCGTTCTTCTAACCCCACAAACGTAGTTAAGGCTACCTTTGAGGGTCTTCGCGCACTCAGAACTGCTGAGGAAATCGCAGAGCTTCGTGGACTTAATCCCGAGGACGTTAAGGCGTAAGGAGGTAACTGAAAATGGAAAATGTTAAGGTTACTCTCGTAAAGAGCACTGTTGGCTGCAAGGCTAATCAGATTGCTACCGCTAAGTCTCTCGGACTTACTAAGCCCGGCAAGTTCATCGTTCTTCCTAACGATGCAGTTCTTCAGGGTAAAATTAAAGTTATCTCTCACCTTGTTAAGGTAGAGACCGTTTAATCGGAATTGAAAGGAGGATATCAAATGAAGCTCCATGAACTTTCACCCCAGGAAGGCTCTGTAAAGGAGAAGTTCCGCAAGGGTAGAGGCGCAGGTTCCGGAAACGGAAAAACAGCAGGTAAGGGTCACAAGGGACAGAACGCTCGCTCCGGCGGCGGTGTCAGACCCGGATTTGAGGGAGGTCAGCTTCCTCTTTACAGAAAGCTTCCTAAGAGAGGTTTTAAAAACTATCGTTTTGGTAAGCAGTACACAATCGTTAACGTTCAGTCTCTCAACAGATTCAATGACGGCGAGGTAGTTGATTACGCTGCACTTTTGGCTAACGGCATCATCTCTTCTGTAGAATGCGACGGAATTAAGGTGCTTGGCGAAGGCGAAATAACCAAGAAGCTCACCGTTAAGGCTGCAGTCTTCTCCGCTTCTGCTAAGGAGAAGATCGAGGCAGTAGGTGGAAAGACTGAGGTGGTATAAATGCTTCAGACACTTAAGAACGCTTGGAGAACGAAAGAGATTAAGAGCAAGATTATATTCACTCTGTTTATTCTCTTGCTTTACCGTGTAGGTACTGTAGTTCCCGTTCCTTTTGTCGACGCAAACAATTTCGCAGGCTCTTTCCGTGGTACTATACTCGATTATATGAACATCCTCTCCGGAGGTTCACTCGGTACAGCGACTCTGTTTGCGCTTGGCGTATCACCCTACATTAACGCTTCGATTATAATTCAGCTTCTTGCTGTCGTATTCCCCAAGCTCGGCGAGCTTGCGAAGAACGATAAGAAGAAGATGAGTTTTATCACAAGAATAGTTACCGTAGCTTTGGCGCTTGTCACTTCTATCGGTTACTATGCTCTTCTATCCAACGCAGGTATGCTCACAAACGCAGCTACCGAGGGACAGAATAAGCTCTATTGGTTCTACGCAATAGTAATTATTATGTGCTACTGCGCAGGCGCATCCTTGATAATGTGGCTTGCTGAGAGAGTTAACGAGCACGGAATTGGCAACGGCATCTCTATGATACTCTTTGCTAACATTGTTTCGGCTCTTCCTTCTCAGGCATACCAGCTTATCAAACTCGTTATCAATACATTCGGCTACGAGAAACCCGTTCTGTACGTTATTCTTTCTATTCTGTTCGCTATCCTTCTTCTTGCGGTTGTAATTGCTGCAACTGTATTTGTAATTTGGGTAACCGGATCTGAGAGAAGAATTCCCGTACAGTATGCAAAGAGAGTTGTCGGACGTAAGATGTACGGCGGTCAGAGCTCCAACCTTCCTATTAAGCTCAATATGACCGGCGTTATGCCCGTTATCTTTGCAAGCTCTATCGTATCTCTTGTTCCCACAATCCTTGCTCTTTGCGGAGTAACCGGTGAGGGCAAGACCGGATGGGATACCTTCGCAAGAGTTATGGGCTCCGAGGGTGTTATTTATCCTATAATGCTCTTTGTTCTTATCATAGCCTTCGCTTACTTCTATACTCAGATTACGTTTGACCCCATTGATGTGGCAAACAATCTTAAGAAACAGGGCGGAGCTATCCTCGGTATAAGACAGGGAAGACCCACTTCCGATTATATTAGAAAGATTCTTAACAAGATCACGCTTGCAGGCGCGCTCTTCTTGAGCATTATCGCCGTAGTACCCGTAATTGCAGGACCTCACGGAATTCGTTACTTCCTCGAGTGGATTCTCAGCGGACAGATTCTCGATTCCTGGACTGCTACCGAGATCGCAACAGCAAAAGAAAACATTACTTCTATTGCAAAATCTCTTACCGGTGTATTTACCTTCGGCGGTACCTCGCTGATCATCGTTGTCGGCGTTGCTCTTGAGACCTTCAGGGAGCTTGAGGCTCAGCTTACAATGCGTAACTACAAGGGCTTCCTTAGCTAATTAAGGATTGTTGATATTCGGTTTTTCGGTTGCTCCTCGCAATGAAAGAGGGGCGATCGGAGCCGACGCAATGGCCCGTAAGGGTCTTACAAAAGCGCTGCGATGAGCTTACGCCTTGTTGCAGCTTGTAAAAGAGAGTTTCACTATGGTTATAATCAAGAAATCCGAAGAGCTTGCTTTAATGAAGAAGGCAGGGCGCATAACCGCTGAGGCACTTATGGTTGCGAAGGAGGCTATCAGGCCCGGTACTTCTACGAAAGAGGTGGACACGAAGATTCGTCGCTTCATCGAGAAGTGCGGAGCCGTTCCGTCTTTTTTGGGCTATGGCGGCTTTCCGGGAAGCGCCTGTATATCTCTCAACAATGAAGTAATACACGGAATACCCTCGTCGCGTGTGATAATACGTGACGGTGATATCGTAAAGGTCGATGTCGGAGCTCGCTACCGCGGCTATAATGGCGACAGCGCAAGAACGTTTGCTGTCGGCAGGGTAAGCGAAATGGCTCTGAAGCTCATCTCTGTCACTGAGAAAAGCTTCTATGAGGCGATAAAGAATGCGAAAGCAGGTAATCGTATCGGAGATATCGGCAGTGCGGTTGAAGATTTCGTCATTTCAAACGGCTTCTCTGTTGTGCACGAGTATGTTGGCCACGGCGTCGGCAAGGATCTTCACGAAGACCCCGAGGTTCCTAACTTCGGTAAAGCCGGCAGAGGCGTGCGTCTTTATTCGGGTATGACCTTGGCTATAGAGCCTATGGTTAATGCAGGCAAGGGTGATGTGAAAAAGATGCGTGACGGCTGGACGATACAGACGCTTGACGGCAGTCTATCGGCTCATTACGAGAACACGATAGCCATCACCGATTCCGATCCTATCATCTTAACAAGTCTTGATGATTAACCCTGATGGACTAAATAATAGGAGGGTGTGTTCTTGTCTAAGAACGATTTGATTGAGTTTGAGGATTGCACGGTAGTGGAAGCACTGCCCAACACAGTCTTCAAGGTAAAGCTTCCTAACGGTTGCATCGTAACCGCAACAATTTCGGGAAAGCTTCGTATGAATTATATCAAAATTCTCGTCGGTGACACAGTTACTGTTGAGGTATCGCCTTATGATATCACAAGAGGACGCATCACCTGGAGAAAGAAGTAATAATTTCTGAAAACTGAAAGGAAAGGTATTAAAAATGAAAGTTAAGCCTTCCGTCAAAAAGATTTGTGAAAAGTGCAAGATAATCAAGAGACACGGTAAGATCATGGTTATCTGTGAGAACCCTAAGCATAAGCAGCGTCAGGGTTAATTCCGGCACAGAGAACAATCTTTCGACATTAAATTTTAAAAGGAGTATATATCGAAATGGCTCGTATAGCTGGTGTTGATATTCCCAACAACAAGCGTGTAGAAATCGCGCTTACCTACATCTACGGTATTGGTCTAAAGAGCTCCCAGGATATTTGCGCTAAGACCGGCGTAAATCCCGATACTCGCGCTAAGGACCTTACCGAGAGCGAAATAGCGGCTCTTCGTGATGAGATAGAAGCTAACTACAACGTAGAGGGTGACCTTCGTCGTGAAGTTGCTCTTAACATCAAGAGCCTTGTTGAAATCAATTGCTATCGTGGTATCAGACACAGAAAGGGTCTCCCCGTAAGAGGTCAGCGTACCAAGACTAATGCAAGAACAAGAAAAGGTCCCGCAAAGACCATCGCAAATAAGAAGAAGTAAGGAGTTACCGGTATGGCAGTATCTAAGAAGATTGTCAAGAAGCGCCGTGAGCGCAAGAATGTGGAAAAGGGCGTTGCACACATCCGTTCCACCTTCAACAATACTATCGTTACCATTACCGACGTACACGGTAATGCAATTGCATGGGGTACTTCCGGAGAGATGGGCTTCAAAGGTTCCAAGAAGTCTACTCCCTACGCAGCGCAGACTGCTGCAGAGCATGCAGGTAAGATCGCCGTTGACAACGGTATGAAGAGCGTTGAGGTTCTCGTAAGAGGTCCCGGACAGGGCAGAGAGTCCGCTATCCGTGCTCTTGCAACCGCAGGTCTCGAGATCACTATGATTAAGGACGTTACACCGATTCCTCACAACGGTTGTCGTCCTCCTAAGCGCAGACGCGTTTAATCTAAAGGGAGGTATTTGAAAATGGCAAGATATACAGGTCCTAACTGTAAGATGTGCCGCCGTGAAGGCTGCAAGCTCTACCTCAAGGGTGAGAGATGCACTAACGGTAAGTGCGCATTCGACCACAGAAGCACTGCTCCCGGTCAGCACGGCGCAGCTCGCAAGAAGGTCGGAGAATACGGCAAGCAGCTTCGTGAGAAGCAGAAGGCTAGACGTTATTACGGTGTCCTTGAGGGACAGTTCAAGCACTATTATGAGCTTGCAGAGAAGATGGACGGCATCACCGGTACCAACCTTCTTATCCTTCTTGAGAGACGTCTTGATAACGTAGTATACAGAATGGGTATGGCAGCATCCAGAAAGGAAGCTCGTCAGCTTGTTCTTCACAGCCACTTTACTCTTAACGGTAAGAAGGTATCCATCCCCTCTATCCTTGTTAAGGTAGGCGACGTTATTGCTGTAAAAGAGAATAGCAAGGAAAGCGTAAAGATTAAGGCTCTTGGAGAGGCTATGGCAACCGCTACTGCTCCCAAGTGGCTTGAGAATGATGCAGCAAATCTTCTTACTAAGGTTGTTGCCCTTCCCGCAAGAGAGGACATCGACTTCGAGTTCGAGGAGCAGCTCATCGTTGAGCTCTATTCTAAGTAATCCCTCCGATACTGAATGCGATATAGGCGCTGAGCGAAAGAATTATGAGACGTACGCTCTCATATTCTTCGCCGTTCAGTTGAGAAAACCAGTTCATTAAAACAAACAGGAGGTAATTTTAAGATGAAAGAAATGGAGAAATTTAATATTACCGCAACTGACGTGACTGAGGATGGCAGAGAGGCTGTCTTTGTTGTAGAGCCTCTTGTATCCGGCTACGGAATAACTATCGGAAACTCACTTCGCAGAGTTCTTCTGTCCACTATTCCCGGTTATGCTGCTACAAGCATAAAGATTGACGGCGTTCTTCACGAGATTTCCGCTTGTAACGGAGTTAAAGAGGATGTTCCCGAAATCGTTCTTAACGTAAAGGGCATAGTTGCAAAGCTCTTCTGCGATGAACCTAAGACAGTTGTTATTGACGTTATAGGTCCTTGCAACGTTACTGCTGGTGATATTAATCCCGACGCAGAGATTGAGATATTCAATCCCGAGCATCATATTTGCACCGTAAGCGAAAATTCGAGATTCTATATGGAGATTACCTTTGACAAGGGTCGTGGTTACCATTTGTCTGAGGCTAATAAGCAGAATTATCTTGCAAGCGTAGGAGCAAACGTTGGTGCCCCCATCGGTCTTATTTTCGTCGACTCTATATTCACTCCCGTATACAAGGTTGAGTATAATGTTGAAAATACCCGTGTGGGAAATATAACCGACTATGATAAGCTTACCATCAAGGTTCAGACTAACGGAACAATCACTGCTAAGGAAGCGGTTTCGCTCGCAGCCAAGGTTCTCAACGATCACCTTAAGCTCTTCATCGATATGTCTGACGAGGCAAGAAACGCAGAAACTCTTGTCGAAAGACCCGAGGTGAAGAAGGAGAAAGTCCTGGAGATGACCATTGAGGAGCTTGACCTGTCTGTTCGTAGCTTCAATTGCTTGAAGCGTGCGGGCATCGACACGGTAGAGGATCTCATAAACCGCACCGAAGAGGATATGATCAAGGTTCGTAACCTTGGACGTAAGTCTCTTGAGGAAGTAATTCAGAAGCTGAATTCTTTGGGCCTGAGCCTGAAGAAGGACGAAGAATAAGATTTTTGGAGGAAACATAATATGAGAAAGCTTGGCAGAACTACTGCACAGCGTAAGGCTATGCTCAGAGGTATGGTAACTCTGCTTCTTGAGTGTGGTAAGGTTGAAACCACTTACACAAGAGCACAGGAGCTGTCCGCTAAGGCTGACGAGATGATCACTCTCGGTAAGAAGGGCGATCTCAGCGCATATCGTAAGGCTCTTGAGTATATCACCAAGGAAGATGTTGCTAAGAAGCTGTTCTCCACCATCGCACCTGTTTATGCAGATGTAAACGGTGGCTACACCAGAGTGCTTAAGATGGGGCCCCGCCGTGGCGACGGTGCTGAGATGGCTATCGTTAAGCTCGTAGAGGTTAAGGCAACCGAGCCCGCTACTGAGGAGAATAAGTAATTTCTTCAATAAAAACTCACCTTAGTTTATTACCGAGGTGAAAGATAAAAGAAAAGCAGTGAAGATGGTTTACCCGTTTCTTCACTGCTTTTTATAGTTTTAATCAAGTGTTTTTATCTTTAACGCTTTTTAGCCACTCGCTCGGTGATAGTCCGCATTTTTCCTTAAAGAAGGATGAGAGATACGCAGAGGATGAGAAGTTCATTTTTTCTACAATATCGCTTAACGACATACCGTTTTGCAAGAGCTCTTGTATTTTTGATATTCTGAGTCGTGAGTAATATTTCATAGGTCCTTCGCCTGCATAGGATTTAAACAGCTTGGTAATATAGCTTTTGCTGATATGATGAATTTCGGCAATCCTGTCCAGTGTTAACCCACTGTATATTTTTTCGGACATTGTTGCGACAAGACGGCTGTACTCCCTTGCTCGATGCGAGGTCGATATCTGTGAGGAATTAGCTGACATATAAGAAAGCGTCAGGAGAAATACAGTCAGCCTTGCAAGTCCCTCGTGACCTATCTTGTCAGGATTACCGACCTCTGTAAGGAATAAATTGTCAGACGAGCATTGGTCGTTGTGATACGAGCTGTGTCCGCCACGCTCGTGGCAGAGGAAGAAGAGCTGCTTGAAGCATTTTTCAAACTGTTCCCGCATATCAAGCAGAAGCGCAAAGACACCGTTACTAATAGCTTCGGGCAGAGAACCTGTATTTTGAATTGTAAGAACGCATATGTGAGGAGCAGTTCCACCGGCGCTCTTTATTCTGTGAAATTCATTTGGAGCGTGGCAGATGAGATTCCCTTCATAGAGTATGTATGTTTTTTCGTCCTCAACAACCTCTACCATACCACTTTTTATGTAAAGAATCTCCCAGAATGGATGGCTCTCTCCGGAGAAAACAAATCCCGGTTCGCATTTTTTATCAATAGAGGTATATATTCCAATTATGTCAAATTTCTTTCGCGGTTGTATCGGTTTATTAAAAAAAGTATTCATTTTCTAAAAAAACATCCTTTTTTTCTAATGGTTTTTTGTTCTTATATATATTATAATCATAATAGCATAACCAAAAATAAAAGTCAATATAATCTTGGAGGGTTTATGATTATCAACAGAGAGAAAAAGGATAGGGTAAGACTCGGTTGGATAGGATTTGGCCGCCGCGCCACAGCTATGTTGAAACATGTGCTGGAGATGGTTGACGTAGACGTCGTTGCAATAGCAGAGTTCGACAGGCGTAAGCTTGAGATGGCAGAGGCTCTTTGTGAAGATAAGGGTAGGATGAAGCCGAAGCTTACTGAGAACTATCTTGATATTATAAATGACAAGACAATCGATGCTGTGATTGTTATGACAGGCTGGGATAATCACGTACCCTGTGCGCTTGAAGCTGTCAAGGCGGGCAAATATACCGGCATCGAGGTCGGGTGCGCTTATGATATCAAGGAATGTTACGAGCTTGTTGCGGCATATGAAAAGACCGGAGCTCCCCTTATGATGCTTGAGAACTGCTGCTATGACAGAAAGGAGCTTGCCGCACTGAGAGCGGTGAGAGAGGGTTTGTTTGGAGAGCTTATACACGCTGACGGCGCTTACGGACACTATCTAAATGAGGTAGAGCTTTTTAGAGATTCTGTGCATTACAGACAGTACGAGTATTTAAACCGCTGCTGTGATAACTATCCCACGCACGCTTTTGGCCCTATATCAAAAATATTTGGGCTCAACAGAGGAAACAGGGCGCTGACGATTTCGTCCTTCGCTTCTAAGAGCAGAGGACTGAAGGATTATACCGGAAGGCATCTTCCCGACGATTCTCCTATTAAGGGAGCTGATTTTAAGCAGGCGGATATTGTAACGTCAGTCATCACCTGTGCGGGTGGCGAGACTATTAAGCTTACTCTTGATACAACTATCCCGAGACCGTATTATACTCGTGACTTCACAATAAGAGGCACAAGAGGTTGCTGCGTTGAGGAAGGAAACGGTAGCGTGACCTTCTACCTTGAAGGGATGAAGGAAGGAGTAATGAATAATAAGTTTGATTTCTATGAGGAGCACGACCACCCCTTGCAGAAGGAATATCAGTCGGGAGAGGTGAAATCCGGCCACAGCAACGGTATGGACTGGCTTGTATTGAGAGCCTTCTTTGAGGCTGTAAAGGCAGGAACGAACACACCTATTGATGCTTATGATACAGCAACCTGGCTTGCAATAGGGCCTCTTTCAGAGCAGTCGATTGCGCAGGGCGGAGCAGCCGTATCCTTCCCGGACTTCACAAGAGGAAAATGGTTCCGTCGAGAGCCTATAGTGGAAGGAAAATATTGTCTTGACGCTGTTTGCGTTGATGAATCAATTAAAATAGACCCAAGGGATAACTTAAAATAGAGGGAAGCTTATTATGTTTGTAAATGTAAATTTTGCCGATAAAAAAGGAAGCATCAGACCTTTGCACGGAGTAGGCCAGCCACCGTTCTGGGGCGTGGATTACTCGATGATGGACTATCTTAGAGATGCGGGCATACCTTTTTCTCGACTTCACGATGTTGGCGGGCCCTACGGATGCAATCGCTACGTAGATATACCTAATATATTTAGGGATTTTGATGCGGATCCGTACGATCCTGATTCTTATGATTTTGCGTTTACCGATCATATGTTAAAGGAGCTTGTCGCAAGGGGGTAGAGCCTTTCTATCGTCTCGGAGTTACTATTGAAAACTTCGCATATATAAAAGCGTATAGGATATACCCACCCAAGGATCCGAAGAAGTGGGCTGTAATCTGTGAGCATATCATCAGACATTATAACGAGGGATGGGCTGACGGATACAATTACGGAATAAAATATTGGGAAATATGGAATGAACCGGATAACCATTGCGACCTTATTTATAATGAGATGTGGAGAGGTACTAAGGAAGAGTATTTTGAGCTCTATGACGTTACTTCGAGACACCTTAAGGCGTGCTTCCCCGATATAAAGGTTGGCGGGTATGCGTCCTGCGGAGCCTATGCTATGCTCGGGGATAAGACGGAGAAAAACGATGCACCCGAAAGGGCGGCGTATTGGATAGAGTTCTTTGAGTCGTTTTTAGATTTTCTTGATAAAAACAGGTGCCCGTTAGACTTCTTCTCCTGGCACAGCTATGATAACGTAGAGAATACAAAATTCTACGCAAGGTATTTCCGTGATAAGCTCGATTCCATAGGATATACCGATGCTAAGATGAGCTGCAACGAGTGGAATCCTTGCCCGACTCTTAAGGGAACAAACAAGCAGGCATCAGAGGTTATGGCGATGATGCTCTCGTTCCAGAGTCTACCGGTGGATACTGCAATGTTTTATGATGCCGGTCTTGGCATAAGTATATACAGAGCTCTTTTCCACCCTGAGAACAATAAGCCTTACCCGATTTATTACGCCTTTTGCGCATTCAACGAGCTTTATAAGCTTGGGCAAGAGGTTGGCTGTTCTGTCGAGGGCGAGGGCGTGTATGCTTTAGCGGCGGTCGGAGAAGGACGGGGAGCTCTGGTAATATCAAATACAAATGCCACTCCCGAGAAGATTGACCTCAGCTTGAATGCGGACAAAATATCAAGATGCGTAATGACGGCAGAGGGCATTTGCTACGGCGAGGTTCCTATGCCCGAAGAGATGCCACCCTATTCGTTTATGGTTGTTGAGGTTGAAATGTAAAAAAAGAGTCTTCAGACTCGTTTATGAGCCTGAAGTGAACCCAAAAGTTTAGACAAAAAATAAATATTAGATTGTTTGAGAATGAGCTCGGTATTGCACTGGGCTCATTCCTTTTAGTTTTAGAGAAATTCTCTCATTGTTATAGTAATGTATGTATTCTTCCAACTTTTCAATGAATCCCCTAGGGGATTCGAATTTTTCGCCGTAATACATCTCAACTTTAAGTCTTCCGAAGAAGTTTTCCATTATGCCGTTGTCCATGCAGTTTCCTTTGCGAGACATACTTTGTGTAATGTTGTGTTCGGAAAGAAGCCGTTGGTATTCGGCATGCTGGTATTGCCAACCTTGGTCAGAATGGAATAACGGTCGTGCATCGTCGGGAAGCTTTTCAAATAACCCATTCAGCATATCTCTAATCTGCTGCAAGTTAGGACTTGTTGAAATAGAGTAAGATATAATTTCATGGTTAAACATATCGAGCACAGGCGAAAGATACACCTTTTCGTCACCGATCTTAAACTCCGTAACATCGGTAGTTAACTTTTCAAACGGTCTGTCTGCATAAAAATCTCTATGCAGCAGATTATCTGCTACCTTGCCAATTTCACCTTTGTAGGAATGGTATTTGCCATTTTTACTCTGTTTTCCACGTAGATGAAGGGATTTCATCAGTTTAAGTACTGTTTTATGGTTAATTTTGTAACCTTTTGCTTTCAAAACAGTATAAATTCTTCTGTACCCATATCTTCCTTTGTTGGCATTGTAGATCTCTAATATATCTTGTTTTTCGCTTTCGTATTTGTCTTTATTCTTCTGCTTCAGATAGTAATAGAACGTACTTCTCGCTATCCCGGAAAGCTCTAACAAATCTTTAAGCGGATACTCTTGCCTTAGTTCAGCAATTACGAACGCTTTTTGCCGTTCCGTTGCTCTTCCGCAAGAACTAAGGCACTTAGTTTTTTTAAGTACGCGTTCTCCATTCTAAGCCTTTGGTTTTCGGCTATGAGATCTTCTTCTGTTTTTTTATCGAGCTTTGGCGGACGACCTGTTTTAGATCCTTTTGCTTTGCCTCTGCGTTCTTTCATGAGACCTTCGGCTCCTTCTTCCAAATATACGCGTTCCCACCTTTGTAACATAGCGATGGCTGCACCTGATCTAACAGAGCCTAAATCATATTTTCTAACCGTTTCGCAATATCCCAATCGGTGTTCTCGCATATCCATTATAACACCAATTTTAAATTCTGGCAAATAAATTCGATTCTTTCGTCCTGTTTTACCCATAAAAAATATGCACCTCCAAAAGTGTCTAACTTTTGGGGTGCATATCAGCCAAGACTCTTTTTTTAAAAAGCAATCGTTTATTCATCCGTACTATTTTGCAAAGAGTCGACAGCATCTTCTCTTAGCCCCACTACGTTACATACGGGCAGAGAAAAGGCAATACCCTGACCGGGTGTGTCAAGACCTACCGCCTTGTACAGAGCGTGCAGAATGTCATCCTTTATCTCTTTTTTTACAAGTATCATTACTATTTCCTTTTCGGGGGAAATAGCTATGTTAAAGAGCTTCTCCGCTTCCTGATTGGCAGTACCTCTCGCTCTGATTACAGTTCCGCCGGTAGCGCCAAACTCTCTGGCGGCATCCATTACGTCGTCGCTGAATCCGGAGTTTACTATGCAGAATATTGCCTCGTGTGACTGATTTTTCATCGTACACCTCCATATGTATTGCTGAGAAATTGATATACGGCTACTCCAATGGTGCTTGACAGAGGCACGGTGTAGGCGATTCCCTTACCGTTTTTCACTGTTATAAACTTGTTCTCGAGCGCTTCGAGAGCCCCCTTAAGCTTATCCTTCCTTATTATGCTTAATATCACTGATTTTTCAAGGTCGACAAGACCGAGCAGTTCCATAGTTCTGGAGCTTGCCGTTCCGTTCGCGGATAACACCGTCTGCATATTTACCTCGAAGCCTTGCAAGAGGTCTACGTAGAACTCCGCCTTGCTTCGGTTAACAACAGTGACGAGGAGCTCAAGCTTTACAGGCGAAGTCATTGAGCCTGCGCCTTTTTGTGCGGCAGAGGCTTTAGTGGCGCCTTTTTTTTCGGTCAATCTTTTTGCCATAGCTCTTCCTTTCAGAATTCAATGATTTGTTCATCGTCAGCGCTGAGTATGCGCTTAATAGCCGTATTAGTTCTCAGCTTATTAGCCATTATCGCTCTGAATCCGAGTAGTTGTATAGTGATGAGCGGTGCCATAGCGACCAGGGCGACAACGCCGTATGCATCGCTGAGAATCTTATCGGCTCCCCAAATTGAGAAGCACGACCCGACAGCAAACGGAAGAATAAAGCTCGAGGTCAGAGGGCCGCTCGCAACTCCACCGGAGTCAAATGCGATAGCCGTGTATAGCTTAGGCACAAAGAAGGACAGCCCGAGAGAAATGGCATAGCCCGGAATAAGATAGTAAAGCACGCTAAAGTCGAAGATGATACGTATAACAGCCAGGCATATCGAGCATCCTACACCGACCGACAGAGCTATCATCATAGAACGCTTGCTTACCATACCCTCGGTTATCTCCTCGACCTGCTTGTTGAGTACGTGCACTGCGGGCTCGGCGAGTACAACCACAGCCCCGAGGACAAAGCTGAATATTGCGAGCAGAGGCTTGTTGTCAGCAAGCTCTGCGCCTAATTTATATCCGATAGGCATAAATCCTATGTGCACAGCAGTCAGGAACATCGCAAGACCTATAAATGTATAGGTAATACCCATTGCGATTTGGGCAAGCTTTGAACGGGAGAGCTTAAGGCATACTATCTGCAGAATAATAAAGAAAAGAACGATAAGGCCGAGAGCAACGGCAACGTCTTTTGCAGTTTGCAGAAGAATACCGAGAATATGAGAAAGCTCTGCGTTCATACCGTAATCCGGAGACGGCATTATCAATTCGCCACCGGAATGACATCCGAGCATAAGAACTGCAAGGATAGGTCCGACAGAGCACATTGCGATAAGTCCGAATGAGTTCTCGCTTGCATTCTTACCGCCAAGCGTCGCCGCAATGCCTACGCCCAGCGCCATTATAAACGGTACGGTGATAGGACCTGTTGTTACGCCGCCGGAATCAAAGGCTAGGGGTATGAGCTTTTCTCCGCCGCCGGAAATCAAGATTGCTCCTACCGCAAACAAGAGCATATAGAAGAACATAAGAATGTTGGAGAGCTGAACCTTGAATAATATTTTAATAACCGATAGGAGTAGGAATATACCTACACCGACTCCGACAGTCAGAATAAGAGCGGTTCTGTCGATGATATCCTTAACCTGATCGGCAAGCACGGAAAGGTCAGGCTCGGCTATCGTGATAAAAATTCCCATAGCAAAGCATACGCTTAACAGAATAACAACGCTTCTTAATTTCGTAAGACCGGCGCCGATGTGCTCGCCCATAGGGGTCATAGCAAGATCTGCACCGAGATTAAAAAGACCTATACCTAGTATGAGAAATATTGCGCTTATAACGAAAACTACAATTTCCGTCAGTGAAAAATTAACAAGGGGTGAGAGATTGAGTAAAACAACAATGACAACGATTGGCAAAACCGATGTCAAAGCTTCTTTAATTTTCTTAAGCAAGACAGATCTCATTTTCCTCTCCTGAAAGATAGTAAACAGAATTACATACAACTTTATTATACCATAAGCATAAGGGTGTGTCAAATAAAAAAGCGGATGGAATCCGCTTTTTTACAAATTAGAAATATATTAATTGTTTTGTTCGGAAACACCGTGCTTGATTCTTAATATTTCGCTGTTCTTTTCGACTTTTTTCTTTTTCAAGGGGTACCATATCCAAAGAATCATTGAGAGAATGAAGAAACCTAAGGCTGGTATCAGGGTTGATATGTTGTATATCCCCTCAAGCACTGCGGGTAAGAATGCATTTTCATCCGAGTAACCGATAAGTGTGAGAAGCAGACCGCCGAGACCAGCCGACAGTGCCTGGCCGAGCTTTCTTGCAAAGGAGTAGAGGGCATATATCGAGCCATCCTCCCGTACACCGCTCTTGATTTCCGCATCGTCTATAACGTCGGTGATAAGGGCCCAGGAAACCATAGAGAAGACACCTAGCCCGAGCCAGGCAATAAAATTAATACCAACGTATACCCATACGTTTTGCGGACGGATAAAGAAAAGCGCAAAGCATACAAGGGCAGCCATAAGATTTGCCGAAGCGCTGATTTCTGCCTTTCCGAGCCGTCTTGCGAGAGGCTTAGCCAACAGAGCAGCGGCAATCATTCCCAGCATCATAGCGACGGTAGAAACCGATTGGGCCGTTACGTTACCATAGTAATTGGGAAAAACGTAGTTTGACATAGATTGTAATGTGAGCTGAGCCATAAGCATAATGACCGAGCCGACAATTATAGATATCAGTGCTCTGTTCCTTAGGCAAGAGGCGAGCAGTTCGCCTATCCTCCTTTGCTCGTGTGCGTGGCTGTGATAGGTGATTCTCTCTGTTGTAAGACAGTAGCACGCAAGATAACACATAATAGACAAAACTGAGAAAACTCCGGCAATAATTGTAAATCTTGTGCCGTTAAGTACAGTGTTTTCTCCTATAGTATCGTAAGCGAACAGCGGAATTCCGGCGCCGACAATTACTCCTGCGAGAGTGCTTCCCATCGTTCGATAGGTGGATAGAGATTGTCTGTCCTCGGATTCTCTTGAGATTACAGAAGCCATAGAACCGTAAGGAATATTAATTGAGGTATAAAAAATCGATCCCCAAAGGATATAAGTCAGACCTAACCATAAAACCTTAAATGCAAGAGGCAAATCTCTAAGTCCGGATTGATATATCAAAAATGACGCAATAGCGACAGGCGCGCACATACGAAGTATCCAGGGCTTGAATTTTCCGGATCTTGTCGGTTTTGCTCGGTCACATATTCTTCCCATAGTGATATCTGTAAATCCGTCGAGAAATCTTGCAATCGTCATAACAGCGCCTACTATCCACGGCGGTATTGCCATAACGTCCGTGTAGAACTTTAGGAGAAAGGATGAGGAGAGAATAAAAGTAAAATCGTTTCCGAAATCTCCGAACAAATAACCGATTTTATCTTTCAGACCAAAGGGGCGTGTTGAGTTATTTACTGATTTTAGCATAATTATCTCCGTTTGACAGGGTTTGAAAATAGTTTCTCCAAACATAGATGAAATATGCTAAAACAATACATCCGATTTTTCGTGCAGAAAAATCGGATGTAAACAATTGTTTATATCATAAGTGCTGTAACAAGATCGGTAAATTCGCTTGGATTTTCGAGCGAAATTCCGGATATAAGGCAGGCCTCGTGATAAAGTATTTTCGCATATTTTACAAGCTTATCCTTATCAGATTCGTAGAGAGCCTTTAGCTTGTTTGCAATACCGTGATTTAAATTGATTTCAAGCACTACGCTTGCGTTCGGCATTCCTTCGGTCACCCCCGGCATTTTTTTCAGAGTCTTTGCCATTTCTACGGATAAATCGCCTTCGCTCGAGAGACATACGGGGTGAGAAGCGAGATTTGCGCTGAATTTTACTGCGCTAACCGTTCCGAGGTTTTCTTTTATAAAGTTAAGCATCGCTTCGCTTTTTTCGTTTTCCTCTTTGAGAGCTTCTTTTTCCTCGTCGTTTGCAAGGTCCAAAGCTTCGCTTGTCACACTCTTAAATTCAAAATCATCATACTTTTCGAGCATACGTAGTGCGAATTCATCGACATCGTCGGTGAGATACAGTATCTCGAAGCCCTTTGCCTTTACAGCAGCAACTTGAGGGAGCATTTCGATTTTATCGAGTGTTTCCCCTGCGGCGTAGTATATCGCTTTTTGCTCGGATACTGCGCTATTCGTATACTCCTTGAGCGTAACGTATTTCTTTTCCTTTGACGATCGGAAGAGAAGCAAATCCTTTAGGACGTCCTTGTGCATTCCGTAGTCTGTGTAGAGCCCGTATTTAAGCTGTATGCCGAATACGTCGAAGAACTTTTCGTAAGCTGCTCTGTCGCTCTGCAGCATCTTTTCGAGCTCCGACTTTATTTTCTTTTCGATAGCTCTTGCTATAACCTTTAGCTGTCTATCGTGCTGCAGCATCTCTCTCGATATATTGAGCGACAGGTCTGATGAGTCGACAAGGCCTCTGACGAAGCTAAAGTAGTCCGGCAAAAGCTCGGCGCATTTTTCCATTATCATAACGCCGCTGGAGTATAACTCGAGACCTTTTTCGTAGTCCTTTGTGTAGTAGTTGAAGGGAGCACGCTTGGGTATAAACAAAAGCGCCGTGTACGTTGCCGTGCCCTCTGACTTCTGTGTTATTACTCTGGCAGGACCCTCATAGTCATAATATTTGTCAGAGTAGAACGCTTTGTATTCGTCCTCGGTAACCTCGCTTGAAGATTTTTTCCATATCGGAATCATACTGTTGAGTATCTCGGTCCTTGTTACGTCCTCGTACTCGTTTTCCGAGCCTTCCTTCAGCTCTCTTCTTATTACCTCCATCTTTATGGGGTATCTTATATAGTCGGAATATTTCTTTACAAGAGAGCGCAGCTTGTATTCCTCGAGATATTCCGAATACTTTTCATCCTCGGAATCTTCCTTTAAATATAATATGACCTCGGTTCCGAAGCTTTCCTTCTCACATTCGGATATCGAGTAGCCGTCGACTCCCTCTGACTCCCACTTTGTCGCCGTGGCAGAGCCGAACGGACGAGAAAGTACAACGATTCTTTTTGCAACCATAAAGGCGGAGTAGAAACCAACGCCGAATTGTCCGATGATATCTATGTCTTCGCTCTTTTCACCGTCACGCTTAAAGTCGAACGAGCCGCTCTTTGCGATAGTGCCGAGGTTTGTCTCTATCTCTTCGGCGCTCATTCCACAGCCGTTGTCGGAAATTTTCAGAGTACCCTCGGTTTTATTTACGGAAAGAAAGATTGCGTAGTCACCTCTGCTGAGTTTGACCTCCTTATCTGTCAGAGAACGGAAGTACAGCTTGTCGATAGCATCGCTGGCGTTTGATATAAGTTCTCTTAAGAATATCTCCTTATGAGTATATATGGAGTTAATCATCATATCGAGCAGCTTTTTTGACTCGGTTTTAAATTGCTTTTTCTTCATTATTTGTTTGTCTCCTTCAAAACGATTAGCACTCATCAGATGTGAGTGCTAAGTCAATTATAGCACTCACATACACGCTTGTCAATAGCATTAATAAGAAGATTTAAATAAAGAGGAAAAGAGTAGAGCTGAGTAAAACGGTATTAGATGTGATTTTCTACATAAGAATAGGTTTTGTCCTGAAAAAATTGTTTATTTTCACCAATTCCCAAAAAAGCGAAAAAAAGTTTAAAAAAGGGGTTGACAAGAGAGGATAAATCGGGTATAATAGTCAAGCGCCTTAACGCCCGAGGGTGTTTCGGAGCACTCGATCATTGAAAATTGAACAACATGAAATTTCGAGCACTGAAA
>JAZORO010000061.1:0-12810 GCA_045656605.1 Eubacteriales bacterium
GCTCGCGCACTCGCTTCGGGGAACCCCTATCACGCCCGCAGGCATTTCACTTGCCGCAGGCAAATTTCACGCACAAAGTGCATTTCACAAATCCCGAAAGGGATTTATTTCGTTGCGCAGTGTCCTTAAGGGCACTACGCATAGAGGCGGGCTGTTTTTTTATTCATACCGTCTGACTTCTGCCGCTTACGCACCGAGGGTCAGTCCTCGAGAAGACGGGCAAGGTCGTCGACCGTCTTCAGGTAGAAGTCGCAATTTTTACGCATAAAAGACTCTATCGAGGGTACGTCGTACGCCCAGCCGGCCGCCGCAAAATCCACCCCTGCCGCCCTCGCCATATCGTAGCCCGGCTTCAGGTCGTCGACGACGAGAATTTCACACGGGGTGAGCTCATAGCGCTCCATAAGCTCGAGTATGGCATAGGGCGAGGGCTTGCGCCGCTCGGGCGAGAGATCCCAGCCGTAGATGACAGAGGGGGCGAGAAGGCCGTTCTCAGAATAATCTCGCCTGATATAGTGCTCGAAGGAATGCGAGGCAACGGCAACTATGCCGCCTCGCTCTGCAAAGCCTCTGATAATCCCGTCGATACCGGGATAGGCTCTCGGTATATGGCTCTTCACGTACTCTCGCCAATACTCCTCTTCCTCTCTCATCTCACTCTCCGAGAGTCCGACCTCATCCCTCAGGAGCGAGACGATACCGGGCTCGAAGTTCTTTTCAAAATAAGAGTCGAGAGTATATCCGCCCGCTTTCTCGGGGTATCTTTCCTCAAGGTACTGTATAAAGCAGGGATAATGTATTGTGGCGGTACTGTCTACGACGGTGTCGTCGTGGTCGAGCACAAGGCATTTATACTTCAATCTTTTCTCCTGTAAATCAGTTTTTTATGTTCATAAAAGTGACACGGGGGGTATGCAACGAGCAATCCGAGCGCTGTACAGTAAGCACCCTTCCGCCCGTAAGAAGACCCCAAGCGTCCTTATCGCCGCCGTAGGAAATATCGGTAAGCGAGTCGCAACCGCCGAAGGCATCGAGATCCTCTATCTCGGAAAGGCCCTTCGGAAGAGCAATCCTCGAGAGCTTCGCACAGCCCGAGAAGGCATCGAGTCCGATAGAGCTTGTTCCAACGGGAAGGATAAGCGAGGAAAGCTCGGCGCAGCCTCGAAAGGCGCTGCGCTCTATCTTCCTAAGCCGCACGGGCATATCCACGATCTTCAGCGAGCGGCAGCCCTCAAAGAGCGACTCGCTTATTACCGCCATATTATCCGACAGCTTCACCGCCTCGAGCGAGAAGCAGGACGAAAAGGCGTTGAACTCCACGGACACGCAGGAATCGGGTATCGTGACGTCGGTGAGGTTGAAGCAGAAGGAGAACGCCCCCTGCCCTATCATATAGACCGACTCGGAGAGCTTAAGGCTCGAAAGCGAGGCGCAGCCCTCAAAAGCGCCGACGCCGACACGCTTCACCGTATCGGGCAACAAGACGCCCAAGAGTGACGAGCAGCCTGAGAACGCCTCGTCGCCTATCTCGATAAGACCTTCTCCGAATACGACTCTCTTTAAGCCCGAGCAGCCCGAGAACGCCGATGCGCCGATAAGCTCGAGTCCACGGGGGAGAATTACCTCTTCGATATTCGTCAAGCCCTCGAATGCGAACTCGGCTATCTCAAGCATACCGTCGGGAATTTTTAATACACGGGTGGTATCTTGGTCGGGTATACTGCCACGGTATACCACACGGCACTCGTCGTCCTTCTTTGTTCTTCTGTCGATAAAGCTCATTTTTACACTCCGAGCTTTTCGAGAGCCGTCCTGAGAGCCTCTTTCGTCTCGAGGTACTTCTTGAGCTTTGCCCTCTCTCCGTCGACAACGGCGGCGGGAGCCTTCGCTACGAAGCCCTCGTTCGAGAGCTTCTTATCAAGACGGGCGATTTCCTCATCGTTCTTCTTCATCTCAAGGGTAAGTCTCTCCCTCTCCTTAGCAAGGTCGACGACCTCGGCAAGAGGTATATAGAGGCTACCCGCATCGGTAGCAATCATAACGGCGTCGGTGGATTCGTAAGAATCGGTGAGGATAACCTCGGATGCGCTCGCAAGCTTCTCGAGTATCTTCTCCGCTCTTGCAAAGCTGTCGGAGTACTTGGTTACAACGTACAGCTTCGCCTTCTTCGAGGGGGGTACGTTCATCTCCTGTCTGCGTGCTCTGACAGCGGTGATTGCGGTGATTATTCTGTCTATATCCTCTTCTGCCTCGCCGTATGCGCACTCCGAGACCTCGGGATAGGACGAAATCATAATCGACTCGTCGGAATGAGGCAGAGCCTGATAGATCTCCTCGGTGATGAAGGGCATATAGGGATGAAGCAGCTTAAGTATATCGCTGAGGACTCTGACGAGCACACGCTTAGCGCACAGTGCGGGAGCGCCGCCATCGAATATACGGCTCTTCGCCATCTCGATATACCAGTCACAGAAGGTATCCCAGGTGAAGGAATAAATCTCGGAAAGAGCAATACCGAGCTCGTAGTTATCAATATTTGTTCTTACGCTCGCTATGAGCTTATTCAGACGTGCGAGCATCCACTTATCCTCAAGGGCGAGCTCACTCTCGTCGAAGGGCGCAAGGAGCTCCTCGTCGGACTCGGTCAGATTCATAAGAACGAATCTCGATGCGTTCCAAAGCTTGTTCGCAAAGTTCCTCGCCGCCTCTATCTTCTCGTCGGAGAAGCGCATATCGTTTCCGGGGGCGTTGCCAGTAGCGAGAGCGAATCTCAGGGCGTCAGCTCCGTACTTCTCGATAATCTCGAGCGGGTCGATACCGTTGCCGAGCGACTTCGACATCTTCCTGCCCTGCGCATCTCTGACAAGACCGTGTATGAGGACTGTGGAGAAGGGCTTCTCTCCCATATGCTCAAGACCCGAGAATATCATCCTCGAAACCCAGAAGGTTATAATGTCGTAGCCTGTGACGAGAGTATCGGTGGGATAGTATCTCTTAAGGTCGTCGGTGTTATCGGGCCAGCCCATAACCGAGAAGGGCCAGAGCGCCGAGGAGAACCAGGTATCAAGCACGTCCTCGTCCTGCCTTACGGGTGCACCGCACTTCGGGCATACGTCGATATCCGTCTTGGAGACGGTCATCTCACCGCAGGCGTCGCAGTAGAAGGCGGGAATCCTGTGACCCCACCAAAGCTGACGGGAGATACACCAGTCGAGAATATTATTCATCCAGTTGAAGTAGTTCTTCGAGAATCTCTCGGGTACGAACCTAATCGAGCCGTTCTCTACCGCCTCGATAGCGGGCGCAGCGAGGGGCTTCATCTTTACGAACCACTGGTCGGACGTGAGAGGCTCGACCGTAGTGCCGCAACGATAGCAGGTGCCTACGTTGTGGTCGTGCGCCTCGGTCTTAACGAGGTAGCCCTCGTCCTCAAGGTCCTTTACGAGAGCACGGCGGCACTCGTATCTGTCCATACCCTCATACTTGCCTGCGTAGGAATTCATAGTCGCGTCGTCGTTCATAACCTTAATCTGCTCAAGTCCGTGGCGCTGTCCTACGAGGAAGTCGTTCGGGTCGTGGGCGGGCGTAATCTTCACGCATCCCGTACCGAAGCCTATCTCAACGTAGTCGTCGGCAATGACGGGAAGCTCTCTTCCGACAATAGGCAGAATGAGAGTCTTTCCGATAAGGTGCTTCGTGTTCTCGTCCTCGGGGTTGACCGCAACGGCAGTATCTCCGAACATAGTCTCGGGACGGGTGGTGGCTATCTCTACGTAACCGTCCTCACCCTTTATCGGATACTTTATATGCCAGAAGTGACCGGGCTGATCCTTATACTCAACCTCTGCGTCGGAGAGTGCGGTAAGGCATCTCGGACACCAGTTGATAATTCTGTGGCCTCTGTAAATAAGACCCTTATTATAAAGGTTGACAAAAACCTCTCTGACAGCCCTCGAGCAGCCCTCGTCCATAGTGAACCTCTCACGTGTCCAGTCGCAGGACGAGCCGAGACGCTTTAACTGGTTTATAATTCTGTCGCCGTACTGACGCTTCCAATCCCAAACTCTCTCGAGGAACTTCTCTCTGCCGAGGTCATAGCGTGTCAAGCCCTCGTTCTTGCGCAAGAACTCCTCTACTTTAATCTGAGTCGCTATACCTGCGTGGTCGGTGCCGGGTACCCAAAGAGTAGAGTATCCCTGCATACGCTTTGCTCTGACGAGTATGTCCTGGAGCGTCTGGTCGAGTGCGTGACCCATATGGAGCTGACCCGTTACGTTAGGCGGCGGTATAACTATCGAGAAGGGGGGCTTCTTCTTGTCCGTGTCGGGTTTGAAGTAGCCGCGGTCGTTCCACTCCCTGTAAATTCTGTCCTCGAACTCACGAGGACTGTAATTCTTTGCTAATTCTTTTCTCATATGTTCCTCCTGCCGAAATATCGGCTTTTTGTAAACAATTGTTATTATATTCGGGGTTTTCGTCTTTTTATACAGTCCAGCGAGACGTGGCAAAACACGAAGCGTACGTCGCAGAAAAACAAAAAAGCCCCGAGGCATTTTGCCTCGGGGCGTAATAAACGCGGTACCACCCGAATTCGAGATAGACTCTCCTCAAAGTATCCTTAACGCAGATTTACGCCGGGGTCTAATAGGCACGCCTGCCGTTCTTCCCGGGGGTACTGTCGGGCTACCTTCATCCCACGCTTCGCAGAGCTTACACCTACCGCTCCGTCTCTTCTTTTCCGCTATGGGAGTACTCCTCCCGAAGGTTAACTGAAAAAATTAACGAGGTTATTTTAACATAGTAAAAATATTTTGTCAAGTAACGGATAGAATATTTTTAATTTTTAAAGGTCTACAACCCTCTCATACGTCGGACAATATTACCGAAAAAGACGGAGAAAGCCTTATCTGTAACCGTCGTATACGAGCTTCGTCTCAACTCTCTTAGTCAGATACGCCTCTTCTATGAGGGCATCGACGTCGAGCCCCGAAAGCTCTTTTATCACCTCGTCCATCTTCGGCTTCGTCTTAGGGTGACGGGGGGTAAACACGGTACAGCAATCCTCGAAGGGGAGAATAGAAGTGTCGTAGGTACCGTACCTGCGTGCCTCTATGACTATCTCTTCCTTATCCATACCGATAAGAGGACGGAAGACGGGCATATCGACGACAGAATCGGTGACACCGATAGCCGCAAGAGTCTGCGAGGCTACCTGACCGAGGCTCTCGCCCGTGACGAGCGCTCCGCACCCTCTTTCCCGTGCGCACTTGTCGGCAAGGCGCATCATAAAGACTCTCAGAAGTATGGTGAAATAGTCCTCGTCGCACTTTTCCTTAATTTCTTCCTGTATATGCGTAAGGGAAATAATATGCACCTGCATCCTGCCGAGGTACTCGGTCATCTCGGATGCGAGGGTCAACACCTTCTCAAGAGCTCTCTCCGAAGTGTAGGGGAAGGAGTCAAAGTGCAGTCCCTCAATCTCGAGTCCCCTCTTCGCCATCATACAGCCTGCTACGGGGCTGTCTATACCGCCAGAGAGGAGCAGAAGCCCCTTTCCCGCAGAGCGTGGGGGCAGACCGCCCGCACCCATTTCCTGCCCTGCTCTGATATACGCATTATCATCTCTGACCTCTACCGTGACGGTGACGTCGGGATTCCTGACGTCGACCCTGATTCCACGCACGGAAGAAAGAATGACTCCGCCGATATCCGCAGCAATCTCGGGGCTCTTCATCGGAAACTTCTTATCAGCTCTCTTTGCCTCAACCTTAAATGTACGTGCGCCTTTAAGCTTATCGGGCAGGCACTCCTTTGCCTTCTCCCTTATCGCCTCGATAGTCTTCTCACACACAACGGCACGGCAGACGCCGACTATGCCGAACACACGCTTCGCAGCCTCGAACATACCGTCCATATTGCACTCGGGCGACTTCGGCTCGACGTAAACGGTGCTCTGCTTTACGTATATATTGAACACTCCGTAGGGGCTGGCACGGCGGCGCAGCTCCTTTACAAGACCGGATTCAAAGTTAAGACGATTTGCGCCCTTGAGCACAAGCTCGCCGAATTTACACAGTATAACCTCCTCGGGAACACGTCGCTCGCCGAGGAATGAGCTTAAAAAGTCCATTTTCCACACTCCTTTTCTTTGAATTATTATAATATAGGCAAGAAAAAAAGTCAAGTGGGAGAGCATAAAGTCGAGCGGTTTTTGCTGAGTGCGGCGGGTGGCATAAGAGAGGAAAATTCAGCGGCAGGAAAATATGCTCGCAGCCCTTAGCTATATGCGCTCTTGCGGCTCTGATATAAATATAATACCCGCACGAAAAGATACTTTAAATATTGACTTTGGCGTTTTGCTGTGATAAAATATACTGTATCACAAGAATAGACCTTATTTGAAAGGACAGAAAAAATGAAAATCACAGGTTTGCTCGGAGAGAGATTTAAGGAAGCGCCCTCGGATTGTATAATCGAGAGCCAGAAGCTTATGACAAGAGGCGGATATATGAAGCCTCTCGGTGCGGGTATATTCTCGCTCTTCACTCCCGCAAAGCGCATAACGAAGAAGATAGAGAACATAATGCGTGAGGAGATGGACCGTATCGACGGGCAGGAAGTAATGTTCCCCGTCGCTATGCCTGCGACCCTCTGGCAGGAGTCGGGCAGATTCGACAGCATCGGCTCTGAGCTGCTCCGCTTCCGTGACAGGGGCGGCGCAGATATGGTGCTCGGTATGACGCACGAGGAAGCGGCGGTGCACCTGGCAAGAGATGCGGCGCAGAGTTATACGAAGTACCCCTTTATGATTTATCAGATACAGACTAAATTCCGTGACGAGCCGAGAGCCAGAGGTGGTCTTATCCGTACACGTGAGTTCACTATGAAGGACGCCTACTCCTTCCACACCTCGCAGGAAGACCTCGAGAGCTACTACGAGGTATGCTACCGCGCTTACGAGCGCATCTTTGCAAGGTGCGGTGTGCCCGAGGTCGTTGCGGTTAAATCCGACTCGGGTATGATGGGCGGCAGAGTATCTCACGAGTTTATGCTTCTTTGCGACATCGGCGAGGACAGCATAGTGATTTGCCCCGAGTGCAGCTACCGCTCGAATATGGAAGCTGCCGACTGTATCGTAGAGAACGCACCCGCAGAGCTCGAGGAGCTGTGCGAAGTATACACTCCCTCGCAGAAGACCATAGAAGAGGTATGCTCCTTCGTCGGAGCGCCCGCAACCTCGTCCTGCAAGGCGGTTATTTATCAGAGAAACGTCGACGACAGTCTTGTCGTTGTATTCTTAAGAGGCGACCTCGAGGTCAACGAGACGAAGCTGCGCAACTACGTCAAGGCGGAATTGCATCCCGCATTCATCACCGAGGAGTCGGGGCTTGTGGCAGGCTTTATCGGCCCTGTCGGACTGCCCGAGGGTATCACCGTCGTATACGACGAGAGCCTGAAGACTCTTGCGTCCTTCGTCGCAGGAGCTAACAAGGCTGACTATCACTACAAGGGTATGAATATGGCTCGTGACGTAGGAGAGGTCGAGTATGCAAGCGTAGCGAAGGCGTTCGAGGGCGGTATATGCCCCGTATGCGGCAAGCATTCTATCACCATAAAGAGAGGCATCGAGGTCGGCAACATCTTCCAGCTCGGCAAGAAGTACACCGAGAGTATGGGTATGCAGTACCTCGACAGAAACGGCGAATTACAGTATCCCATTATGGGCTGCTACGGAATCGGTGTCGGCAGACTCGTTGCATCCGTGTGCGAGGTCAGCCACGATAAATTCGGACCTATATGGCCCATCACCATCGCTCCCTGGCAGGTGCATCTGTGCGCTCTGCGTATAGATGACGAGAGAGTAAGAGCGGCGGCAGATAAGCTGTACGCAGATTTAACTAACGCAGGCATAGAGGTAATCTACGACGACAGAAACGTGAGCGCCGGTGTTATGTTCTCCGACGCAGACCTCTTGGGTGTGCCTGTGCGTGTTATCGTCAGCCCGAGAACTCTCGACAGAGGCGCCGTTGAGGTTTCCGCACGTGACAAGTCCTTCTCCTTCGATTCCGCACCCGAGTGCGCCGTCGAGACAGTTAAGGCAAAGGTCTCGGAGATGATAAAGGCTCTTACACCGAGCGTCTGAAAATGCTCCGCTCACTTTAAATTTCATAGAAAAAGGGTGGAAAGCCGCAGCTGTGACTTTCCGCCCTTTTTTGTTTTTTCGTTTTTTCGTTACACGCCCCTCTGCTTGAGGTTAGGGGAATCGCTCCCGGCCGTTGCGCCCCGTACCGCACAATCTTCCACGGACGCGGCGTCACACGTATTAATCGCTCAATACCGCTTGGCTGACAGAAAGCCCCGACAAAAGGACTTTGTGCCTCCAAGACGAGGTCAACAGAAGCGTGAAACAGAACCGGGAGAAATTTATTTATTTCTTTCTCTGTCCTCTGCTGAGAAGCAGGTCGTGCTTGATATCCCAGAGCTTCTTCGACAAGTCGACGTAATAGCGGTGGGGATTCTCAAAGCGCTTCACCTCATCCCAAAGAGTCATAATCTGCTCCTTGCAGTACCTCTGAATCTCCTTGACGTCGGGGGATTCGTAAACGCACTCGCCGCCTATGAATATCGGAACCAGAAGCTCCTTTGCGGTGAAGCTCGTGAGCGTCTTCGTCTTCCAGGTCTCGACAGGGTCGAATATAGTCAGAGGCTGTGTGTCGTCAACCGTCTCGTCGTGTACGCAGAGCAGGTCTGCTACCGCAACGCCCGTCTCGTTATCATAGAGGCGGTACACACGCTTGAAGTGAGGGTTGGTAACCTTCTCGGGGTTCTCGGAAATCTTTATCTTAGGGACAACCTCGCCGCCCTCTTCCTTCGCTACGAGCTTATAAACGCCGCCGAACACGGGATTCGACTTTGCGGTGATGAGACGCTCGCCTACTCCGAAGGAATCAACCACAGCGCCCTGAAGAATGATATCTCTGATAATATTCTCGTCGAGCGAGTTCGAAACAACTATCTTACACTCGGTGAAGCCTGCTTCATCGAGCATTTTTCTCGCCTTTTTCGTAAGGTAGGTGATATCGCCCGAGTCAAGACGTATACCGCATTTTGTTATCCCCTTCGGAAGGAGCACCTCACGGAATGCCTTGATAGCATTCGGAATTCCGCTCTTCAAAACGTCGTAGGTGTCGACGAGCAGGGTCGCATTGTTAGGATACATCTCGCAGTACGCACGGAAGGCATCGTACTCTGTGTCGAACATCTGCACCCAGGAGTGCGCCATCGTGCCGATAGCGGGAATTCCGTAATCTCTATCCGAAATGGTGCAGGCGGTAGCAACGCAGCCGCCGATGTATGCGGCTCTGGCGCCGAGGATGGCGCCGCCTGAGCCCTGAGCACGTCTCGAGCCAAACTCCATAACGGGTCTGCCCTGCGCCGCTCTCACCACACGGTTCGCCTTAGTGGCAATAAGCGACTGATGATTCACCGAGAGCAAAAGATAGGTCTCGATGAACTGCGCCTCTACCGCAGGGGCTCTTACTGTGAGGATAGGCTCGTTCGGGAATATAGGCGTGCCCTCCGGAACTGCATATATATCTCCGGTAAAGCGGAAGGTGCGAAGGTAGTTGAGGAACCCCTCGGAGAACATATTTTTACTTCTGAGGTATTCGATATCCTCTTCGGTGAATTTCAGATTCTTTATGTAATCGATGACCTGCTCAAGCCCTGCGGCAATAGCGAATCCGCCGCCGTCGGGAACCTTACGGAAGAAGAGGTCGAAGTAGGCAATCTCGTCGCCCTTACCAAGCTCGAAGTAGCCGTTCGCCATAGTCAACTCGTAGAAGTCGCAAAGCAGGGTATAATTCTGTTCTGTCATTTTCATTTTCCTCTCTTCTTTTATTAGAGGTCTAGCTTCATATCGTTCTCCTTAATCCAGCCGAGCTTACGCATAATCTCGGAGAATACAAGAGAAAGCACGGCGGGTAGAACAACGCAAAGCACAATCACGCCGAAAATCGAGCGAGGAGTAAAGCCCATATCGCCAAATACTCCAAGAGGACCGACAAGGCCGCAGGTACCCATACCCGCAAAGACACCGGTGCACTCGAGTTTGAATAGGCAGGTCGAAATAGGACCTGTAATCATAGAGGCGAGAGTAGCGGGAATCCAAATGAGAGGATTATGTACGATATTGCCCATCTGGAGCATCGAGGTACCGAGTCCCTGAGCGATGACGCCGCCCCATCTGTTCTCTCTGAAGGAGATAACCGCAAATCCGACCATCTGTGCGCAGCAGCCGACGACAGCCGCACCGCCCGCAAGACCGGTGATACCAATCATAGCGCATATTGCGGCGCTCGAAATCGGCAGAGTCAGAATAATACCGACCACAGCGGAGATTATGATACCCATAAGGAAGGGCATAATCGTGGTGGCGTAGTTTATGAAATAGCCGAGCCAGTACATACCGAAGCTGATAAGCGGACAAAGAAGCATAGCGACGATACCGCCGACGGCAAGAGTGACAGAGGGTGTGACGAGTATGTCGACCTTTGTCGCCTTGGAGACGAGCTTACCTACCTCGACGGCTACGAGAACGCATACGAAAGCGCCGAGAGGGCCTGCGGTAACCGACTTTTGGGCTCCCTCGAAGAGCACGGTCGTGCCGAACTCGTGTCCGAACATACCGACAGCTCCTGCGGAGAGCATAACGAGCATAGGCGCCTTCAGCGATGCGGCAATAGCGATACCTATTACTGCGCCTATCGTGTCGCCTGCGGTCTTGGTGCTTCCTATGCCGGCAAGAAGTGAGAAGAAGTCATAAAAGGCGTTTCCCTCTGGGATATACCCCTTGATTGTTCCGAAAATAGTGCCTATGAGGAGCGAGGCGAAAAGACCCAGCGCCATAGCGCTCATTGCATCGACAAAGTACACCTTAGGAGAGAGGCTTACGCCCTTCTTCGTAAGGTACGCCCTGAAGGCGGACTGTTTTCTTTCTGTGGTTTCCATTTTTCCCTTTCCTTGATAGTCCGACGTGCCTTACACTCTACACGGGGGCTATCTACACAAATAAATATATTTTGTGCCTTGCGGGACCTTTAGCCCGAATAGCTTAAACTCTGTTTTTCTCGGCTCTCTCCCTGTCTATATAGCCTTGAAGAATTATCTCGGCAGAGAGCGTGTCTATCGCTCCCTTACGCTTCTTTCCGTACGTGCCGGTCGCATCAAGGAAGCGGTAGGCTGCCATAGTGGACATTCTTTCGTCGGCAAAGTCTATCGGAATATCGGTCAGAGATGCGAGTATATCGGCAAACGCCCTCACCGTCTTTACTCTATCGCCCTCGGTGCCGTCCATATTCTTCGGCAGACCTATTATAATCCTCTTGCAGGAGCGGTCGGCAGCTTCTTTTGCTACACGGATAGCCGTCTTTCTCATTCCGCCCTCGCAGATAGTGCCGATTCCCGAGGCGATAAAGCCCGATACGTCGCACTCGGCAAGACCCGTGCGCACGTCTCCGTAGTCTACGGAGAGATATTTACCGTGGGTTATATCCATTTACAGAAGTTCCCTTCTTTGTAGTTTTTCACTCTGCCCTTGACCGTATCAACGGTGGGAGAAGCCCCTTTTTCTCCCGAGCCGATAAGCGCCCGGAAGACTGCGACTATTATTTTAACTTGTATTTTAGCACAAAGCGTGTTTTATGTCAACAAAACTTTTCACCAAAAATAGCGGGGATGCATTACGCTTTTTTGTACACCAGTACTCTGAAGGAGACCTCTGTCACAAGAGTGCTCGAAGAGAGCACACGCTCTCTGCCCTCTGCCGAGGTGCGGTAGGCATACGGCGTCATCATAAAGAGATTTTTCACGTCCTCGGCGCCGTCGAGCGTCAGAGTGTAATCAACCTTGTCGAGCGAGAGAAGGTCAAAGCCCTCTATCTCTGTGGAATCGGGTCTGTTCTTGTACGGTGTGTCGTAAATCCTTTTCTTAAGCGAAAAAAGGTGCTCTTCGCCCGGGAAGACAAAAACAAAGTATCCGCCCGTCTTTAAAACCCGTCGGGTCTCGTCTATCGCAAGCGGAGAAAACACGTTCATAACTACGTCCACCGATGAGTCGCCGAGCGGCATAGAGTAGGACGACGCTACCGCAAGCCCGAGATTTTCCGAGCGCTTAGCCGCATATCTGACGGCATCCTTCGATATGTCAAATCCGAGCACGGTATAGGGTCTTTCAGAGCCGAGAGTCTCTGCGAGCGCACGCTCGGCAGAGGCGGTGTAGTAGCCCTCGCCGCATCCCGCATCGAGCAAAACCCCGCCACCCGACATACACTCGGCGACACGCCGAGACACCGCATCAGCAAGAGGCGCATAATGCCCCCCGTCGAGAAAGGCTCGCCTAGCTTCAACCATCTCACGGTTGTCTCCGTGAGAGCCGCCCCTCGGGGGCAGAAGATTATAGTAGCCCCACCTCGCACGGTCGAAGCTGTGCCCCTTCGGACATCGCCTCACACCCGTCGGCAGAAGAGTCAAAGCCCCTTTGCATATCGGACAATCAAAAAACATAGCTTACCTCTTTTTCTCTAAATAGAAGCGCACCCCCACCGCCGTAATAACCTGCGGCGAAGGCGACAAGTCGATGCTTAAGGACAATAGGACGATTTATACAATCAACATCGCATCGCCGATGTGTGTGCGATATAAGAAAATTTAAATGTTGGTTAGTAGAAATTGTTCAAGACAAGGCGAAACGAGCGAATAGCGCGACGGCATAGTTACCTATGTCGAGCGTTATGAGTCGAAGTTTCAACGC
>JAZORO010000062.1:0-9647 GCA_045656605.1 Eubacteriales bacterium
TTCTGTTCGTCAGGCTACGATTTCGCTATCCCTTCTTCTCGCCTAAATCTCGCGATGCAAACCTTGGGAGTCGCTTTCGGGTTGGTCGGTAACTACCTCCCAGCGGACTTTCACCGCAGAGCATTGATATGCCCGTCATACTTAAAGTGGCACGGTGCTCTCGCTCCGTGCCACTTCTTTTCGTCTTGTTTTTGCGCTAATCAAAAGCCCGTGGGCTCTATCAGCTGTTTCTATACCTCTTTGCGCTGTCGCAATATGCGAGCATTGCGTTAAGCAATCTTGTAATGGCGTTCTGCTCGGTCGCAAGGCCGGTATAGTAGCTTACGATGTTGTATACACCGTATCCGCCGTCGGTCCATATCTCTATGTCTCCGTCGAGGTCGTATGCCTTTCTCTCAATCTCCACGTAGCCGAGCCCGTTTATCCTTCCGTCGACCACGGTGTAGCTTACTCGCTTGTATTCTCCGTCATCAACGTACGCAAATGCTACGGTGCCGTTGTATCCCTCCTTGAGATTGAAGCGTACTCTCGGTATGCTCTTGAGGTTATACTGTACGGATGAGAATGCATCGGTAATTTCATCGAGATCGGACGTCTGTCTTTCTACGGGGGTGAAGGTGAATTTGAATCTATACCTTTCGGCAAGCACCTTTACCTTCATATCATTCTTGCCCGCATATTCGCACGCCTCATTAACGTACTTAAGTATGTTTGCTGCAAGAGAAACCGACTCGGAGCTATTTGACGTCTCGATAATTCTCTCCACGTAATCAAGGAGCGAGAAGGCTATGTTTACGTTATAATTCTTACCGCCCTCGGTAAGAGAAACGGTGAGCATAAATCCGTCGGATGCGTTCTGAGGACCTATGTTCTTCACGCTTATCTTGTAGTAAGCTGCGCCGTCAATCGAAACGTTCTCGTATCCGACCGTATTTCCGTCAATAGCAAAGCTGTTGAAGGTTACGCCCTCGACGTCCTTCTGTACGTACATATTGATATCAAAGCCTGCGTGCAGAGTAAGGTTCATCTTTACAGAGAAGCTTGTAATCTGCTCGGGCGAGAGTGTCAGCTCATCACCGGACTCTACAACGCTCGCAGAATATACGAACTTCTTTCCTGTCGCAGGAGTCAGTTTAGAGATTGCCGCCTTAACCTCATCGCCGGAGGGTACGGGAATAGAGCCCGCCTTCCAGTACTCGGTGTAGGTCAAGGCGTGCCCGTTCAGATAGAGCGAGGTCGTCTTGCTCGAGCTTGAGGAGATATTTGTCGTGATATCACGGGCGAGAGATACTCTCTGATATCCTGCCGCTATATCGGACGCAAACTTCGTAAGGTCGTATCTGCCGGTAATGGTGCCGTTGCTGTCTACCGTTACGTACAGAAGTCCGTTTGCAGTAGAATCGGTAAGATAGAACTCGCATCTGTCAGCGGTTGCGAACAGCTCGGCATCGGAAAGAGCGACGCCGCCGCGCTCGGCAGCCCAGCCGCACTTAACCTTGTAGCTGTACTTACCGTCCCCGTAAAGCTCGCTTATCTCGCCGTAGCCCGTTACCATAGCGTCACACTTCACAACGTCGGTACCGGTAAGAGTCTTTGTGCTGACGAGGTTTCCGTCATAGTCGTACCACTTCACCTCGATGCTTCCCTGATAGAAGCGGTAGGTGTTATTTGCCGTAGACTCACATACGTAGGAGTCCGAGCGAAGAGCAACATCGTATCCGCCTGTATATACGGTTATCGGGCGAGTGACCTCGTAGGGTGCATCCACTCCTCTCAGGAAGGATACGACAGCTCCGTTATAAAGGCTAGCCTCAAGCTCCTCGAGAGAATAAACGTATTTTGCATCAAGGTCGATAATAGGCGTATCGCTTCCGGAACAGTAGACGATATCCACCGTTCCGTCGCTTGTGATTGCCGCAAGAGGTGCGGTCTTGTGATACGTCTTGATAACGTCACGGAAGGTCGCAAGACTGCCGCCCTCGGTAAGAGCGGGAAGAAGATATGCTTCTCTGTATTCACGGGAGAAGTATCTTACGCTCGAATTATCAACTGCGACGGTAGCGTCTTTATTCAGAGCTCCCTCGGGAACGGTAACGTTAAGTCCGAGTCCCTTTATGCTTCCGAGCATAACGTCAAACGAGGTCTTATATACGCCGTCGACGTACAGATACGCTTTCTCGCTCTCGCCGTCTACGGCTATAAGAGCTCTGTACCACTTATCCTTTACCGATACTATGGAATCAAGAGGAACGGTGAATATTTCACCGCCCTTGCCGGTGAGCGAGAGAGCCGCACCTTCGGGCAGAGTCGAGAGAGTATAAAGGTCTATCTCTGCGACGAGCACGCTGCCCGCAAGATCTGCGCCTCGTACGGCATCAGCGTCGGCAAGGAAGGAGATGCGGGATGCTCCCGTGCTATCGCTTGCGCTGAGCTTCATACCGTATGAAGGGTCCTTAACCGAGAGAGTAAGGTTGCCAAGCTCGGTCGAGATGCTGCCCTCGTCGGCGCCCGTGTAATCGGCTTCAATGAGAGTATCCTTAGCTACTCTGCCGTCAAACGTGGGAACCCAGCTATCCATATCCGCCCACTCGTATCCGAGACGTACGGTCTTGTCTGCGAAGGGTATCTCCTCGATTACGACAGCGAGCTTAAGCTCCTTGACGTTTTCGCACTTGATGGCGAGCTTCTTTGCGCCGGTTCTGTCGTTTTCCTTTACTCCGTTCTTATCCAAGGAGTATTCGGGTCCGTGAGACGCATCCACAACGAAGGTGTAGGTATCCATCATAGTGAACTTAAGGCTCTCGTTATCCGAGACGATAGTAGCTCTGATTACGGTCTCGCCATCAGACAGATACGCTACTCTGCCGTCCGTGGAAATCATAGCATCCTGGAGAATGTGTCCGAACCAGTATGCGGTCTCTTCCTCTATAAAGCTGACCTCGTCCTGAATAACTACGGTCTTTCTGTCGTTGGTGAAGAGCATACCGCGCTTTGCGTAATTAACTATATCGTAGCCATAGGCGAGAGAGTTGTCTATAAGTGCGTACGAGCCGTACTCGTTCGAGTAGGTTTCGTACATAGTACCGCCGCCGAAGGGCTTCTGTCCGAAAGGCAGAATACCCTGTCTCGACGTTACGGTGAGGGTGTTGTTACCCTGTGCGCTCATTACGTAATAGCCGTATCTGCCCTCAAGGTCGGCGGAGCCGAACTTATATACGTTATAGCTCTCGGTACCGAGGTCGCCGAGCCATATCTTTCCGTTGTTGTGATATACGAACGAGCCGGAGTCCATCTGACCGTGAGTGCAACGGTTGAGACCGCCCATTATACCTGCGTATATTGAGTCTCTGTCCCAGCTGTCACGCACGGAGAAGCCGTCGATGCCCTCCATATGATATTCGAGCGCAGGCATCTCGAAGGTCTCGTCCGAATCGGTATAATAAAGAACGTCGTAGATAGAGGGCGAAGAGCCGCCGTTTTTAAGTATGTGCTTTCTTATATATGCGAGCTCGGTGTTGTTATGAGCGCTTGCCACGTATGCGAACATACTGGTATCCTGTGCGCCTGCCGAACCCATGTCGTGGAAGTTCCAGGTGAGGTAATCCGAGGATTGCGTGTTCATTGCGAAGTAGCAGGTCTTATCAAGTCCCCAGGTGTCCATAAGGCCGTAGCTCGTGCCTATCGTATTCTCGAGATATGACGCAAGCTTGAAGAGATTGTTCGTTCCGTACGCCCAATATGAGGGAGACTCGATATAAGAGCCGTCGGGAGCATACTGACCAAGACCGTTTACCTCAAGGTCGTAAACAACTGCGTTCACAAGATACTCGCAGTATTCCTGTATCGTTGTAAATCCTCTGTGGTCGCCGAGGGACTGAATATTTACTCCTTCCGTGAAGGTAAACTGACCGTTTTCATATACCGACTGAGTAATGGTATAGTCGGTAACGTCGGAAAGGTCGCCCATAAGAGCGAGCGCCGCAGTAGCTATGCCCGAGGCGCAGACTGCATTCCAGTTGTTCTTAGAATTCGAGAAATGGCTGTCATCCTTGCTCTCGCCGCCGACGCATCTCGCCCAGGGGCACTCTATATCGTCCACAGCGTAGTATCCCGTCAAAACACCGTTGATAAACAAAGCGTCTCTGACGTAGCCGACGTCGACGTATAACGTTTGACCCTGCTCGGGGTAGCTGGCGCCGCTTGCCTCAAGGTCAGTCCACGCATCGTAAAGCATATCGTACACAAGAGCATACGGCCCCATAGTGTCCGCCGCATTTAGGAAGTGTCCGGGACCCCAGTGATACCACGAGCCTATCTGTCTTGTGTACTGGTATGCAAACATAGCGAGCCTAACGTCGTGGGTGAGCTGATATGCGAAGGCGACGCTCACAAGCCTCTTCATATGGTTAGCAGCCTCGCCCTGTCTGCCTCCTGCGGGGTCGTAGCCGTTGGTTGACGTGTAGGGCATCGTATAATAGTAACCCATACCCTGATAGGTAGAGGAAGCCGCAAGCTTCTTCGCCGCTCTGGCGTCATACTCTGCGTGAGCGCTCTCTACTATCGCCGTGAGATAATCCTTGAGCTCTGAGGGCTCATCGGAATTATACACCTCTCTGTAATAATCAAACTCCGACTGACTGGCAAGAATGTAGGGGTGGTCAAGGGAGAGCATATCGCCCGACTCGAAAACGTGAATCTCGCTTCCGTCAGCGCCAACGTGATCAAATATAAACCTCTTCATAAGCTCGAGAAGGCTCTCCATAGAGTAGTTCTCGAGTATACCGCCGTCGTCGGTGATTGCGATAAGCCCCATATCGGAATACTCGGGTACGACTCCGAAGATAACGCCGAGGTCATCGAGAGCAACGACGGCGTAGGAGTCAGCGCCCTTATCGAGAAGGGCAACCTTTGCGTCCAGCGATACCGAAGCTCCGCCGACAGTCGCATAGGAGTTGCCGACGGTCAGCCTTATGTCCCTCTCTCCGACAAGAGTATAGACGTCGCCCGAATACGAGACGGAGTAGCCTAAGAGTTCAGCGACGCTGAGTAAGGGAACGTAAACTCTGTCAGCTATCTTTACGGGGGCGAGCGTCGTTACCTTGTTTCCGTCGCACAGAGCGTATTCGACACCCGTCTTCATAAACAGCCCCTCTGTAAAGAAGCCCGTGTCAACGATATTCTCGCCGTAGGGCTGGAAGAAGACTCCCTGATCCTTTTCGTTAAGGCTCACCTTGGTAGGGTCGGTAATCTTCGCCGTGGAGGTGTATACCAAGAAGTTGTCTATAAGTGCGCTCTGACCGCAATTGCTGTAATCGCTTGTATCAACGCCCGTGGTAGGTCCGAAGCGCAGGCAGTTAAACCCCGCATCGGTTGCGGAATACGTATTAGTCGCAACCTTAACCCCATCATACCAGGCGTCTAAGGTGACAGAGGAGGAGGAATCATAATTAAGCACGAAATAGCATCTGTGGAAGACGCCCTTATTGACGGAAATTCCCGTGCTCTTCCCTGCGAGCGAGAGTTTACCGTCATTTACGAGAAGAAATTCACCGAAGGTTCCGCTCGCAGTCTTGAATTGAAGAGCTCTTCCGTAATCGATAACACCGTCGCCCTCAAATGCAATGTCGCAAGAAAAAACAAGGCTTCCCGAACGGGGAGCGTAATCCATGCCGTCATTTGTAAAATTGAACTGTATGTATCCCGAATTATCGGACACGGTACTGTCAGCCACAAGACGAAGATAGCTGTTCGAGCCCGACTTCACTATCTCGAAGGTGTTACCATTATTTGCGATACTTCCAATACCGTTGCTGATATGCTTCTTATCCTCGAAGTCCCTGTTTACAAGAACAGTGATATATCCCGCTCCCGTCGAAGCCGAGCCTGAGCCATCAGCGGCGAAAACGCTGAGCACTCCGAAGCAAGAAAGCATAAGGCACAGGACGAGAAGAAGAGAGATACTTCTTTTCACTATTTTCAAGGGGCTTTGATTTTTTCACTCAATTTCGTCACTTTACACAAATTTTATTAACTATACGAACAATGCCGTACGAGGAGAAAAACGCCCGAGTGCGAAAATAAATGCGTGTTTTTACATTTAGGGGTTGACTTTTCGATTGCTGTGTGATAGAATATATTCCGTACATTGTCGCATATAATGTTGCGACATTGATTTCACGGAGGAAATTATGGACGACGACGCGGACGGGGACAGTACCGCCCTTTACGTTAATATTGAGGCATAGCCGCACCGATTTTGGTATGGCTACGCCTTTTTTTGCTTTTTTTCGCCCGTGAATTAGGCTGAATTCATTCGGTTTTCCGAAAATATTTTATTCAAAGAAACGAAAGGTTTTTTCAAAATGGGTCCTAAATTGTTGGTAACGATTGTGTGCCTTATTCTATCGGCGTACTTCTCTGCCACAGAAACTGCTTTTTCAACTATCAATAAGATAAGAGTCAAGAATCTTGCGGAAAAGGGTAACAAGAAGGCTGCCCTTACGCTAAAGCTTGCGGATAACTACGACACGCTTATCTCCACCATTCTCATCGGTAACAATATAGTGAATATACTCTCCGCTTCTATGGCGACTCTTATTTTTACCGATTTGCTTGAGGATACGTCATTTGCAAATGCGGCGGCTACTGTATCGACAGTCGTTATGACTATCATCGTTCTTACCTTCGGTGAGATTTCGCCGAAGTCGATAGCTAAGAAGCTGCCCGAGAAGTTCGCTATGTTCTCAGCCCCCTTTATCAATCTGCTTCTCTACATATTTTTCCCTCTGTCCTTCCTCTTCAAGCAGCTGCAGAAGCTCCTCGCCAAGATGTTCAAGGACGACGAGGATAAGGGTATGACCGAGGAGGAGCTCATCTCCATTATTGAGGAAGCCGAGGAGGGCGGAGACATCGATAAGGAGGAGAGCACGCTTATCAAGAGCGCAATCGAGTTCAACGAGCTCGAGGTCAGCGACATATTCACCCCCCGTATTGACATCACCGCAGTACCCAAGACCGTCAGCAAGGAGGAGCTCGCAGAGCTTTTCAGCGAGTCGGGCTACTCGAGAATCCCCATCTACGAGGGCGACCTCGACAACATCGAGGGTATCATCTATTACAAGGACTTCTTTACCACCGCATACAAGCGTGAGCTTCCTATATCGGAGATAGTTAAACCGGTTATACACGTAACCAAGACGCAGAAGATAAACGACCTTCTCAAGGAGCTGCAGGAAAAGCAGCTGCACCTCGCAGTAGTTACCGACGAGTACGGCTCTACCGCAGGTATAGTTACTCTCGAGGACATCCTCGAGGAGATTGTAGGCGAGATATGGGACGAGCACGATGAGATTATCGAGGAAATCAAGACCGTCGGAGACGGCGAGTACATCGTCTCGGGTAAAGCGAGTATCGAGAAGCTTTTCGATGCTCTCGACCTCGAGGTATCCGAGGAGGACGAGGATGCCAGCGATGCCCTGACGGTAAACGGCTGGGCTATGGACGTGCTCGGAAAGATACCCGAGGAGGGCGACAGCTTCGAGACCTCGGGGCTTACCGTCGAGGTTATCAAGATGGACGGCAGACGTATCGACAACCTGCACATACTCGATAACCGTGAGGACTCGTCCGAGGATGAGGACGGTGAGGATAAAGAGGACTGATAAGCGTCCTTCACAAGCTGCCGTCAAGCCGGCGGCGGATTTGGCGATTTAGTTTTCCCTCTTTGCGACTGTTACGCCCGAGCTTTCCGTGCGTTACTCCAATACGCCTTAAGCTAAAGCGTACCCGCCCTTAACAGTTTAAGATTACATTTTAAAAGGTGAGACAGCCTGCGAGGCTTCTCACCTTTTTTCTTTTTTACCGAGTGCGCTTGATTATCACAGAACGAAGCAGTGTGCCACCGGCAACGGTCGCAGACAGAGAGAAGACTATGCCGAGTGCGAGCCACAGCGGGCTTGTGCCTATCCCGAGCGGGAAGGCGGCGTAAAAGAGCGTCGCCGCCAGAAGCGAGGAGAAAAGAGGGACGACAAGGCTCTTGATAATTGAGAAGTGAAACTTGATTCTGCGTCTTAAGCGAATAAAGGACAGCGTAAAATTGAAGGCTTCCATCCCCACGATGACGAGAGCGTAACCCATAATACCCATAACGGGTATAAGGACGTATACGAGCAGAATAGAGAGAAAGGCGTCAATGATATTCACCCACATCGAATACACCTCTTCACCGATGCCCTTAAGTATTGCGTCCGTAACGTGGTCTATATACATAATCGGCAGAACAGGTGCGAGAAAAGCGATAAATCTGCCCGCATCATACGAGCTGTAAAGTATATATCCGAGGGGCTCCGAGAAAACGAAAATCATAACCGAGCACACTGTAGCGTATGCCGCCGTAGTACCTATCGCCTCGGATGCAATCTTAGCGCTCCGTCCGTCGTCTCCCATAGCCCCCGACTCTGCAAACTCGGGTATCAAAAGGCCTGCAAAGGAGCCCAGAGGCGACATCGGATAGAGGACGAGCGGCAGAGCCATACCGTGCAAGGTGCCGTAATCACTCATAGCCTCAGCTACACTCTCGCCCCTGTCAATCAAGCGCTTGGGAATCAGATTGTGCTCGAGTGAAAGAAGCAAGGAGCGTATATACGCCGATACGGCAAGAGGCATAGCGCCCTTTACGACAGGCTTCAGCGCCGCCCGTCTTGAAAAGCCCCTGCCGCCCTCAAGGATTATAAATGTAATGAAAAGAAGAAAGAATGACGCATACTCGGATACCGTAGTGCCGAGGGAGAGAGCATATACCGACCTCTCCGCCGCTCCGCCGCCGAGGGTGAGAATAAACGTAGCGGTTACCGCAACTCTGATTACCTGCGAGAGCACCTGCACCGCAGCAGATGCGAATATATGCCTCTTTGCGACGAAAACTCCAGCTATCACTCCGCCGAACGCTACGGGCAGGAGCGAAAGCGATAGCACGCGCAGGCTTGCCGCCGCAAAGGGATAATGCAACACGGATACCGCTATCGGCTCAGCAAAGGAGAATAGCAGGACGCTTGCCGCACCGCCAAAGGCGAGTGAATATACGAATGCGCCCGTGACCGTTTCTCTCTCCTTCCCTTCACCCCTCGCCACCTCTGAAGCGACCAGCCTTGTCACGCAAAGTCCAACCCCCGAGGTTGCAAAGGTTAAGGCGAAGGCGAACACCGTCATAACAAGAGTATTCAGCCCGACCCCCTCTGCCCCTACCACCCGAGCCACGTAAGCCGAGAAGAAGAGCTGTACACTCTTAAGCACGAGCCCTACCGAGCTCTGTATCAAACCGTTTATATAAAATCTCTTTCGCCTTGTCATACTTCCCTCCTGATTTATTCAATGATATGTTGTCAAGAGGCGGAGTATGTGCGCATATATGCCTTTTGGCTAGCCGTAAGAGAGTCGAACTAATAAGGTTTTAAAAGATACATTTCGCCATATACATCGCCAAATTTTCCTTAAATATTTGCATATTCCTCGAAAAATTAGGCTCGGCTATGTCAAAATCTATTCTTTTAAAACTGTACGACACCCGTCGGCGAATAAATTTTTTTGCGGATTTTGGTGTAATGAGCCGCAGTTAAGTAGCACTTAACAAGGATTAGTACGACGAAAGA
>JAZORO010000063.1:0-38057 GCA_045656605.1 Eubacteriales bacterium
GCCTTAATCATCTCGTTGATTCTGTCACGTACGCTCTGCATCTCGTCGAGCGTGAGTGCGCAACGGTCGAAGGTGATAGTATCGCCGAGCGCCTTCTCCATTTCAGCGACAACCTCTTCCTTAGAGTACAGGCTCTCGCACAGCTTCATAGCAGAGATATCGTTAAGTGCGTGCTTGAATACGATAATTCTAATGCTTTCGTATGCATCTCCGTTGGGTGCGGGATAAACCGAGAAGGCGTCTCCTGCGGGGAACGTGCCGTCGGAGGAAAGCTCAGTGTAGGGGTCGATGGCATCAACAGAGAGACAGTTGTTGTAGAAGTTGTAGCCCCACTGAAGGAAGCCGACGATATCGTATTTATACATCTGCATACCGATGGAGCGTGTACGCCAGGAAGGCATGGCGAGCATACGGTTGGATACGTTCTTCAGCTGACCGCAGCAGTAGTAGGTCCACAGCCCCGGTACCTTAGCCTCGATGAACTTGTTGATATGGTCGTTAGCGGGGATGGGGGTCTTGCAGATGCCTTTGGTGTAGAACTCGAGGTTTGAGAGCGCATCCATAATGGTGTAGTCCTTGAGAATCTCTTCGATAATAGCCTTATCAGCCTTATACTGCTCGATATGAGTTTCATTCGGCTCGTCGGAGATGTGATAGAAGCATCTCTTGTCGTCGCCCCTCTTCTTCATATGGGCGATAAACTCGGTGAGGAACTGCTTCAAGAATGCGGAGTATTCTTCACCCGCCGCCTCGGTCTCCCAGCCGAATATGCGCTTATACTCTCCGTCGACCGTTGCCATAACCTTAGGTGCGTGCTGTGCGCCCCACTGGCTGACGAGGTGGGATATCTCGAAGTACTTGATGCCCACTCTGTTGCACATATCTACCCACCTGTCGACAAGAGAGAAGTCGAAGGTATACTTGCCGTCATTCTTGGTGATGCCGACGAGCTGTACGGTCGTTCTTTCGTGCCCGACTCTTGTATCGAGCGCAGGCGTGAACAGGGGAGTAAGAAGCAGGTTTATACCGTTCTTAGCCGCAACCCGTGCGAAGTTTTCAACTATTTCCCAGTGCTTTTCGCTAAAGGGCTCAACCTGATAATAGTTTGCCAGACAGTCGCAGTGGAACCACTGAGTCAAGTAGAGTGTCTGCTCGGGGAGCACGGCATCTATTATCTCAAGCTCGAGATTAAGTTCGATGACTTCTCCGGATGAGGTCTTCAGTGAAATTGCAATATTGCCGCTTTCGACAAGTCCCTTTTCGCAGGGGACGTCTACGTCAACCCAGTATGAGCTCAAAGCGGTTACTCTGGAAATGATTTTGCCTTCGTTTCTCAGAGGCAGAAGCATATCGGGGAATAAACCGGGCTTTTTTTCTGAGATAATTGTCATCGCAATTGGCGGGGCTTATCGGAATGGTTACGGGCAGCTCCTTTACCTCTCTGACGGTTATGTATTCGAGAGAGATACCGTTGAATTCCGGTACGAGAAGATCTCTAAGTCCGTATTCACCTCTCTCGGGGTTCTGGCAGCTCTTTATAACAATCTGAAACGCTACTCTCTCCTCTGAGTGCGGTCAGCTTTTTGAGCGGCTTGAAGTCGGTTAGCTCCATATCCGAGAATACCTTATCAAGGGAAGATACTATTACGGCTTTAGTGTCCATTTTTCTCCTTTGTTTGTGTTTTTCATAATTTTTATTTAAACCCTTACGAGGGGGATGTCCCTAATTTTAAATACTCTCTAACCAGAAAAACTAAGGAAGCTCGGAACGAAGAAGGGAAAGAAGCTTCTCGAAGTTCTCGGGCAGAGGTGACTCGAAGGTCAGTCTTTTCTTTGTCGTCGGGTGGGTCAGCGTAAGTCTCTTTGCGTGTAGTATCTGACCGTCAAATAGGGGGGCGTGTCTCTTTTCGAAGGGGCAGGGAGAGCCACCGTATACCGTGTCTCCGAGCAGTCCGTGCCCGAGATGAGCCATATGAACTCTGATCTGGTGCGTCCTTCCGGTTTCCAGTGTGAGCTTAAGATAGCTCACCTGTCCGAATGCCTCGACAAGCTCGTAGTGCGTCAGCGCTTCCTTGGCTCCGGGAGCTCCGCTCGGCAAAACCGCCATTCTTTTTCTGTCTGCGAGGTGCCTGCCTATGGGCGCATTTACCGTGCCTGTCGGAGCCTTGAACCCGCCTTTAACAAGTGCGTGGTATTCTCTGACGATTCCGTGGAATGCGAGCTCTGCCGAAAGCGCAAGGTGCGCCTTGTCGTTTTTAGCCACCACGAGAAGTCCCGAGGTGTCCTTGTCTATCCTGTGCACGATGCCGGGACGCATTACGCCGCCTATGCCCGAGAGAGAGTCTCGGCAATGATAAAGCAACGCATTCACGAGCGTGCCGGTGTAGTTGCCCTTCGCCGGGTGCACGACCATACCTGAGGGCTTGTTGATTACTATTATATCCGAGTCCTCGTAGATAACGTCGATGGGGATGTTCTCGGCGACGGCCTCGTATTCCTCGATTTCCATATCCCCGACGTCAATAAGGTCTCCCTCGGAGAGGAGCGTTTTTTTATTTGAGCTCTTGCCGTTTACGAGAACCTCTCCCGATTCAATAAGCCTCACTGCGGCACTGCGTGACAGGTCGGAGTGAAGAGCAATGTAGCTGTCGAGCCTCGTTCCCGCATCGGCGGCGTTTACAACGAGCCTCATTTTGCATCTCCTTCCTTCGATGCGCCTTTATATTCCTTCGTTATATCTATCACCATGGCGAGGATGAGCAGCCCCGCTCCTACGCATACGAAGCTGTCCGCCCCGTTGAATATGGCGAAGTTAATCAGTCTGAAATCGATAAAGTCGACTACGTATCCGAGCGCCGTACGGTCTATCATATTGCCGATTCCGCCGCCGATTATCATAGATATAGCTATGCCGTAGAGCTTGTTTTCCGCATTGCCGAGGAAGAGATACGCCGAAAGAACGAGGAGCATAATAATCGTGACGGTGTTAAACACCCACGGAGCATCCGCAAGCATACCAAAAGCCGCTCCCTTGTTTGTCGCATAGGTCAGATGTATGACCCCCTCGATGATAGGAACGGTATCTACGGGCTTAAGAAACTCTACCGCAAGGAATTTAGTCGCTTGGTCAATTCCGATAACGGCGAGTATAGCCGCAACATATAAGAGGTAGTAGGAAAGCCTCTGTTTTTTGACGTACTTAAGTAAAAACGGTTTCATAAATCCTCACTATATGACAGGCAGAGCTATCAAGAGAAAATTCAGCACGAGCGCCGACACGAAGAAGGGAATATCAATAGGCGAATCCTGCCCGATGTTCAGCTTCGACATAATAAGCCGGAAGGGCATAATGAACGGCTCGGAAATATAGAAGCAGAGCGCATATATGCGGCTCTCTCCCGGGTCGGTAAAGAAGCTGAGCACGACTCTTAAAAGCATCGCCATTGACACAGCGCTAAGAAAAATGCTTACCGTTTTTGCGAGAATAAATAGTATAATCTCCACTTTGTCTCTCTTTTTGCGTTGAAATTGGTGTGAGCCCCCCACTTTTATAAAAAGCAACGCCGCTCGGCATTGCCTTTTGGGATAAGGCAGTCGGGAGACGTGCTTTTACATATCGGAAATATCCACGTTGCTGTGAGGAGTGATAATGAAGGTCGTCTTCGCAACCATCTTGATCTCTCCGTCGGTGCAATAGGTAACTCCGTTTAAAAAGTCGAGCATCTTAACCATAGAAGCACGGTCGAGCGCCTCAAGGTTGAGAACTACTGTACAGCCTGCGAGTAGACTGTCGGCAACGGTGCTCACTTCCTCGTATGACTCGGGATGGATAACCTTAAGCTCCACGCTCTCACCCTTCGAGTCGTCTGTGTGCGAGCCTGTTGCACCCTCGGGCGCAGTCTGGGCGGTGGTCTCTCTTGCCGAGTCGTCGTAGGACTTGAACGTGATATCGTCCTCGGGCTCAGAATCCTTTTTAGTCAGTCTCTTTTTCCATTCCTCAAACATTTTTATTTTCTCCTTTCATTTTTCAAAAAGTCGTCGGCCTACTCTGACGAGAGTAGAGCCCTCTTCCACGGCTATGCGGTAGCTGTCGGACATACCCATAGAGAGTATGCCTTCTCCGCTGAACCCGTATTTTTCACGAATTTCATCAAAAAGCTCTCGTGTCAGCTTGAAATACGGTCTGATATCCTCGGGCTCGCAGCACACGGGACCCATAGTCATAAGCCCCGCAACCTCGATACCCTTAAGCTCTCGCACTTTTAGAAACAGCTCGCAGCATTCCTCGGGCAGAACGCCGCCCTTGTTCTCTTCCTTACCGCTGTTAACCTCGATAAGCACGGGAGTGATTCTGCCCACCCTCTCGGAGTGGCGAGATATCTCCTCTGCAAGCGCAAGCGAGTCTACCGAGTGTATCAGAGACACGTTTTCTACAATCATCTTGATTTTATTCTTTTGCAAATTGCCTATCTCGTGCAGTCTCGGTGAGTAGCCCGCCTCGAAAAGCATATCCGCTCTCGCCTTAAGCATCTGAGGCCTGTTTTCACCGATGTCGCATCCGCCTGCCACAGCGAGCGCTCTTACCTCATCGTCCGTGGCGCTTTTAGTGACGCACACGAGGGTGACGGGAGGACGGCCGAGCTTTTCGCAAAGCGTATGAAGCTCCTTTTTTAGGGCGAGATAATTGCGTCCGACGTAGGAAAAATCGCTCATCACACTCTCCAATAAACGAATTCTTACAAATAATTATATCATAGCGAAAAGCGTATTTGCAACCCCTTTATTAAAATTTTTATTTTTAATACGCGCCCGTCCTACCTTGACAAACAGAGGTAGCCATAGTATAATAGTTAAAAGGAATTTTCACAGAACGATATACTGCGTTGAAAGGAGCTCATACCGTATGACCGGACTTAAGAAGATAGCTGTTGTTGTTAGTATAATCATCGTATGTCTTGGTATTGCCCTCGTCGGTATCTACGAGATTTCCGACGGCATCAGATATGAAAAAAACAAGAGACTCTACGAGAGCGAGTCTATGCCGCTCAACCTTCTTAAGAGCGAAAAGCTTGCGGAGTATGCACGTGTTGAGGAGCAGATGCTTGCGGATGCCGGGTGCAAGTCTGAGCTTGTCTTTGTCTCGAAGGGGGCTGACGCACAGCTTTACGACGGAGTATTCAAGCTTATGAACGAGACGGGCGCCTCGATAAACGGAGTTGTGTGCTTCTCCGGTGACGACCTTGTTGGTATGCCCGGGAATATAACTAAGCAACAGCTCGATCTGATGACGGCGGCGGGCTGGACTACCGGAGTTTACTGGGATGGCGAAGGCTCTCTTGACGATTATCTCAACGTTATGCAGGCGCATTTCAAAGGCCTCGGTATACCTATGTTTGATACGGTTATGTTTGTCGGCGGCTGCTACAACGAGAGCTATGATGAGTTGCTCGGTGAATATGATGTCGGGTATGCGATACACAGCGGCGAGGGGTATCTTCCTCTTCTCGAGAGCAGCGTCAGCGGGATATTGCGTATCGGGTACGTTCCCTGGGGCGATAAGGTATCCTTGGACCTTATGGACTCGCTTATTACGTGGGGCGGTATTACCTCGTTTATGATAGATTACCTTGAGTATCCGGATGTTCCGGGCGCTGCGGCTCCGATTTATTCGACGTCTAGCTTTGATTCGAATAACGACGACTGCGTTGCCAGCTTCGGGCGCTTGCTTGCATACGTTAAGGAGAGGACGACAGCCTTGCAGCTGTGCGCCGATACCCCATCGGGTGCGAGGCTCGACAGAGCCGCATATCTTGACGAGTATGAGGCACTCCTGCCCGCAGTAGAAGAGAGAAAGGCGCAATTACTCGACGAGATTGCCGCAATTGATGCGGATATTTCGGAGATTTACCGCAAGTATTTTCCCGAGGATTGATATAGCCCGAGAGGGAGCTTTGGATATCGCCGATGTGGGGCGTGTAGGAAAAGGAGATAAAATTGCACGATAAAATATTGGGGACAAGCCTGCCGTCAGTGCAGGCGCTTGCTTATCTCGGTGATGCGAGGCACGCTCTGTACGTCCGCACTATGCTCGTGAAGAGAGGTGTATCAAAGTCGGGTGAACTTAACGAGCTGGCGCTGCGCTACGTTACGGCAGAGGCGCAGGCCGTTATGTACAGAAGGATAGAGCATCTTTTGCTCGATGATGAGAGAGATGTTTTCAGACGTGCGTCTAACTCTACGCACCTGCATAGACCTAAGCACGCAAGCGTTACCGATTACAGGTACGCCACGGGCTTCGAGGCTCTTGTCGGTATGCTTTGCTGGATAGGCGATGAAGAGAGATTGAATTATATTTTGGATTTAGCACATAAGGAGAACTGTGAAGATGATACAGAAGATTAGAGGAACTATGGATATTCTCCCCTCGGAGACACCCATTTTCAGATATATCGAGAACGTCGTGAGAGAGGAAGCCGAGAAGTACGGCTATGGCGAGATACGTACGCCCACTTTTGAGAATACGGAGCTTTTCGTCAGAGGAGTCGGTGATACCACGGACGTTGTACAGAAGGAGATGTATACCTTCTACGACCGTGAGGATGACCGCTCGATTTCGCTCCGCCCCGAGGGTACGGCTTCGGTTGCCAGAGCCATTATTGAGAACGGCAAGTATTCCGACCCTATGCCGCTCAAATATTATTACATTATGTCCTGCTTCCGTCACGAGAAGCCTCAGGCGGGCAGAAGCCGTGAGTTCTTCCAGTTCGGTACCGAGACTATCGGCTCGGACAGCCCTATGGCCGATGCCACTGCAATAGCTCTTGCTTCCTCTGTCCTTAGACGTCTGGGACTCAAAAACGTGAAGCTGCATCTTAATTCGATAGGCTGCAAGTGCTGTCGCCCTGCTTACAGAGCAGCTCTCGAGAGCCACTTCGCATCCTCAGAGGACGCTCTGTGCGAGACCTGTAAGTCGAGGCTCGAGCGCAATCCGCTCAGGCTCCTTGACTGCAAGAGCCCGATATGCTCTGAGATAGCTTCCGGGGCTCCGAGAACTATCGATTATCTTTGCGAGGAATGTAACTCTAAGTTTGATTTGCTTAAGCGTACGCTCGACGCTATGAATATAGAGTACGTCATCGACCCGAAGATTGTAAGAGGGCTTGATTACTACACGGGTGCCGTCTTCGAGTTCGTCGCCGAGGGTATAGGTGCTCAGTCCACCGTGTGCGGCGGCGGCAGATATGACGGGCTTCTCGAGTCGCTCGGCGGACCTAAGCTCTCGGGAGTCGGCTTCGGTATGGGTATCACGAGACTTATACTCGCTATGAGGGAGCTCGGTCTCGATAAGGATATCACCCCCGCCGTCCCTCTTGTCTATATCGCTTCACTCGGAGATGCGGCGACGGTAAAGGCTATGCAGATATGCGAGAGGCTGAGGCAGAGCGGTATTTATGCCGAGTGCTCTGTAATTGACAGAAGCCTGAAATCTCAGATGAAGTATGCGAACAAGCTTTCCGCTACCTATACGCTTATCATAGGCGAGAACGAGGTCGTCTCCGGCAGAGCGCAGCTGCGAAATATGCAGGACGGAACTCAGAGCGAGGTTGAGCTCGATTCGTTTACTCTTTAAGACTATATGTCGGAACCTTCTTCGGGTGAAGACAGCTATTTAAAACAAGCTTCGGGCAAGCGTGCGTACGCTTGCCCGATTTCGGAAAAGACGAGTTGGATAAACACCCGTGGACGGGGTAGCTCCGACGTACGTTTTTGTATCTTTGAAGTGTAGATAAAGTCGCACGGGTCTTGTGCGGCCGCACGGACACGAGAGGTGTTTATGGATAGAGAGCGCTTTTTGCCGGTAAATGCCGACGACCTAAGACAAAGGGGTTGGTCGGACGTAGACTTTGTATACGTGACGGGAGATGCCTACGTGGATCACCCGTCTTTTGGAGTTTCCATTATTTCCAGAGTGCTCGAGAGCGAGGGATACAGAGTCGCTATACTCTCTCAGCCCGACTATAAGAGCGCCGAGGACTTTAAGCGCTTCGGCAGACCGAGGCTCGGCTTCCTTGTCAGCTCGGGAAATATAGATTCTATGGTAGCTCACTATACCGTGTCAAAGAAAAAGCGCAGCTACGACTATTATTCGCCCGGCGGCAGGATGGGTGCACGCCCCGACAGAGCCGTGATAGTATATTGCAACAGGATCAGAGAGGCGTACGGCGACGTGCCTATTATCATAGGCGGCCTTGAGGCGTCGCTCAGGCGCTTCGCTCACTATGATTACTGGGATGACAGGGTGCGCAGGAGCATTCTAGTCGACTCACGCGCCGACCTTCTTTCCTACGGTATGGGTGAAAATACGCTCAAAAGGATAGCCTATCTTCTTGATAAGGGAGTGCCTATCAAAAAGATTCGTGACGTAAGAGGCACAGTCTATCTCGCTCGCAAGGGCGAGGAGTGCCATTTTGAGAGCATATCGGTCGGCGATTACGACCTGTTAAAGACGGATAAAAGAGCATACGCCAAGGCGTTTGCAATACAGTATAAAAACACCGATTCGGTCAGAGGAAAGGCGATAGTAGAGGAGTACGGTGATAAGATTCTTGTACAGAATCCCCCGATGCCCCCTCTTGAGCGTGAGGAGCTCGACCGAGTTTATGCGCTCCATTATGCGAGGGATTATCATCCCGACTATGCGCCTCTTGGCGGCGTGCCCGCCATAGCGGAGGTTAAACACTCCGTAACGCACAACAGGGGCTGCTTCGGTGCGTGCAATTTCTGCGCACTCGCCTTCCACCAGGGCAGAGAGGTACGCTCGCGGAGCAGAGAGAGCGTGCTGAGAGAAGCGGAGATAATAACCAAGATGCCCGATTTCAAGGGCTATATAAACGACGTGGGCGGCCCTACCGCAAACTTCAGATATCCGTCCTGCGATAAGCAGAAAAAGGACGGGGTTTGCCCGAACAAAAAGTGTCTTGCCCCCACCCCGTGCAAGAATCTTAAGGTAGACCACACCGAATATTCCGAGATGCTCCTCGATATAGAGAAGCTCCCCGGGGTAAAAAAGGTGTTCGTCCGCTCGGGAGTACGATTCGACTATCTTATGGCTGACGAGGATGACTCCTTCTTCCGCCAGCTTGTGACCCACCACGTCTCGGGACAGCTTAAGGTTGCGCCCGAGCATTGCGCCCTGGCTACGCTCACTATGATGGGTAAGCCGCCGATCGAGGTATTCGAGGCGTTTAAGAAGAAGTTCTTCTCACTTAGCCGTGAGGCAGGGCTGGAGCAATATCTTGTACCGTATCTTATGTCGAGCCACCCGGGCTCGACACTCGGCGATGCCGTTGATATGGCGGTATGGCTGAAGCGGTGGGGCTATTCTCCCGAGCAGGTGCAGGACTTCTACCCGACTCCCGGAACCATTTCTACGGTTATGTATTATACGGGCATACATCCTCTTACGGGTAAGAGCGTGTACGTTTGTACCGATTACAGAGATAAGCAGCTGCAAAGAGCTCTTCTGCAATTCTCTCGCCCCGAGAATGCGAATCTCGTGAGAGAGGCTCTTGTACGTGCGGGCAGAGAAGAGCTCATAGGCACGGGCGCCGATTGCCTTGTGAAGCCCGTATTCCGAGGCGGTATGGAAGCACGGTACGAGCCGAAGGATAAGAGCAAAAGGCAGAGCGCATCGAAGAAACGTGGCTCGTCGGAGCGCCGAAGCGGAGCTAAACCGACACAGAAAAAGGAAGCCTTTTACCAGGCGGTGCTCGACTCGAAAAAGCCGAAGAGAAATAAGCTCGATATAATATTCGGCGAGGATGCCGCACGTATAAGGCGTGAGGCGGAGAAGGCGGCAGACGGCGGAAATAAAGGCAGGTCAAAAACGAAAAAAGCCTCCTCAATGTCGCAAAGTGGCAAGAGCCGTTCAACCGGTAGCCCCTCGCACGGCGGCAGCCTTAGGTCAGACGCACCGCAGAGTAGGGCAAATACAGCAAAAAAGACAAACAAAAAGCGCTAAATAACAGTACTGTTGTTACGCTTAAACAGAAAAGTGTTCGTAAAAATTACTAACGCTGATGCCGGGAAAAATACAGGCAGATTTAATATCCCGCAAAAATGACGAAAAAAGCGTCAAAATGGCGAAAACAGGTAAAAGTGCGGAAAAATAGACTTTTTGAAAGCCTCGGGTTTTCCACACAATCAACACTGAAAATGTGGAAAACCCACTTTTTTCTCGGTGAAGGAATTGGAAATGCATTGAGAACTCGAGCTTTTTCGACAAAAAGTTATCCACATTATCAACATCGATGTTGAAAATAAAAAAATTGAAAAAATTGCGCATTTCTCTTGACTTGTAGGAAAAATGAAGGAAACTACGGGCGTACAATGCTGATTCGGAGAATTTGTGTTTTCGTATTTTGACGTTTTTTTGTCACTTACATCGCATTAATTACGAAGCATGGTTTTCGTATTTTATGACCGGCGTTTCAGGCGTATGCCGTCGTCGGCCTTGGCCTCTCGTTTTATACCCTTCGGGAAGGGGCATATCCTTCCTTATAAATGAAAAAAACACGGAGAAAATATATGATACAGGATATTGCGAAAAGAGAAAGGTATCTTTCGGCGAAAAGGAAGCTCTTCGATAAATATTACGGCGGATTTTTGAATTCCGAGCAGTCCAGAGCGGTCTTTACAGCTCACGGGCCTCTTCTTGTCCTTGCCGGGGCGGGAAGCGGTAAGACGACGGTTTTGGTAAACAGAGTCGCCTACCTCATAAAGTACGGTAACGCTTATTTTGCGGATTACGTGCCCCGTGAGGCGGATGAGGATACTATTATTGCTCTGGAGCGTGCCGAGGCTTTGTCCCGCAAGGAGATAGGCGAGATACTTCCCGAGTTCATTTTTGATCCCTGTCCCCCGTGGGCGGTGCTTGCATTCACCTTTACGAATAAGGCGGCTAAGGAGATTAAGGACAGACTCTTGAAGACCTTCGATGACAAGAGCATTGCCGATAGTATATGGGCGGGTACCTTCCACTCTATATGTCTCAGAATACTCAGAAAGTACGGAGATTATCTTGGTTACCGACCGGGCTTTGCAGTTTATGATACGGATGATCAGAAGCGTCTTGTCAGCGACTGTATGACCGAGCTCGGAATTGATGAGAAGAGATTGAATCCTAAGGCGGTTATGTCTGCGATAAGCTCTGCTAAGGATAAGCTCATATCCCCCGAGGACTTTGAAATATCCCTTGACCCTCGCTCTAAGGATATAAAAGAGATTTATGCGCTCTATCAGGCGAAGCTCCTTAAGAACAACGCCGTTGACTTTGACGATATAATTATGAAGACGGTAGCCTTACTCGAGGGTAACGACGAGGCGAGGGAGTACTATCAGCGTAAGTTCCGCTACGTGCTTGTCGACGAGTATCAGGATACGAACTATGCGCAGTTTGTTTTAACGAAGCTTCTCTCCGACGGACAGAGAAATATTATGGTTGTCGGCGACGACGACCAGAGTATTTACAGATTCCGTGGGGCTACGATAGAGAATATACTTAATTTCGACGTTACCTATCCGGATGCGACGGTGATTAAGCTTGAGCAGAATTACCGCTCTACGGGCAATATACTCGCTGCGGCAAATGCCATAATCGCAAATAACGGTAAGCGCCACGACAAGCGCCTGTGGTGCGATAAGGGCGACGGTGATAAGATAATAATAAAGGAAAGCCTCGACCAGAACGACGAGGGCAGATATATAGTCGATAAGATTATCGGCGGTGTGCGCACCGAGGGCAGGAAATATTCCGACTATGCGGTTCTATACAGAATTAACGCTATGGGCCGTTCGCTGCAGTCATCTTTTGTAAAGAGCGGCATACCCTTCAAGGTTGTCGGCGATATGCGCTTCTTTGACCGTAAGGAAATCAAGGATATGGTGGCTTATCTGTCTATGCTCACCAACTCTTCGGATAACCTGAGGCTCAAGAGGATAATAAACGAGCCGAAGAGAAAGATAGGCTCGGCTACCGTCGAAGCGCTCGAGAGCATCGCATCTGGGCTCGGCGTCTCGATGTTCGACGTTATAAAGAGGGCGGGCGAGTTCCCCGTTCTTGCAAAGAGCAAGGATAAGCTTTCTGAATTTGCTTCGCTTATAGATGGGGCGAGGGATGAAGAAAAGCTGCCGAGCGAGCTTATACTCGACCTCTTCGTGCGCACGGGCTATCGTGCTATGCTCGAGGCCGAGGGCTTCGAGGGTGCGACGAAGATAGAGAACGTAGAGGAGCTTATTTCCTCGGCGATGGAATATGAGGCGAGAGTAACGGGCGAGGGCGGCAGCCCCACGCTTGTCGGATTTTTAGAGGAGGTCAGCCTTGTTTCCAGCGTCGATAAGTACGATGATGAGGCTGATGCGGTAGTGCTTATGACGGTTCACGCAGCGAAGGGACTTGAATTTCCCGTCGTATTCCTCGCAGGTATGGAGGACGGCATCTTCCCCTCTGAGCAGAACAGGAGCAATGAAGAGGAAATGAGCGAGGAGCGCCGACTTGCCTACGTCGCAATCACAAGAGCGAAGGAGCGTCTGTATATCACTTACGCAAAGGACAGAATGCTCTACGGCAGGACTCTTTACGGCAGACTTTCCACCTTTGTAAGATGTGAGATGCCTGCAAGCCTCACCGAGCGTGATATGCCGAGAGGCATACCGCCGAGAGCTTCGGGCTATGTCCCGAGACAAGCTGCCGAGCGACGTGAAGGCGTCTCGCCTGAGATGCGCAGAACTCCCGACCAGATGAAGAAAACTACGACACGGGGTGCGGGTAGCTTCGGACTTGAGCGCATAGCCGTCGGTGCGAGGGTGTCACACGCTGTGTTCGGCTCGGGCACTGTGCTTTCTGCGAAGGATATGGGCGGAGATATACTTTATGAGGTAAAATTCGATACTGCGGGTACGAAGAAGCTTATGGCGACCTTCGCAAAGCTTAAGAAAATATAATGAGGGTCGTTAATCTTTAGTATCACCAAGGCTTACCGGCTGAAACTAGGAGGAAATATGATAAAATGCTGTATCTTCGATCTTGACGGAACGCTTCTTAACACCCTTGATACAATAACCTATTACGTAAACCTGACGCTCAAAAGACGCGGACTTGCGCCTCTTTCGGTTAGTGAATGTCGTAGCTTTATAGGGGACGGAGCGAGGAATTTGATTAGTCGTTCGTTACGTTCGAGAGGGATTGACGACCGAGAAGAGACGGAAAAGGCTCTTCGTGAGTATATAGACGCATACGACGGCGATAATATGTATCTTACGCGCCCGTATGACGGGGTACCTGAGCTTCTCACACGTCTTAAGGCTGAGGGAGTCAAGCTCGCCGTCCTCTCGAACAAGCAGAATTCGACCGTCATCGATGTTATAAAAACGGTATTTCCCGACACCTTTGATATTGTAAGAGGCGGAGTTGACGGAGTGCCGCTTAAGCCTATGCCCGACGGCGGAATAATCCTGCTTTCGGAGTTAGGAATTGACAGCAGCGAGGCTGCGTTTATCGGTGATACCGGGGTCGACGTCAGAATGGGGAAGAATCTCGGCGTCTCTCTCACCGCCGCTGTCAGCTGGGGATACAGAGACAGGTGCGAGCTTTGCGGAGCTGATGTCATAGTGGATGATGCGGAAGCTCTTTTTGTCGCCATTACAGAGGCGTAGAGCGCATAACGCTTGACCCGTGTTGCGTTTTTGTCCGATTGATTGAATATTAAAAAACAATTAAGCATAAAAAATAAAGGGAGTAAGATTTATGCAGACAACATTTGTTTACAATTTTGAAAATAAGAGGATAGACTCGCTCGAGTGCTTTATGTACGTGCCCGACGATATGGTAGGGAAGAAGGATATCCCTCTTATTCTTTTCCTTCACGGCGCAGGAGAGAGAGCTCCCGGCTTCGAGTGGCTCTTCAACAACGGGTTCCCGATGTACGTTAAGCAGGGTGAGGAGTTCCCGGCGGCTATCCTTTGCCCTCAGTGCCCCAGACCCTTCACCTGGAACAATATAACAGCCGAAGTAAAGGAGCTTCTCGACCATATCATCATGGAGTATTCCGTAGACCCAGACCGTGTCAGCGTAACAGGCCTTTCGATGGGCGGCTTCGGTACCTGGGAGATGATACTCTCCTACCCCGATACCTTCTCTGCGGCGGCGCCTATCTGCGGGGGCGGTATGGGCTGGCGTGCATTCTATGAGGCAAAGACGCCTACCTGGGCATTCCACGGCTCGGACGACGATATAGTTCCGCTTTCTGCATCCCTCGAGATGTATAACGGTATGAAAAAAAAGGGACTTGACGTACGCCTTTACATTATCCACGGTGAAACGCACGAGATATGGAATGAGGTTTATCACAACACACGTGTCATAGATTGGCTCGTGAACTCGGTAAGAAAGCATGACTGATTTTAAGAGGCTTGCATCGCTTTTTCTTTCATTGCTCTTGATTCTTTCCTGCGTTTTTCTCGAGACGTCCTGCGGTAACAGGACCTTCAGATTTAAGGAGATGGGCATAACGCTCCCCTCGTCCTTCGAGGAGAAGGACGTGCCGAGGGAAGTATTTGATAAGGCGTACTCGGACGGCGATATGATAGTCGGCTTTACCCGTATGTCCTTTATGTCGAGCGTTATGGACGGCCTGCCCGATACGCTTACGCCCCGTCGCTTCGCAGAATATTACATCGAGCGTGCCGTAATCTATACCGAGCTTAAAATGCACGGACTTGTGCCGTACTGTATTTACACCCTTGGAGAGGCACAGACTCAGGAGAGCTTCCTTCTCAGCTTCTATCGCACTGATTACGCATATTTCATAATCACCTTCACCGTTATGGGCGAGTTTTCCGAGAGAAATATTGATAGAGCACTATCCTACGTCGATACTGTTTTTTACACGGAATAATCGCTCGATTTATACCTTTTTAAGGTATAAGAGAAAACTTCTTGAAGGGAAAAAGGAAAAAGAGTATATCCGAAATAGAAATCTCCGCATTTTTTTGTTGCAATTGTCACAAATCCGAGGCTCGGATTTTGTCTAGACTCCCGAAAATTATAAAAGCCCTGACGAACTTCGTTTTAGGGCTTTATTTCTTTATGCATTTTTGTTAAAATATTTATAATGATATTTTATGCGTTCTCGAAGGGTGCGGCTGTCTTTACGTTTCGGCTCGCACAGCGCCCGAGATATACTGATGCTTTGGAGGTAATATGAAGAGATTTTTAAAATATTCGGTACTCATTTTGGCGATGCTCTCGCTTTTGGCTGCGATGTTTTCTTGTACCGTGGAAAACGGCGACACCGTCAGAGTTATGGTATCGCTTGACGGAGGAGCTACGGTCGAGGGGGATAACCCCGTTGATGTCCCCCGTGGCAGCGACGTTGAGTTTACGATAACGCTCAAGAGCGGATACGTCTTCAAGTCGGTCGACGTGGGAGAATATAATCAAGCGACCTGTAAGCTTAAGCTTAATAACGTAACAAAGAACACGAACGTGAACTTTGAGACCACCGAGAGCGATATAGATACCTCTGAGTTTGTCACCTTTAAGCTTTCGAAGGGTGACTCGAAGGACTCCTCCGACCTTTTACATAACGTCGAGTATCAGGCAGGCACGGTTGTAAAGCTCACGGCAGGAAACAACAGTAAGAACTTCCTCGGCTGGACCGTCGGCGGTACTCTTAAGGAGGGCGGCAGGTTTATTTCGGCGTCCCGTACCTTCTCGTATGCGCTCTCGGGGGCGGACGGATATATGGAGGATGAAGCCAAGGTGGTGAGGGTCTGCTCGAACTACCTGGATGCCGACAGATACGTCATAGATTCTAACGGCGGTACGGTCGATACCTCGTCGGTGAACTTTACTAACACGGAATACTATACTGCGAGCCTCTCGGACGGCAAAGTGGAGATTGTTCTCGGGAGCAAGTATCTATCCTATATGGAGAGCGCCTCGACCTTCTACGATGACGGCACGTTTACGAAAGAGGGGTATGTGCTTAAGGAATATAATACGAAGGCGGACGGCAGCGGCGAGTCCTTCAGCATCGGCTCGAAGTTCTCTCTCGTCACCCTTACCGAGGGAGTGCCTACTCTTTATTGCATTTGGGCGAAGGATACCGAGCACACCGACTTTACCTACGTGCCCGTAAGATTCAACTTCCCGACTGACGTCACCGCGAGCAAAGCGCCTCACTGGGTGCAGGACGGCATAATGATTACCGAATACACGGGCAACGATAGGACGGTCGTTATCCCCGAGACGATAGACGGCTATACGGTAACCGCTATTGATGCGGGCGCCTTCACAAACAAGGAGATTGAAACTCTCGTGATGGGCAGAAGGATGCTCAGAGTTGAGGACGGCGCCTTCGTCGGCTGCTCCTCGCTTTCTACCGTTTATTACCCCGACGGGCTTTACTATATGCGTGACGAAGCCTTTGATTCGGCAACCTACACGTCCTTTAAAAACCTTTACGTTAATGCGACTCTTGCGCCCCGTGCACTCGGCAACGAGGGCGGCGGCTCGTTTGCAACCAAGCTCTCGAGGCTCATCTCCTCGTCTTATATGAACCGCATTATTGCGGTTGCGGGCTCGTCGACCTACCAGGGGCTCGGTACTAGGTATATGGAGACTCTCTTCGAGGACGAGTACAGGGTTATCAACCTCGGCACGACCAGGACGACTAACGGCATTATCTATCTCGAGGCTATGCAGAACTATGCGCACGAGGGCGACGTTATACTGTTCGCACCGGAGAACAGTGCATATATGATGGGTGAGCGGGAGCTTTATTGGAAGACGATACGTGACCTCGAGGTTATGAATAACTTCTATCGCTGTATAGATATATCAAACTACACCTGTGTGTTCGACTCGCTTACCGATTACAATGCGACACGCTATACCAGAAACGGCGGCAGGTATGAAAAGATTTGCGAGAACACCGGAACGAATAAGTACGGCGACTGCCTTTATAACGGCAGAAATCGTTATTACAACTCAGATAATAATTATCAGGACGTTTATTACGTAACTCTCAATAACCGCTTTAAGTCAAGGTTCGACCTTGATTGGAAGGATTCCGGTCAGCACGACCACGCCGATTATACCGACCTTACCGATAACGTATGGTGCTCTATAGACGACGAATACTACGCATCGGCAATGAATAAGGCTATCGCAAGTGCCAAGACCTCGGGTGCTAAGGTCTACTTCGGCTTCTGCCCCGTGGATGCGGATGCGCTTGTTGATGGGGCGGACAGTGCGACGTGGCTTAAGGCGTACGACGAAATGATTGCCAATACCTTCGACTTCGACGGTGTGCTCGGCTCGTCGCAGGACTACGTGTACGATCACATTTATTTCTACGATTGCGCCTTCCACCCGAACGACTACGGCAGGACGATTCGTACATATCAGCTCTATCTCGACCTTTGCGAGGCGCTCGGTATTACCGATACGAACGAGTATAACGAGCTCGGCACGAGCTTCGAGGGCTGTCTTTTCGAGGCAGGCACGGCAGGGAAGCCCAAGTATTCCTGGACACCTAAAAATCCTTAATTCTAATTTGGAGCAATCTATATGGAATTCAACATTACGAACCTTCCGCTTGTGGCGGCGCTGGTTGTGGCTGCGGGTATAGCGGTGCTTAACGGATTCGGCGTTTTCTCCTCTTGCCGGACACGCTCTCTTTTCTCATACGGGGCTATCGCCTTACATATCCCGATGCTTGCGCTTCTGTTCTTTGCAGGGGCGGAGCTCGACTTTGTTTTGCTTATGTTCCTTGTAAATACGCTTATATACACCGCTATGGCTTCTATCAAATACCTTATCGACAGAAGAAATGAAAAGGATGAAGAAGAGGAGGGTGAGGTATGACCTTCAACTCTTGGGAATTCTTGATATTCTATCCTATCGTAGCGCTTTTGTACTTCGCCCTGCCGAAGAAGCTCAAGTGGCCGATGCTCCTTATTGCGAGCTACTACTTCTATATGTTCTACCAGGCGGAGCTTATCTTCCTTATAGTAGCCACGACCTTCATCTCCTGGCTCGCCTCGAATATAATCGAGCGCACCGAGAACGTGAGAGTGAAGAAGCTGATGCTCACCCTAACGCTCGTCGTCTGTCTTGGAGTGCTCTTCTTCTATAAGTACTTCAACTTCCTTGCAGGCAGCGTCGTCAGTATAATAAACCTTCTCGGCGGTGAGACTCCGCCCGTGGTGCTCAACCTGATACTGCCTGTCGGTATATCGTTCTATACCTTCCAGACCCTCTCCTACGTTATCGACGTATACAGAGGGGATATCAAGACCGAGCGCAACTTCTTCTTCTACGCTCTTTTCGTTTCCTTCTTCCCTCAGCTTGTCGCAGGGCCTATCGAGAGACCCGATAACCTAATCCCTCAGCTAAAAGAGACGCATCCGTGGAACAACGAGAACGCTCTCAAGGGCGCAAAGCATATGATAGTCGGCTTCTTCAAGAAGATATGCGTCGCCGACCTTATCTCGGTATACGTAAACTCGGTTTACAACGACGTCGAGAGTGCGACGGGCTTAGGCATCATCATTGCGACAGCCCTCTTTGCCGTTCAGATCTACTGTGACTTCTCGGGCTATACCGATATCGCCACGGGCTGCGCGAGGATTATGGGCATCAAGCTTATGAAGAATTTCGACCACCCGTATATGGCTACTACGGTCAAGGAGTTCTGGTCAAGATGGCATATCTCGCTTTCCACTTGGTTTAAGGATTACCTCTACATTCCCCTCGGCGGCAACAGATGCTCGAAGCCGAGACATCTCTTTAACCTCTTCGTCGTGTTCCTCGTGTCGGGGCTCTGGCACGGTGCGGCGTGGACGTACGTTGTGTGGGGCGCTTTACACGGTATTTATCAGATTGTCGGTACGCTTACCTATAAGACACGTAACAGAATACTCGAGCGGCTTCACATTCCCGTAAAATCGGCGTTCGTTATGTGGACGAGGCGCATTATCACCTTTGCGCTCGTCGGAGTCTCCTGGCTCTTCTTCCGTGCAAACTCTATGTCGGATGCTGTCTCTCTTATCGGTACTCTCTTCGGCGGCTGGGCGCCTTTAGCCGAGACGCTTGAGGCTATGGGTCTCGGTGCGGTTGAGATTATCACCGTCGTAGCCTCTATTGCGGTTCTTATTATGATAGACAGACTTCTCACGCACGACGACTCGAAGGACGGCTCGGACACTATTGTCGCAAGGGGCAGCTTCGTATATTACGTTTGGATAATATTGCTCGTTTGGACGCTCCTTCTCTCGAAGGATATGGCGAGCACCTTCATCTACTTCCAGTTCTAAGGGGGAAATATGAGAAAAAATAAATCAGCTCTTTTTGCCCTCTTAGGGCTTGTGGCGGTGATTTTGCCGTTCTTCCTTACGGTGGCGTTTGCGGTTATGCTTCCGCCCCAGTACACGGATACCTTTGTCGGCGCTCTTAATGAGAAGTATGACAGACTCCACTCGGTAGACGGGGAGAAGATTGTGGTCGTGGGCGGATCGTCTGTCGCCTTCGGACTCGACTCCGGGCTTCTTGAGGAGTACACGGGTATGCCTGTTGTAAACTTCGGGCTCTATGCCGCCCTCGGTACGAAGCTTATGCTCGACCTCTCCGAGTCGGGCATCAAGCAGGGAGACGTAGTTATTATCTCTCCTGAGATAGATGCGCAGACTCTCTCGCTTTACTTCTCTGCGGACACAACGCTCAAGGCGCTTGACGATGACTTTTCGATGGTCAAGGACGTTGATATAAACAACGTGTTTAATCTTCTTGGCGGCGTATGGCGCTTCCTCGGCGATAAGTGGGAGAGATATCTTGATTCAAAGGAAAATCCCGATAAGCCGGAATCCACCGACATATACCAGTCGAAATATTTTGACGAATACGGTGACTTTAAGTACCCGAGGTACGAGAACGTGATGGACGGATATAAGGATATAAATACTCCCATATATCTAAACGAGTCTATCTTTACACCGAAGTATGAGGAGTTCATTGAATATCTTAACGCTTATATAAAGCGCCTCGAGAGAAAGGGCGCTTCGGTATACTTCAGCTACTCGCCTATGAACGAGCTTGCCATAACCGACTCGACGGAAGAGACGAAGGCAGCGTTTGTCGAGAGGCTCAGGAGCGACCTTGCCTGCGATATAATCAGCGAGATTGACGATTGTATCTATGAGGCGGGCTACTTCTTTGATACAAACTTCCACCTGAACGACACAGGCGTTATCGCCAGAACCATCCAGCTCGGCAAGGACATAAAGCTTGGCCACGGCATCACCGAGGGCATCATCAAGGACGTAACTCCTGAGGCGCCTCTTCTTCCCGGTATGGATAACGAGTTCGAGGGCACTGATGCTAACGACGTATACTTCGAGTATGAGCTTCGCGAGAACGGAAGCCTCAAGATAGTCGGGCTTTCCGAGCTCGGCAGCACAATGACGGAGCTTGTCGTTCCCCTCGGAGCAAACGGGCTGAAGGTAACCTCAATTGCTGAGGGCGCATTTGCGTCAAGCTCGCTTGAAAAGCTTGTTGTTACCTTAGACTCCAACCTGCGCATTTTTGAGAACGGATGCTTCGACGGAGCGGATAACCTTCGAGAGCTCTGGATTTATAAGGAGTCGGGCTATGAGATTACTCCCCCCGTGAGCTTCGGCGCTATTGTCGACGAGCTCGTCGTGCACGTACCTTCGGATTCGGATTTCAGTGTGCATTACTACTGGAGCGAGCGGGGCTTGACCTTCGCTAACGACGCTAACTGAGTAAGATTTCTTCCCCGAGCCCCCCGAAAATATAAGAAAACAAAGAAAAAGGACTATGATGAACCCTCTTACGGGAGTCATAGTCCTTTTTTAAAATATGTAAACGCAAGCTTTTTACCCCTTGCTTTTTGATTAACAGCCCCCGGGCGCGTCTAAACGTATACCTCGAGGTCGATATTCAGCTTTCCTTTTTTGCTCGTCGAGCAAAATCCTCGGTAGACGAACCTTCCGTACCCTCTGACCGAGACTCTGTCTCCATCCTTGAGCCTTTGCGAGTTGCTCTCACAAATTCTGCCCTCGACGAAAACGAGCCTACGCTTGAACAGCGCCAGCGAGTCCTCTCTCGAGATTGAGTAGAGCTTGGCTATAATGGCGTCGAGCCTCTCCGACAGAGCTTGAACACGGCGGAATTCCGTCTTGTAGAGCTGTACGTTCGGCAATTCGTCGCATACCGAGAGCGCAACGTCCGTGTGCCTGACTCTGGTAAGGCTCTCGACTATAAATTGAGCGACCGTTTCCATAGCGAAAATATAGGTACAGTCCTCGCATATAACGATGTCTCCGAGTATTTTTCTTTCTATACCGAGATTCAGGAGTGCGCCGAGATAGTCTCTGTGCGTGAGCTTTTCCGCAAATTTCGGAGACCTTGGCACAGCCTTAAGCGTAAGGATAGGGAAGGGGACGTCGTAGCCGATAGAATCCTCGTCGCCGAAGCGCACCACGACTCGCTCCGCTCCCTCTGCTCCGCCCCATTGAGCGTATTTCATTCCTCTTGACACCTCGGCAAGGTCTGATTGCTCCGCAAGACCCAAGAACTCGGTGAAGGTGTAATACCCGCCCTCAGAGGACTTTCTCCACAGCTCGGCGAAGCGCTTTTTTAAAAGCTCGCTCTCGTCGCTCATAGTACCATATCGACAGGGTACATTATTTTAAGCTGGTTGATTTTGCTCTCGTACGCCTTGCGTCTCTTTTCACCGAGGAGCATCTCGGAAAGCTCGCCCTTCACGTCCTCAAATGCGGGAATCTCGGATTCCTTCTTCGAGATAAGCTTGATGAGGTGATATCCGAACTGTGTCTTTACGGGCGCATCGCTTATCGAGCCTACTTCCATAGAGAATACAGCCGAGTCGAACTCGGGTACCATCTGTCCTCTTGTAAATTCACCGAGGTTTCCGCCGTTTTCCTTAGATGGGCAGGATGAATATTCCTTAGCGGCATCCTCGAAGCTGACCTCGCCCGCCTTGATTTTTTCGAGGAGCTCGAGAGCTTCCTTCTCGCTTGATACGAGTATGTGGCTTGCATTTACACACTCGCCCCCTGCGAGTTTTTCCTTATTCTCTTCGTAGTACGCCTTTACCTCGTCGTCCTTTACGGTGACGGCGGTGATTATCTTGTTTCCTACGTAGCTTACGAGCAGGTTTTCCTTAACTCTTGCGAGCTGCGCCTTGAACTCGGGCTCAGCCTCGACGAGGTTGCGCTTAGCGTCGAGGAGCAAGAGCTTGTTCCCGATTATCTGCTCGAGAATTGCACGTCTTCCTTCGGGTGTGTTATAGCCTCTTCCTCTCTGACCGAGAGCCTCGAGAAATTCGTCCACCTCAGCCTCTGTTACGGTGAGAGTGCCTACCCGTGCGAGTATTTTTTCCATTTTTAAGTCTCCTTTATGTGTTTGTATTTTTTTTCTTTTTTTGACCTATCCTGCGACGTAATTAGGGATTTCTCAGCCCCTTAGGATAGTGATTCTTTATACGTCCGCCCGAGAGCTTTCCGCCGCCTATGGATACGCCGTGATAGCATACGGCGACGTAACCTCGCCCGGCACTGTTCACGCTGGCGATTTCCTCGCCCCTCAGGAACTTTTCTACCCTGGGGTCTTCTCCCGTGAGATTCTCCTTGATTTTGAAATCATTCCCGTAAGCGGAGAAGAACTGGTGCGACGGATGCAATACGCCTTTTATGACCTCGCCGACCAAAACTCCCGACATATACACCTGGTTCTCGGGAATTGGCGTGTCGAACGGAAGAATGTATATCCTGTCCTTTATCTTGATCCTTCTGCCGCAGGGCGGGGTAATAAGAGTCGACAAGAGAAATTCATCGAGTATCTTATCTTCGTCCTTTTTTAGACTTTTTGCCGCGTCTTTGTAAAGTATTGTTGGCATAACTCCGTGATTTTCCCGTTTCATCAGAGCTATAAACTGTCCTTCACCCTCAGAAATGTGTGGATAAAATCTGCGGCACTCCGTCATATCGTGCCGAGCACCCTCGTAGGTTATGCCGTCCTTTGTAGAAGCCTTTAGGCTATCCTTTACCGGCACGAGGATAAAGTCGGGGTTTTCCTCGAGGAATGTGTCGACGTTCATCTCGTTTTCCTCGAGCGAGTAGGTGCAGGTCGAGTACAATAGATATCCGCCGTCGGCTACGAGCTCCTTTGCGTAGGATAGAATCTCGCTCTGTCTCTTTGCCGAGGCTATAACGTTTTCCTCGCTCCACATATCGACAGCGTCGGAGCTCTTTCTGAACATTCCTTCGCCCGAGCACGGAGCGTCAACAACGACGAGATTGAATATCCCCTTGTACATCTGCGATATATCGGCTACGTCACGCGAGAGGACGAGAGCGTTTCTCACTCCGAGTCTTTCGAGATTTGAGACGAGTATCTTCGCCCTTTTCGGTACGTACTCGTTGGATAGAAGGAAGCCGTTCGGTATCCTCTCGGCTATCTGCGAGGACTTACCGCCGGGCGCTGCGCACAGGTCTGCTGCGAGCCAGTCGGACTTTATATCCAGCGCCGAGACCGCAGACATAGCTCCGGGGTCCTGCATATATATCATACCGGAGTGATGCTCTGCCTTCAGACCTATTTTGTCAGCTGAGTCGAGTATATATCCGTTATCTACGTATTCGAGAGGTCTTTTTTTATAGCCGGGGATATCGGAGAATATACCTTTTGACTTTATGAGGTTTTCTCTTGCTCCACGCACGGGCTCTTCGCATTCAAGCTTTGCAATAAATGCGTCGTACTCGCCGCCGAGCAGGCTTTTCATTCTTGCTTTGAAGCCTTGCTTAAGCATATCCCATCCCCCTTTCCCGGAATTTACACGCTTCTACATTATATCCTAATATTTGAATAAAGTCAATCGCATATCCTAATATTTAGATAAAGTCAATCGCTTTTTGCTCTATTTAATTCATTGTTGCTATTGATTTATTTTTTCGCCCGTGGTAAAATTATATAAAAAAGGGGGTGAGGACGATGAATAAGGAAATGCGCTATGAAGCGAAGAACGGCTTGCCCGTATATACTATGTATGCCGACGGCTCGCACAGCTTTGCTATATCGCTCTTTCTCAAGGGCGGAACGATATCCGACTCCGAGGGTGAGTGCGGCTTGTGCCATCTTCTTGAGCATCTGCTTATCAGAAATGCAAATTATCTGATGGGGGGCGGACTCTATCCCCTGCTCGATAGGTACGGCATTGAGCTCGGGGCATCGACCTATACGGAATTTGTGCAGATATCCCTCGTCGGCTCGCCTAAGAACCTTTCGATTGCTATTGAGGTTTTGAAGACGTTGTTTATGCCGATAAGCCTGCCCCGTGCAGAGTTTATAGCCGAGCGTGACAGGGTAAAGTCGGAAATCAGAGAGGTTGTCGACAAGAGCTCTCTTTCATCCTTCACAGCAGAGTGCGTGTGGGGAGATTCCTCTCTCTCCCGTCCTATCACGGGTACGGCGGGCGACCTTTCACGCTACAGTGTGAGACGGGTTGAGGAGTACAGACACGGGCTTTTCACTCCCGAGAATGCCTTTGTATACGTCACGGGCAATTTTTCCGAAAATGATATAACCGAGCTTGTCGATTCCGTCGGCAGATGCCGCCTCTATCAATCGAGAATTGCTGAAAATCTTGCACCCGTACCCAATAATTTCGGTAAAAGAGGACTCTCCGTTCATATAAAGAACGCCGATTTTACAAAGGTGCGCTTCAGCTTTGACTACGATACGACAAGCATTTCCATACCCGAGTGCGACCTGCTTTACGACACGCTTCTCGGCGGATATGCCTCAAGACTTTTTGTCGAGCTGTCAGAGAAGAGGGGATTGTGCTACGACCTTGTCGGCTCTATCGAGAGATATCGGAATGTCGGTGTGTTCAGCTTCTCATATGAGGTTAGAGGTAAGGCACTATACGACTCTCTCGAGGTAGTGGTCGACGTGCTCACACAGATAAAGACGCACACTCTGTTGCCCGAGGGATGTATGAAGGCGGGCTATACCGATAACTGCGAGATGCTCCTCGACGACCCGAGGGAGCTCGGCTTTACCTTCGCATATGACAACCATATTATGTCGGAGAGCTATTCGAGCCTGTGCGAGCGCAGGCAGGCGTACGAGAGCGTGACTCCCGAGAGACTCTCTCGGGTGGCGCAAACGATGTTCACAACAGATAATCTCACCTTCAGCGCAAAGGCGAAGAGAAAATCGACCGATGAAGGGCGGATTAGGGAAATACTTATGAAGCTGGAAGGTGAAAACTGAAGGCTTGAGATTGGAAAATAAAAGGGCGGGGAAGTCGATACGTCTTCCTCGCTCCTTTTGTTTAATAAAGCGAAAAGGCTGGAAAACGTAAAGAGGAATGTGCGAAAATTTAAAGCCGAAAAGTAAAAGAAGGAAAAACAAAAGAGCGAGGAAAAGCCGAAAGGCTGCCTCACTCTTTCCTATTATCTTGACACGCCCCGAGGTTAATTGTCGCCGGGGTAATATATTTCGTTAGCTTTGTCCGATCCTCAGAGAGCATAGAAGCGACTTAATCCCTGAAGGCTCGCCCTGTGCCCCGCTTGCCTTCTTTCACCGAACGGCATCTGCGTTCGCTCTATGCCTTATACTTCGGGATTCGCTGACAAATACTTCAGATACGCATTGATAAATCCGTCTATCTCGCCGTCCATAACAGCATCGATATTACCGTCTTCGTATCCGGTCCTCGTATCCTTTGCGAGCGTGTAGGGCATAAACACGTAGCTGCGTATCTGGCTGCCCCATTCTATATTCGCCTTGTTTCCCTGGATATCCTCGATTCTGTCGAGCTTCTCACGGATTTTTATTTCCATAAGCTTAGCCTTCAGCATCTTGAGCGCCGTTTCCTTGTTCTGCAGCTGGCTTCTCTCGGTCTGGCATCCGACGACGATACCCGTGGGCTTATGCACGATACGTATAGCCGAGTCGGTCTTGTTGATGTGCTGACCTCCTGCACCGCTGGAACGGTGGGCTGTAATCTCGAGATCCTCATCACGCAGGACGATGGTATCGTCGTCCTCAAACTCGGGCATAACCTCGACCGATGCGAACGAGGTGTGTCTGCGTCCCGAGGAGTCGAAGGGCGAGACTCTGACGAGTCTGTGCACACCGTTCTCACTCTTGAGATATCCGTAGGCGTTCAAGCCCTCGAACATAAGCGTAGCCGACTTAATTCCCGCCTCGTCACCGTCGAGCCAGTCGACGAGCTTCACGTTATAGCCGTGAGCCTCGCCCCACCTCGAATACATACGGTAGAGCATAGAAGCCCAGTCCTGAGCCTCGGTGCCGCCCGCACCCGGGTGGAAGGATACGATAGCGTTATTCTTATCATACTGACCGCATAGGAGAACCTCGATTCTCTTCCGCTCTGCCTCAGCTTCAATAAATTCCGTCTCGGACACAACCTCCTCGACCGAGTCCTCGTCGCCGACCTCGATAGCCATCTCACAAAGCGCAAAGGCGTCCTCGAGCCTCGATACGAGAGCCTCATAGCTCTCAACCTTATCCTTTAACTGCTTTATTTCCTGCAGCTTCTTCGACGACTTCTCGGCATCGGACCAGAAGTCCTGTACCATAGTCTCTCTTTCGAGCTCTGCGGCTCTTTCCTTGCATTCCTCAATTCTCAGCTGATTGCCGAGCTCGGACAGAATGTCAAACATAGCCGACAGTCTTCTTTTAGATTCTTCAAGCGCAACTATCATTTTTTACCTCAAAATCCTTTATCCTGCGTATTATACCATAAAAAAACGACTTTGTAAAGGGGAAATTTGGATAGGAAGGAAAAATGCTCTTTTATTTTTTTAGTGTTGCAAATATCCTTGTTTTATGGTATGATAGAACAAATATTTAAAATCTCTTTCCTTTGGAGGTTAGGATGAAAAGAAGAATTCTCTTGATAATACTGTCATTGTCGGTGCTTCTGTGCCTGTGTGCGTGTAAGACGGAGGTGCCCGGAGGCACGAGCCTTTCCGCCCTTGCGGGGTGTTATAGTCTTGTCGATGGCAGACTCGCCGACGGCGATACCACGGTTGAGGATTTCGACAATGCCGCCGCCGAAACCTTCGTCCTTAAGCTCAAGGAAAACGGAGAGTACCTTATAAAATTCGGCGGTACAGCCGACCGGGGCACAGCGAGCCTCGACGGTGATATTCTCACCCTTTCGGGAGCTTTGTCCCCCTTCGATAAATACGGCACGCCGACGGATTCCACCGTGGACTTTAGCGCATCCGACGCTATCTGCCGTGTCAATATAAGCACGCCCGACGGCAGAGCCGTCTATCTTGAGTGCACGCTCAGAGCCTGCGGCAATTATGACGACAGCTTCTTTGAGCCAAGCACAGGCGGCAGGACCGAGCTTAGGGACGTGACGGGGATTAGGCCCGAGGGCTATCCTTCGGGCGGCTTCGACCCTTCGGGCATTGAGCTTGTCTTTACCGCTGACGGGGAAGAGGAAAGAGTGCCTCTTTCCGAGCTGGGCTATGATATCGAGGAGCACGGCTCCATCGGTAAGGTTACCGTAGAGTACCGAGGCGAGGAGTTCAGCTTCAGCGTGACAATCGCTTCCGTCGATATCAGCTCGCTCCTTTCTCCCGTGACTACCACGTACACCCCCGATGGCTATACTTACGAGCCTACGCTCCCCTCGGGATATGAGTTCAGACCCGACGGAAACGTCTACTTCGTCGATGCGGGCGACTATACAGTCAGAGGAGAGGTGTTCTTCGGCGGTAACCTGCTCGGCTCGACCTCGGTAGAGATAAAGATAAGACCCGCCACCGTCTCTGACTACCCGAGAGAAATCGAGCTCAGAGCTGACGATAACGACGAGGCGCGCATACCTCAGGGTACGTTTGCCCCCTACTTCATTTACAATGACGAAGTCTTTTACAGAGGCTCCTCGAGCTTAACCGTTTTTCTTGACGGCAACCACGTCTTCGAGAGCGGAGAGCAGAGCGCTACCGTGCAGGTCACCGTCCTTGCCCGTCTCGTTTCGGCGAGTCGCTTCGAGTGGATAATTCCCACTGACAAGGTTGAGTTTTCCTACGAGTGGCGTGAGATGATGCCTTATCTTGCTCTCGACGGAGAGCCCCTGCACGAGCTTACGTACTCTTATACGCAGAGCCCCGGCGAGATGGGTTATGACGACTTCGTTCCGGGTTATCACACTGTTACGGCGGACTTCTCGGAGGCTCGCTTTGAGCCCGACGGAGCTTTGCCTGAGTGTACGGTAGAGCTTGTTCCTATGGTTCTCGATTTTGAGAATAATATCAAGAAGATATACACGGGCTATGCGATCTCCGTGCTTCCCGACTTCGTAGTTAAAGGATACGCATACGTCGAGGGCGAGTTCGAGGCGAGCGATATAGGCACGTACCTATGCTCTATCAGAATAGAGTCGAGTCTCTTTGACAGCGGACTCGTTACCTTCGCCGACGGCTCCTCTGAAAAGGAGCTCAGCTGGTCGATATCGAAGGAGAAAATAACCTTAATGGTAAACGACTCTGCCTTCGACTGTGGATTTGATTTTGAGTTTGACGGCGCAGAAAGACGTCTTTATGCGTATGCGAACGCCCCTGTCGATATAGTAATGTACGTAAACGGCGTGAAGTATACTGTCCTCTCCGACTTCTTCTTCCGCACCCCCGGCACCTACAACGTGCGCATCGAGGTAGAGGACGAGAATCTTGACGCCGACCCCTACGAAACCACGGTAAACATATCCAAGAAGAGGATAACCCTCTCCGAGCTCGGGCTGCTTTGGCACACGGGCACGTACACCTATAACACGCTTAAGCAGACGATACTTATAGACCCCAACACCCTTCCGGAATACCTTAGCGCAGTCTATGAGAATAACGAGTATACCGACAGCGGAGATTACACCGCAACAGCCACCTTCAAGCTCAAGGAGGGCAGAGAAGAGCACGACTTCTACGTAATCACAGACCCCGAGTTTACTCTGTCTAAAGAGTGGACGATAGAGCGTGCCGTGATATCAAAGCCCAGCCTGCCTCTTACGAGAGAGTATACGTATAACGGCTCGAAGCGCACCTTCTTCTCTGCGACGGGACTTCCCTCGTGCACGCTTGTATCCGGCTTTGAGGCGACGGATGCGGGCGAATATACCCTCACCGTTAAGCTCAGCGGTAACTATATGTTTGCCGACGGCACAGATGCAATTACGGTTGATTGGGCGATTTTGAGAAAGGTTGTAAAGCTTTCCTCGCTCTCTCTTGAGACCGACAGCTTCATTTGGTCGAAGGGGAATAAGGTCTACCCGTTTGTTTATAATCTCGATAATTTCCTCAACTATTACACGATGACAGTCACGGGTGACGACGGAGCAGAGGAGCCCGGTGACTATGAGACGAAGCTCACCTTCGTCCTCAAGGATGAGTATAAGAAAAATTACCGTATTGAGAATTACAGCGGTACCGAGTTCGGTAACTCCTTCGAGTACTCATACTCCTTCCGCATTGCAAAAAGGGGGCTCGAGGTTCCTAAGATTGTAGGCAGCTATTATTACACGGGTGCGGCTATTACCCCCACTCTCTCGGGCTTCGATTCCGAGCTTATGAGGCTCTATGCCGAGAATATCAAGAGTGCCGGCGAGCATACCGTCACCATCGCTCTGACCGACCCCTCTCACTATTATCTTTGGGACGATGAGTCCGAGTACGATGAGGCGGCGGATCTTACCTTCACTGTAAACAAGTCGACGCTCACCCTCGGTGCATTCTCTCAGCCGATAACGGTATATGACGGAAAGAGCCACGCAATAGAGCTCTTTTACAACGGTGTCGGCGGCGAGAAGTATCGGGTGAGGTTTACGCTTGAAGAGGACGGAATGGCGGTTGAGAGCGTCCTCGGCGCAGGCTATTATCAGATTACCGTTTTAGGTCCTGCCGACGCGGGGTGCTTGCAGAACTATGAGACCCCCGTTACACGATATCTCAGCTTTAACGTAGATAAGGCGACTATAGATTTCTCGAAGCTTGTATGGAGCTTTGACGAGGTCGTATATGACGGAAACGTGCATATACCCACCGTCTCGGGATATCCGTCCGAGCTGACTCACGGAGGCGTATTCCTCACCTCGGGCTCCGACGAGTCGAGGGCAGGTATACACGCATTTGACGGGTACGTGGCGTCCGTCAGATTCAACGAGAGCGAGAACTACAAGGCTTTCGTCGCCTCTCACAGCTTCGTGATAAGGAGGCGTCCTGTCACCCCGCCCGTCGCAGTTAACACCCGCTTCGTTTACGACGGCACGCAGAAGGCTCTGCAGTACGTCCTGAACGACTCATTTGGAAACTACGACTGCACGGTAAGCAACTATGCGGCAACCAACGCATCCGTATATTCGGCGATGTTTATCGCAGGAGACGATTTTATATTCAAGGTAGGAGAGAGTGAGCAGAGCATCTACACGATTACCTGGGAAATAACCAAGGGTGTATTCGACCTCTCGGCAATCAAGTGGAACGGCAATGACGGTGGCACCTACAAATCCGACGGAACCGTCTATAACTTCACCCTCTCGGGGCTTCCGCAGTGGCTCGAGGCGACCTATTCTATGAATGGCGTTCAGCGCCCCGGCAATTACGTAAAGGTTGCCACCCTCGTGAATAAGAATCCCGATAATATGCACGACCCCGACTCGACGCTCGTCGACCTCGCTATATCGTTCGTCGTCGAGAGCGCCGTCTACGGTGACTACTCCTACTACGTAGAGGACGACCTTGTGTATATCACGGATTATCTCGGCACGGATGCCAACGTCGTTCTTCCCGAGCTTATCTCGGGGCGCAAGATATCCTCTGTCGGATCGGCATTCAAGAATCACTCCGAGATAATCTCCCTCGATATTTCTTCCGTACAGGACAGGTGGTCGTCGGTGGATAGGGGCGGTCTTTACGGCTTGACGCAGCTGTGTGAATTGTACCTTCCCGGAATTGACGACGGCATCAAGCTATCCGACCTCTTCGGCTCAGCCGCCCCCGAGAGCCTTGTCGCTCTGCATCTGAGGAGTGTCGCTTACGAATTTATGGTCAAGGATATCGACTCCCCGTACATAAAAGAGCTTTATATGCGCCCGAGCTCATATATAGACTTTAAGGATATACCCTTCGAGCTGAGACTCCTGCATCTTTCCTATGCCGGCTCGACCGAGATATTCAACTACGACTCGGTTATCAGAGTACCCTGTCTCTATAACGGCAGTTATAAGTTTGCGAGAGGAAGCTTTGACTATCCCTTCTACTTCTCTCCCGTAGAGTTCACCGCAGGCATAAAAGAGAAGGACACGCACAGGCTTGTAACGGTAGACGGCTTTGTCTACCTTCTCGACGGCTCCTCTCTCACGCTTATGCACGTGCGCAGCTCGGGTAACGTCACAATACCTGCCGAAGTCATCATCGACGGCGTGAAATGCACCGTGACGGGCGTTGCGAAATCGGCGCTTTCGTCAAGGTCGGATATACATACCCTGACCGTGCCCGAGACTGTTGAAAGCGTTGGTACGAGCGCATTCTCCAATCTTACGGGACTTAAGACCCTGTATTGGAATGCGAAGAGTGCCGACGGCGCAGGCTCGATATCAATAAAGAAGCGAGGCGAGGTCATAATCGGCTCGTCCGTTCTGACTCTACCCGATTCCTTCCTAGCCGACAGCCACGGCTTATTCGAGGTGGTTATACCCGATAGTGTAGTCGGATTCGGTAAAGATATCTTCAAGGGCAGTAAAAATCTGTTGAGACTCACCCTCTCGAGGAATCTCGATAAGGATAAATGCGGTCAGTCGCCGTTTACCTTATGCTCGAAGCTTGTCGACGTCTACGACCCCGCAGGCGTTGCAGAGTCGATAGGACTCGATAAGAGAAGTACCGACGTCGTCGACCCGAACAACGTATTTACTCGTATCTACTACGTCTTTACAGACGAGGGGGATAGGGTCGTGTATAGAAATTCCGACGGCTTCTGGCTTCTTGATTACGGCGAGGACGTAACCTTTATTCTCGGATATGACGGAGACGCCGTGGATGTATCGCTCCCCTCGACGGACAGGACGCTTGTCTTGGCTGCATACGCATTCTATAGGAACGAAACGATTAAGACGGTAGACCTCACCGGCATATCCAAGATAGACGTTTACGCCTTCTCGGAGTGCTCGAGCCTTACGGGCGTGACGCTGTCCTCTTCACTTGTCAAGATTGCGTCGGAAGCGTTCTCTTCCTGCACCTCTCTTGCGTCAATCAGCCTTCCCGACAGTGTAACCGAAATCGGCAGCAACGCATTCAAAAATTGCGTATCGCTCGAGAGCTTTAGAGTACCCCTCGGTACTACCGCTCTTCCGTACGGACTTCTCGACGGCTGTAAGAATCTCTCCTTGCTCACCGTGCACAGCTCGGTTAAGGATATAGGCAGTATGTGCTTCTATGGATGTGAGAGTGTGAAAAGCTTCGCATTCCCCGCATCTCTTGAGAGAGTGGGTGAAGCCGCATTCTCGGGAACGGGACTGACCTTCCTCGAGCTCCCCGCAGGCATTGTGTTTGATAGGCTGGCGTTCTCGGGCTCGGCTCTTGTCGAGGTACAGATTTTGTACGGTGTCACAGAGCTTGCCGACCAGATTTTCTCCGAATGTCTCTCTCTTAAAAGGGTAATTTTGCCGACCGGATTTTTGAAGCTCGGCGGCGGAGTGTTCAGCGGATGCACCTCGCTCGTCACCGTATCTATGCCGAACAGCGTTACCGAATTTGGTAATCAAGCATTCTTTAACTGCGAGAATCTCGCCTTGAGCACCCTTCCTTCGAGTCTGTTATACATAGGAGAATCAGCCTTCTCTGGCTGTGCGACAGTCAACTTTACCGATATACCGAGCGGCGTATGGTACATCGGAGCCAGCGCATTCGCTGAAACCGGACTCGGAGATAAGAATTCCGACGGCTTGTGGATTATCGACGGCTGGATTTACGCCTACGAGCCCGAGTTTACCGTTGATACTCTCGCAATTCCCGACGGCATCGTGGGCATTGCGGGCAATGCGTTCAGACGCACCTATATGGACTCTGTCGTATTCTCCGATACTGTCAGATACGTTATGCCGTATGCCTTTATGGAGTGCACGATGTCGAGAGTTACTCTTTCGACCGGCATCAAATATATCGGTGCGTACGCTTTTGGCAAATGTGAGAATTTGACCGAGGTCTCAATACCTAACTCTGTTACGGAGATTTGCGGCTATGCCTTTTCCAATTGTACCTCTCTTACCAAGGTGAGCATCGGCTCCGGTGTTATGAAGCTCGGAGCGGGTATACTGAACGGATGCGGCGCTCTAGAGAGCGTTGGTATGACCGCCACCGCAGGCTGGAAGAATGAGAATGGTGCGGTTATAGACCTCTCCACGAACGAGAAGAGGATAGAGCACTTCACCACCTACACTATGACTATCAGCAAATAAAAAAACGGGCTGACTCGCACCCGAAAAAGGCGGGTCGGCCCGAAAAAAGCGCTCGCTGCGCTCCGTGCTTTTGCAGCATATTCGACATAGCTCGCAGGTAAAAAAAGGCTATTGACTTTCTTACTGCGTATGTGTTATACTGTTTTGGGCGTATGTGCACCCGGTTTGGAAATTTTAATGAACAAGGAAATATGAAAATGAAGGTAACAAAAGATTCACTTATCGGCGACGTTCTTGATTTTGACGTCGAAACTGCTAAATTCTTCTTCGAGATAGGAATGCATTGCCTCGGCTGTCCTCATTCCAGAGGCGAGAGCATCGAGGACGCCTGCCTCGTGCACGGCACTAACGCCGACGAGCTCGTTAAGAAAATAAACGACTATCTTGAGAGCAAATGACGGACACCGTCATTGATAAAAGATTGGAGTCCTGTGCGGAACTTGTGAGGCAGGGAGCCGTTCTTGCCGACGTAGGCACGGACCACGGCTACCTGCCCTTGTTTTTGCTTGAGAGAGGGAGGATTGACGGGGCGGTTCTCACCGACGTGAACGAGGGCCCTCTTGCCTCAGCTCGCTTAAATGCCGAGGGTGCAGGGCTTTCGGACAAAGTGCGCTTCTTGCTCACCGACGGAGCGGTGGAGCTGTCGGGTATGGGTGTTACGGACGTGTCGGTGTGCGGTATGGGCGGACACCTTATTATTAGAATAATTGAGAACGCCCCGTGGCTTAAGTCCTGCGATATCAGACTCATTCTCCAGCCTATGACAAAGGTCGCCGACCTTAGGCGCTTTCTTGAAGGAGAGGGTTTTTCGGTTATGCGTGAGAGCTACTCTTACGCTAAGGGTAAGCACTACGTAGCGATGCTCGCAGGATATACAGGCACCTCACGCACGCTCCCTGATGCCGACGCCGAGCTCGGCATTCTGCCGGATTACTCCGACCCTGAGTATCTCGGATACCTTCGTGAGCAGGCGAGGATTCTCTCGAAGATAATCGGGGGTAAGCAGAGCGGCGGTCAGGACTCGGAGTACGAGGCTCGGATTTTATACGAAGCAGAAAGACGTATTAAGGAGATGACAAAATGACAGTAAGGGAAATATACGAGCGTATATGTCAGCGTATCCCCGAGTCTCTTCGTGAGGAGTGGGATAACGACGGTCTTATGTGCGCCTCCGACGATTCGGTAGAGGTTAAGCGTGCGCTTGTCACACTTGATATCACTGAGGAGGTCGTTGATTACGCTGTCGCTAATGACTTTGACCTCATCCTCTCGCATCATCCGCTGATATTCAGACCTATAACCTCGCTCACCGAGGATAACCACGTTGCGAGGAAGGTAATAAAGCTTATAAAGCACGACGTCGCCGTAATATCTCTGCACACCCGAGCGGATAAGGTTGAGGGCGGTGTAAACGACTGCCTTTGCGATATTCTGAAGCTCAAGGACGTCGAGCCATTCGGCGAGGGCGGTCTTGGCAGAGTCGGTACTCTCTCCGAGGAGTGCAATATGGAGGACTTCTCCTATCTTGTAAAGGGGCTTCTCGATTGCGACGGAGTCAAGGTTGCGGACGCCTGCATCCCGATTCTCAGAGTGGCGGTTGTAGGCGGCGACGGAAAGGACTTTGTCAAGGATGCGCTGGCTACCGGCGCAGATACTCTTCTATCCGGCAGAATAGGCTATAACGTAATGGCGGAGGCGGGCGAGATGGGCATCAATATGCTTGAGGCAGGGCACTACTTCACAGAGCAGCCCGTTACAGCCTTCTTCCAGAATCTTCTTATCCGTATGGATTCGGATATGTACGTCGAGATTCTCGACTCGAATTTAATTAGGCTTATATAAATTAACCGATTTGAAAACCCGAGCAAGAAAAGAGCCGTGCGATATCCGTGCGGGACTATCCGAGCCCTGAGCGGCTCGGTCGGCGCTTGGGGTTAGAAGAAATTCACTCGGACGCTGTCTTTAGCTTGTCAAGGGTGAAAAATAAAAGAGCAGGGCAGAGCCGTGCTGTGTTTTTGGTACTTTCACAGCGTCTCCCCCTGCTTTTTCTTATTTTTTTGCCCCCGACTCATACTCCGAGATTATCTTATCTATCCTGCGCCTTGTCTTCACCGTCGGCAGCCACATCGGCAGACGCATCTCGGACGTACATAGCCCCAGCTTAGCCATAGCGTATTTTAGGGGAGCAGGGTTTGTCTCGAGGAACAGACTTTCAATTACAGGCATCAGCTCTTTTTGCTTTTCATAGCTCTTTTCTGCCATATTTGCAAAGTATAGTTTGCATATCTCCTCGGTTTCCTTAGGATAAAGGTTGGATACGACAGAGATTACCCCCATAGCCCCGAGGCATAACGAGGTGTATATCTGACTGTCGTTGCCTGCGTAGAGGTCGAGCTCCTTCGTGAGTGAGCCGAGTGACGAGAGTCTGTCGGCAGAGTCGGATGCTTCCTTTATACCCACTATTCTCGGGTGTCGGCACAGCTCTCTTACGGTATCAAGGTCGAGGTTTACACCCGTCCGTGACGGTACGTTGTATAAGAGCACGGGGACGCTCGACGAGTCGGCTATCCTTCTGTAATGGCGCTTCAAACCCTCTTTTGTGCCCTTGTTGTAGTACGGAGTGACGAGCAGGACGCCGTCGCATCCTATGCCCGAAGCTCTTTTCGTGTGCTCCTCTGCCAGACGTGTGTCGTTCGTTCCCGTTCCGAATATCAGCTTCGCACGCCCGTCTATCATCTTTGCGCTTTTTTCAAAGAGCTCGTATCTTTCTCGGTTTTCGAGCGTTGCCGCCTCGCCTGTCGTGCCGCCGATTATTATCGCATCTATTCCGAACTCTATCTGCCGCTCTATTAGCCCACTTAAGCATTTGTAGTCTATTCTGCCGTTCTTGTATGGAGTTATCATAGCCGTGCCCACACCGCGGAAAATTGTCTTTTTCTCCATTTTCTCTATCTTTACTCCTTTTTGTGACCGTTGGGCTTGAAAATATTTGTTATACGTGCTATAATATTATGTTAGTAACGTTATTTGCCGCCCGCTTTCAGTATATGTCCGTCGGCATTTGAGTGATAAAGAAAGGATTTGCAGCCTTGGAGAAAATAAATGAAGTTATCGTAAACGAAAGAGTAAAAACCGAGCTCTCTACGCACGATTTCTATTACGACCTGCCCGAGTCTCTTATTGCGCAGTGCCCGAGCGAGGAGCGTGACGGATGCAGGCTTATGGTACTCGACAGGGATAAGAAGACGGTTGAGCACAGAATTTTCAGAGATATTATCGACTACCTTAACCCCGAGGATATGCTTGTTGTCAACTCGTCGAAGGTTATTCCCGCACGCCTTATCGGGTCATCACGTACAGGCTCGCCGATAGAGCTCTTGCTCTTGAAGGCATTGCCGAACGGCGAGTGGGAGACCCTTGTCCGCCCCGGCAAGAGGGCGAAGGTTGGGGCGTGCTTCGATTTTGGCGGAGTACTTAAGGCTACAGTCACGGATATCGTCGAGGGTGGAAACCGCACCGTCTCCTTCGAATACGATAAGGAGATTTATAAGTCGGTCTACGAGGTGCTCGATGCCGTCGGGAATATGCCCTTGCCCCCTTACATAACCGCAGCTCTGAGAGACAAGAACGATTATCAGACCGTCTATGCCCGTGAGGAGGGCTCTGCCGCCGCTCCCACAGCAGGCTTGCATTTTACAGATGAGCTCATAACGAGGATAAAGGAGAAGGGAGTCGGCTTCGGAGAGGTCACTCTGCACGTCGGGCTCGGCACCTTCCGCCCCGTAAAGGTTGATAGGATAGAGGAGCACCTTATGCACGGCGAGAGCTTCTATATCACAGACGACGTAGCGGAAGAAATCAACCGTCGCAGACAGAGCGGCGGCAGGATTATAGCCGTAGGCACTACCTCAGCCCGTGTTCTTGAGAGCGCATCGACTCCCGACGGCATAGTTCATCCGATGTCTGCCGAAACCTCGATATTCATATACCCCGGCTATAAGTTCAAGGCAACCGACGCCCTGATAACGAACTTCCACCTACCCGAAAGCACCCTGATAATGCTCGTCAGCGCTCTGGCGGGCAAAGAGTATATTATGGACGCTTACAAAGAGGCGGTGAGGGGGGAGTATCGGTTCTTTTCTTTCGGCGATAGTATGTTCATCCAATAAACCGCCAATTGCTTCGTTGTCGCTCGACTCGCTCAAATCGCCGTAGGTAACTACGGCTTCATTTCCCTCGCTCACTTACGCCTCGCACTTGACGATTTCTTGAATGAACGGTAACTTTGTGCGAGTTCTTATACAGCATCAGCTTTGCAGATGCGATGTTGATTGTATAAATTGTCCAATACTGCGTTGAAACTTCGACTCATAACGCTCGACATAGGTAACTATGCCGTCGCGCTATTCGCTCGTTTCGCCTTGTCTTGAACAATTTCTACTAACCAACATTTAAATT
>JAZORO010000064.1:0-20895 GCA_045656605.1 Eubacteriales bacterium
CAAGATGTCGGGCGCGATGCGCCCCTCGAAGATCATACCCTTCAAGTTCTCGAAGGAAGAGGCGATCGAGCATTTTCTTGCCTTCACGAAGAAAAAATGGTTCGTTCCGCGCGATTACTTCAAGCCCGAGAATATTGATAAGATGGCAGGCGTGTATTACCCCTTCTGGGTGACCGATGCAGACACTGACAGTGCTATGCGCGCGATAGGAAAGAACGTCCGCACATGGAGAAGCGGAGATTACCGCTATACCGAGACCACGACCTACGGTGTCTACCGTCACGGAAGAATACACTTTGAGGATATAACCACATCCGCGCTCTCGAGCGAGGACAAGGCGATGCTTGAGGGCATCCTGCCGTATCCCCTCGATGAATACAAGGATTTCTCTATGCCGTATCTGCAGGGCTTTTTAGCTAAAAAGAGAGATATGGATAAGGAAGCGTTTTATGATGAAGTCAAGTCCAGGATGAATTCATATTCCAGAACTATTCTTCTCTCTACCGCAAGGGGATATGACGGCATAGATGTCACAGACAGCAACGTAACCATACTTTCGAGCCACTGGGAGTATTCGCTTATGCCCGTGTGGATTATGACCTATGTCAAGAAGGACAAGACGAAGGGGAAGGACAAGACCTACATCTACGCTATGAACGGTGCGACAGGTAAGGTGTACGGAGAGTTCCCCGTAAGCATTCCGAAGCTTTTGCTGCTTGCTCTTGGCGTGCTCGTCGGAGCATTTGCTCTGGCGTTCCTTTTGGGATATTTATTCTTTATGTAGGAGGTAGGTATGGATCCGACTGTAATAATCGTTTCGGCTCTTATAGCCATAGTAGCGGCAGCTGTGTCTGTTATAGTTGTTGTCGCAAGGTATAAGAATAAGCTTCAATCGCCGATTTACCCCCTTGATAAGTATACATCCCTTAGCCTCTCCGAGTCGAGAGATATCTTTATCGGAAAGACGGTTACGAGAGTAAGGGTAAATAACAATAAGAAATAGAGCGAAAATAAAAAACTCAGCTGCATACCTCACCATTCGGTGCTGATATGTATAGGCTGAGTTTTTTGTTTATATTTTACTTTGTGCAGAACTTTTTCTTGGCTTCCGAGAGTAGCTCGATGGATTTGATTATTCCTTCTTCGTTTGCGTTAAGAGTTGATAACCAGGGCGCTGTCATAAATCCGAGCAGATTATCGGGGTTACAGTTGTTGTAGAAGTGCTCGACGACGTCGTCCGTACAGTATTCGCACTCTCCCCATATAGAACAGCAGGGCATAGTCTTATATCCGTCGTTACAGCCCTTCACGCCCTCTTTTGTCATAGTCTGCCATATCGGAGCCTCTTCCATATACTCTACACCGAGCATTCCTTCCGTCGACTTAATGTATCTTTGCTTGCTCTTTACGGGTGTCCAGTGCTCACGTCTGATAGCGAAGTATATCCAGGGGTTCAGCGCAACGTCGTCATAGGGTATATACTTTCTGAACAGCTCAGGATGATATACACACGGGTCACCCCATATCATCGCTTTTTTACCGCATTCCTTAACGCAGTCGATAAGATATTTTAAATCGTGCATAAGCAGTTCCGGCTGACGGTAGTGCACCATTGGCAAATTCTTGAAGAACTGCGGGTCACCCTCCTCGTCCATACCGAGATGGAAATATTCAACACCCTCAAAGAGAGAAGCAACCTCTTTTATCAGATCTCGGCATACGTCGTAGTATTTTCTCGTCGACATCATTCTGCCGTATTCGCCAAGCCACAAATGGTGCGTAGCGGAAAAATTGAGCTTAGGGACGAGCTCGATGCCCTTGTTTCTGCATCTTTCGACCTCTGCTCTGACTCTGTCGTGGCTCCATGCGCCGCTCCTTGAGAGCTCGGGATAACAGTAGTATTTTATACCCTCGCCTATGTCGAGAATTATCTGGTTGATACCGTTTTTCTCAGCCGCATCAAGTATATGAGTCCACGCATCTTCATCAAAATTTACCTTGTCGTAATCATTCCACCACATATTGTGTCCAAGCTGAGCGAATAGGGATAAAATCATAAAAGCCTCCGTGCAATTTGATACACTAATTATATTATAAAGTCAAATAAATGTCAAGGAATTAAAATATTTTCTTTACAAAAGCTATATATGAGTGTATAATATATAATGACGAATTGTTGCCGCAACAAAGTACGGAAGGAGAAGGATATGAGCGATAACGTATTTAAACTCAAAAGCGACTATAAGCCCACAGGCGACCAGCCGGAAGCTATCAGAGCGCTTACCGAGGGTATCCTTGCAGGTGAGAGAGCGCAGACTCTCGTAGGCGTTACCGGCTCGGGAAAGACGTTCACTATGGCGAACGTCATAGCAAATCTTAATCGCCCGACTCTCGTGCTTGCCCATAATAAGACGCTTGCCGCTCAGCTGTGTACCGAGTTCAGAGCCTTCTTCCCGGAGAATGCGGTTGAGTATTTTGTTTCCTACTATGATTATTACCAGCCCGAGGCTTATATCCCGGGAAAGGATATGTATATCGAGAAGGACGCTATGATAAACGAGGAGATAGATATGCTCCGTCACAGCGCAACCTCAGCTCTATTTGAGCGCAGGGATGTCGTTATAGTTGCGTCGGTATCCTGTATTTATTCTCTCGGAGATCCTGAGGAATACAATAGCCTGCTTGTCTCTCTCAGACCGGGTATGCAGATGTCTCGAGATGATTTGATACGCTCTTTGGTAAGCATCAGCTACGAGCGTAACGATATGAACTTCATCAGAAATAAGTTCCGTGTCCGCGGAGATACGGTAGAGATATATCCCGCTTCGGCGAGGGATTACGGCATAAGGGTCGAGTTCTTCGGTGATGAGATAGACAGGCTCTCGAAGTTCAACAGTGTCACAGGCGCTGTCATAGAGTATCTTTCATATACTGCCATTTTCCCCGCTACTCATTACGCTGTAAGCGAGCAGAGGAGAGAAGAGGCTCTCCTTGAGATAGAAGAGGAGATGAAAGAGAGAGTCGCTTATTTCAAAAAAGAAAATAAGCTCATAGAGGCTCAGCGCATAGAGGAGAGGACAAGATACGATCTTGAGATGCTCAGACAGGTCGGATTTTGCTCGGGTGTAGAGAACTACTCGAGAGTTTTGGCACGCCGACCCGCAGGCTCTACTCCGTACACGCTTCTTGACTATTTTCCCGACGATTTTATACTTTTTGTGGACGAGTCTCACGTTACTTTGCCACAGGTCAGAGGTATGAGTGGCGGCGACTATGCAAGAAAGAAGAATCTTATAGAATACGGCTTCAGACTTCCGTCAGCCTTTGACAACAGACCTCTTTTCTTCGACGAGTTCGATGAGAAGGTAAGACAGGTTGTGTTTGTCAGCGCCACACCGGGTGACTACGAGAAGGCGGAGAGCTCGAGTATGGTTGAGCAGCTGATCCGTCCCACAGGACTTGTAGACCCGTTGATTGAGGTAAGACCCGTAGACGGTCAGGTAGACGATCTTCTCGGAGAGATAAGAGCTACGGTGGAAAGAGAAGAGAAGGTGCTTGTCACCACCTTAACAACCAAGATGGCGGAGGATCTGACCGATTATCTTTCTTCCCACGGAATTAAGGTCAAGTATATTCACCACAGAGTCGAGACAATAGAGCGTATGGAGATTATCAGAGACTTAAGACTCGGAGTCTTTGATTGTCTTGTCGGAATCAACCTCTTGCGTGAGGGTCTTGATATTCCCGAGGTATCTCTCGTCGCAGTACTCGATGCCGATAAGGAGGGCTTCCTTCGGAGTGAGACCTCGCTTATTCAGACTATAGGCCGTGCGGCAAGAAACGTGAACGGTCACGTAATTATGTACGCCGATACGGTAACACGCTCTATGCAGGGGGCGATAAATGAGACGAATCGCCGTCGTGACGTGCAGATAAGGTATAACGAGGAGCACGGCATAACCCCCGAGAGCATAAAGAAGAAGGTCGCCGACGTCATCGAGATAGGAAAGAAGGCGGGCAAGGATAAGAGCGATAAAAAGCTCACCGCACTGCAGAAGGCGAGAATGATAGAGGAACTGACCGCCGAGATGAAGGAGGCGGCACGCCAGCTTGAATTTGAGAAGGCGGCTTATATCAGAGATAGAATAAAGGAACTCAGAAACGGAAAATAAGATGCAGAGTAAAATTGTAATAAAAGGTGCGAGAGTTCATAATCTTAAGAATGTCGACGTCACGATCCCGAGAGATAAGCTCGTGGTGTTGACCGGACTTTCCGGAAGCGGAAAATCCTCTCTTGCTTTCGATACACTCTATGCAGAGGGGCACAGGCGATTTGTGGAAAGCCTTTCGTCCTATGCGCGTATGTTTATAGGTCAGATGGACAAGCCCGAGGTCGACCTTATAGAGGGGTTGTCTCCCGCTATTTCGATAGATCAGAAGACAACGTCAAAGAACCCTCGCTCGACGGTTGGTACGGTTACGGAGATCTACGATTACCTAAGACTTCTGTACGCCAGAGTCGGAGTACCGCATTGCCCTGTATGCGGCAAGGTTATAGAGCAGCAGACGCAGGATCAGATTGTCGATAGGATATTGAAGCTACCTGTCGGAACGAGATTTATGGTTTTAGCTCCGATAGTCAAGGCGCAGAAGGGTATGCACGAGAAGGTTTTTGCCGATGCACGTAAGAGCGGATATTCGAGAGTACGTGTTGACGGAAATATGTACGACTTGTCCGAAAATATCGAGCTTGACAAAAATTTAAAGCACACGATAGACATTGTTGTAGACCGTCTTGTGATAAAGGAAGATGTAAGAGCCAGACTCTCCGATTCGGTCGAGAGCGCCTTGCGTGAGTCCGACGGCAGAGTTACGGTTGCTACCGTAGAGCGCGACGGAAAAGAGGGGAGTGAATTCGAGTTCTCTCAGAAGTATGCCTGTGAGGAGCACGGTATCAGCTTCCCCGAGCTCGAGCCCCGTATGTTTTCCTTCAACAATCCGATAGGCGCTTGCTCAGCCTGCGCAGGCATCGGAAACACGCAGAGAATATCCGTAAAGAAGCTTTTGCCGTTCCCCGAGCTTTCCTTGAGAGAGGGAGCAATTGCCGCAAACGGCTTTAAGACTATGACTGAGGATTCTTGGACAGGACCTCTTGTCGCCGCCGTGGGCGAGCAATACGGCTTTACGCTTGACACCCCCATTTCTATGTATTCCGAAGAAGCAATTCATGCGCTTATGTACGGAACGGGCAATCGCCGCTACGAGGTAACGAGATATTTCGGCGGTGAGGGCAGAGATGCTTCTACCACCTTCGACGGCATTGTTGGAATAATGGAAAAGCGTATGCGTATGCAGGGCGGAGACTATTATCAGCAGTTTGTAGAAGAGGTCGAGTGCCCGACTTGTAAGGGCAGACGCCTTTCCGATATGGTACTCGGGGTTACCGTCGGCGGGCTGAATATCGATGAAATCTGCCATCTGTCGGTTTCACGTATGCTTGAATTCGTCGAGCAAATCGTCCTTGACGAGAATAAAGCAAAAATAGCGAAAGAGGTACTGAAGGAAATAAAGGCTCGCCTCGGATTTTTGAAGAGCGTAGGTCTTGAGTATCTCAATCTTGCCAGAATGGCAGGAACACTGTCGGGCGGAGAGGCTCAGAGAATCAGACTTGCCACTCAGATAGGCTCGGCGCTCACCGGAGTTTTATATATTTTGGACGAGCCTAGCATAGGACTGCACCAGAGGGATAACGGGAAGCTTATAGCCACACTCAAGAACCTCAGAGATCTTGGCAATTCGGTTATTGTCGTAGAGCACGACGAGGATACTATGAGAGAGGCGGATTATATACTCGATATCGGACCGGGGGCGGGAATACACGGCGGTGAGGTCGTAGCGGCAGGTACTCCCGAAGAGGTCGCAAGCACCGAGGGCTCGATAACGGGTGATTATCTTTCCGGTAGAAAGAGGATTGCGGTTCCCTCGGAGCGCAGAGTCGGTAACGGAAGCGTTCTGTCTATCAGAGGAGCGAGCGAGAACAACTTAAAAAATATCGACGTAGATATTCCGCTAGGCTGTTTCGTTGCCGTAACCGGAGTTTCGGGAAGCGGAAAATCATCTTTAATAAATTCTGTATTGTATAGGTATTTATCAAAGGAGCTGAACAGAGCCATTACCTATCCCGGTAAAGTGAGAGAGATTCTTGGCACAGAAATGCTAGATAAGGTTATAGCAATTGACCAGAGCCCTATCGGCAGAACACCCAGGTCTAACCCTGCGACATATACCGGACTTTTTACGGATATCAGAACGCTTTTCGCAAAAACAAAGGATGCAAGAGCAAAGGGATATGATGCCGGCAGATTCTCCTTCAACGTTAGAGGAGGCAGATGCGAGGCGTGCGAGGGAGACGGAGTGAAGTGCATTGAGATGAACTTTTTGCCGGACGTGTACGTAAAGTGCGATGTCTGCCACGGCAGAAGATATAACAGGGATACCCTCGAAGTTAAGTATAAAGGAAAGAGCATATACGACGTGCTTGAAATGTCTGTCGAAGAGGGGATAGATTTCTTTGAAGGCTTGCCTCAGATACAGAGGAAGCTGAAAACTCTTTTCGACGTCGGACTAGGTTATATAAAAATCGGTCAGTCGTCAACGACTCTTTCGGGTGGAGAAGCGCAGAGAGTAAAGCTTGCAACAGAGCTTGCCAAGCGTGCGACGGGCAGAACTATATATATCCTTGACGAACCTACGACAGGTCTTCATACAGAGGACGTATCTAAGCTCATAGGAATTCTTCAGCGACTTGCGGACAGCGGGAACACGCTTGTTGTAATCGAGCATAATCTGGATCTTATAAAGACGGCTGACTACATCATAGACCTCGGACCCGAGGGCGGCGAGGGCGGAGGCACGGTCGTCGCTAAGGGAACCCCCGAAGAGGTCGCCGCCACCGAGGGCTCTTACACGGGTGAGTTCTTGAAGCATAAGCTCGGGAGAGATTGATATGCATTACGGAGCCTTGAAGAAGTATGATGTAGCTAACGGAGAGGGAGTCAGAACGACCCTCTTCGTCAGCGGATGCCGCAACGCCTGCAAGGGGTGCTTTCAGCCCGAGACCTGGAGCTTTGATTACGGAGAACCCTTTACGGAAGAGGTCGAGCGAGAGATTTTCGTATGTATGCAGAACCCTTCTGTCAGGGGCTTGACCGTGCTCGGCGGAGAGCCTATGGAGCCCGAGAATCAAAGGGCGCTCCTTCCTTTTCTCAGACGTTTTAAAGAAAAATATCCCGATAAAACCGTGTGGCTCTATACGGGAAATCTGTATGAGGAATTAACCGGGGAGCACGGTGAGCACTATAAGCGTATTGAGGTAACGGACGAGCTTTTATCCTTGGTCGATATTCTTGTCGACGGTCGATTTATCGAAGAGAGAAAGAACATCGGACTGAGATTCAGAGGGTCGGATAATCAGCGTATAATCGATATGAATCTGACAAGAGAAAAGGGTAAAATAGTTATATGGCACGGGGTAAGTGAGGATAAGAGCTATTCTGCCGTTAACAAAAAACAAAGGAAATGATAAAATGAAAGTAAGGATAAAGAAGCTTGATGAAAGGGCGGTTGTGCCCACGTTTGGTACGGAGTTTTCCGCAGGAGCGGATTTGTATAATCTGTCCGATTCACCCATCACTATCGCCCCCGGCGAGACCGTTTTGATTCACACAGGTCTTGCCTTTGAGATACCTGTCGGATACTGCGGACTTGTTTTTGCCCGCAGCGGGCTTGCATCGAAGAGAGGACTCGCTCCGGCAAACAAGGTAGGCGTGGTTGATTCGGATTACAGAGGAGAGTGTATGGTTGCTTTACATAACCACTCAGACAAGATGCAGACGGTAGAAGGCGGGGAGCGTGTTGCGCAATTTGTCATAGTCCCCTTCCTTAAGCCGGAGTATGAGCTTGCGGACGAGCTGACCGATACTACAAGAGGCGGTGGAGGATTTGGCTCTACCGGAACTAAGTAATAGTAAACAATTATTTGCATAGGAGTTTTTATGGTCTATTGCGATTTTACAAGCGATTATATGGAAGGAGCGCATCCGTCTATACTTGAGAGACTTGTACAGACAAATTCGATGAAAACCGTCGGATATGGACTTGATGAATTTACTGAAACTGCGAAAGAGAAGATTAAGACAGCGTGCAATGCTCCCGATGCCCGTGTGTATCTTCTTGTCGGCGGCACTCAGACAAACGCTACCGTGCTTTCCTCTATCCTTGCCCCGTATGAAGGCGTAGTATCCGCTACCACCGGTCATATTGCGACGCACGAGGCGGGAGCTATTGAGGCTACGGGGCATAAGGTTATTACAATACCCGAGCATTCGGGGAAGATTTGCCCCTCTGAGCTTTGCGCTTTCTTTGAAGCATATTACAATAACGAGACCCGAGAGCACGAGGTTATGCCGGGTGCTGTTTACGTATCTCATCCGACCGAATACGGTACTCTTTATAGCAAGGAAGAGCTCTACGAGATATCACGGACAGCGCATCGCTTCGGCGCTCGCCTTTATCTTGACGGCGCAAGACTCGGTTACGCTCTGAATTCGCCCGAGACTGATCTTTTCTTGCCCGATATCGCATCGCTTTGTGACGTTTTCTACATTGGCGGAACTAAGTGCGGAGCACTTTTCGGAGAGGCTGTGGTTATTACCGACAGCGCTTTGTGTCCTCATTTCTTCTCTGTAATTAAGCGCCACGGCGCTCTTCTTGCAAAGGGCAGAATGCTTGGAATTCAGTTTGATACGCTTTTCACCGACGACCTTTATATGAAGATTACAAGAGAGGCTGTAAAACTTGCTGTTTATTTAAAGACCGAGCTTTTGAAGCGTGGATATGAGATGTATATTGATTCATCTACAAATCAGCAGTTCGTTATTGTCTCGCAGGAGAAGCTCGAGCAGCTTTCCGGCAAGGTTGGTTATACAACCTGGGAGAAACTGTCTGACGGAAAGACCGTCATAAGACTTGTAACCTCGTTTATGACTACAAAAAATCAGGTTGATGAGCTTATCAGTCTGTTCTAGAAGAAACGCCGTATACCCCTATAAGTACGTGGGGTATACGGCGTCTTTTTTTTATTTAAAAAATAAATCGGTGAAATATATACTGTCTTTTGAAATTGCGAACTCTTTTCCTTTAAGATAATCGAGAGCGGTTTTGCCGTCTTTAAAGCTGAATTTCAGCTTGTAGGAATAGAGCGCTTGATATTTGTAGCCCTCGGCTCGTTCTGATTTGTTTATCCCGTACTTTCCGTCGCCGATGAGAGGATGACCGACGAATGCCATGTGCGCGCGTATCTGATGAGTCCTTCCGGTGAGGAGCTCGACCTCAAGAAGCGCCTTGTCTTCCGACGTGGCTACGACCTTGTATTTTGTTATGATTTTCTTTGCACCCTTAGGTGGATTTTTATCATAGACTCTTACCGTGTTCGTCTTCTCGTCCTTGAGAAGATAGCCGTATAGAGTGTCTTCCTTCTTCTTCGGTATTCCGTGGACGGCTGCGAGATAAAATTTGTCAATCTCCCGATCTCTTATCTTATCATTCATAACCCGCAGCGCCTCAGCATTTTTAGCCGCAATAACGATACCGCCCGTGTTTCTGTCGATTCTGTTGCACAGAGCGGGCGCAAAGCTCTGCTCTCTGTCGGGGTTATACTCTCCTTTTGCGTACAGGTATGCTTGAATATGGGTGATAAGCGTATTGATAGCTCCGTTCGAGTCCTCGTGCACAGAGATTCCGGGACGCTTGTTCAAGAGAAGGATGTTCTCGTCCTCGTAAACGATATCCAGCTGCGGCTTGACCTTATCGAGTGAGCATTCGCCGGCTCCCTCGCCAAAATGGCGTCCGTCAAGCTTTGCAAAAAACTCGTCCTTCAAGAAGCACTGTACAGTATCTCCCTCGCACAGTATCGTACCGGGTTCGCACCTGTGTCGGTTTATCTTGATTTTTTTGAGCCGTACAGACTTGTAGAGCAGGCTCATAGGCAAATCCAGCGCCTTGGTAATGAATTTATCAAGGCGCTGTCCTGCATCGTTTTTTTGAATTTTTAATTCACGCATTACTTAGTGCCGAAGATCCTGTCTCCCGCATCGCCAAGACCGGGAACAATGTATGCGTGATCGTTGAGCTTCTCGTCGAGAGCTGCACAGTAGATATCTACGTCGGGATGCGTATCCTGTACCTTCTTTACTCCCTCGGGAGCGGCAACAAGACACATAAGCATAATATTCTTTGCGCCTCTGTTCTTAACCATCTGTATTGCATCGGCAGCAGATCCGCCTGTAGCGAGCATAGGGTCTACGACGATAACAAGGCGGTCCTTGATGTCGTGGGGCATCTTGCAGTAATATTCGACAGGCTCGTGAGTATCGGGGTCACGGTACAGACCGATGTGACCTACTCTGGCGACGGGTACAAGCTTGAGCAGACCGTCTACCATACCGAGTCCCGCTCTGAGTATGGGGACGATAGCCATTTTTTTGCCGGCTATTCTTTTGAAGGTAGCCTTTTCGATAGGAGTTTCGATAACGATATCCTCAAGCGGCAGGTTTCTTGTGAGCTCATAACCCATAAGCATAGATATCTCGTCGAGCAGCTCGCGGAAATCCTTTGAGGAGGTATTTTTGTTTCTCATTATGGTGAGCTTGTGCTGAATAAGAGGGTGGTCTACAAGATGAAATGTGCTCATAATAAATCCGTCCTTTACACAAAAAGTATTCTTTAGATTTATTATATAACAAATAACGGCAAAATTCAATAGAGTTAATTCTTTTTCATCATAAAAAAATATTTTTTTCGTTTGTAGTATAAAAGTGTAAAAAATAATTGTGAAAAACGGCAAAAAAATCCAAACCATCTTGAAAAAAAGAAAATAATTATATATAATATAATTCGGAATGTAATTCCACATTAAATTTATTGGGAGAACACAAATGAAAAATCCGGAACTCGTTATTATGGCAGCCGGTATGGGCAGCCGTTACGGTGGACTTAAGCAGATTGATAAGGTTGATGCAGAGGGGCACATTATCATAGATTTCTCTATCTATGACGCTATAAAGGCAGGATTCCGTGACGTTACCTTCATCATTAAGAAAGAGATCGAAAAGGAATTCAGAGAGGTAATGGATAAGCACCTCGAGGGGAAAGATATTAACGTTAAGTACGTATATCAGGAGCTTTATAAGCTTCCCGAGGGCTACACGATTCCCGAAGGAAGAAAGAAGCCTTGGGGTACCGCTCACGCTCTTATGTGCTGTCTCGGTACTGTTGAAGCTCCTTTCGCTGTTGTAAACGCCGACGACTACTACGGTGCGCACGCATTTGAGAAGATGTATGACTTCCTCAAGAACGTCGATGAGAATGATACTAAGATGCATTTCGCTATGGTTGGATACCGTATAAAGAATACCGTCACCGAGATGGGTACTGTATCCAGAGGCGTGTGCAAGTACGAGGACGGTATGCTCACCGAGATAGTTGAGAGGACTAAGATAGGTATCAAAGACGGCAAGATTTACTTCACCGAGGACGGAGTCGATACCGATCTTGATCCCGATACGCTTGTTTCTATGAACCTTTGGGGTCTGACTCCCGCATATCTTGCTGAGTGTAAGGCTCGCTTCCCGAAGTTCCTCGACGAGAATGTTCCCAAGAATCCCGAGAAGTGCGAGTTCCTTCTTCCTACAGTGGTTTCTATGCTCATTACCGAGGGTAAGGCAGACGTCCGTGTGCTTGATAACGAGGATAAGTGGTACGGAGTTACCTATAAAGAGGATAAGCCCTCTGTCGTTGAAGCCTTCAAGAGACTTAAGGCAGAAGGCGTATACCCCGAGAAGTTCTGATTTCTCATTCCTGAGTGATTTGAAATATTTTTATCTGCAAGACCTTTAATGGGTTTTAAGACTTTTAGACTAATAAAACGAGGTTTTTTGAAAATGATTCATTCTACCCAGACTGATTTCCTTGCTACCAGATACGGTATAGAAAAGGCTGTCGATATGCTTATTGAGGCAGGCTATGCCGGTATCGATGTTTCTATGTATACGTTTAACCAGTTCCCGTATGTTGACGACTACCGTGAGAAGTGTGCGTCCATAAAGGAGAAGGCGGATAAAGCGGGGGTTAAGTTTGTGCAGGCGCACGGCACCTTCGGCGGCGGTAAGGATAGCGTTGAGAAGCACGTCGAGGCCTATAAGAGAGCGTTCGAGGTATGCGAACTTCTCGGCATTCCCATTATCGTTATTCATCCCATTACTCTCGGTACGTATAACAACTACAGAGAGCAGAGCAATGCATTCAACCTTCAGTTCTATAAGGATTTAGCTCCTCTGGCTAAGAAGCACGGTATTAAGATAGCTATTGAGAATATGTGGACCATACATCCTGTAAAGAAGACGATACTTGATGCGGCTTGCGAAGATCCTCGTGATCTTATGTGGATGTATGATGAGCTTAACGATCCAGAGACCTTCACCATATGCGTGGATATCGGACACGTAGCGCTGTGCGATAGAGAGCCCGAGGATTATATCAGAATTATAGGCGGGGAACGTCTTGGATGCATCCACGCTCACGATGTAGATTATAAGAGTGATTTGCATATTCTACCCGGTGCTGCTAAGCTTCATTGGGACGAAATCTGTAAGGCACTTGCAGAAGTCGGATATAAGGGATGCTTTAACCTTGAGGCGGACAACTTCTACAAGGGCTTTCTTCCCGAGCACGACGAGGTTGTAACCAAGTTTATGTGTGAAGTAACTCGCATTTTTGCAAATAAGGTTGAGTCTTACAGAAAGGAAGGCTGATAGGTGCTTTTTTCGACTCATACTCAGCGCCTTGCGGAGAAATACGGTCTTCTTAAAGCCGCCGAGCTTCTTTTTGAGGGAGGCTTTTCTGCGATTGACGTTTCTATGTATAAGCCTGTCGGCGAGCCCTTTTCGGAAGGATATAAGGAGCTTGCAAAGGAGCTGTGCGAATTCTCACGCTCGACGGGACTTACGTATATTCAGGCGCACGCCCCCTATTGTCGCATAGAGAATTACAAGAGGGACGTCGAGCCGCATATGGAGCGTGCCTTCTCGTTTGCTTCTATGATCGGAGTGCGAGATATCGTCGTTCACCCGATGTATGACCCCGACGTATATTTCGGCAGGGAAGAAGAGCATATGCGTATGAACGTCGATTATTACCGCAGTCTTATTCCTATGGCTAAGCATTACGGGCTCAGAATAGCAGCTGAGAATATGTGGATATATTACCCGGGCACAAAGAAGGTTTTGCCTTCGTTCTTAGCCTCTCCGTATGAGATGTGTGAGCTTTACCACAGGATTGATGATTCCGACTCTTTTACGATGTGTCTTGACATCGGCCATTCGGCAATCTCCGGTTACGACCCTGCAGAAGCGATACGTAAAATAGGCTCTCACAGACTCGGTTGTATACACGCTCACGATGTCGACGGAGTGGCGGATTGTCACAATCTTCCCGGTACTATGAGGGTTGATTGGGACTCTGTCTGCCGTGCGCTCGGTGAGTCGGGCTATGCCGGAAGCTTTAATCTTGAGGCTGATAATTTTTACAAAGGTTTTGAGAGCGAGTATTATTCTAAAGTCACACGCTTTATGGCAGATACGGCTAAATACTACGCCGATAAGATTGATTCTTACAGAGCGTAGTTGCTTTTACGGTACTTATAACAAAAAGGGCGAGGATGCTTTCACATCCTCGCCCAAATCTTTAATAAAAGTATTGAACTTTATTGATAGTTCATTTAATGCTGTTTAGTCCTCTATCAGCTTTTTTGCGCAGGCATAAACAAGCTGAGCTGTGCCGTCGATGCCCAGAGTGGAGGAGTTTATAGCCATATCGTAGTTATCGTATCTGCCCCACTTGTTGCCTGTGTAGAAATTATAATATGAAGCACGGCGCTTATCCGTCTTGTTAATTACGTAAACTATCTGACTTTGCTTAACTTCAGGGTGGCGCTCCATTATACGAGCCTCTCTGTGATCCAGGTCGCCGTAAATAAAGAGTCGTAATACGTTCGCTTTATCCCTGAGCACGTAGTCGGCGCACCTGCCGATGATAACACAGCTGCCTTTGTTAGCATACTCCTTAATTACCTCAGACTGGAGAATAAACAGCTTATCATTTAAGGGCATCTTGTATCCGAAGTGCATAGTAGTGCCGAGTATATTCGAGCCCATAGCAAGAGTGTACAGCAGGCTGTTTGCCGCACTCTCGTCAGCGTTTTTGATTATTTCTTCATTGAGGTTTCCTTTAGCCGCGGCCTCTGTTATCAACTCCTTGTCGTAAAGCGGAATTCCGAGAAGCTTAGCTACCTTCTCTCCTATCTCTCTGCCACCGCTTCCGTATTGACGAGCGATGGTTATTATAATATCCTTGGACATATTCGGTTACTCCTTCGCTTCATGTTTGTGCGACATTATTATAACAAAAAAATGAAGGCTTGTAAATAGTTTTTTAAGTATTTTCGATAAAATCAAGTTGAAAAATTAATTTGTTTGTGTTATAATGAATAAAAAGTTTTGGAATTATTGTGAATTCTTAACAAGAGTGAGGAAAGCTAATGATTGTAATAAGGCCAAATAGCGTTAAAGATATTGATAACTATGCGTCCTGTGTGCTTGGGATTCCTGCGACCGAGCTGATGAAAAGGTCGGCTGATGCCGTGTCACGCATCGTCAGAGAAAGGGTTGAACTCGGGGGAGCTGTTGTCATACTTTGCGGTGCAGGGAATAACGGTGGAGACGGTTATGCGCTGGCGACCGAATTGATGGATGAATATAAAGTAACCTTGTTTGACGTTTTTGCAAAAGGACAAAGAACAGAGGAAGGCAGGCTTTACCTTGATTTCTACAAGTCACGTGGAGGAGAGGTTAAGTATATTACCGACTCTCTAGATTTGGAAGAATGCATCAGTGCGTCGGATGCTGTTGTTGATGCGATATTCGGAACAGGGTACACGCCCCGCAGGTGCGAATCTGGAGAAATAATTGCAAGCGTAATAGAGCGAGCGGAAAAGCCGTTTAAGATTGCGATAGACGTTCCTATCGGCTGCGACGCTGATTTTGGCAGAGTCGATAAAGGGATGTGTGCGCACTTTGATACAACGGTTGTACTCTCATTTCTTAAGCGGGGACTTTTGTCATATCCCGCCGCCGAATATGTAGGAAAGCTAGTATATGACAACATTGGTTTACATAATGAGGCGTTTCTGTGCGATTTTAATTTTGAAGACAGACTTGTCGACGAGGAATTCGCAAGGGAAAATATGCCCGTAAGGAGCAAAAATTCTCACAAAGGAAGCTATGGCAGAGTGGTTCACGTTTGCGGGTCGAGTGAGTACCGTGGAGCGGCTATTCTTGCTCTTGAGGGAGCGCTCAGAGCCGGCGCAGGGTATATCAGAGCCTTTGTCGATGAGTCTCAGCATCCCGTGCTTCTATCCCGCTTTCCCGAGGCTATATACGAAATCAGAAATCCCACGGGGGAACTAACAAAGAAGGATATCGAGCGTATTCTTTTTGCCTCGGAAGGAGCGGACGTCACCCTTGTTGGTCCGGGGCTCGGCATTAGTGACGGGCTTGAATGCCTTGTGAAAAGTCTTTTGAGTACAAGAGGTGGGACGCTTGTCCTTGATGCTGATGCTCTTAATTGTCTTGCAAGGAATGATGGGCTTGAGTCGCTTGAAAGGGCAGAGCGCAATGTTGTTATTACGCCACACCCTCTTGAGTTTTCAAGACTTATACGAAAGAGCGTTAACGAAGTACAGAACGATAGGATTCGTCTTTCGGTTGAGTTCGCTCAGCGGTACGGCTGCACAGTTCTTCTGAAGGGAGCCGCAAGCATAATTACAGATGGAAAGCGAGTCTTTATCAATTCTTCCGGCTCTTCCGCTTTAGCAAAGGCGGGGAGCGGAGACGTGCTTGCCGGGGTCATATCCTCTTTCCTTGCGCAGGGTGCAGACGTAACTGCTCTTGTTGCTTTAGGAGCATATCTTCACGGCAGAGCGGCAGATACGCTCTCGAGTGACGTTTCCGAGTTCTCCGTAATTCCCTCGGATATACCGACTCAGATCGGTCGGGAGATTGTAAAGCTTCTCGGAGAAAAATAAATTAACGGTAAAAAGGGCAGACCCCGTGCTGAATTTCGCACGGGGTCACCCTTTTTATTTCACACGAAGCATTCTATACAGATACTCAGCTGCATCAGCTCTCGTTACCGTCGCTTCATAATCGGCAGAGTCAGAGTCGAATATTCCGAGGTTTATCATTGATGACACGCTCGATCTTGCCCATACGGGTACTCCCGGATCATCGAGATACACCGATTCTTCGAGAGAATCCTTTACGTCAAGAATGGAAGCGATTATTCCTGCCGCCCCGTATTTGTTTATCGCTCTGTTCGGATTGAATACGAGCCTTGCACCGTCGAGCTCACCGTCCACGATTCCGAGCCTTTCGGCTGTAGCAACGTAGCTGACAAGCGATGCGGGGATATCCTTACCGTCGTCGAAAAAGCTGGATGTGAGTGTCGAGTCAGCCTTTATGCCGTACGCCTTCATGGCCATTGCGACGAACTCGGCTCTCGTGACCGTCTCCTCGGGCATAAAATAGCTGTCGTCTCCGAGTATCTTTCCGCTCATAACACCAAGCGCACTCATTGCTACTGCCGCATTGTATTCGCTTCTTTCGGACATATCGAGGAATACCTCGCTCGACATTCTGGGCGTTACCTTGATATTCACCTTTGTCGGCTCGGAGTAATTTCCCCACTCGTCTCTTGCCACGTAGGTAAAGCTATCATACCCTGTGAAGCTGCCAGTAGGGGTGTACTTGAAGCTCCCGTTCGTAGTATCCGTCACGCTTATAAGTCCGTTTCTCGGATAAGCAACGACAATATACTTAATCTCGTCACCATCCGGGTCGGTTGCGCTCATTTTTCCGTATACCGAAATCTCTTCCTGAGTGGTCAGAGATACGGCTAGTGCGTTGTCATCGATTTTTGGCTCCATATTGACTTTGTCAATAAACTTTATTTGACAAACCGTCTCGCCTATGGCATCCTGCCCGTCCATAGTGAAGGAGAAGGACGAATTCTTTACGTCTGCCGAAGCAGGTATGAATACTAGTGCGGCGAGGTTTCTGCGCTTGATTGTTTGACCCTCCGCTACTCTTCTTCCGCCGATTAAGAGAGTACCCTCGGTAGACGACGGCAGCTTCGTCACGGTTATAGACTTAAAGTTTGATATACAAAAGGCGCTTTTGAAATCTCCGTCCGAAAAGCAGAGCTTCTGGCCGTAGATGCCTGTTTTTATCATTTCTACGTCCTTTGCGACGACCTCAACTCCCGTTCCAAAGCTTGCACCGCACACGACTGTACCTACCGTACATAAGAGCGTACACGTCAAGAGAAGCATTGTAATAATTTTTCTCATCTGTTTTCACCTTGCGCCAAATATGACGCAAAAATTTCCCCCTTTTCATTTTGTTTGCTTTCCTATTTTTGCCGAGCCGTCAGGACTTATTCGCAATAGAGGAAAAAAGGTGCAAAAATGTAAAAAGAGCGTTATTATGATTGACATATAAATATTTTTGTTGTATAATGGGTTTGTGCGTGACTTGTCTTTTGCGTGCGCTCGCACACGTGACTTTACCAAAACAAGTTTTAGAATTGTATTCCGGGAGATGAAAATGCAAATTAAGCTGAAAAAACCGACATCCCGTTTTATCATAATAGTATCTGCTGTCGTATTAGCTGCGGCGCTTCTTGTGACCGCCGTTTTCCTCATTTTCAAAAAAGGTAATCCCGAGCCCAGGGAAACCTTTGTTTACGAGAACTTCGAGTATGCTTTTACGAAGGATGGCAAGGTTGAGATAATTTCTTACGCAGGCTCGGAGCAGAGGGTTGTCATTCCTACCGTTATCGACAGCAGAAGCGTTGTCTCGATTGGCGAGGGCGCTTTTGCCGGGAGTGAGATTATCTCTGTCCAACTGGGTGTTTTTGTAACAAATATCGGTGAGAGAGCGTTTTACGAGTGCAGCCATCTTAATACTGTTACCGGTATATCCAAGATTGCTTCCATCGGCGAGGGAGCTTTCTATAATTGCGGTGTGCTTTCTGACCTGGAGTTTTCGAGTGCTCTGACCTACGTCGGTCCCGGTGCGTTCTACGGATGCTCCGACCTTGAGGAGTTTACGCTCCCCGACTCGGTGACGAGTATTGAAAAAAATACGTTTGCTTTTTGTACCTCTCTTACAAAGCTGCCTATTTCATCGAGCGTCGTGTCTATTGGCGACGAGGCGTTTTACGGATGCTCCGCTTTGAAGGATGCGGATATCACCGGTGTCGTTGAGCTTGGAGATCGGGTTTTCTCCGAGTGCACGGCTCTTGAGACTCTTAGAATAGGAAAAGAAACTGAAAAAATCGGAAATAATTTTCTTCTTGGCTCCGTAGCCTTGAAGAGTATCGAGGTCGACTCGGATAATACTGCCTATTCGTCTGAGGGCGGAGCACTTGTAGATGTTGTGAATAAGAGAATTCTTCATTTTCCGCCGAAATCGGATATCGAGACTTACACCTTCCCGAGTTATGTCGTATCGGTTGCGGACCGTGCTTTCATAAATTGCGATAATCTTCGCACGGTTGTTCTTTCTGACTCTTTGGAGAAGATTGGCGAGAGCAGCTTCCAGTCCTGTCTCGGACTTGAGAGGATGGTCGTTTCCGATACCCCTTCGGACATAAATGCGGATTTTCCTGATTCAATAAGCTATGTCGGCGGATTTGCCTTTACCGAGTGTATCTTTTATAGAGATCTTGTCGATGAGTTCGTTATAATCGGAGATGGCGTGCTCATAGATTTCAACCCGCAGAAGGACTCCACCACAGGCGATTACATCGAGACTCAGTCGTCTAAGGTTATGTGGGAGTCCGTAGTCGATTCAGGCGGAACAATGCTGATTCCCATCGGACTTGACGTTACGGTACCGTCTGGGGTTAAGCTTATCGCTTCCGCATTCAACGGGCTTGAGAGTATAGCGAAGGTGACCTTGCCCGCTTCCGTTGAGAAGATAGGGGATTATTCCTTCTACCGTGCGACACATTTAAGACAGATCGATATGTCGGCTTCGTCCGTTTCTTACATAGGTAATAACGCATTTGAAAAATGTGCGCAGCTTACCGAGGTTCTGTATCCTGCAGATTCTCTTACTGCACTTGGCGAGCTTGTTTTCTTTGGATGCGAGAGTCTTGATAACGTCGTTTTGCCTTCTTCTCTTTCCTATGTCGGAGAATATATGTTTGCCGAGTGTACGTCGCTTTCAAATATTACTATCCCCACTTCGGTTACCCGTATTGGCGAGAGAGCTTTCTTTATGACTCTTGCGCTTAAGAGTATCGTCCTTCCCGATTCGGTAAAGGAGCTGGGTGACTACGCATTTCAGAAGAGCGGTATTGAGAGCTTCGTTATAGAGCCCGACGTTGACTGCGGCGACTATTTGTTTATGGAGGCCGCCTCTTTAAAGACGATCGAGATAAACAGTAATGGCGCAACTCCCCGAGGTCTTTGTATGGGCTGTACCGCTCTCGAAACTGTTAAAATCGGGAGAAGGGTCACAGAAATAAATATAGACACGTTTTATGATTGCAGGATGCTTACGTCTGTGTCTCTTCCGAGGAGCGTGACTCGGATTCTTGAAGGCGCATTTACCTTCTGTAAAGGACTCGTTGAGGTTAAGGGCGGATCTCTTACCTACATAGGCAGCGAGGCGTTTAAGTCGTGCACCGCTATTGAATCCTTCCGCTTTACTTCGAGACTTACCGAGGTTGACGACCGTGCGTTTTACGGCTGCACGCTTCTTAAGAGAGTAAATCTCTCCGGTATAAAGACTATGGGAATTGAGGCCTTTTGCGGTTGCTCGTCTCTCGAATCTATAGATGTCAGGGGTCTTGCATATACGATTCCCAGGGGTGCTTTCTCCTACTGCACGTCATTGAAGTCCGTACGTATGGCGAGCACGATTACAGAGATAGGCTTCGAGGCGTTTTCCTCTGATACCGCGCTTGTAAAAATCAATTTGCCGAGATCTCTTAAGGTCATTGGGGAAGCGGCGTTTATGGGATGCACCTCTCTTAAAAAGGTTACTTTCCCGGATATTGTACAACGCATTAATATAGACTCAAGTGCCTTTGCAAATTGCCACTTTATTGAAGAGTTGATTTTCCCAAAAAGCTGCGGAAGATTTATTTTGGATTGGTACGCTTTCAGCGGATGCACTTCTCTTAAAAAAGTGGAGTTACCTTACGATTGCGGTATGATAGATATAGGCAAATATGCTTTTAAGGGTTGTACTGCACTAGAGGAAATAGTTTCACCCTATGCGTGTGGTAATGTAGCTATAAGAAAAGAGGCTTTCAGAGGCTGTACTTCCCTCAAGGCTCTCAACTTCCCTAAATTCTACTGCGGTACTGTTACAATTTATGATGATGCTTTCAGAGGATGCTCATCACTTAAAACTATTACCTTCACTATGCCCGTATCACCTAATTATATTGATGAAGTATTCCCCGGTAGTATCATCATCGGTTACAGAGCTTTCAGAGATTGCACAGCCCTGACAAGTGTTAAAAATACAGCTAACATCGAAAAGATTTACGGCGGTGCTTTCAGAGGTTGCACCTCTCTTAAAAATATAACACTTTCAGATAAAATTCAGATGATCGGAAAAAATGCTTTCTATGGCTGCAAAAAGTTCGATAGGGTAAATGTAAATCTCGAAGATCGCACAAGCGCACCTAAAATTTATTCGGGCG
>JAZORO010000065.1:0-45998 GCA_045656605.1 Eubacteriales bacterium
TTCTGTTCGTCAGGCTACGATTTCGCTATCCCTTCTTCTCGCCTAAATCTCGCGATGCAAACCTTGGGAGTCGCTTTCGGGTTGGTCGGTAACTACCTCCCAGCGGACTTTCACCGCAGAGCATTGATATGCCCGTCATACGTAAAAGTGCCGCTTGTCGAGCGGCACTTTTTTATATTTGAAAATTAAAGAGGCTTTGCATTCTCGAGAAGGAACTTCTCAGCCTCAGGGCTCCAGAGCCCATTATGAGCATCAACAATATCAGCAAGACCCTTGTAAAGAGGATCCGTCTTACCGAGCTCGGGAAGGTCAGAGAGCGCAACCAAAGGCATAGAAATAAAGTTATAAATAAGCTTTTTTCCGCCGGGAATCTTGTCAAGATTAATAACGGTGTCTATAACCGAATCAAGGCCGCCAACGTGAGTAATCATTGCGGTAGGGCTGAGCTTACCTGCATTCATCATCTCGATAGACTCGACCATATCGGCAGTATTTCCGCCGGAGTTACCACAGATATGAGTAAAGTTGTAGTGAACGTTATAGAAATTAAACATTGCTGCAAAGTTAGGATTTGTAGGCCCTGCGAAGAAGTTGAGGCATCCGTCAAAGCCGAGAACACTATCAGCAAGCTCAACTACAGGCTTTACCGGAGCGTAAACGAAAGCATCGTCATAGCCCTTTCCACCCGTAAGTTCCATAAGATACTCATACGCATTCTCAACCGCATTGGTATTTACATAAACAAGCTTTACACCGTTTTTCGCCGCTTCTTCAACAGTAATAATAGATGCGGCACGGTCAAGACGAGCAGTATCTATATCCGTAACTACTAGAAGGGAAGGCTTTCTGTCACGGTGTATCGCATAATCGATAGCACCAAGCCCCATAGGTCCTGCAGCTGCCATAAGTATGGTATTGCCGCCTTCAACAATATCCATTGTATGTAGGTGGGTCGAGTTATTCGTATGATAATTAGTATGGAAGCCTGCAACGATGCAAGAAATAGGCTCAGCGAGAGACCCATAGAAATAAGCATCGGAATTATAGGGAAGAAGACAATTGCATTACATAACCTCGTTCGGAATAACTACATACTGAGAATTTCCGCCAACAAAGCAATAGGAATATCCGGGGGCTTCAAGACCGCCCTTCCAACCGTGCGCAGGCTTGATTGCAAACTTATCTCCTGCCTTATACTTATCCTGCCACTTAGACCCGACAGCTAAAATTTCACCGCAAAACTCGTGCCCTATGATAGTAGGATTCTTGTCTATATCGTTCGGAATACGTTTATGCTTGGCTCCCTGGAGCACAGCCTTGTGCGTAGACATACACACGCTGTCAGAGACAACCTTCGCAAGAATTTCGTCATCCCGAATCTCCGGGAGTTCAAATTCTTCAAGTCTGATATCATTCGCACCGTAGATGCGCACGCCTTTAGTTTTCATAATAAAATCTCCTTAAATAGAGTAGCAAATTTATCAATTTAATTATACCATTATTAGATATAAGTGTCAATAAATGAAAAAGAGAAAAAGAGTATAAATATATTACTTATTATTAGAGAAAACAGTTGAATTTTATTAGAAGTAGTGGTATAATATTATTCGTAAAATATAATTATCAGACGAGGTAAAACTCTATGAAAAAGGCTTTGATGTACGGTGGAGGAAATATCGGACGTGGTTTTATCGGGCAGCTGTTCCATATGTCCGGATATGAAATATCCTTCATTGACGTAAATATGGCTGTAATTGATAAACTGAACACGGATGGCTCTTATCCGATATACATTACCGAAAAGGACGGATACCGCGAATACTTAGTTACAGGGGTACACGGTATAAACGGTCGTGATAACGAAGCGATCGCCGAAGCAATTGCAGACGCTGATATTATGGCTACTGCCGTAGGTGTAAATATACTCAAATTATAGCAGAGCCGTTTGCCCTAGGAGTTAAGCGCCGTATGCAAAAAGGTGTTACAGCACCACTCAACGTTATAATTTGTGAAAATCTGATAGAAGCGGATAAATATTTCGCAGGAATTGTTAAGGCGAAGTTATCCGAAGCCGAGGCAGAGTACTTCGACACGTACATTGCGCTTATCGAGCCTTCCATAGGACGTATGGTACCCGCAACACCTAAGGAGATAGCAGAGAAGAATCCTCTAGCTGTTTGCGTCGAGCCTTACTGTGAGCTTCCTGTCGATATGAACGCTTTCAAGGGCGTAATACCCGAAATTAAAAACATGGTACCCTTCGCTCCCTTCGACTTCTTTATTCGCCGCAAGCTCTTTATGCACAATATGAGCCACGCTCTTACAGCTTATTTCGGAGCTCTCAAGGGCTATACTTACATATGGGAAGCAGCGAAGGATGCAGAAATTAAGCTGATGGCGCTCCGCGCTCTTACCGAGTCGTCGAGAGCTTTATCAAAGGAATACGGAGTACCTCTCGAAGAGTTGATTTGTTTCTCTGAGAACCTGATAAACAGATTTGAAAACAAACTTCTCGGCGATACAATCGAGCGTGTCGGTAAGGATACGAAGCGCAAGCTGTCAGAAAACGATAGATTCATCGGAGCTATCAGACTATGCAAAAAGCATGGCATAGAGCCTATGAATATCATTGCAGGACTTGCAGCAGGTCTTTGTTTTGCTCCTTCCAACGATGAATCGTCTCTTGAAATTGCAAGAGATGCAGAGACAAACGGCGTTGCGCACGCTCTGAGTATATACTGCGGAATTACCGATGACAAAGAGATTAAAGAAAAAGTCGAAGAGGTATATAACAGTATAGCAAAAAAGGAAAAGATGAGCGATATTATCAGCTCATTACAGATATATTAAAAAGTCTATCAAAGCAAAAGCACCCAAGAAAACTCTCTCAAAAACGGGGAGTCACACGCGTACCTGCCGTAGAGCAAGTACGCAACGAAATTTGCCCTTACGGGCAAATGAAATCGCTTCGCGGTGAAATATTTGCTCCGCAAATGTTAAATGTCCGCTTGCGCGGACGTGGGCAAATTTCATTTCACATCGAGCGGGGCGAGATATTTCACAATATGCGGTAGCACATTATTTCACGTTTTGCGAAAGCAAAACATTTCACTATATTTTTGTGCCCACAAAAGCAGTGCTTGTCAAGAAAAAAAGGCGAAGAATCTTAACAATTCTTCGCCTTTTTCCTGTCGGTAGGTGTTGTTCCATTTGATACTACTCTATCGCATGCATCTCCAAGGGTGCTTTTTTATTATCGTTTTTTAATAGAATTATAGCTTATTTTTTATATTTTTCTGACGCATAATCTCATATGCAAACATCGTTGTTGCCGAGGCGGCAGAAAGAGAGGCTCTAAAGTCTCTCGAATAAGGAATCTTCACAAGCAAATCGGCTTTGTCCAGTACAGCTCTTGAAATACCTCTTTTTTCACCGCCGACAACAAGGAGCATAGGGCAGGGAAGATCGCACTCTCCAAGAATATTATCCGTTTTCTCCTCGGCGCATACGATCTTAAATCCTATCTTTGAAAGTATGTCAATAGCGCAAAGCTCGTTTTCCCTGTAAATCTTAAACATTTCAGATGCGCCGGCAGAGCTCCTGGAAACAATACCGGCGGCGCTCATCCAGTTTCTTTCTCCAAGTATAATTCCACAACAGCCGCACGCATATAAAGAACGAAGAGCATATCCAAAATTGTAAGGGTCTTCAATACCGTTTATCATAGCGTAGAAGCCGAAAGCATCAATCTCTGAAACCGAGTCAGACAAAGAGGGAAGTGTTCTCTCTCCGGCTTTCGCAATTATTCCGCCGTGAGAGGAACCCAAGGAGATTTTATCCAAAAAGTCGGAATCTGTTTCTATAAGTTCAAAACCGTATATTGACGATACTGCCTTAAAATATCCTAACTCTTTTGCGTTTTTTCTCGCTTTTGATTTATCATAAAAGATTTTTTCGATAGTTCTGTTATTAACACCAGAGTCTATACCCTTTATTATTGCTCTAATAGAGGTCAAGCCTTCAAAGTACGTAGAATCAATAAATTTTATTTCCTCTTTAATCATTGTTTAAAGAATCCTTTCATATAATCGAACAGAGAGAAATTAAATACAAACAAATGAGGGATAAAATGATATTACTGAATGATATGGATAGATGCGAGGCGTTGGCAGAATATCTTATAGAAAATGAAACGACCGTAAGAAGTACCGCTGCATATTTTGGAATAAGTAAAAGCACCGTACATAAGGACATAACCGTAAAATTAAAATACAAAAACGGCTCTTTATATCGAGAAGTGAGCAAAATACTGTCCAAAAACAAGGCGGAAAGACACATACGGGGCGGGGAAGCGACAAGGAAGAAATATTTAAAAGGAAGCACTTAAACACTATAATTATATTCTATAACCATAGAAAAGTCAAGAAAAAGCACTCCAACTATTCCCTTTTAATATTTGATAATTTTTATTTTTGTATTTTGTATTTTAAATTTTTCAGAATTACATCTTACAATCTATCAACCTATTTTTCTTTTTTATTCAAATGCAAATTAAAAGACGCTTAAGAATTTGATTTACTTATAACCCAAAGATCGTTATACTGATATACGATGGATTTCATTATATCTGATAAACCAATATGATAACTCATAAAAAGGGCTATATAACAGGCAAATATGTAAAAATACAGTAAAATAGGCCTAAATAGTCCTTTTTCGCTTCCCTAGATTATACAAAATTTATGTTTTGTATAATTGTATATATACTTAAATAACCCCTCATCCCTGCTCGGTGCGGTTGTAATATGTGAAAAATAAATATTTACAAATTACTCTTGTTTTATACTCCACTCTATGATACAATATACTAAGATTACATTGGAGGACCGATATTATGAGAATGAGAGTACTTACTCACACCGGAAAAGGAAAGCTTCTTGCAATTGCAAACGAAGTTACCAAGCTCATCAGCGCAGACAAGGCCACCGACGGGATTATGCCCGCCTACCCTTGCGACGGCGAGAGGCTTATTGTTATCGTTGCAACCGCAAAGGCTAATATGCCTGACAGCTTTGCAAGATTTATGCGTTCCCTCAAAAAATCTGTAACTGCTAACGTTGCATTCATCATTGACGGAACACCCGAGAACGCAAAGGCTATTGTAGAAATGGCAAAAACCAATGACTCAAACGTATTTGATGATGATATACTCTACGTAAACGGCGGACTTCCCTTCAAGTTTATAAAGAACGTGAAGCCCGAGGAAATGGATGCTGTAAAGACCTGGATTGAAGGAATACTCAAAAAGCTGAAGTAATTCTTCCCTGCTCCGTCTTCATATTCAGATAAATAAAAAGGCGAAGATTTGTAAAATTCTTCGCCTTTTTGTTTATAAACATACTCTAAATTAATCTAACTACATATCCTTATAATAAAATTTAGCGTGGTTTCTAAAATCAAGTCACCACGCTAAATACAATTATTTAAATTACTTCACAAACTCATTATATATAGCTCTGAGCGCAGTTATATAGTCGTTGGAGTCGACGCCGACGATGATATTAAGCTCACACGAGCCCTGGTCAATCATTCTGACGTTTACGCCCGCATTAGCAAGAGCTGTAAATACTCTGGCAGCAGTTCCCTTCGCCTTAACCATACCCCTACCGACAACCGCTATCAAAGCAAGATTTTCTTCCACGAAGATGTTCTCAGGGTTGACAGCCTTACAGATATCAGCCATTACGTCTCCGCGCTTTTTACCAAGCTCTTTTGATGAAACAATAACAGTCATAGTATCGATTCCTGAGGGAAAATGCTCGAAGGAAATGCTGTTATCTTCAAGAGCCTGAAGCACTCTTCTGCCAAAACCGAGCTCGGAATTCATCATATCCTTCTCTATTCTGAGCGCAGAGAAACCAATCTTACCGGCAACTCCGGTAATAACGCAAGAAGGAACCTCGTCAGTAGAGGGTACAATCATCGTTCCTCTATCCGTAGGACGGTTAGTATTCTTGATATTGATAGGAATCTTAGAATATCTTACAGGGAAAATAGCATCCTCGTGAAGCACGGTAGCACCCATATACGAGAGCTCTCTGAGCTCCTTGTAGGTTATTGTATCAATAACCTTGGGATTCTCAATACATCTCGGGTCAGCCATCAAGAATCCTGAAACGTCAGTCCAGTTTTCGTAAACACTGGCAGATGCTGCTCTTGCAACAATTGAGCCTGTTATATCAGAGCCGCCTCTGGAAAAAGTCTTAATAGTGCCGTTAGGCATAGAGCCGTAAAAACCGGGGAACACTGCCCTTTCGTACTTCCGTACATACTCTCTTACAGCATTATTTGTCCTTTCGGCATCGAAGGTACCTTCGTCGTTAAAGAATATGCACTTTCTAGCATCAACAAAGTGATAGCCAAGATATTCTGCAAGAATCTTAGCATTAAGATACTCGCCCCGGGAAGCAAAATAGTCTCTGCCCGAATCGTGCAAGAAGGCGTGTTTAATCTTCTCATAAGAATCGGAAAGATCGAGGTTCAGACCGAGTTCTCTGATTATCGACTCATATCTCTCTTTAATAGCTTCAAAAAACTCTGTGATATCCTTCTCATCTGCAGCCGCCTCATAGCAGTCATAAAGCATATCCGTAACTTTAATATCTGAGGAAAAACGCTTACCGGGTGCGGAAGCAACAACATATCTTCTGTTAGGATCACTCTTTACTATTTCAGCAACCATACGGAAATGCTCTGCATCTGCAAGCGAGCTTCCGCCAAACTTAAGAACCTTTAAGCTCATAGTATAATCTCCATATAATATCTCTTAAATATTTAACGCTAATATTATATGAAAATTCTCTAATTTTGTCAAGGGCTTATTTTAATATAATTAGAGGTCGTCAACATCCTGCACGGGCTGTTCAAGCTTGTTGTCTACATTCACGCCTGTCCACGAGCCGAAGGGATCGACTATTATGCTCTCTTCCCTACTTTTTTCGTTCTTTTTTTCATCCTTCTCATTCTTACAATTGCCTATACGGCACATATTAACTTCTCTTTTCATTTTAATTCCTTTCTGTATTACGGCCGCCTAGTTATTTTATCAAAAATAACAAATTATAAAAAGGAAAAAAATGAAAAAGCACCTCAAAAAAGGTGCTTTTTACAAGAAACTCTGCTTATTACATTATAAAAAAAAATTTAAATTAATGGAATTTCAGTCATTCGAAGCTTTGCGCATCCATACGGATACAGTTCTACTTCAACGCTATCGGATAAGGGAATGCGGCTCTCGGGAGCTTTTGCACATACGGTATCGAAGCCGTCCTCATATCCCCACGGAATCTTCGCTACCTGAGCCTTACATACAACCGGCGGATATTCAGAGCTGAACGGTACTTCCGAAACCTCACGCCCTTCAATCTTAAAGAAGGGCGACGAATAAGCGTACGACCATTCCGTAAGCGGAATTAATTCGTAATCACAATACGGGAATCTTCTTTCAACTCCGTTCTTTTCATATTCAATCATCTTTTTCTCATACTTTACAGGCAAAGAGAAAACCAAAGAACCGCATACAACGCTTTTTAAATTATACGGACGGTCGATCAAGTGAGGCTCTGTATCAAAAGTGATTTCAAAGCATCTACATTCATTTTCGCAAAGCGAAAAGTTCAATTCCTCGGAATAAGAAACCGCTATGCCATCGACACGAAGATTCTTTGCAAAGGACGGTACTCTCACCTTAAAAGTAAACGCACTTTTAGCCTTAATTTCATATTCGAGCTTATTTTCAAATGGATACTTAGTCTTAAGAACAACCGAAACGGAATCGGTAGTCAAAGAGGACGGAACAGGAATTGCCGAGATGACTGTGTCCTCATTGTGCATAAATGCAGACAAGGCAAATTTTGGCCACGCTTGATTAAAATTAGCTGTACAGCATCCGTAATTAGGCTCAAGCCCGAATAGGTGAGCTTCTTCATTATTTGTTCTGAAAAGTGACCTTCCGGGGAATCTCTGACAAGCAATCTGATTCGACATCTGAACATACTGATGCGTCCACATATCGTCACTAATGGTTGCCGGCAGAGCATTAAAAGCAAGCACTTCGAGACGTTCTGCCCACTTATTTTGTCCGGAATATGCAAAAAGATGCTCATACGAGTACATTTGCTCGGCGATAGCGCACAGCTCCGTGCCCTGAATCGGGCTAAGTCCGGAGAGACATTCGTCACCCGTGAAAAGTCCTAATGGAGTACCGTTGTATTTTTCGAGCACTGTGTATAGGCGTTCGCCGAGATCGGTATATTCCTCTTTCAAAATATCGCAGCTGACAGCCTCTTGCTTTAGCATCATTGCGATGTTTACAATATGAGTTTCGTGTCGCCATTTGTTTAACGGGCGTTTCCAAAGATCGATATATTGAGTGTAATCAAGCCCCTGCTCTTTTACCATTTTTGAAAGCTCGTAAACCCAGTCTTCCTTATATCTTTCTTCTATAAAGTTTATAGAGATGAAGAACTCAAACCAACGCGAGCGCCCCCAATCAAAGAGGGATATTTTACCACAGGAAAGCAAATCGTAGAAGTTCTTAAGAATCTTATATATAGCGCCTGGTATTCTCTCATCGGCGGAACAATCATAATAAACCAAGAGAACCTTTGCGATAAGCTCTACTGCCCAAGAATCATAGCTCGGGATATCCTCTTCCTTGCAGGGGCAAATCCATCCACTTGGCCGCTGGAATGAAAGAATAGCATTAATGTATTTCTTGACCCTAGATATAAAATCGGCGTTATCAAGCATATATGCGAGCGGAATGAAGCCGTCAAGCCAATACGGAACTCTTTCCCATCCCTCGGCCTTCCCACCTATCCAGGCGCTGTCCCTTACGTCCGGCCAGACCTTATCCAGGTTGCCGCATAGTCCGTTTGCCTGGATTTCAAGCTGCTTTTTAAGCCAGCCCTCAGGTTTTATCTCCTTTGTGGTATAAAAATCCCATTTTTTCATAGTATACTCCTCGTAAGCATAAAAGCATTAGAATGATTAAGCCATAAACTCAGTACGGCTGATAATATGATTTTGAAACTCAACGTCCAAGTCGTTAAAATATCCGCTCCATCCCCACACTCTGACAATAAGATTTTTATGACGTTCGGGATGCTTCTGTGCATCGAGCAGAGTGTCTCTGCTTATGGCATTTAGCTGAAGCTGATGTCCGCCGAGCTGAATGAACGCCCTGACAAGGGCTGCAACCTTCTTTGTACCTTCATCGTTTCTGAACACGTTCTCGTGTATTTCCATCGTAAGAGGCCCACCGTTTATAGCCTTCTTTAAATCCTGCTTCGTAAAAGACTGAATGCAAGACAAGGGGCCGTTAAGCTTTGCAATGGGTGAAGGAGAGTAGCTCGAGCCGAAAGGAGTATACGCATATCTTCCATCGGGAGTTGCACCGACCTCTCTTCCCTGCCACAAGTACTCCATAGCGCTTCCCGTACCCGGTCTTAAAATTCCGCCGTGAAGGTTTTTATACTTTGAGAATGTTTTAGAGAAAATATCGATTATCATACTCGCATAAACGTCTACGTAATTGTCGTTATTTCCCATTTTGGGAGCAGAAACAAGATAGTTTCTCAGCTCTGGATTATCCTTAAAATCGTTATCGAGAGCCGAGAGAAGCTCCTCTTTAGTACATTTTCCGTCGTCGAATATCGCCTTTTTTACCGCCGCAATCGAATCGGCAGCCGAAGAGATTCCGACTCCGTGCGCACCGTAGTTATTGTATATTGCTCCGCCTTGTGATACATCAAGCCCCTTTTCAATACATCCGGTGACAAACACAGACATATAGGGAGACGCACCGTGTCCGCAACTAACCATTCTCTTTGCAACAAGCTCACACTCATTTTCGATACATATTTTAACCTTTTCCAAGAATTCGTCAAAGGTGGCAGAGCCGGACAAATGGCTCTTAATGGCTTTTGATACTGCAAGAGGGAAATTTACCGAAGCAATATTTGGTATATCGTATCCTTTCTCGGGAATTATAAATTCCCAACAAGCCGCAACGGTATAATCATACGCATCCACAGCAGGATATCCAAGCTCAATTAATCCGGGAATAACTACGTCGTCGTTACTATACTGAGGAAAACCGAGACCCTTCGCCGTAAATGTAGATGCAAGCTCAAGTCTCTCAATAGGCGTATCCTTATCCACCCTCAAATTTATCTTGGGGTCAATAAGACAGAGCTCTCGAGATGCGCAAAGACACATTTCGGATATCTTATTATATCTGTCGACGTTATTGATATCTCTGCCGCCGAGCACCACACTCATTCCGTTATCTCCTTTTTGTATACCGAAATAAGTATCCGAGTCCATATTTAGAGTAATGAAAAACTCCTCAATTATCTCAAAAATTTCTTCCTCTTTTACTCCGCGAGCAATGTCCGACTCAAAATACGGAAGCATGTATTTATCGAATCCGCCCAGAGTTATATGAGCATTTCTGTTTAATCTGAGAGTAAACTGTATAAATTTCAAGAAAACGCAAGCTTCGTAAAAACCAGTAGCAGCCTTGTGCGGTACAACAGAGAGTGCGTCATAAAGCTTTTTATTACCTTTTTCCCTTGCATATTCACGGTAACTGTCGGCAAGCGCAAGGCTACCCTCTACGCCGTCTATCATAGCCTCGTACAGCTCTCTCTTCTCTTTCCCACACACAGCATACTTATCCTTTATGCGCTCAAGTATAACGTCCATTCCGACAGAGAGCGTATAAGAGTAATTAGGAGTGATGTTTCCAATTGATATATTGTATTCCTTATCTCCTAAAACTCCGATAGGAGTCTGAATAACCGTTCTGTTAAATCCGAATATATCGTTCTCAAACAAAATAGGAGCTTCAGAATCAAGCATATAGCGGAAAAGGGTCTTATTTATATTAATCTCGCTCGTTCCCTCAGGGAATATAATATAGGGTTTTTCTATATTGCGACGGTATTTTTTATACTCCTCGCTTTTAAGATAAGCGAGCTTATTTTTAATATTATCCGTCATAGTTTTATCTCCTTACATTACTTTATATTTAATTCCGAATTCCTCGAAAATCTCAGTGCGGAATTCTACGGGAACAGAGGCGTCAAAAGACGGAGTATATTCCCTACCCGCAAGCTTATATTTAGAGCCTGCAAGCTTATTATAAGGCAAGAGCTCAATATAGTCTACTCCGTTAGCTTTAAGTAAAGAGGCAACCGCTCTTACGTTTTCTTCCGTGTCCGTAACACCCGGTATCAGCGGCATTCTTATGACGTATTCTCTGCCCGAAGAGACAAGGGTCAAGAAGTTATCGATTATCGGCTTATTGGTAACACCGGTATACCTTTTATGTAGCTCTTCATCAATAATTTTAAGGTCATACAAAACGTAATCGCAATTATCAAGCACGGTTTTAAAAAGCTTAGCGGAACAAAATCCGCAGGTCTGTACCGCTCGATGTATTTTATCCTTGAACAGAGCAAGACACTCTAATAAAAATTCAGCATTTGACGTCGGCTCCCCACCGGAAAAGGTCACGCCGCCTCCCGATGAATTGAGGATAGAAAGGTTTTTTTCAATTTTCGAATAAAGCTCTGAAGGTGAATACTCTTCAGCGCAATAACGAAGTAGACCTCTCGGGCAGACAGAAATGCTCTCTTCTGTAAAAGAAAGTCTTTCGTCAATAATCTTAGCCTTTGATTCACATAAACCGCAGGAAAGACAACCGTTGGGAGAACGCAGAATCTCGTTAGTAATACTCTGCCCTTCGGGATTATGACACCATTCACAGCGCAAGGGACAACCTTTCACAAAAACGGTTGTGCGTATTCCAGGGCCATCGAATACTGCAAATTCTTCAATTGAAAAGACGAGTGCTCGTGACATCACACAACTCCTTCAGTATATTGACAAAATGACTTAAATTTGTCTTTTTCATTGCTGTCAAATACATTTTATCATTTTATATTGACAGATACAAGAATACGGTTGTATAATAATAGCAAGAATTTGTCTTCTTAGGAGTAGATATGCCTGTCTTTCATCAACCTCACAACTCAATGGGCAATCATAGCTATAATGTTTTTATCTACGAAAACGTTGATTATGACCTGCATTTTCACAAAAACATTGAGATAATTTACGTAATCGAAGGTAAGGTAGAATGTATTGTAAACAACAAAGCAAAGGTGCTGGAAGAGGGAGATTTTGCCTTTTGTCTTTCAAACGAGATTCATTCGGTAAAATCAATTGTTAAGGGGCTATTCTGGATAGGAGTATTTTCCGAGGATTTTATTCACGAATTCAAAAAGCATATGGGCGGAAAGTGCGGAAATGATTTTTCCTTCAGATGCTCGGAAAATATTTTAAAATATCTAAGTGATAATCTGATAAAAGAGGAGCTCTCAGACGTCTTCATAATTAAATCCTCTTTATATGCGCTATGTAGTGAATACTTACGGCAAATCACCCTCAGTGAATCAAATGATAAGCACACCACCGTTATGGAAAATATAGTTGAATACGTAGAGTATAACTATAAAAAAAGTATAACGCTTTCGGATATGGCTGAATACTTCGGATATGATTATTACTATTTTTCAAGAATATTCAACCGTCTGTTTTCTATGAGCTTTAACGACTATCTGAATATATATAGATTTAATAAAGCGTGCGAGCTATTGACAGAAACGGATTTATCTATTACAAAAATATCTTCCGAGAGCGGCTTCAACAGTATAAGAAGCTTTAATCATATATTCAAAAAGCTCTCGGGAGTATCTCCGAGAGCTTACCGAAATATTGATATAAATTAATAGAAGGCACCCTTCTGAGTGCCTTCTATCTTTGGCGGAGAGAAAGGGATTCGAACCCTTGAAACCGTATTAGGGTTTACACGATTTCCAGTCGTGCGCCTTAGACCAACTCGGCCATCTCTCCACAAGACCTCTATATTATAACAGATGGTTTTTTAAAAGTCAAGGGATTTTTTAAGTTTTTGCCATATATTTTAAGATGAGTGCCGTTGACAAGAATTATCGAATTATGTATAATGAAATCGGAGGATATTTTATGGGCTTATTCGACGGAATATTAATTTGTTCCGACTGGGACGGGACACTGTACTACAAGCACGAGCTTAATGATACAGATTTAGATGCAATACGTTATTTTCAAGAAAACGGCGGTAAATTTACTATTTGCAGCGGCAGATATTACCTTTTTCTAAAGGAATTCGAAAGCTTAGTAAAGCCTAACGCTAATATAATATCCCTCAACGGCGCATACATAGCACCATATGAAGATGATAAGGCCTTGTACGAGGGATTCCTCGACGATAAATGTGTAGAGATACTCGACCTTATGCTGGGAGAAAATACCAAAATTACGCAAATAGCTGTAAACTATCGTAAAAACCACGAGACAGCCTTCTATAAGCTTTGCGAATATGCTGAAATGCGTGAGAGGATACGCACATCGGAGATTTACTCAATAGTCCTCTACGCAAAAAGCGAGGAAGATATTCTAAACAATATGAAAAGACTAAATAAGAATCTTCCGGAAGGCTATATAGCGGTCAGAAGCTGGTCCAGCGGCGCAGAATTACTAAAAGAAAAAAACCAAAAAGGACACGCACTGAATCGACTAAAAAAGCACCTCGGCTCAAGAGTGTCTGTGGCTATCGGAGACTTCGAAAACGATATACATATGCTAGAAGCGGCAGACATAAGCTATGCTGTCGGTAATGCGCCACAGCAAGTAAAAGAAAGAGCAAAAAGGGTTACGGTACCCGTATGGGAATGCGCTGTTTCAAAAATAATTTACGAACTCGAAAATGAAATCAAAAGCGGTCTGCTCTAATATACGTACGCATTTTTAACTTTTGTCAAAATTAAAGGCAGGAATGAATTTTCATTCCTGCCTTTAATTTTAGTCGATATCCTCAACTACCTTTTCAGCATTGTTATCCAGAAGCTCCGGATGGAGAAGATATCTCTTTATCTTTTTGAATGCGGAAGCATAGTAATAACCGTCGCATATTCTTTCATCCGTCACGACCTTAAAGGTGACGAAATGATGTCTTTCTCTCGTGCCATCCCTTTTAATCGCATCAGCAGTAAATATACTACCGTAGGAGAGGAAGAGAGGCAACGTACCAAAATTATATAGATGATGATAGATAGCAGGAATACCTAACGAGCCCATAGACGTAATAATCATAGAACCGTGGAACGGACTTACGTTCAAGAGTGCTTTAGGAAGCCAGCCGTGATAATCAAGCCAGAACAAAAGCCTAACAGTCCATCTGAAGAGGAAGCCCGGCAGCTTTGTCAATATCCTTGCGGTATTATCAAAATCAGTTTCCGGTACGTCAAGAGCATCGTGAACTGTCTTCTGGAACTTTTTATAAATATCAAAAACGCTGTCACGAGGGTCGAAAATTACCTTTATACAGGTATCGGGAGATTCAAGTGAAAGCTCCTTTTTGATTGTCATAACGCACTCGACGTTATTTCTGGCATAAATCTTCTGGCCTGCGATAAAACGGTTGATACCCGGTCTTTCCGAAACGACACGCACATACGCTGCAAGTATAACGTGAAGGAGGGTCATATCGGTATACCCTTCCTTATGCTTCGCATCAAGGTACTTCTCAATATTAGTGATATCTATGACATCCTCAAACATATTCTGAGAGTCATTTCTATCCTTCATTATGTAAGGAACAACATAGCTCATAGGAGGGAGAGATCTAACCCTGCGTCCTTCTCGTCTATCTCCGAACCTACGCTTACGCACCTTGTACGCCGGTGTATCGTATACGGTATAATCGTCGTAGTTCTTCTCAACCTTCTTTACAGAGGTATCATCGTCTTTTTTAAGTTCTGTATAATTACCCATATAATTTCCCTTTAAAGTAATTTTTGTCTTATTTTAGCACATTTTAAGTAATAAGTCAACAAAAATATGTTTTTACGTAACAAAAACTTCATAATTGCTCTAGTTATTATACATAGGTTCAATAAATATCTCGTTTTTATGGTTATCGATTAATGAAAACAGGCATAGCCGCAAGAGCTATGCCTGTAAAATCTATACAAAATCAAATTATGCGTTATTCTGCGCTTCTGCAATAATCTTATCCGTAAGAGAAGCAGGTACTTCATCATATCTGATGAAATCGAAGTCAAACCTTCCTCTACCCTGTGTAGAAGCTCTAAGTGTAATGACATAGTCGGTCATCTCAGAGAACGGAACCTCTGCAAGAACAACCTGCAGCTCGCTGCCGTCATCACAAGGCTCAATTCCCATAACCTTACCTCTACGCTTATTGAGATCTCCCATAACGTCGCCGACGTAATTATCGGGAATATAGACCTTAAGCGCGCCTACGGGCTCGAGAATAACAGGTCCTGCCTTAGGAAGACCCTCTCTGTATGCAATACCTGCAGCAAGCTTGAACGAAATTTCGTTAGAGTCAACGTCGTGGTATGAGCCATCATAAAGATCAGCTGCAAGATGAACTACAGGATAGCCTGCAAGAACCCCCTTAAGCATACAGTCGCGAAGACCCTGCTCTACTGCGGGGAAGAAGTTCTTAGGTACAGCGCCGCCGAAAACGCTTTCCGTAAACGTAAGACCGGGATCCTCCCCGGGGCCGAACTTAATCTTTACGTGACCGTACTGACCCGACCCGCCGGACTGCTTCTTATGCTTTCCTTCGACCTCAACAGTTTTCTTAATAGTCTCTCTGTACGCAATCTTAGGCTTACCAAGCTCAACGTTTGCTCCGTAGCGATTCCTGAGCTTAGAAACTACAAGATCAAGATGAATATCACCAAGACCGGATACCGTAAGCTGCTTTGTCTCAGAGTTATTCTCATATCTTACGGTCATATCTTCTTCAAGAACTCTTGCAATGCCCGTGGAAATTCTATCCTCATCGCCCTTCGCCTTAGGAGAGATTGCCATTGTATAATAAGGTCTCGGGAATTTAATAGGCATATACTTAACGTCCTCGGCAAGAGTCGTCAAGGTATCGTTAGTATTTGTATTATTAAGCTTAGCGGTTACACCGATATCACCGCACGCAAGCTCGTCGACGTCGATCTGCTTCTTTCCTCTGAGAATGAATATCTTATTAAACTTCTCCTTAGAGCCTGTGGTTGTATTTCTGAGCTCGAGATCCTTCTTTACAGTACCGGTCATAACCTTGAAGAATGACATCTTACCTACGAAGGGATCAGCAACAGTCTTGAATACGAACACAGAAGTATCCTGAGAATCCATATCGATAGGAACTTCCTTAAGATTACCGTCGGAATCAACAACGTGCTCTACTTTTCTGGCAGTGGGTCTCGGGAAGGATTCTGCAATTGTATCCAAGAAGGTCTTAATACCCCAGTTCTTAAGAGCAGCGCCGCAGAATACAGGAACGATATCGCCTGTAATAATACCCTGGTGAATAGCCTCGAGAGCTTCATCGCGGGAAATAGGCTCCTCATTAAAGAACTTATCCATAAGCTCATCAGAGGTCTGAGCGATAGCCTCAAGAAGAATATTATGATACTCAGTGCATACGTCGTTAAACTTCTCGGGAATAGCAGACTTTATGTATTCACCGGTAGCTCTCTCGAAGGTGTAAACACACATCTCAACAAGATTTGCAAAACCGATTACAGTGTCTCCGTCGATAATAGGAATCTGAATGGGACACACGTTGAGACCGTACTTCTCTCTGATAGCACCGAAGACCTTATAAAATCTTGCTTCTCCGTCATCAAAACGATTTATAAAGAAAGCCTTCGGAACTCCTGCCTCGGTAGCAAGATTCCAAGCGATTTCTGTTCCGACCTCGATGCCCGACTTACCGTCAACAACAATAATTGCGGCATCGGCAACTCTGACACACTGCCTCGCTTCTGCTTCAAAATCAAAGAAACCGGGCGTGTCAAGAATATTTATCTTAGTTCCGTTCCAAAGCATAGGAGCCATAGCGGAAGAAACCGAATAACCTCTCTTTATCTCTTCGGGATCGTAGTCGCAAACCGTATTACCGTCATTTACAACACCGAGTCTGTCGGTTACTCTCGAAATATAGAGCATAGACTCAGCGAGCGAAGTCTTTCCGCCCCCACTGTGACCGAGGAGTGCAACATTACGAATGCTTTTGGTATAAACCTTTTCCATTTTTAGATAATCTCCTTGTTTAATATATGCAAATAGCGCTCTGCGCATTTAACATCTTGTATAAATTATACGATATTTTTATTATCAATGCAATATTTTTTATACACTATTTTTATATTTTAGTGTAGAAAAATGCGCCCTTGATTTGTTAAAAAATAACAAAACAGAGCGCATTTTTATTAATTATTCCTTTGAACGCATTGACATATGAACAAGAACCTCATATATATTTGTTACGCCGCACAGCTGTACACCCTCGGGAACCTTTAATGCTTGAGTCACGTTCTTCTTCGGAAGAATTATTTTTGTAAATCCGAGACGGACAGCTTCCTTTACTCGGTATTCAATGTGAGATACCGCTCTCACCTCTCCGGCAAGTCCAATCTCACCGAAAGCAATGAGAGTATCCGGTATAACTCTATCGGTGATTCCGCTTATCAACGCCATAGCAATCGATAAATCCGCACTCGGCTCATCAAGTCTAATGCCTCCTGCGACATTCAAATAGACGTCATTCTCGTAAAACTTAAGCCCCATTCTCTTTTCAAGGACGGCTATAAGAAGGCACATTCTGTTATAATCGAAGCCATCCGCCGTCCTTTTTCCGACAGAATACACGCTCTTAGCAACAAGAGACTGAATCTCGGAGATTATAGGCCTCGTGCCCTGCATAACGCAGCCCGCACACGAACCGCTCGTATTCTTAGGTCGCTCAGCCATAACGACCTCGCTCGGATTCGGTATCTCACGCAATCCCTCGTCCCCCATCTCAAATACGCCGATCTCGTTTGTAGAACCAAATCTGTTTTTATTGGCACGGATTATTCTATATGAATTTGATCTATCACCCTCAAAGCAAAGAACGGCATCCACCATATGCTCAAGAATCTTTGGACCTGATATTCCGCCTTCTTTGTTTACGTGACCGACGAGGAAAACTGCGGCGCCGTTAGACTTACCGTAATCGATAAAGCTCATCGCGCTCTCTCTTACCTGAATAATACTACCGGGTGCAGATGTGAAGTGCGAAGAAAACATAGTCTGTATAGAATCCACGATAATAACATCGGGTTTAAGGTTATTGCACTCTGTCAAAACTGCGTCGATATCCGTCTCTGTAATCAGATATAATGACTCGCCCTCAACCTTAAGGCGCTTAGCACGCATCTTTATCTGTGCGCTCGATTCCTCGCCGGATACGTAAAGAACCTTTCTTGATTTTGAAAGAACGGATGAAATCTGCATAAGAAGCGTCGATTTTCCTATACCGGGCTCTCCGGAAAGCAAAACCACAGAGCCTTCGACAAGTCCGCCGCCAAGAACTCGGTCAAGCTCCTGCATCCCTGTTTTTGTACGTATATATTCCGGCAACGTTAAATCCGAGAGCTTCTCTGCCTTTACGTCATAAGATGCGGTTTTTTTAACCTTTTTCTCCTCGGCTTCAATCTCCTCAAAGCTGTTCCACGACTCACAATCCGGACATCTGCCAAGCCACTTTAAACTTCTATATCCGCATTCGTTACATACAAAGATACTTTTTCCCGATTTCATCGGATACTTCCTCCCAAAAGCAAGAGTTATTGAGCTGATTTTATCTTATCATATTCTATGATACCATAAACTATGGCAAAACTCAATTGCTTTTGATACTCTTTTTCAGAAAGTTTTTTACATTCCTCAGCATTGGATAAAAAACCGCACTCAATCAAAACCGACTCTGACTCCGTATTTCTAAGAACGTACATACTGTCACCCGGTTTAACCTGTCTGTTATTCTCATTTTGAACGTTCGTTTTTACTGATTGTTGAATTTTTGTAGCTAATAGAGCGCTATCGCTGTTTTCCTTATGGTAAACCTGCAATCCGGAATACTTTGAATTCCCGTACGTATTCATATGTATACTCACAAAAATAGCATCGGGATACGTATTCGAAATCTTGCACCGATTTTTTAAGTCATAAATCTTTCTCATTCCTTTTATATTTTCTTCTTCATTGTAAAGAAGCTTATCCTCTGTACGGGTGTATACGACCGTATATCCCTGTTCTGATAAAATACTACCTATTTCTATTGCCACCTGAAGATTCAAATCCTTCTCATAGCTACCGTCGATTCCGACAGCCCCGACGTCCTCTCCGCCGTGACCTGCATCAATTACCACAACCCTGCCGTAATTATCTGAAGTGACCGAAGCATAAACGTACGGGAACAGTAAATCTCTAATCAAGAAAGAAATGACTGTCGCTGATATTAACAATAGCGCTACAATAACAGAGCTTATAACAGCTCTTTTATGTTTGATTAAATCCACAAGATAAATTTTCATAATTCCTCCGAACAAAAAAAGCCCCATATAGTCAATACAACTATATGGAGCGGAGAAAATAAAGATTACTTTTTTTTCTTGTTGTTTGAGATAAATCCAAAGATTTTATAGTCCTTTGAACCAAGATAATAAGAAATATGCGCTACAAGTAACGTAATAATAGGCAAAACAAGATATATCGCCGATTCGACAAGAGCATCGGTAAAATACTCGGGGCCAATCTCGGTATACAGAGGCGTAATACCATTGATAAAGCCCATAAATATAGCGCCGTGGAACTTCAAAATAAGAAATACGATAGAAATTGCCGATTCAACCGCACTCCCCCCGCCAAAGTTGTGTAAACACAAGAGCGAAACGGAGAGAAGAGCGATTACAAAATTCGGAATATTGGAATAAAGCGACATCTTAAGCCCTTTAAACCTATCGGGCGCCATCTTTCCGCCGTCGACCCTGATTTTATCTCTCGCTCCTATGTCCCAAATCACGGAATAGATGAGGAAAAGATAAAATATATGCGAAAATACCGAAATCAATATCTGAAGATTATTAAACAGTTCGGTGTCAAGGATCGAGCCCACAGGAAAATAAAGTATCAGCGAAAATATTGTAATGCCTATTTGATTAATATATAGCTTCACAATATCATAGGAGTTCTTCTTAAAAAAAGTCATAATTCCCTCTTAAACATTTTATATAATAATTTTATCATAAAGATAAAAAAAAGCAAGTAAAAAAAGAAATTGTTTACACTTTATCCACTAATCACTTCAAAAAGTTTTGTATAATGTAGACAAGAACGGTAAAGGAGACGAACAATGGCTGTACTTACGTTCAAAAGCTCTGAATATAAGACATTCCCCCCTTTTTTGCGCGATTATGCGGGATATACGGTCACCATTAAGGGTAACAGCGAAAAAACTGTTTGCGAATACCTGCTGGACCTGCGTACTTTCTTCCGATTTTACATAATGAAAAAAGAAGACAAAGATCTTTCTCGGGAAGAATTCGAAAATATAAGTATAAAAAGTCTCGGTATAGAAGACGTTGCGGAAATTACGCCCCGATTTATCATAGAATACCTTATGTATGCAGGATTTGAAAGAGAAAATTCCGCCACAACAAGAATGAGGAAGCTTAGCGCCCTTCGTTCCTTTTTCCATTATGCTTATTCAAAGCAAAGATGGATAGAATCGAACCCGACAGCAGATATTGACGCTCCCAAAAAAAGCAAAACCCTGCCTAAATATTTGACGATTGACGAAGCGGTGAAGCTCCTCGATGCTGTAAAAAATGATAAGGAGTCAAAAACGCGAATAAGGGATTACGCAATTATTACCCTATTCTTGAATACCGGTATGCGTCTTTCCGAATTAGTTGGAATCAATCTTGAAAGCTTCGATTCTGATTTAACGTTCGTTAAGGTGCTCGGAAAAGGAAATAAGGAGCGTATAATATATCTGAACAATGCAGCCAGAAAAGCAATTACAGACTATTTGCGTCAAAGGCTGGACCCTAAATTTATCAGAACGTCAGATAACGCTTTCTTCCTAAGCGGAAGACAGCAGCGCATATCCAACAAGACAGTACAATGGGTTATATACAAATATCTTAATCTTGCGGGTCTTTCTTCAAAAGGACTCTCCGTACATAAGCTCAGACACACGGCAGCAACGCTGATGTACCAGTCCGGAAAGGTTGATATCCGTGTCCTGAAAGAAATACTCGGACACGAGCAATTAAACACAACACAGATATATACACACGTAGTCGACAAAAGCATCGAGGATGCAATGGCGCAAAATCCTCTGTCCGACATAACACGCAAATAATAATTCTGCCTCATCTTTTAATGCATTTTTGGAGTATTTATGACTTTAGGTGAAAAAATTAAGAAGTTGCGGAAAGAAAAGAAATTAACTCAGTCTGCTCTTGCCGGAAACGAAATTACAAGAAACATGCTCAGCGAAATAGAGAGCAACAAAGCAACTCCCTCGCTGTCTACGCTCAGATATATTGCACAAAATCTGGATATTACGTTAGAATACCTCGTATCCGAAGACGACGACCCGTTCTTCTATAAGAAAAAGGAAAGAATAAAGGCAATAAAGAGCTCCTATGAAGCGAAAAACTACTCAGCCTGTATCAGCCTTATATTAAAGCTTGAGCAGTTAGACGATGAGCTTGCTTATATTCTCTGCACCTGCTACTTTGAGCTTGGAGTTGCTAGTACGAAAAACGGCTCTTTCAAGAGCGGCATATCACATCTTGAAAATTCAAGATTTTATGCAACGAAGACTTTATATGACACAAGGCGTTTGGAATGTCTTTCTAACTTATATCTTGCAATAGCGAAAAACGTCAGCTCTCCTCTGCTCGAGTTTGACGAAAAGCGTTTCATTCCTATATTTTATGAAATCACGGACTACGATTTTTATAAATACGTTCTTTTAGATTTCGAATACAACTACACTTATCTGCCTATTAAATTACATATCGAGGCAAAACGCCTAATTAAAGAAAGGCGCTATGCAGACGCACTTACAATATTACTGGATATTGAAGAAAAGCGTAGTGAATACGAATATAATTCGTATATTACCTACGGTGTTTATTCTGATATTGAGCTATGCTATAAAAAACTCTTTAACTTTGAAGGAGCTTACAGGTATTCCAGCAAACGGCTCTCTTTAATTGAAGGTTTTAATTCATAAAAATTACCTGCATTTAAAGGATGGTGTTTTTGCCGAAGAATTTTAAAGCTTCATCAAAAAAGCGAGCATCGCACACGACCGGTTAAACGCAAATGGGCTAAATCCAAGCCCTTATACAAGCAGCAAGAGTAAGAGTAAAAGGAGAAGATCCTTCTATTCTTGCCCTTGTTTTTCTTCTGATGATATATTCACTTTCGTAAAAAATATTCACGAAAGATGAACTTGATATGCTCTCACTGCGTTCAAGCTCGATATCTTGTCGCAGTGCGACAATTCGATATGAAAGATAAATCCCTCTTTTTCGAAGCAAACAAATCGAGTGCGTCAGTATATCGAACGCCAAAAGCGTATATCGAAAATCCCACAAGGGATTTATCTTGATGCGTGAATGCTCCGTTAATAGTATCACGCTAATCGTGCAGGCTATTATTATTTAAATAGATATAAGTAATTACAAAAACGTATTGACTTAAGTCGATTTTGGTGGTATATTATATGTGGTGAAAATTGGGCTAAATTATTTTATTAATATTAATTTGTACGGAAGGAGAAAAAGATTTGAACAAGTACAAAAATCCTAAAATCTGTCCGCTCCCCACGGCGGCAGAGCTTCGTGCTTCGCTTAAGGCAAGCGAAGCAAATGCGGTACGAGCTCAGCTCAAAGCACTTTTCGATAAAGATACCTTTGTCGAAACAGCCGCATTCACAAAGCGTGCCTTTTCCGAATTTATTGCAACCGAGAAAAGCGCAGAGTTCGAGGGTGTAATAACCGGATACGGTGCTATTGACGGCAGACTCGTTTTTGCTTTTGCTGAGGATGCATCAAGAATGGGAGGTGCTATCGACGAGCGTCATGCTAAGAAAATCACCGATCTTTACGCAATGGCATTAAGCAACGGGGCACCCGTAATCGGTATTTTCGACTCAAACGGCGCTGACGTATTTAACGGCACCGCAAGCCTTGCTGCTTACGGCAGAATTATTTCGGCTGTAAACGAGGCATCGGGTGTTATTCCTCAGCTCGCATTTGTTACCGGAAAGTGCATCGGTACAGCATCTGCAATAGCTTCTATGTTCGATTTCCTCGTTATGGACAAGGATGCGGAGCTTTACGTTTCTTCACCTTCTCTCACAGGCTCGGAAGATGCGCAGAAGGCTGTTGTTTCCTATAAAGGTGTTAACGCAAGCTGTGTCGGCTACTTGAGAAGTCTCGTATCCTTCCTTCCCGACAACTCGGATACAGGCGTTCAGGTCAGTGATTGCACTGATAATCTGAACAGAATGCTCGGTAACGTTACCTTTGCCGGTGAGGGCCTTGCCGCAATTTCTGCTATAGCAGATAACGGTGTATACTATGAGGTAGGAGCAGATAATGCAAAGACTGCTCACACCGCTTTTGCAACTATCGGCGGCGTTAAGGTCGGTGTGGTTGCAAATTCCTACGCTAACAATGAAGGCAGACTATGCCCCTGTTGCGCAAGAAAAATCTCGAGATTTGTTGATTTTTGTGACTCCTTCTCTATTCCTGTAGTTACTCTTGTAGATTCGCTCGGTCTTGCAATCAACAAGGACTGCGAGAAGAACTTCGCTCCCGCACTTGCAAAGCTTGCGGTATCATATGCTTCTGCTACGGTTCCTATGGTAACAGTTATAATAGGACATGCGATAGGCGCATCCTTCGTTCTTCTCGGATCCAAGTCGCTCGGCGCTGACGTTGTCTACGCAACCGACGACTCTGAAATAGGCGCTCTCACTGCTGAGAGTGGCGTAGCCTTCGCTTGGGATAAATACATTACCGAAGAGAAGAGCCGTGAAGAGCTGATAGACGAATGGAAGGCTAACGTATCCTCTCCCGTCGCTGCAGCATCCTCCGGAGAGATTGATGATATAATCAGCGTAAGCGAGTTAAGAGCACGCATTTGCTCGAGCCTTCTTATGCTCTCCTCGAAGGGCACTCTTAACGGATATGCATCTCGCAGAGTTCTTCCTCTTTAATAGAAGGGAGATATAATATGAACTTCTTATTATCTATCGGTGAGAGCGATTACTCCAGCGTTATAATTAAGGATAAGGGTTTAATCGAAACTCTCCTGTTCGGTTCGCAGATACTGCTTATCGGAATGGCTACGATTTTCTCCGTGCTTATTCTCCTTTGGCTTTGTGTTTCCCTATTCAATTTATTCTCAGGGAATGCTTCAAAGAACACAGATGCAGTACCGGCTCCGGTTATCGAGGTTGCACCCAAGGCTTCAGCAGCCAATGCAAACGATGAAATAGTTGCTGTTATCGCGGCGGCGATAGCGTGCGCTGAGGCAGAGGGCAACGGAAGCAAATTCAGAGTTGTATCATTCAGAAGAAAGTAATATAAATCGAAAGGAATTATAGGATAATGAAAAAGTATAATATAACTGTAAACGGAAATACCTACGAGGTATTTGTTGAAGAAGCAGACGGAGCAGTAAGCGCTCCTGTTTACACTGCACCGGTAGCTCCCACACCCGTAGCTGCTCCCGTAGCTGCTACTGCTCCCGCAGTTGCTCCCGCTCCTGCAGCTCCCAATGCAGCTCCCGCAGCAGCAGGCGCTACCTCTGTTACCGCTCCTATGCCCGGTACTATCCTTGACGTAAAGGTTGCTCTCGGTCAGTCTGTTAAGAAGGGCGACACTATCTGCGTACTTGAGGCAATGAAGATGGAGAACGACATCCCCGCTCCCTGTGACGGAGTTGTTGCTTCGATAAATGCCCAGAAAGGCGCTTCTGTTAACGCAGGCGATATTCTTGCTTCTCTGAACTGATTATACAAAGGTTAGGTACTGATAATGCTTGATGCAATAAAAACATTTCTGGGAACTACAGGTATTGCAAAGCTTTTCGGAGAGAATGACACAGTTACAGTCCTAAAGTATCTTGCGATGTACGTTATAGTAGGAGTGCTCTTCTATCTTGCGATAGCTAAAAAATTCGAGCCACTCCTTCTTATGCCCATTGCCTTCGGTATGCTCTTAGCAAATCTCCCCGGTGCAAACCTAATTCACCTTGATTATTTCTTCGACGAGTACTATATTACATCCGTGCTCGACACTACTAAGAACGTCTGGATTGAGGCTCCTTTTGCAACACAGCTCGAGGCGTTTATTGAAAATCTGCCCGCTAACCTTAAGGACGTCTGCAAGCTTGTAGCAGTAGAGGGTAGCAACACCGAGATGATATATACCTTCAACCTTGATGGACTATCAGCCGAGGACTTCGAGTCTGTTAAGGCACTGTTCAACGAGTACGTAGGAAATCTCGCAACCTTGAAAGACGGCGCATTCCACGTAAAAATGTCTACTATGATCAAAGAGGTAGTAAACAACGGCGGACTTATCGATATCCTTTATCTTGGAGTTAAGCTTGGCGTTTATCCTTCACTGATTTTCCTCGGTGTAGGAGCTATGACCGACTTCTCTCCCCTTATAGCTAACCCTAAGTCACTCCTTATGGGTGCAGGCGCACAGCTTGGAGTTTTCGTCGCATTCTTCGGAGCGCTGCTGCTCGGCTTTACGCCTATGCAGTCTGCCGCTATCGGTATTATCGGCGGAGCAGACGGTCCTACCGCAATTCTAGTAACAAAGGAGCTGGCTCCCGAGCTTCTCGGCGCTATTGCGATTGCGGCATATTCCTATATGGCGCTTATACCGATCATTCAGCCTCCGCTTATGAAGCTCCTCACAACCGACAAGGAGCGCAAGATCAAGATGACAAACCTGCGTTCCGTATCAAAGAAGGAAAAGATACTCTTCCCCATTATCGTAACAGCTCTCGTATGTCTTATCGTTCCCGATGCCGCTCCTCTTGTCGGCTTCCTTATGGCAGGAAATCTGTTTAACGTCTCCGGCGTAGCAGATAGACTTTCAAAGACAGCACAGAATGAGCTGATAAACATCGTTACGATTTGTCTCGGCGTCTCTGTTGGCGCAACTGCAAATGCTGAGAACTTCCTAAGTATGCAAACGATTTACATAATTATCCTCGGTCTTGCCGCATTTATGGTTTCCACTACGGGCGGTCTTCTCACGGGTAAAATTATGTGCAAGCTCAGCGGTGGAAGGATCAATCCTCTCATCGGATCTGCAGGCGTATCTGCCGTTCCTATGGCAGCCAGAGTATCTCAGGATGTAGGTCGTAAGTACGATCCCTCGAACTTCTTGCTTATGCATGCGATGGGCCCGAACGTTGCCGGTGTTATCGGCTCGGCGGTAGCCGCAGGCGTATTCTTAAGCTTCTTCCGCTGATAAATAAATAGAAAGGAAAACAAAATGGCTAAGGTATTAATTACAGAAACCGTCCTCAGAGATGCGCATCAGTCACTTGCGGCAACCAGAATGACAACCGACGAGATGATCCCGGTACTTGAGGATATGGATAAAGTTGGTTATTATTCCCTTGAGGCTTGGGGCGGCGCTACATTCGACTCCTGTCTCAGATTCTTGCACGAGGATCCCTGGACCAGACTCCGAACAATCAGAGACCACGTAAAGAACACCAAGCTTCAGATGCTCTTCAGAGGTCAGAACATTCTCGGCTACCGTCACTATGCAGACGACGTTGTAGAGTACTTTGTACAGAAGTCTATTGCTAACGGTATTGATATTATCCGTATATTCGATGCACTCAACGATGCAAGAAACCTCGAAACAGCAATCAAGGCTACTATCAAGGAGGGCGGCCACGTACAGGCTGCTATCTCCTATACAACATCTCCTTTCCACACAAACGACGGCTTCGCAGCATATGCAAAGCAGCTTGAGGAAATGGGTGCTAACTCGATTTGTATCAAGGATATGTCCGGTCTTCTTAAGCCTTATGAGGCTTTCCAGCTTGTTAAGACTATCAAGAACACGGTTAAGATTCCTGTACAGCTCCATACACACTATACTGCAGGTCTTGGCTCTATGACCCTGCTCAAGGCTATTGAGGCTGGCGTTGACGGAGTAGATACCTCTATCTCTCCTCTCGCTATGGGTACATCACATACACCCACAGAGTCACTTGTCGCTACTCTTCAGGCGACTCCCTATGATACAGGCCTCGACCTCGAGAAGCTAGACGTTGTTGCTAAGCACTTCAACGCAATCCGTGAGAAATACCTCGCATCCGGTCTAATCGACCCCAAGGTGCTTAAGGTCGACGTAAACGCCCTCAGATATCAGGTTCCCGGCGGAATGCTCTCTAACCTCATATCCCAGCTTAAGATGGCAGGAAAGTCGGATAAGCTCGATGCAGTTCTTGAAGAGGTTGCAAATGTACGTCGTGATGCGGGTTATCCTCCTCTCGTTACTCCCACCTCACAGATCGTTGGAACTCAGGCTGTAAATAACGTCATATTTGCAGATGAGGGTCGCTACGCAAGAGTTACAAAAGAGTTCAAGGCTCTCGTCAGAGGCGAATACGGAAAGTGTCCTGCTGAAATCAGCGACGACTTTAAGAAGAAGATAATCGGCGATGATGAGATTATCGATTACAGACCCGCAGATAAGATTGCGCCAGAGATCGACTCTCTTCGTTCAAGAGTTGCTCCTTATCAGGAGCAGGAAGAGGATCTTCTCTCTCTCGCACTCTTCGAGCAGGTTGCTATCAAGTTCTTTGACTGGAGAAAGCAGCAGAAGTATAATCTTGATAAGAATGCTGATGCTGAGAACGGAATCCATTCCGTATAATTTCACTTTAGTAAAAAAGAGACTCAGAGGCTTAGCGTGATGTCCTTAACGGACAAATCACGTTGCCCTTGCAGGCAAGTGATGACGGCTTCGCCTCGTGATGTTCACTGCGTGAATGATGTTGTGCATTCGGCACAGTGGGCAAACATCACATCACTGCGAGCCTATATTGGCGAGCAACATCATTATGCGTAACATACATCACTTTTGCGCAACCAAAAACATCACTAACAGAAAAAAGCAGACATACGAGATTTTCGTCTTGCGTGTCTGCTCTTTTTGCTTGTATAGGGGATTGGGTTAGCCCATAATGCGTTTGAGAGGACAAATGCGATGCTCGCACTTAACGGTATTTTTTTAATTCTCCGCTAAGGGTATCACCCATTTCCTCTGGGTCTCATTTTTTTACATTTTACTTGTTATCTTTTTTATTGGAAGAGTCGCTGTCCTTGTCTGATTTCAACTCCTCGAGAACACTGTCGTCGGGCATTGTACCTTCGTCAATGTTTCTCTGCAGAGCCTCTCTTGCAAGAGCTTCTCTTTCTCTCTCGATAGCTTCGAGCCTTGCATTATTCTCGTGAGCTGTCTTGTTCTCTTCCTCGCTCTTACGCTTACGCTCCTCGGCGATAGCCTCAACTTCTTCAATTGTCGGCGAATCGTTCTGCATACAAGCAAGGAACTGATCTTGCTCCATAAACTCGTTTTTCAGAAGGAACTCGGCAACGAAATGAAGCTTATCGACGTGCTCGGTAAGAATACGTCTACACCTATCATATGCATTCTGAATAATGGCTCTGATTTCATCATCAATCTCAGCGGCTGTTTTCTCGGAGTAATTCTTGCCCGACGAGAAATCTCTTCCTAAGAACACCTCATCCTCGGAGTGATCCGAGCCGTAGAGGACAGTACCGAGCTTATCGCTCATACCGTATCGAGTAACCATATTTCTTGCAACGGAAGTTGCCTTCTGAATATCGCTCGACGCCCCTGTCGAAATATCATCGAGAATAATCTCCTCAGCAACCCTACCGCCAAGGCTAAGAACAATGTCATCAAGCATCTGATTTCTCGATGCGGTCATTCTATCCTCGGTTGGAACAGAAAGAGTTACGCCGCCTGCGCTTCCGGCAGGGATGATAGTGATATGCTTAACGGGGTCGGTATGCTCGCAGTAATAGGATGCCACAGCGTGACCTGCCTCGTGATATGCGCAAAGTCGGTTATCCTTCTCCGTTCTTACCTTAGACTTTTTCTGAGGTCCGAGAAGGAGCTTCATATAAGACTCCTCGATATCTTCCATACCTATGAGAGCCTTATTCTTCTTAGCCGCTCTTAGAGCCGCCTCATTCATAAGGTTAGCAAGCTCAGCGCCTGTAAAGCCAATGGTAACCTGAGCAATTCTGTGAAGATCGACAGTCTCCTCAAGCGGTTTATTCCTGCAATGTACCTTAAGAATAGCCTCTCTGCCCTTCATGTCGGGATAATTCACGGTTATGCGCCTGTCAAATCTACCGGGTCTGAGAAGAGCGGGATCCAGGATATCGGGACGGTTTGTTGCCGCCATAACGATAACACCCGAATTAGTTCCGAATCCATCCATCTCAACAAGAAGCTGGTTTAGCGTCTGCTCACGCTCATCGTGGCCTCCGCCGAGTCCTGCGCCTCTGTGTCTTCCGACAGCATCGATCTCATCTATAAAGATTATAGCGGCGTTAGTCTTTCTTGCGCTATCAAAAAGATCTCTCACTCTTGAAGCGCCGACACCGACGTACATCTCAACAAAGTCCGAGCCGGAAATTGAGAAGAAAGGGACGCCTGCCTCGCCTGCTACAGCCTTCGCAAGCAGGGTTTTACCTGTACCTGGAGGGCCTACGAGGAGAACACCTCTCGGTATCCTTGCACCGAGCTTCACAAACCTTGAAGGATCCTTAAGAAATTCAACGACCTCTTCAAGCTCCGCTTTTTCTTCATCCGCTCCGGCAACGTCGGCAAACTTTACGCCATTCTCACCGGTGGAAACCTTAGCCTTGGATTTAGCAAAGGAATTCATTTTTCCGCCTGCTCCGCCTGCAGATTTAGCAACAAAAATCCACAAACCGACAAGCAGTAAACCAAGAATTATATAAGGCAAATAAAGCTGATACCACGGAGTGCCTGCCGCTCTCTCGTAATTATATCCGGCGAGGTTATCAAGCTTTCCTGATTTTACAAGCTCGTTGATGTTCCCAAGCTCGAAATCATAAGTCAAGGGATATTCATACCTTTTTGTATCGTAGGAGCCGTCCGCCTTCTTCTTGAATGTCTCTTTTCCTGCGTCGTCAACACTTTCAACCTGGAGTACGTCTAATTTAAGAACCGAATATCCGTCTATTTCGAAGTAATAAACGTGGTCCTTCTCGAAGAACTCCATTATTTGACCTGAAGTATAATCCTCTTTTGCGCTAACGTTGCCAAACATCGATACTGCGACAATAGCTCCTATAATAATGAAAATGAGGATTAAAATGCTTTTAAAATTAAACTTCATTAAGTAAAAACCAAGCCTTTCGTTTTATAAGCAAAATCGCTTTCTTTGTTTTGCGGTGAATATATCCTTCTCATCTCCGCACTTTTCACGGAGACCAAGTATAATTTTAATTTTCCTATCCGATTTCTTTGAGTCAACATCCCTTTGAGGAAGACCGGGAACCCATAAAATGCCGCAAGAATCGCAAATAACGGGAATATAGCTTCTTTCTCTCGGTGGAATATTTCTGTCGTTAAACACCTTTTTCAGCTTATGAGTAATTCCGCCGTATCTGTAAGAATCTCCGTCAAGCTTAAAGCGCAGAAACAAATCTTCTACAATTATATCATCTAAAATAACAGCTTCTGTTGAAAATTTGTAAACATTTCTGAAAGAAACATCGCAAGCATCGGTGATAACTACGTCTGCATTATATCCGTCAAGATGATTGACACCCCACCTCAAAGGATATGAAACAGAAGCTTCTATGCAGTCGGACGTCTTAAAAACGCAGATACCTCTTTGACACTCCAGAATCACTCCGCCGCTGAAGAAAACCTCAAAGTTATCCTTGTTATTTACAAGCTCGTAGGCAGTAAGAATCTGCTTTCGGCTGACGCTCTTTGACGAAAGAGAATCAACAAAGAATGAAACAACTCTATAAAAAATTGGTTTAGGTAAATTACGCAGTTCGCATACGTTTAGCTCGGAAGCAGCCCTCAGCCTCAAGAATTCATTCTTTGCATTACTGTCAAGATAGACAGAATCCTCTCTCTGAATATCGGTAAAACGAGTAAAGGATTCTTCAAGATTGCCGCAAATCTCACGCATAGAAGCTATAATATGATGTCTAATATAGTTTCTCGTATATTCGTCCGAATCATTCGATGAATCAAAAACAAATTCAATATTATTATCATTCAGAAATTTTCTGATGTCTGTGCCGGGGATGCGGATAAGAGGACGCAAAATATTGTTACGAACCGGACTTATTCCGGATGCACCTTTAGTCCCCGAGCCGCGCAGAAGATTAAATATAACAGTCTCGGCATTATCCGAAGCATTATGCGCAACGCAAATACAGCTATACTCTCCCGTCAAAAGCAAGGACTCAAAAGAGGCGTAGCGAATCCTTCGAGCAGCCTCCTCAGTACCAAGCCCGAACTCAAGTGCAAAAGCAGGCACGTCGCGCCTAATAACCTCAATCGGTAAATTATGACTATTTGCAAAGCTAAGTGAAAACGTCTCATCACGGTCAGCTTCACCCGCTCTTATCATATGATTAACGTGGCACAGCTTTATACCAAAATTCAGCGAATTACGCCGTTTATATTCAAGCAGAAACAAAACAAGAAAAACAGAATCGGCTCCACCCGAGAAACCAACAAGTACTCCGCCGGAGATTATATCTGTCATTCCGTACTCTAAAACCGCATCAAGAGCGCATCTGTAAAGCAACTCACCCTCGTCAGAGGCGAAGATCTTCTCAGTTAAAATTTGAGAGTTACTAAAATCAGCCATTAGCTTCCGAATCCTCATCGAGAGTTCTGAACTTTGTAAACTGACCGATCCAGCCCATCTTAACATTACCGACCGATCCGTGTCTGTTCTTAGCGATTATAACCTCTGCTGTATTAGCGGAATCGGAAGGCTGATTTGCCTGTTCTCCCTCGCCCGACTGATTAGAGCCGCTTATGTCTTTATAATACTCATCTCTATAAAGGAAAAGAACTATATCCGCATCCTGCTCAATCGAACCCGAATCACGAAGATCTGCGAGTGTAGGCTTTTTACCCTGCCCGGGTCTGGACTCTGTACCTCTGTTAAGCTGCGCACAGCAAACAATAGGAATGCCGAAATCCTTTGCCATAATCTTAAGGTTTCTTGATATTTCTCCTACCTGCTGAGCACGGTTATCGGAATTTGACGTAGACTGCATAAGTCCAATATAGTCGATAACAATCATACCGAGATTCTGAATTCTGCGAAGCTTCGACTTCATCTCGGTCGTAGTAATTTGCGAGGTATCGTCAATATATATATCGCATCCGGAGAGCGACTGAACGACACCGGCGATATTATCCCAGTCCTCGCCAGTAAGCTGACCTGTCCTAAGATTATAAGAGTTAACGAGAGCTTCGCTCGAAAGAATTCTCGTAACCAGCTGTTCTCCCGACATCTCGAGAGAAAAGATAGCGACAGCCTTCTTTGAATACTTTGCAACATTCGTAGCAATATTCATAGCAAAAGAGGTCTTACCCATACCGGGACGGGCTCCAACGATTACAAGGTCGCCCTTACCCATCTGGATAAGCATCTTATCAAGACCTGAAAATCCGGTCTTAACACCGCTGACAGCGCCCTTATTATCTGCCAAAACCTCAAGATCACGGTAAACGTTACGGAGTATATCACGGATGTGTCGGAACTCCTTTACATCATTACCGTTTGCAATATCAAAAATCTTCTGCTGTGCGCTATCGAGAATCGTCTTCACAGGTGCGGACTCCTCGTACGCATCCTTATTTATATCATCGCACGCATCTATAAGACGACGAAGTATAGACTTCTCCTTAACAATCTTTACATACTCCTTTGCGTTAGCAACAGAAGGTACAGAATCGGCAATAAGCGTGATATATTGTACACTGCTCTCCTTGTCCTTACCGCCCTCTTCTATAAGAACGTTTACCAACGTAATCGGATCGATAACCTTACTCTGCATATACATCGAGGTTATAGCTCTGAATATTCTTTTATGGTCATCTAAATAGAAGTCATCGGCATTGAGAATTCCACCGACAAAATCAAAGGTCTCGGGCTTAATAATTATAGAGCCGAGTACCGCCTGCTCTGCTTCTATGGAAACCGGCATTTGTTTGATCAAAGCACTGCTGTCCATATTACACCCCTTTTGAATTTATAGTCGCAATTACTCTTTTACATCCACCAAGAAATTAGCTACGATATCAGCAAGAATCTTTATCGAAACGCTGTATCTTCCGTAAGCCTTTATAACCTCTTTAAGCTGAATTTTTCTCTTATCAACCTCAATGCCAAGCATTTTTTTGAGCTCCTCGGCTATATCCTTAGCAGTAACCGATCCGTAAAGTCTGCCGTCCTGACCGTGCCCCATCTTAATTGTGACGACCGTGCCCTCTATCTTATCCTTGAGAGCGGATGCCGCCTTACGGTCCTCGGCGATTCTGAACTGCTTAGCTTCTTCTTTGCTCTTAAGCTCGCTCGTAGCCTTAGCATCAGCCGGTACAGCCTTCTTCTGAGGGAAAAGGAAATTACGGGCAAAGCCGTCCGAAACCTCGACTATCTGATCCTTTTTTCCCTGTCCTTTAACGTCACAAAGTAAAATAACCTTCATTGTAAATAAATCTCCTTATTTCTCATCCAAATAATCGTCAATACTCGACTTAAGCGTTTCAAGCACAGATGTAATCGACTCTTCATCCACCTGCGCACCCGCAACATCAAAATGTCCGCCGCCGTTCAGCCTCTCGAGTATCAGCTGAACGTTAACCTTACCGTTCGATCTTCCTGAAATATGAATCTGCTCTCCAATTCTTACAAGCGCAAATGCAGCGTCGATATCTCTGAGTGTGAGCATCTTATCTGCCGCCTTGGAGGCAATGATGCGGTAAGAGTCATCGGTTTCACCATCACACGAGGCAATGGCAATATTGTTACGATAAATCGTAATTACACTGTGGAATCTGGACTCCTTCCTCAAATCATCAGGAGAGGTCTTAAATAAACCGTATACGTCTGACGGGTCAGCTCCCGCACCCCTAAGATACTGAGCAGATCCGAACGTCCTGGTTCCTGTATTTCTTGTAAACTGCTTCGTATCAAGAAGAATACCTGCAAGAAGCATATCCGCCGCCTCTTTAACAAGATTCTGTGAGCTGACTGCGCTCTCGAGCATTTCGGTAACGAGCTCACATGCCGAGGACGCCGAGGGTTCTATATAATAAAGTTTAACCTGTTCACCAAATGCATCATGCTTTCTATGGTGGTCGATAATAACAATATCTCTTACCTTAGCGCTTATGTCTGCAAACTGTGCTCTTGCAGGACTGTTGTGGTCGACAAGAACGAGCAGGGTGTCAGCGCCTACAAGGTCGAGTCCGTCAGCGTTGTCAACAAACACTCTCGAATAGGACTCATCCTCCTGTAGCATAGCTATACAGGGCTCGAGATTCTTATCTCTGAGGTCGACAGCGATATTAACCTTAACACCGCAAAGCATAGCTATCCTTGCTACTCCGATGGATGCGCCAAAGGAATCGAAATCACCGAATCTGTGCCCCATTATAAGCACGTTATCGGCTCTCGACATCAAAGCCATAAGCTGATTTGTAAACGTACGAGAGCGTACGTTAGAGCGCTTATAGACCGACTTAGTCTTTCCACCGAAGAAATAGGTGACTCCCTCGTCATTGTAAACGACCTGGTCGCCGCCTCGCTGAAGCGCAAGGTCAATAGCGTCACGTGCGGCAATATCTCTTTCCAAAAGAGAGCCGTTTAACTTAGAAACGCCTATGGATACGGTCACCGAAACGCCGTCGCCTACTCTCGTCTCTCTTATATCATCAAGGATGGAAAACCTATTCTCAACACATTTTTTTAAAGACTTCGCATCAAAGAACATAATGTATTTATCATTATCGTACGACTTAATGCTTGCGTTCATAGACTCAGCCCAAGCCTTAAGCTGCTCATCGACCTTCGATACCGCAATTCTAAACTTTTCCTGAACGTACTGAAGAACATCCTCTATGTTATCAATTGCAATATAGGCGATACAGACAATGTTGTCGTTAAACTTCTCCTCAGCGAGCAAGAAATCGGTAGTATCGTCAAGTATAACAACGTGTATATTCTTATCGTCCTCTTCTATTATGAAGCTCTCGGTCTTATAGAGCCTGTCGTTGAGTATGATAATCTCCTTGCCTACCGTGTCCTTATCAAAAGCCGAGCCGAAAATGCTATCAAAGCTCCTGCCTATCGGGTTTTCCTCGCCCTTAAGCACGTCGTGCATTGCTACGTTACACCAAAGCAACGCCCCTTCCTCGTTAAAGACGCAGGTCGGCTTTACAGTATTCTTCAAAATTACACTGCCCTTTTCTTCAAGCAGAGTGTAAATTGCGCCCTCGTCCATTACGTCTCTGTTAATCTTTCGCATAACGCCGATAACAGAAACCTCGGCAAGATAAAGACAAACGAATGCAACAGCAAGAACGAAAAGCTCAACCTCAAAAAGCTGAACAACAATTCCGTAAAGAGCAATATTTAAACAAGCTAGGGCTACGCAGAGAACGAGCTCCTTTCTGGATGCAAACGGAACGTTATTATTTCTTCCTTTCATTACAGAAAATCCTTTCTGTCTGTTAATACCAAACTAATTATTTTTATTGGGTCTGTCGGGTAAAATTTTGAATTTAACAAAAGTGCCTATCGCCGCATAAAATGCGAAGATATCAAGCACGGTAAAGCTTAGGAAAAAGAAACCGAGCGCAACGAAAACAAAAGCAAGAATCATTCCAAACCTGTTAACAAGCAGACGAAAAACGGTCTTCACACCACAGTAGGCAAAAACAATTTTGAAAACGAGATACAGATTCATAATCGATAGGCCTACAACGTTATCAGAAGACACAAACAGATTCAATACAGCAAGTGTTATGAAAAACGCCGCATAAAGGCGAGTCATTCTAAATCTCCACAATACAATTAGAGGCTCTCTTTTGAACGTATTGATTAGCGAACGACGTGTATATTTCAGTGTTAAGCCTGCAAGGAAAAATGCCAAAATCGCAATTATTGCGGGCAAAAGATTCACTAACAAATCAAAGGAGTCGATAAACAGGGATAAAATCTCATTCTTATCGAGCTCATTGTATGCTGCGGCAGAATTTAATAAACCGGAGTATACTTCCTCTACCGATTGACGGATGAAACCGATACGCAGCTTTACTTCATCAAAGACGAGCGAAATCGACGTATCCCCTATCGAGGCGCTTATATGGAGGTAAGCGTTCAACAAAATAGCTACGAAGAAAATCAGTGAAACGTAAAAGGATGTCTCGGACTTCTCGACGTCGAAAGCCAAGCAAATAACAACAACAAAAGTTATTGCAACGGCAAACGGAAGATAAATAACCTTAAATCCGCAAAGCAAAGCGTCAACAACCAGACTGAGTAAAGCGCACGATAAAGAAATAATCCTGAATCTAGTCGAATCAACAAAATAAAGGTTAACCAAAAGCCCTACGCAAACAGGCAAAATAACAATACCGAATGAGCCAAAGGCGCTTGATACCGCCGAGCAAAACAGGTAAGATAAGGCGAATCGCAATATTAAGCTGGTTTTCAAGGATTGAGGAGTCTTTTTTAAGTTCATATTCAGCATTCCGACAAAAGCATATATTTTTACTAGGTAATTATATCACAATCAGCGGCGTTTGTAAAGTATAAAATAAAATATTTAATTAAATAAGATAATTATACGCATATACCGCCCTTTTATCTAAAAACAACTTGAAAATTTCTCCGAAATAGTGTAAAATAATATCAAAATAAAAAGGAGGTAGCGAAAAATGCATATAGGAAACAGACTTACGCCCGACACACCTGTATCCGAGCTATACGGCGTTGGCAAAATCAGAGCCGAAAAGCTGTATAAAATAGGTATATGCACCGTACGCGACCTCATTTATTATTTTCCGAGAGGATACGAGAACAGAGGCGACGTCAGGCTCCTCGGCGAATACGATACAGAATATTCTCATTCCTACATACTAACCGTTGCAACAGAGGTTACGTCCGCCAAGCTGCGCGGTAATCTTACGATATCAAAATTCAGAGCCTTTGACGAAAGCGGCTCGTGCGATATCGTATTCTTTAACTCCGCCTTTGTTAAAGACATCTTTCACGTTGGCTCAACATTCAGGTTTTATGGTAGAATAGCATTTTCAAAATCCAGAAGAATTACGCTAACCGCTCCAAAATACGAGCCCGTGATAGAAGGTGTTGCGCTCGACGAGTTCTTGCCGATCTATCCGCTTACCGAGGGTATAACCTCGAAATTTCTCGACGGGCTTATCAAAAAAGCGATAAATGACGTGCTCCCTTTTTTAATTGATCCTATGCCCGAGGACGTACGTCTTGAAAACGATCTTTTAACGCTCTCCGAGGCGATAAGACAAATACACTTCCCTCTTGACAACGACAAGCTCGTATCCGCTATAAAAAGGCTTGCTTTTGACGAGCTGCTCTACTTTGCTCTCGGAGTAACCTTACGTTCAAAGGACAGAGAATTTATCGAAGGAGTACGGTTTACTCCGTGCTCTCTAAAGCCCTTCACAGACATATTCCCGTTTGAGCTGACAAATTCTCAAAAAGATGTAATTAACGACATATACAGAGACACTGTTATCAAGAAGGTTGACGGAATTACGCCGAGTATGGCTAGAATTGTCGTCGGTGACGTAGGCTCGGGAAAAACTCTTTGCGCAGAGGCAGCGATGTATATAGCGCATATGTCGGGCTACCAGAGTGCGCTTATGGCACCTACGGAAATACTCGCTGAGCAACACTACAATGACATTAAGGGGCACTTCGAATCACTCGGTATAAAGGTAGAGCTTTTGGTAGGGTCAATCTCCCAAACAAAAAAGAAAAAAATATATAGCGCTGTACAAAACGGAGACGTAGATATTATCGTAGGCACTCACGCAATTCTCTCGGACAAGCTGGTCTTTAACAACCTCGGTATGATTATTACCGATGAGCAGCACCGTTTCGGTGTCAGACAGCGGGCGATTCTCAAGGACAGAGTGAAAAATGCTCATATGCTCGTAATGAGCGCTACGCCCATACCGAGATCCTTGGCGCTTGCATTATACGGTGACCTTGACATTTCAAGGATACAAGAAATGCCGAAGGGGCGAATGAAGGTAGATACATACGTGGTTACCGAAGAATACAGAACGAGGCTGAACGCTTTCATAAAGAAGCAGGTCGAGCTCGGTGGACAGTGCTACATTGTCTGTCCTTCTATCGAAGGAGACAATGATGAATTGCGAGGCGAGCACATACTTTCGGAAGAAGGGCTGAGCAAAAGCGGCACGCTACCTCTTAAGAACGTTAAGGACTATACCGAAGAGCTCAAGGCTGCACTCCCATCATTACGCATAGATTCTCTAAACGGTAAGATGAAGAGTGAGGAAAAGGACGAGGTGATGCGTAAGTTCTCAAGCAGAGAGACGGACGTGCTTGTCTGCACAACGGTAATAGAAGTCGGAGTAAACGTCCCAAACGCTTCTCTTATGGTAGTTGAAAACGCAGAAAGATTCGGATTGTCTCAGTTGCACCAGCTGAGAGGGCGTGTGGGAAGAGGCACAAGGAAGTCGTATTGCGTACTTGTCAGTGATATAAAATCAGAAAAAGCAACGTCTCGTCTAGAGATAATGAAGACTACATACGACGGGTATGAGATAGCTGATAAGGATTTAGTACTACGAGGGCCTGGAGATTTCTTTTATTCATATTCCGATGATAATATAAGGCAGAGTGGCGGTTTTGAATTTAGGTTTGCTTCTTTATCACGTGACTATGAGCTGATGAAAACAGCTTTTTCTACCGCAAAAGCAATTGTTTCCCTTGATCCGGAATTAAAGAAAGCCGAGAACAAAGCACTTGGCGACGAGATAAAACGCTTACTCACTCCGTCATCAACCATATCTTAGAAAGGATCATAATTTTATATAACTATGAACAAAAGACCACTTGCTGACAAGCTTCGTCCGAAGAACTTCGATGAGGTTACGGGACAGGAGCACCTAGTAGGTAAAAACGGAATCCTCAGACGCCTTTGCGACAACAAAAGAATACCGAATATGATTTTTTACGGACCGCCCGGCACCGGAAAAACTACCGTAGCAAGAATTATTGCAGAAACCTCGGGTATGCAGCTTTATATGCTTAATGCCACGACTGCTTCGCTATCGGACGTTAAGGACGTTCTGTCATCTACGGACAATATGTTCTCTGAAAACGGTACCCTTCTCTATTTAGATGAAATTCAGAGCTTCAACAACAAGCAGCAGCAATCTCTTCTTGAATTTATGGAGAACGGTAAAATAACGTTAATAGCATCCACAACCGAGAATCCGTATTATTACGTGTATAACGCTCTGCTCTCTCGTTCTTCGGTTTTTGAATTCAAGCCGATAACGCCGGAGAATTGTATTCCGACACTCAGACGTGCCGTAGAATGTCTGAATGAAGAATTTGTCGATAATAAAGCGGTAGACGATTCTATTCTGTTATCCGTCGCAAGAGCTGCAGGCGGAGACGTCAGAATGAGCATAGGAATTATAGAGAATGCTTATTATATAAGTGACAAGAAAATTACCGAAACAGACGTTAAGATGCTTTTGCCCTCCGTAGTCGGACACTTCGACAGGAGTGGTGACGTGCATTACGATCTTCTATCCTGCTTGCAAAAATCGATAAGAGGCTCAGATCCCGATGCTTCAATCTTTTATCTAACTAAAATTCTTGCCTCGGGTGATATACTGTCAGCCTGCAGGAGAATTTTGGTTATAGCGAACGAGGATATCGGCCCTGCATATCCTCAAGCCGCAGTTATTGCTTACAGCTGTACGGAGAGCGCAAAGGCAATCGGTCTGCCCGAGGCGGTTATTCCGCTTGCAAACGCAGTTATAATTCTTGCGACCGCACCTAAGTCGAACTCCTCATATTGCGCATACCACGCAGCTCTCGAAGACCTTAAAGCAGGACTCGGCGTCGATGTCCCCGAGCATCTGAGAAGCCCTGAATTCAAAGGATACAAATATCCTCACGACTACCCCGGTCACTATGTGAAGCAGGATTATCTGCCCCGGGACTTAATCGGAAGAAAATATTACGAATTCGGTGACAACAAAACCGAGCAAGCGGCAAAGGCGTATTACGATTTAATCAGAAGCTCGTACAAAAAGTAAGTTATAATTTACTTTTTCGTGTCGAATACTGTTTGATTAGCTATTAATTTATATTATCTTGACAAAGCCTCGCTCATTTGTTATAATAAAGTTAATTTCAAATCCTCATTTTATACGGAGGAAATATGATTTATCATTTTATAATGAATCCTAAATCGGGAAGAAGCAAAAAGCAGGCCTCTCTCGAGCAGATAATAAAGAATGCTTGTAAAAAAAGAAGCTTAAGCTATCACATATATTATACAACCTGCCCCGGTGATGCTACCGAGTACGTACGCTCTATGGTACGTATTTCTCAAGACAGACAGCGTTTTATATGTGTCGGCGGAGACGGCACGATCAACGAGATTGTGAACAGCGCTCCCTGTAATCCTAACGTTGAATTCGGCGTTATACCTAACGGCTCGGGAAACGATTTTGTCAGAAACTTCTCAAATGCTGCCAATTTTGCCGACATTGATGCTCAGATCGACGGTGATACGATATCGCTCGACCTCATCAAATGTAACGAATACTATTGTGTTAATATGATAAATATCGGATTCGACTGTGCGGTTGTCAAGGAATCCGCCAGAATCAAGAAGTTCAAGTTCATCTCTCCCGGCTTCTCCTATATTCTCGGAGTCGTTGTTGTACTTTTCAAGAAATTCGGTACAAAAATGAAGCTGATTTTTGATGACGGTACGGTCATAGAAAAAGAATTCACGCTCACAGCGCTCGGAAACGGTAAGTTCTGCGGAGGCGGATTCAGATCCGCTCCCCTCGCTTATTTACAAGACGGCTTGATGGACGTATGTGCTATTGATAAAATCTCGAGACTTACTTTTTTGAAGCTTGTTTCCAGCTATAAGAAAGGTACATTTCTCGAGAACGAGAAGGCTATGCGTATAATGTCCTATAATCAGGTACCTCACTTCAGAATGGAATTTGATGCTCCGATACCGATTTGCATTGACGGTGAAATTAAGGGCGCTAAAAATATTGATTTCTCTGTTGTTAAAAATGCATTTAATTTTGTTATTCCTAAGGGCTCTGAGCTTCTTTACAAGTATAACGAAGATAATTCAGAGGTTACGGTATAACATTTACAGCCGAGGAGTGGTATGTGTATTTTTGAAAAAAGACCTTTATGTATGATACTTTGTATTATGCTGGGGTCTTTTTCTCTTTTTACCACTTTGGCGCTCAATATAAAGATTATCACAGGCATAACGCTTCTGATATTTGCATTTATATCTCTCCGAGCTTGCAGGAATCTACGTAAATATATTATAACAGTATCTTTATTTTCAATTCTCCTCACCCTTATCGGTAATATAGTTTTCGAAAGAAGCTTCTATCCTGTATCGCATTACGGTAAAGACGTAGAATTTACAGGATATATTTCCGAAAGATATGATACCTCTTACGGTATGAAGGCAATAATAGAGGTAAGAAGTATTGACAACTCAAGCTGTAACTATAGGATTCTTGCGGAATCCGATGACTTCTTTATTACAGACGACGACTTATATCGTGAAATCAAACTAATGGGAAAACTTGAAAAAATTGATTCACGTAATGATGTCGAAAACGTCTCTTACCTTTTGGCTGACGGTATCTCCGCTTATTTAACCGACATTAGCGATCTTGAAATATCGGATAACAAGGCAACCGAAAATCCGTTCGATCGCATAAGGAATGCCGTATCGAGACGTTTTCATAAAACCACAAACGAGCATACGGGTTCTCTTCTGGATGCGCTTATACTTGGAGAGCGTGACGGGCTAAGCAACGATATAAGTATGGATTTTCGAAGAATAGGAATCTCTCACATATTAGCGCTGAGCGGTATGCATCTTTCTATACTCACGGGCGCTGTATCAACGCTTCTATCAATAATCGGTATAGGCAAAATTAAGAAGATTATCATCAATTCCTGTTTTGTTCTATTATATATGGCTTTAACGGGCTTTTCCGCTTCTGTAACGAGAGCAGGATTGATGCTTCTGATTATGAACCTGCTCTTTCTCCTAAGAACCGAGGCAGACTCGTTCACAACGCTCTCACTCGCTGTAAGTATAATCATTCTCTTCTCTCCCAGTTCAATATATGATATTGGTTTATGGCTCTCGGCGATTGCTACGCTTGGTATTCTTGTATATAACGAGTTTCTCGATTATGAAAAAGAAAACAGCGGTAAAAGATATTTTAAAATAGCAAAAAGGTTAATCAGCCCATTCTTGATGTCGGTTTTTGCAATCGGTCTAACATACTTTATTACTGTACCAAGCTTTAAAGAGATTTCACTCCTATCGCTTGTTTCTACCGTTATTTTCTCTCCTCTCGTAGAATTTTTCGTATATATCGGTATATTTACGGCTATTTTCGGTACTGTTCTGCCGATTGGAAAATTTGTTGCATTTATAGGCGATATTGTAACAGACCTTGCTTCAATACTCTCCTGCAATCGGTGGGCAAGTGTATCTACGAGCTTCATAGCGGTAAAAATCAGCTGTATCGCACTCGGTGTATCACTGCTCCTCTTCCTCGTATTGAAGATTAAAAGAAAACGACTCTACATCGGTTTGGTTATACTTCTCTTTATTATAAACGTTTCACTCGGCTTATTCTCAAGCTATACGAACCTGACAAGAGACAGAATTATTTATTCGGCTGATAAAGCCGACTCAATTCTCCTCATAAGTGACAAGGAAGTATCGCTTATATACTCCGGCGAGGCTGCAACGAAAAATATAGACACTGCATCTAAGCTGATATACGATGAGCGCATCAGGTATATTGACAACTTGATTTTCACCGATATTGACGGAATGATAGACTCAAAGGCTTACAGGATTATCAAAGAGCACAAAACGGATAAAGTCCTTCTTCCAATCCCTCACGGAGAAAAAGAAATTGCTTACGCTAAGAATCTTGCTAAAATGCTATCTGAATTTTCTACAGACCTATCCTTCTACAGCGAAAATGAAGCAATCAGAAATGGAGATATGACGTATACGCTGAACGCAAGGACGATAACGAGCGACAATATTAAAACAAGCTCCGCCGTATACTCGGTAAAGACCGACGAAAGAAGTCTCATCTTCGCTTCAAACGAGTTTGACGAGTATTGTATGAGCGAGTTTAAAGAAGCTGTGATAAATGCTCATACTCTTGTTTTAACGTCGAGGGGTACGGAAGGTAAAATGACTGACTTTAATCTGAAGATTGAGAAAATCGAAAAAATATTATACACAAAATCGCATATTCCGTCAGACAACGTAACAGAGTATTACAAAGAAAAAGGAGTCCCCGTCACATTGGCGGAAACCCCTATTAATCTTATACGTTAAACAAGAACTCGACTACGTCTCCGTCCTTCATTACATACTCCTTACCCTCGCTGCGAAGAAGTCCTTTTTCTCTGACCTTGCTTCTATCGCCTTCACGAACAAGGTCTTCAAAGGAAACAACCTCGGCACGGATAAATCCTCTCTCAAAATCTGTGTGTATCTTTCCTGCAGCTCCGGGCGCTTTAGTGCCTTTGGTAATCGTCCAAGCTCTAACCTCTTTTGGACCGGCAGTCAGGAAGCTGATAAGACCGAGCAAAGAATAACCGGACTTAATTAGCTTATCAAGACCGCTCTCCTCAATTCCAAGGTCTCCGAGGAAAGCAAGCTTCTCCTCACCGTCAAGCTCTGCCAGCTCTGCCTCAATCTGTGCGCTAACGGCTATAATCTCGCTACCCTCAGACTCGGCGTGCTCTCTAAGCTTGATATATCCTTCATTGTTCTCATAGTCGCCGCCGACCTCATCCTCTGCAATATTCGCTACGTAGATAATCGGCTTCAGTGTAAGGAGTCTCGACTCCTCAATCCACACAAGCTCGTCCGTGGATAACATAAGAGATCTTGCACACTTTCCTTCCTCAAGGCAAGCCTTAACCTTCTCAAGAACAGCAAGTTTTTCAAGCAGTCTCTTATCGCTCTTCGCCGCCTTCACCGTTCTGTCAATCGCTCTTTCAACAATCTCCAGGTCGGAAAGTATAAGCTCGATATCGATAGTCTCAACGTCTCTGAGCGGGTCTATGCTCCCCTCAACGTGTATGATATCATTATTTTCAAAGCATCTGACGACGTGAACAATAGCGTCAACCTCACGTATGTTTGCAAGGAATTTATTTCCAAGTCCTTCTCCCTTTGATGCGCCCTTTACAAGGCCGGCTATATCAACGAACTCAATAACGGCGGGTGTGAACTTCTCGGGGTTATAAAGCTCGCTGAGCTTATCGAGTCTTTTATCGGGTACAGGGACAATGCCGACGTTGGGGTCAATTGTGCAGAAGGGATAGTTAGCCGACTCTGCGCCCGCATTAGTCAAAGCGTTAAACAACGTGCTCTTCCCTACATTTGGAAGTCCGACTATACCAAGTTTCATATATAATTACCTCATTTTAAAATAATACGCTAGTATTTTACCACAACAAGCATTTTTTGGCAATAGTTTTTAAAAATTTAATAATTTGTTCTTGACTACCTCTAAAATTATATGTATAATATAATTGTTAAGATTTTCAATATTTTAACAATGTTAACAATTGGAGGATTATATGGATACGAAATTACTTATTGTAGATGATGACCCTAATATATGCGATATGCTTAAGCTGTATTTTGAAAACGAGGGATATAAGGTAAAGACCGCATACGACGGTATTGAGGGCTTGTCTATGTTTAAGCTTTATGACCCCGACCTTGTTCTTCTCGACATAATGATGCCTAAGAAGGACGGTTGGCAGGTATGCCGTGAAATCAGAGAGATATCTCCTAAGCCCGTGATTATGATAACGGCAAAGGGAGAGGTTTTCGATAAGGTTTTGGGTCTCGAGCTCGGCGCTGACGACTTTATAGTAAAGCCCTTTGATTTAAAAGAGCTCTCAGCGAGAATTAAAGCTGTTCTGCGCCGCTACAACGCACACACATTGGTTAATGACGATGAAGTCGTTAAATTCGAAAATATTGAAATCAGCCTTCAGAAATATGAATTAAAGCTTAGCGGAAAGGCTATTGACATCCCCCCTAAGGAGCTTGAGCTGCTCTATTTCCTCGCTTCTAACTGCAACAGAGTATTTACACGAGATCAGCTTCTCGACAAGGTATGGGGATTTGACTATCTCGGCGACTCGAGAACCGTTGACGTACACGTAAAGAGACTCCGTGAGAAGCTCGAAGGAATCTCGGACAAATGGATGCTTAAGACCGTTTGGGGCGTTGGATACAAGTTCGAGACTTTAGTATAAATTCAAAAAACCGGCTTTTTATGGACTGTACTCTAAAGGACAGTTTTTAAATCCAACAGGAAATAGCACCCCAAATAATCGAGTAGGTAGAAATCAATCCACCTCTCACACCACCGTACGTGCCGTTCGGCATACGGCGGTTCAATTCAAAATTAAATATGTGCTACCTTTAGGTAGTAATCGGAAAGACTGACTAAGCCTCGCTTGGTCAGTTT
>JAZORO010000066.1:0-1309 GCA_045656605.1 Eubacteriales bacterium
TGCATAATACCGATATAACATTTTAATTATTCCCAAAACGCCGATTTTGTGTTAAAATTTTAACAGTTCAGCAAGGAGGTGGCAAATGAACGGCTGTTCTATCCCCAAGGCGACGCTCGGACGGCTTCCACAGTATCTTGAATATTTGAGAAGCTTACCTGAAATACGCCGCACAATATCGGCAACCGCAATTGCCAAGGCGTGATCGCTCGGCGACGTTCAGGTTCGTAAGGATCTTGCGGTTGTCTCGGGTGCAGGCAAGCCCAAGATTGGTTATGAAACTGACAAATTGATAACCGACATTGAAAGCCATCTCGGGTATGAGAGACTGACGAATGCAGTTCTCGTAGGAGCAGGAAAACTCGGCAGAGCGCTTCTTGATTACGACGGCTTTGAGGATTTCGGAGTGAAGATCGTTGCAGGCTTTGACTGTAACGAAACGGCACTAACGAAAGGTGCAAAGGATATACTGCCCATCAGAGATATCGGAACTTACTGTCGTGAACACGACGTAAAACTCGGTATCATCACGGTCGGTCAAGGCTCGGCGCAGGATGTTTGCGACAAGCTCGTGGAAAGCGGCATTGAAGCGATATGGAATTTCGCTCCCGTTACCTTAAAAGTGCCAAGCGGAGTACTTCTTAAGCAAGAGAATTTAGCGTTATCCCTCGCATATCTCAACAACCAAATCAGTAAATAATTTTTAGGAGGACATAAAAAATGGAACTCAAGACCTATCAGATCGTAGACAGTGTAGAAGCACTGCACGAGGCGCTCGCTCGTGTAAGAGCGGCACAGAAGGTTTTCGCAACCTATACTCAGGAACAGGTTGACAAGATCTTCTTGGCAGCGGCATCTGCCGCAGACAAGGCAAGAATCTCTCTTGCAAAGCTTGCGGTTGAGGAAACCGGAATGGGTATCGTAGAAGATAAGGTGATCAAGAACCACTACGCTGCCGAGTACATTTACAACGCTTACAAGGAGACCAAGACCTGCGGCGTAATCGAGGAGGACAAGGCCTTCGGCATCCGCAAGATCGCTGAGCCCATCGGCGTCGTTGCTGCCGTAATCCCCACCACCAACCCTACATCTACCGCGATCTTCAAGTGCCTGCTTGCACTCAAGACTCGTAACGCCATTATTATCAGCCCTCACCCCCGTGCAAAGAATGCAACGATTGCAGCCGCAAAGCTCGTTCTTGAAGCAGCAGTAGAAGCAGGTGCACCCGAGGGCATCATTGACTGGATCGACGTTCCCTCCCTCGATATGACCAACACGGTTATGAAGGAAGTCGGAGGCCAAGCGGTCT
>JAZORO010000067.1:0-1243 GCA_045656605.1 Eubacteriales bacterium
TTGCCGAAAAGCATCCCGAAGTTGATTTTGAGTTTATCAATTTCGGTATCAGCGGAAACCGTACCTCGGAGCTTTTTGACCGACTTTATCCCGATGCGGTTAATTTCCAGCCCGACGTTATCTCTATTCTTATCGGTGTAAACGACATCTGGCACCGTTATAACACACCCCCCGTAAAAACTACCGATGCACAGTTTGCGCTGAATTATCGCTGTATTCTTGAGGAGCTTAAGAGAAGCACTAATGCAAAAATCGTTATGATAGCTCCATACGTTCTTGATAATCCCACAAAGGACTATCTGCGCCCCGATCTTGCAAGAATTCTTCCTGTAATCGAGGAACTTGCGAAGGAATTTGCCGACGTATATATCCCTCTTAATAAGATTTTTGAAGAAGCTATCAAAACTCAGCCTGCGCCTCTCTATTATTCCGACGACGGCGTGCATCCCAATGCTAACGGCGCAGCGTTTATCGGTAAGGTTTATGCAGAGGCTGTCGAGCCTCTTATAAAGAGTTAATTTAATAAAAGGAGAAAATAAATTATGGCAGAACTTGTTTATTCCAAAGAAGTGGAAAACATGTGCGTTGTTGCCAAGGGCCCTAACCACGGTCCCGCACCCATTCCTGAAGAAGGCAAGTGGGTAAAGGCAAAGGACATCGCTGACATTTCGGCTTACACTCACGGTGTGGGCTGGTGCGCACCTCAGCAGGGCGCTTGTAAGCTTTCGCTTAACGTTAAGGACGGTATCATTGAGGAGGCTCTCGTTGAGACCATCGGTTGCTCGGGTATGACCCACTCCGCGGCTATGGCTGCTGAGATCCTTCCCGGTAAGACCCTTCTTGAGGCTCTTAACACCGACCTTGTTTGTGACGCTATTAACACCGCTATGCGCGAGCTCTTCCTTCAGATCGTTTACGGCCGTAGCCAGTCTGCTTTCTCTGAGGGCGGTCTTGTTATCGGCGCAGGCATGGAGGACCTCGGTAAGGGTGAGAGATCCATGGTTGGTACTATGTACGGTACTAAGGCAAAGGGTGTTCGTTACCTCGAGATGACCGAGGGCTACTGCACCAGAATGGCTCTTGACGCTGATAACCAGGTTATCGGTTACGAGTTCGTTTCTCTCGGCAAGATGACCGACTTCATTAAGAAGGGCATGGAGCCTAACGAAGCATATGAGAAGTCTAAGGGTACATACGGCAGATTTGCTGACGCCGTTAAGTACATCGACCCTCGTAAGGAATA
>JAZORO010000068.1:0-15371 GCA_045656605.1 Eubacteriales bacterium
CCCATCACGTCATCCTGAGCGAGCGAATGACGGAGATGTACCGCATGCCGTGCCATGCGCAACATGCCTTCGCGCCACGCGAAATTTTTTTCAAATTTTTCCTTTTTTCTCTTGACAAAGGGGTTCATTTGTGATAGTATACTATACTGCATTATCATCCATAACTATGCTAAAATTAAGATGGGTTCAAATCGGCAGACGACAGAAAACCGTTTTCCCCCTTGTTTTGTGGCATAAAGTACAAGGGGTGGTATATGCGCAAAAAGCAGACGGCTACATATAGAAATATATGGCGCAAAATTCAGCAAATATTTCCAAATAGTGAAAAAAGAAATGGAGTGAATGATCGGTATGGTACATGAACAGACTCTGGGTAAAACCAAGAGAATGTCTTTCTCCAAAATTGAGGAAGTCATTGAAATGCCGAACCTGATCGAGGTGCAGAAAAAGTCTTTTGACGATTTCGTAACCAAGGAGATCGGGCAGGTTTTGAAGGACATTTCCCCGATGACGGACTATTCCGGCAATCTGGTGATCGAGTTTATCGATTACACACTGAGCGACCCGCCCAAGTACACCATCGCGGAGTGCAAGGAGCGTGACCTCAACTACGCTTCCCCCTTCCGTGTGACGGTGAGACTGACCAACCGTGCCACCGGCGAGGTGAAGGAGCAGGAAATCTACATGGGCGATTTCCCCATTATGACCGATTCCGGTACCTTTGTGATCAACGGTGCGGAGCGTGTCGTGGTGTCTCAGATCGTCCGTTCTCCCGGTATCTATTACGAGATGACCGGGGATAAATCCGGCAACAAGCTGTTTACCTCCACGGTAATTCCTTACCGCGGTGCTTGGCTGGAGTACGAGACCGATTCCTCCAATATTTTCTATGTCCGTATCGACAAGAACCGTAAGATGCCCATTACGGTGCTTTTGCGCGCCTTCGGATGCGGCACCAACGAGCAGATCCTTGCCAAGTTCGGCGACGAGCCCTTGCTGAAGGCATCCTTCGAGAAGGATCCCATCCCCGCAGAGGTAGAGCGTCTGATCCAGGCAGGTGTCATGACCGATCCCACCGAGGAGGCTCTCAAGGAGATCTACAAGAAGCTCCGTCCCGGCGAGCCCCCCATTCTGGAGTCTGCTCAGATCCTGATCAACAACCTGTTCTTCGACGAGAAGAGATACGATATCTCCGCCGTGGGTAGATATAAGTTTAATAAGAAGCTTGCTCTCGGCCGCCGTCTGATCGGCCACACCCTGGCGGAGGACGCTGTTTCCCCCGTTACCGGCGAGGTGATCTACGAGGCAGGCAGAAAGCTCAGCCGCGCAGAGGCTGAGAACCTTGAGCGTGCCGGTGTTTGCGAGATCTCCATCTTCGTTGAGGAAGAGGAAGGCGTTAACACCCCCGTAAAGGTATTTACCAACCGCATGGTCTCCGCTTCCGGCATCCTTGCCGCCGCAGGCCTTTCCATCACCGACGAGGAGCTGGGTCTGGACGAGACCGTTTCTCTGGACGTTCTGCTTTCCATCGTGAAGGAGGTTGGTATCTCCGACGTTGAGGCCCTGAAGAAGGCTATCAACAATAAGAAGAAGGAGCTGATCCCCGGTACCGTTACCGTGGAGGACGTTCTGGCTTCCGTGAACTATCTGTTGGGTCTGTCCCACGGCGTGGGCGTCACCGACGATACCGACCACCTGGGCAACCGCCGTATCCGCGCGGTAGGCGAATTGCTGCTGAACCAGCTTCGCATCGGCTTCTCCCGTATGGATAAGATCGTTAAGGAGAAGATGACCACCCAGGACATCGACACCATCACTCCCCAGTCTCTCATCAACATCCGTCCCATCGTTTCCGCCATCCGTGACTTCTTCGGTTCTTCCCCCTTGTCTCAGTTTATGGACCAGTCCAACCCCTTGGCGGAGCTGACCCACAAGAGAAGAATTTCCGCGTTGGGTCCCGGCGGTCTGTCCCGTGACAGAGCGTCCTTCGAGGTGCGTGACGTTCACTATACCCATTACGGCAGAATGTGTCCCATCGAGACCCCCGAAGGTCCCAACATCGGTCTGATCTCCTCTCTGGCTTGCTACGCAAAGGTAAACCGCTTCGGCTTTATCGAGGCTCCCTACCGCGTGGTAAAGAACGGCGTGGTTACCAAGGACGTGGTTTACATCTCCGCAGACGTGGAGGACGAGTACGTTGTCGCTACCGCCAACGAGCCCATCGATGAGAACGGCCATTTCGTAAACCGTAAGGTGGTAGGCAGACATCTGGACGAGATCGGCGAGTTTGAGGCAAGCCGTATCGACCTGATGGACGTTTCTCCCAAGATGGTGGTCTCCGTTGCCACCGCAATGATCCCCTTCCTTGAAAACGACGATAACACCCGTGCGCTGATGGGCTCCAACATGCAGAAGCAGGCTGTGCCGCTGATGATGACGGACGCTCCCATCGTAGGTACCGGTATGGAGTACCGTGCCGCATACGACTCCGGCGTTCTGGTGATCTGTAAGAGAAGCGGTTACGTAGAATCCGTCTCCTCCGACGAGATCGTGATCCGTACCGACGAGGGTAAGAGCGATCTTTACACCCTCACCAAGTTCAAGAGAAGCAACGCAGGCACCTGCGTGAACCAGCGTCCCGTGGTCAGCAAGGGCGACTACGTCAAGCAGGGCGACGTCCTGGCTGACGGTCCCGCTACCAAGGACGGCGAGGTTGCTCTCGGTAAGAACGCCCTCATCGGCTTTATGACCTGGGAGGGTTATAACTACGAGGACGCAGTTCTTCTTAACGAGAAGCTCGTGCGTGAGGATATGTACACCTCTATTCATATCGAGAAGTTTACCAAGGAAGCTCGTGATACCAAGCTCGGAGCGCAGGAGATCACCCGCGAGGTGCCCAACGTATCTGAGGATGCGCTCAAGAATCTTGATGCCGACGGTATCATCAGAATAGGTACTGAAGTAAGACCTAACGATATTCTCGTAGGTATGGTTACGCCTAAGGGCGAGACCGAGCTTACTCCCGAGGAGAGACTTCTCAGAGCTATCTTCGGTGAGAAGGCAAGAGAGGTTAAGGATTCCTCTCTTAAGATGCGTCACGGCGAGTACGGCGTTGTTGTCGACGTTAAGATTTACGACCGCTCGAATTCCGACGAGCTTGCTCCCGGTGTAAATAAGGTCGTACACGTATACGTAGCTCAGAAGCGTAAGATCTCTGTCGGAGATAAGATGGCAGGTAGACACGGAAATAAGGGTGTCGTATCCAGAATTCTTCCTCCCGAGGATATGCCCTTCCTTGCTGACGGTACACCCCTTGATATAGTTCTTAACCCTCTGGGCGTTCCTTCACGTATGAACATCGGACAGGTCCTCGAGGTGCATCTCGGTATCGCCTGCAGAAGGCTCGGTATCAAGATTATGACTCCTGTATTTGACGGTGCAAAGGAGACCGATATACTCGAGCTTCTCAGAGAGGCTAAGTATACTCGTGATATCCGCCCTGACGAGAGCGTAAAGGGTAAGGCGGTATTTATGGAGGTCGTACGTGAGGACGGTAAGCCGGATCTTCAGAGAGTAGACCAGGAGATTGTAGACGACGAGGAGAAGCTTCGTAATCTTATGAAGACCGAGACCCTCAAGGTTATCGACGGTAAGGTTACGCTCTATGACGGACGTACGGGTGACCCCTTCGACAACCCCGTTACCGTCGGAGTAATGTATTATCTCAAGCTGCATCACCTCGTTGATGATAAGATTCACGCACGTTCGATAGGCTCTTACTCGCTCGGAACCCAGCAGCCTCTGGGCGGTAAAGCGCAGTTCGGTGGACAGAGATTCGGAGAGATGGAGGTTTGGGCTCTCGAGGCGTACGGCGCAGCCTACACCCTTCAGGAGATTCTTACCGTTAAATCCGACGATATCACCGGACGTACGAAGACCTACGAGGCAATTGTCAAGGGTCAGAATATTCCCACACCCGGCGTACCCGAATCCTTCAAGGTGCTTGTCAAGGAGCTCCAGGCTCTGTGCCTTGACGTTCGTGTTCTCGACGAGGACGGCTCGGATATCGATATTTCCGGACTTTATGACGACGATACTCCCGCTTTTGCAAGTATTGAGGAGGTAGAGCGCTCTGCCGATAAGGGCGAGAGCGATGCCGGCTCGGATGCTGAGGGCGAGGATTATGAGGACGCAGAGGACGAATTCGACGGAGAGTTCGATGACGAGCTCGACGGTGAGCTTGACGATGAGTATGCTTTCGACTCCGATGACGGAGACTACGAGGGTGACGAGGAATAATTTTACAGAAGGGATATGAGCTTTTCAAAAAGGAGCTCGGATAAATAAATGGAAAGAAACACCTTTGATTCTATCAAAATCGGTCTTGCTTCTCCCGAGATGATCCGTTCCTGGTCGCACGGCGAGGTAACTAAGGCTGAAACAATAAATTACCGTACTCTCAAAGCTGAAGCAGACGGTCTTTTCTGTGAAAGGATCTTTGGCCCGACCAAGGATTGGGAGTGCCACTGCGGTAAGTATAAGAGAGTTCGCTTTAAGGGAAAGATATGCGAGAAGTGCGGAGTTGAGGTAACCACCAAGAAGGTCCGCCGCGAGAGAATGGGTCACATTGAGCTTGCGACCCCCGTCTCGCACATCTGGTACTTTAAGGCTCTTCCCTCGAGAATCGGTCTTATGCTTGATATGACCCCGAGACTTCTCGAGCGTGTGCTTTATTTCGCAAGATATATCGTAATTGATCCCGGAAATACTCCCCTTGAGCCTAAGCAGCTTCTCACCGACGCTGAGTATAAGAGCTCGAGAGAGAAGTACGGCGATGACTTCAAGGCAGGTATGGGTGCCGAGGCAGTGCGTGAGATTCTCGCAGCCATTGACCTCGACGCACTTGCAAAAGAGCTGCGTGAGAAGCTCGCCGACTCTTCGGGACAGAAGAAGGCAAAGATAATCAAGAGGCTCGAGGTTGTCGAGTCGTTCAGAAAGTCGGGCAACCGTCCCGAGTGGATGATACTCGAGACAATTCCCGTGCTTCCTGCGGACATCCGTCCTATGGTACAGCTCGACGGCGGTAGATTTGCCGCTTCGGATATCAACGAGCTTTACCGCAGAGTAATTAACAGAAACAACCGTCTTAAGAACTTCATTAAGATGGGCGCTCCCGAGATAATCGTAAGAAACGAGAAGAGAATGCTCCAGGAGTTCGTCGATGCTCTTATCGATAACGGTAAGAGAGGTAAGGCGGTTACCGGCGCATCCAACAGGGCCCTCAAATCCCTCTCTGAAATTCTCAGAGGTAAGCAGGGACGCTTCCGTCAGAACCTTCTCGGTAAGCGTGTTGACTACTCCGGACGTTCGGTTATCGTCGTCGGACCTAACCTTAAGATTTATCAGTGCGGTCTTCCTAAGGAGATGGCTCTCGAGCTCTTCAAGCCTTTTGTTATGAAGAGACTTATCGAGACTCAGAAGGCTAACTCCATAAAGGATGCTAAAAAGAAGGCTGACAGAGCTACCGCTCCCGAGGTATGGGACGCACTTGAGTATGTTATCAAGGAGCACCCCGTTCTTCTTAACCGTGCGCCTACACTTCACCGTCTGTCTATTCAGGCATTTGAGCCCGTCCTCGTTGAGGGTAGAGCAATAAAGCTTCATCCTCTTGTATGTCCTGCGTTCAATGCGGACTTCGACGGCGACCAGATGCCCGTACACGTACCCCTTTCCAGCGAGGCGCAGGCAGAGGCAAGATTCCTTATGCTCTCTGCAAACAACCTTCTTAAGCCCGTTTCCGGTAAGGCAGTTACCGTACCCTCTCAGGATATGGTGCTTGGCTCGTACTATCTGACGATAGACCATCCCGGTGAGCGTGGCGAGGGCAAGATCTTCCGTGATTTCAACGAAGTTGAGATGGCGTACGAGAACAAGGAGATCGGCATTCACGCCGCTATTAAGGTGCGTGTAACTAAGGTTGTCGACGGTGAGGAGAAGAGCGCTATCATCGACGCTACCTACGGTAGACTTATATTCAACCAGAGAATTCCTCAGGATCTCGGTTACATCGACAGAAGCGTTGATCCCTTCTCGCTCGAAATCGGCTTTGCTGCAAACAGCAAGAAACTGAAGGAGATAGTAGACCGTACTATCAGACTTCACGGATTTGCAGAGGCAGCAGCCGTGCTCGATAATATCAAGGAGATGGGCTATAAGTATTCCACAAAGTCCTCTCTGTCCATATCCGTTTACGATATGACTATACCCGGAAAGAAGAAGGAGCTTCTTGACGAGGCAGCGAGAAAGGTCGATGAGATCTCCGAGCGCTTCGCCTGGGGTGAACTTTCCGAGGAAGAAAGATATAAGCAGGTTATCAGCGTTTGGGAAGAGACCACAGACGCAGTTACCAATGCGCTTATCTCGAATCTTGATACCTACAACTCTCTTAATATGATAACCTCTTCCGGAGCCCGTGGTTCTATGAAGCAGATGCGTCAGCTTGCAGGTATGAGAGGTCTTATGTTTGCTACAAACGGTAAGACCATTGAGATTCCCATTAAATCCAACTTCCGTGAGGGTCTTACGATGCTCGAGTACTTTATGGGTGCTAAGGGATCTCGTAAGTCGCTTTCGGATACCGCTCTCCGTACTGCTGACTCGGGTTATCTTACCCGTCGTCTTGTAGACGTTTCTCAGGATATCATCGTCCGCGAGGAGGACTGCGGAGCTACTTCGGGCATCGTAGTTTCCGATATTATTTCGGGTCAGGTTCCTGTTGAGAAGCTCTTTGACAGACTTGTCGGCAGATATACCGTCGACGACGTAGTGGATGACAAGACGGGCGAGCTTATCGTCCCCGCAAACACTATGATTTCCGAGGACGACGCCAAGGCTATCGTTGCCGCAGGCATCACTCAGGTTGAGGTTCGTACCATTCTCCGCTGTCTTGCGAAGCGCGGCGTTTGCGTGCATTGCTACGGCGCAGATATGGCGCACGGTACTCCCGTTGCCATCGGCGAGGCTGTAGGTGTTATCGCAGCTCAGTCTATCGGTGAGCCCGGTACACAGCTTACGATGAGAACCTTCCATACCGGTGGTGTCGCAGGTTCGGATATTACCCAGGGTCTTCCCAGAGTCGAGGAGCTCTTCGAGGCTCGTAAGCCGAAGAAGACTGCTGTAGTTACCGAGTTTACCGGTATCGCACGCATCGAGTCGGATAAGAAGCTTACAAGAGTTCACATCAAGGAGCCTGTAGAGCCTACCGCTGAGGACGTAGTTTACGAGATCCCCTTCGGCAGCAGAGTTTGCATCGAGGATGGACAGAGCGTAAAGAGAGGTCAGCCTATTACCGAGGGCTTCCTTAACCCTGCTGACGTTCTTCATATGAGCGGTATCGATGCAGTTTATGACTACATCATCCGTGAGGTACAGAAGGTGTACCGCGGTGAGGACGTTGAGATTAACGATAAGCACGTTGAGTGTATTACAAGACAGATGACCAGAAAGGTCGAGATAGAGGATCCGGGCGATACCGACCTTCTTCTCGGCGCTAAGGTAGACGTGCTCGAGTTCCGTGAGGAGAATGAGAGAATCCAGGCGAGAATCGATGCAGGCGAGATCGGCCTTCGTAAGGCTGAGGGCGCACCTCTGCTTCTCGGTATCACCAAGGCTGCTCTTATGACCGAGTCCTTCCTTTCTGCCGCATCCTTCCAGGAGACCACAAAGGTGCTCACCGAGGCTGCTATAAAGGGTAAGAAGGATCATCTTCTCGGACTTAAGGAGAACGTCATTATCGGTAAGCTTATTCCCGCAGGTACCGGTATCGGCACATACCGTGCCGTTGAAATTGAGACCGAGGAGAAGAAGGACACATTTACTGCCGACGCTACCTCTTGCAGCTTCACCGGTGACCCCAACGATTTTGATGAGTATAAGGAAGGCGAGCTCGTCTACGTTGCCGACGGCAATGGCGAGACCGACTCCACCCTTATCTAATATCATTTAAGCAATAGCCCCCTAGGGGCAAAGAGCACCTGTCAGGTACGATAGTACTGAGGACGGGTGCTTTTTTATGCTATTTTGAAGAAGACAGGCATACGCCGGATACGACGAAAATACATATAATATTACCTCTATTGACAATTGATTTTAAAAGTGTTAAAATATTACCATAGAATTAAAACAGCTAATTTTGTTGTTTGTGGGAGAGCGTAATGAACGGTTCTGAAGAAATCAAGCTTACTGTAATTATGCCGATTTTCAATGCGTACGACTATCTGCGCCCCGCTATGGACAGCGTGCTTGCGCAGACTATGCGGGATATCGAGATTATCTGCGTTGATGACGGCTCTACGGATAGCTCCTTGGATTTAATAAAGGAATATCAAAAGCAGGACGGGCGTATTCGCATTCTCACCGAGAATAATGCGGGTCAGTCGATAGCCCGTAACAAGGGCTTCGCCAGAGCAAGGGGAGAATACGTTATTTTCCTCGATGCTGACGACTTTTTTGAGCCCGACCTGCTCGAGAAGCTTTATACGGTTGCAGTGAGCGATCAGCTAGATATAGCCGTCGGAGCGTATGATGTCTACAACAGCCGCACTGCGCGTTTCGAGCCTATGATAAGGAGTGAGCACAGCGAGATTCTTGCTGACGGAGAGGTCTTCTCGAAGAACGAGTACCCCGATTACATATTCTCGAGTGTCACGACCTACGTGTGGAACAAGCTTTTTAAGCGCAGCTTTCTTGTAGATAAGGGCATCTTCTTCCCCGAGAATAGCTATGTATTTGAGGACGTGTATTTTGTGCTCGCCGCACTGTCTATGGCAGAGAGGGTGGGGGGCGTTACAGATATTTTGCTTCACCACAGGGTATATAACGAGCAGTACAGAAGGAAGCTGTTCGGCAAGTACTACGGAGACGTTCCCGAGGTATACCTTATGGTGAAGGAGTACCTGATGCATAACGGTATGTACGTGCCGCTCTATCAGTCCTTCCTCAACTATACGGCGAGCCGTGCATACAAGGTTTATAATCTTCTTTGGCGTGAAGCTAAGGAGGAGTTCTGGAACTCTCTGCACGAGTTTTACGCAGAGCAGCTGGGCTGGACAAAGGCAGGGGCAGGGGATTTCGAGGACGTCGAAATCCGAGATTTCACCGCCAGCGTGCTTATATATAATCACGCCCAGTATTTGAAGAGAGAGGAGCGCGGCTATACCGTAAATATCGACGGCGTCGGCCAGGAGATTAAGCGTGTAAGATTCAGAAAGAGAGTGAAACGCTTTTTCTCTCGACTCTTTGGTAGAAAATAAAGGATTGACGCTCTCTTTTCGGCCTTATGGCAGAGAACAAGGGACACTAGGCGGTAATAAAAAAAGGAAGCGGAGCTGTGTAAAACTGCTCCGCTTCCTTTTTTGTAAAAGCCTGTTATTCGTGTTGAAATAGCATGGACGCATATCGTTTATGAGATGCTCTCGCTTCGTGGGTCACCCGTAGGTACAAAAGACCGCATTTATATATTTGGCAGCTCCTTAGTCTTGAGGAATTCCTCGTATAGGTCGCACAGCTTCTGCACGTCATCGCCGAAGGCTATCTGCCTGCCGTGATCGAGCCAGAGAATCTTGTTGCACATAGAGCGCACCTGCTTTATGGAGTGCGAGACGAGTATCGTGGTAGCGCCGCCACTGATGATCGACTTCATCTTGGCTTCGCTCTTTTTTCTGAAGGCGCCGTCTCCGACAGAGAGCACCTCGTCGAGTATCAGTATCTCGGGATTTACGAGCGAGGCGATGGAGAATGCCAGACGGGATTTCATACCGCTCGACAAGTGCTTGAAAGGCTTGTCCTCAAAGTCGGTAAGCTCTGCGAAGTCAATTATTGACCGATACGTCTCGTCCATAAACTTACGTGTGTACCCAAGCATTGCACCTCTTAAGTAGGTGTTCTCTTTTACCGTCAGCTCGCCGTCGAAGCCCGAGGCAAGCTCAAGCAGCGCCGCAATCTTTCCCTTTCTTATGACACAACCCTCGGTCGGCACCATAATACCGGAGATAGCTTTTAGCAGCGTGGACTTTCCTGCGCCGTTAGTGCCTATTATTCCGAGCATATCCCCTCGGTTGATGCTGAAGCTTATATGCCGGTCTGCCCAGAACTCGGTTACCTTATAGTTTTTCGTAAGCTTTCTTATAACGTACTCCTTGAGCCCTATGGAGCGAAAGTCGCCGGTAATATATCTTACTGACACGTCCTTGCAGGTGAGTATCGGAGTACCCTTGTTTTTGTCCATTATGCTCACCTCCTAGACGTAATAGAGGAACTTGTGGTTCTTCTTCTTGTATATGAGAGCCCCGATGCCGAAGGCAACGAGCGCATATAGTGCGCACAGCAGGTTTACTTCGAGACTCGGTACTCGCTGCTCGATAACTATCGTGCGGAAATACTTGATGTAAGTATAGACGGGGTTGATGAGGAAGAGCCTTTGCACGCTCTCGGAGAAAGAGTCGATGCTGTAAAATATCGCAGAAAGATACATAAGCAGCTGTGTGAATACCGTCCACAAATACTGAACGTCTCTGAAGAAAACGTACAGAGCCGAGAGTATCATACCCATACCCACGTTGAAGATAGCGAGGCAGATGATGGGGTAGAGAAGCAATAGGAATAACCAAGTAAAGGTTATTTTATCAATTATACAGAATACGAAAAATACGACGAGCGTGATGCCGAAATTGATGAGAGTCTGCACGTTTTTTGAGAACAGGAAGAGGTACTTCGGCACGTTGACCTTAGTGAAGATCGAGGCGTTCGACATAAGTGAGGACATACCCTGCGTCGTCGACTCGTTGAAGAAGGAGAAGATGAGGTTGCCGCAAAACAGGTAGGTCGTATAGTGAGGCATACTTCTGCCGAAGAAGTTAGTAAATACAAGTCGCATAACCAACAGCATCAGAAGCGGAGACAGAACGCTCCACCACATACCGAGTATGGATCTTTTGTATTTTTTCTTAAAATCGCGTTTTACCAGCTCCTCAAGAAGGAACTGGTGCCTTTTTAGCTTTTGAAACATATTCGCTCCCCCTCGTATTGGAGTTTAAATCAATGTAATTATACCACAGTAGAGTACGTATGTCAATCTATATATCGTATATGAGTGCGTTTAAATTAGGCTTAAAAGGGTAAAAATATGCAAAAAGCGACGGGCTTTTACGTATTTTTTAGTCAGGCAAACAAATATATAAAAATATACACGCCTTTTTTTACAAAACTATTGACAAAGCTCGAATGTAGTGATAAAATATGTTGTACCTGTGCAACTGGGCGATTTATGCCTTTTTGCAGGTTTTAGCCCGTTTGAGCTCTTTGTTTTTGCACCGTTTTTGCGAAAAAAGAGCAGTGGCAAGAATTTTTGAAGAAGGAGGAAAATCATGCCAACCTTTAACCAGCTCGTTAAGAAAGGTCGTTCTGACAAGGCGTATAAGTCTAAGACTCCCGCCCTTCAGAGAGGTTTCAACGCTCTTAGAAATGAGCCTACCGACCTTAGCGCACCTCAGAAGAGAGGCGTGTGCACCAAGGTTACTACCGTAACTCCCAAGAAGCCTAACTCGGCTTTGCGTAAGATTGCGAGAGTAAGACTTACCAACGGTATGGAAGCTACTTCCTACATCCCCGGTATCGGTCACAACCTTCAGGAGCACTCGGTTGTTCTTATCCGTGGTGGACGTGTTCGTGACCTTCCCGGTGTACGTTATCACATTATTCGTGGTACGCTTGATACCCAGGGCGTTGCTAACCGTAAACAGGGCCGCTCCAAGTACGGAGAAAAGCGTCCGAAGAAGTAATAGGTCTTATCGGACGACTACGTGCTCTCGTGCTGTTATGGTATCGATTTTTCAAGATATATAATCGCAATACGAGCACTTACGAATTAAAAATTCGAGTACCTATGATATCATAATTTAATGAAGGAGGGAAGTACAGTGCCTAGAAGAGGTCAAATTTCCAAAAGAGATGTTTTGCCTGATCCGTTATACGGCTCTAAGCTTGTAACTAAGCTTATAAACAACGTAATGTACGACGGCAAGAAGGGCGTTGCTCAGAAGATCGTTTACGATGCATTCGCAATGATCGAGGCTAAGAGCGGAGAGAATGCGCTTGACGTATTCGTAGCTGCTCTTGAGAACGTTATGCCCGTTCTTGAGGTTAAGGCTCGCCGTGTCGGCGGTTCTAACTACCAGGTACCCATGGAGGTTCGCGCAGAGCGCAGACAGACCCTGGGACTTCGTTGGATCATCTCTTATTCTAGAAACCGTGGTGAGAAGACCATGGCTGAGAGGCTTGCCAATGAGATAATGGATGCTAAGGCAGGCATGGGTGGCGCTTTCAAGAAGAAGGAAGACACCCACAAGATGGCAGAAGCAAACAAGGCGTTTGCTCATTACAGATTCTGATTTACGATATAAAAAAGGAGATACGCATAAATGCCCAGAGAATATTCACTTGAGCATACCAGAAATATCGGTATTATGGCGCACATAGATGCCGGTAAGACTACAACAACCGAAAGAATCCTTTTTTATACCGGAAAGACGCACCGCATGGGTGAGACCCACGACGGTGGCGCTACGATGGACTGGATGGCACAGGAGCAGGAGCGCGGTATCACTATCACTTCCGCTGCTACCACCTGCTACTGGGTTCCCACTCAGTTTCAGAACAACCCCGAGGCTGCAAAGGCTAACAAGTATCGTGTAAACATCATCGATACCCCCGGCCACGTTGACTTCACCGTTGAGGTTCAGAGATCTCTGAGAGTCCTTGACGGATCCGTTACCGTTCTTTGCGCTAAGGGCGGCGTTGAGCCCCAGACCGAGACGGTTTGGAACCAGGCCAACGAGTATAAGGTACCCAGAATGTGCTACATCAACAAGATGGATATTATGGGTGCAGATTTCTTCCGCGTTGTTAAGATGATTAAGGAGAGGTTACGTGCTAACGGAGTTCCCGTTCAGCTTCCTATCGGTAAGGAGTCCTCGTTCCGCGGTATCATCGACCTTATGGAGATGAAGGCAGACGTATATTACGATGACCTTGGTAAGGATATGAGAGTCGAGGAGATTCCCGAGGATTTGAGAGAGCTTGCTGAGGAGTATCGTGCTAACATGATAGAGTCTATCTGCGAGACCGACGACACTCTTATGGACAAGTTCTTCAATGAAGAGGAGATTACCACCGAGGAGCTTAAGGCAGCTCTCCGTAAGGCTACTATCGATAACCTTATAATTCCCATTTGCTGTGGAACATCCTACAAGAACAAGGGAGTACAGAAGCTTCTCGATAACATTATCGAGTATATGCCCGCTCCCACCGATATTGAAGCAATCAAGGGTATCAACCCCGAGACCGGTGAAGAGGATTGCCGTCACGCTAGCGACGACGAGCCCTTCTCCGCACTTGCCTTCAAGATTATGACCGACCCCTTCGTTGGAAAGCTCTGCTTCTTCAGAGTATATTCCGGATCGGTTGCTAAGGGTACTGCAGTTTACAATTCCGTTAAGGATAGCGACGAGAGATTCGGTCGTATCCTTCAGATGCACGCCAACGAGAGAGCTGATATCGACGTTTGCTACGCAGGTGACATAGCTGCGGTAGTCGGTGTAAAGAATACCACTACCGGAGATACCTTCTGCGACGAGAAGCATCCTATCATCCTTGAGTCGATGGTATTCCCCGAGCCCGTTATCCGTCAGGCAATCGAGCCTAAGACGAAGGCAGGTCAGGAGAAGATGGGTATCGCACTTGCAAAGCTTGCTGAAGAGGATCCTACCTTCAGAACCTACACCGACGATGAGACCGGTCAGACCATCATCGCAGGTATGGGTGAGCTTCACCTTGAGATTATCGTTGACAGACTTCTTCGTGAGTTCAAGGTTGAGGCTAACATCGGCGCTCCCCAGGTTGCTTACAAGGAGACCATCCGTAGAAAGGTTGACCAGGATACCAAGTATGCTCGTCAGTCCGGTGGTAAGGGTCAGTACGGTCACGTTAAGATCACTATTGAGCCTAACGAAACCGGTAAGGGCTACGAGTTCGTTAACGCTGTAACCGGCGGTGCTATTCCTAAGGAGTATATCCCCGCTGTTGACGCAGGTATTCAGGGCGCTATGCAGACCGGTGTGCTTGCAGGCTACAACGTAGTTGACGTTAAGGTTACTCTTTACGACGGTTCGTATCACGAGGTCGACTCCTCTGAGATGGCGTTCAAGATTGCCGGCTCTATGGCATTCAAGGAGGCTATGAGAAAGGCTGATCCCGTTCTTACCGAGCCTATTATGAAGGTTTCCGTTACCACTCCCGACGACTATATGGGCGATATCATCGGTGATATCAACTCTCGCCGCGGTCAGATGGATTCTATGGAGCAGATCGCTCCCGGCGTGTCGAGAATTTACTCGCACGTTCCTCTTGCTCAGATGTTCGGTTACGCTACCGCTCTTCGTTCCCGTTCTCAGGGCCGTGCGGTTTATGTAATGGAGCCCGACGGATTTGCTGACGTTCCGAAGAACATCCAGGAAGAGATTATCAAGAATCGTTCCTCTAATAAGTAATTAAGGACGTTTTCTTAAGCTGGTTCTTAAACGCCGCCTTTGTGCGGCGCAAGAGATAAAACGAAAAACAAAAAACAAAAATAATAAATTTCAGGAGGATTTCCAAAATGGCAAAGGCTAAATTTGAAAAAACTAAGCCCCACGTTAACATTGGTACCATCGGTCACGTTGACCACGGTAAGACCACTCTGACTGCTGCTATCACCAAGACTCTTTCCCTTACTAACGGTTCTGAGTTCCTTGACTACAGCCAGATCGACAACTGCCCCGAGGAGAGAGCTCGTGGTATCACAATTAACTCCAGACACGTAGAGTATGAGACCAACGCTCGTCACTATGCACACGTTGACTGCCCCGGCCACGCTGACTATGTAAAGAACATGATTACAGGTGCAGCTCAGATGGACGGCGCAATCCTCGTTGTTGCTGGTACAGACGGTCCTATGGCTCAAACTCGTGAGCACATCCTTCTCGCTCGTCAGGTTGGCGTTCCTGCCCTCGTAGTATTCATCAACAAGTGTGATGACGTTGACGACCCAGAACTTCTCGACCTCGTTGAGATGGAAATCAGAGACCTTCTTTCTGAGTATGAATTCCCAGGTGATGATACACCTATCGTTAATGGTTCTGCTCTTGCAGCTCTCGAATCTTCTTCTACAGATGTCACAGCTCCTGAATACGCTCCTATCATGGAACTCATGGATGCAGTAGACAGCTACATTCCTGCTCCTGAAAGAGATACAGACAAACCTTTCCTTATGCCTGTCG
>JAZORO010000069.1:0-1668 GCA_045656605.1 Eubacteriales bacterium
GCCGTTAGAGTAGAAGAGAAAAAGACCGAAGCAAAGACGGCAAAGAAGAAGAAATAGTATTCGAAAGAGGTGAGCGTGATGCTTGATAAAGTGAAAATGGCTCTCAGGATCACGACAAACGCATACAATGACGAGCTCTCAGATCTGATTACATCAGCTCAGCTCGATCTTGGTGTTGCGGGCGTGGTTCTGCCGGAGACAATCGACGCACTCGTCACACGGGCGATCATAACGTATTGCAAAATACATTTCGGATTGCCTGAGGACGCTGACAGACTTAAGAAGTCATATGACGAACAAAAGGCTCAGCTTGTGACGTGTACGGGATATACAGATTGGAGCGTGGGCTAAATGTATGACAGCGTTGCAGTATTAAAGGCGTACGGAACGCCGACATATGACGGATACGGAAACGAGTTTATCCCTGAGATAACGACAACCGTATTCGTTCAGCCTCGAGGCGTTTACAACGCAGAGTTCTATAACGCTGCACAGGCGGGGCTGCATCCGTCTATAACGTTCGAGCTGGCGAACAAAGCCGATTATAATGGCGAGAGCGTGATCAATTGGGAGGGCGATGACTACAATATCATCCGCACCGATTGGGACGCTCAGAGGGACGCTATTCGCCTTATTTGCGAGAAGAGGGTTCACAATGGCTAGTACAAAATCTGTCTCAATCCAAATGAAGCAGATCCTCGACGAGTTCGATGACAAGGTTAACGAGGTTCTTTCGGAGGCTGCTGATCAGACGGCAGAGGAATCCGTAGAGAAACTTCACAACACGTCTCCGAGACGTACGGGAACATATGCGAGTGGATGGACAGTAAAGAAGCTGGCAAAGGGTGACGTTGTAGTGCATAACACACACTATCAGCTGACGCACTTGCTAGAGAACGGTCATGTGATCAGGAATAAAAAGGGCACATACGGCAGAACGTCCGGCAAGAAACACATTAAGCCCGTTGAGACATGGGCGAATAAAGAGTTTCAGAGAAAAATCGAGAAAGGTCTACAAGGATGACAATTTACGAGGTTTTACAATCGACAAATCTGCCGTGTGCTTATTCGCACTTTAAGACGAAACAGGATCCTCCGTACATCGTGTATGTCGGAAACGGACAGGCTACGTTCGAAGCTGATAATACTCACTACTTCAGGCAGAACGCATATCAGGTCGAATACTATTTCACAACAAAAGACGAATCAAACGAGGCCCGAATCGAGAACGCACTTCTCGGAGCGGGCTATCTTTATGACAAGTCGGAGGACATCTACATCGAAGATCAGGGTGTCTTTTTGATTTATTACTACGTTTAACGAAAGGGGCTAATCAATGGCTAACAAAGTAGAATTTGGTATCTCTCAGCTCCACATCGGAACATATACCGTTGACGATCAGGGCGTTGCTACACTCGGCACACCTTATCATCAGGCGGGTGCCGTTAGTTTCTCCCCGGAAGAAAATTCCGAGCAGAATACTTTCTACGCTGACAACATTGCTTACTGGAGCGGATACTCCGGCGGAACAATCGAGGGCGATCTCGAGGTCGCTATGTTCGATGATGCTTTCAAGACTCAGTTCCTCGGATATGTGGCACTCTCTGACGGTGGACTTGCTAACGTAAAGAACGCTACCAAGCCAAACGTATATGTTGCATTTCAGGT
>JAZORO010000070.1:0-67514 GCA_045656605.1 Eubacteriales bacterium
AGTGCAGCTTGCGGTTGTTTTTTCGCTCCATGCACCATAGGAATGCTCACAAGGTGTATTGTTATTGCTTTCATTATTGTCTTGATTTCCGCCATTGGATGATTCATTATCATCGTTTGTAGCTAACATTGAAGCACCGCAATCAGAGCAGTATTTAACCCCATTAGAATTTTCGTATCCGCATTTAGGGCATGGTTGTGTGTTTTCTCCATTACAGGCAGTAAAACAGAATATCGTTAACAAAACGAGAATAGAGATTAGGATTTTTTTCATAGTCATTCCTCCATAAAATCAAAAAGTGCGCTGACCGGAGCCAACGCACAAAAAACGCAAACCCCGAGTCGCTAAACCAACTTGAATACGACAGAGCTAATCTGCTTTCTACAAGTGGGATCTGCATTTTTATCAAATCCATATGTAGAAAGCCTAAAAAGGGCATAGTATCCCCTTAGAAACAAAAAAGCTCGTTTAAAAACATATTAAGTTGGTTTAGCATGAATATTGTACCATAATTTTAACACTTTGTCAATCTGTTCAAACAATATCCACAGCGATTTGTTGACGATTTTGCGTATTTATGATATAATTAATCATCAATATTTAATTACGTGAGGTGTGTTATGGCAGATACTGCTTTGATTGAGGTAAAGGATATAAAATTGTACGATGGATGTGAGCCGTTCACTATCAATGACTTTTTCACCATAAAGACTATCAACAATAAAACAATACTTGAAGTTAAAATAGAAGAGACGATTACAACTGAACAAGCACCTACGGTTCTATTGCAAGCGTTTCATTTGGCCTTTCCTAATGCTCTAATAAGTACATATTGCAAAAAAACAACAACTGATTATTATAAAACATTTTGGAAGCCCACAATTTTATTTTCTTATTATGGAGATACTGAATATGCTTGCGCCAAAAAAATCGAATTACAAATGGAAGATTTGGAACGCCTGAAAACATGGCATGAACTTTTAATTTCACATCATAAGGAGTGCAAAACCAATGCAAATCTTCATTGCTCTACTTGGAATTATGCATTTAACGAATATCTTGATGCCGTATATTGTGGCATCGCAGAAAAAGAGTTCGCCCATTTGATTACTGCGTTAGAAGCTTTAGTGGTAGACAGCACAACCGAATTGAATTTTAGAACTGCACTATATACTGCTACTCTTTATTCTGAAAATCCTGAAACAAGAGAATCTATATACAATTTAATTAAAGACTGTTACAACTTGAGAAGCAAAAGCGTTCACGGCGATGTGAAAGATTTGAGGAAGAAATTTAAGAAGAAGGAAATCTACGATAGTCTGTTTGCCTTGAAAAGAGTTGTTGCAGAGCTTCTTTTTAGGTTTTACGGCAAAGAAAAGAAAGATATTGTTTCCGTTATATTAAAATCTTTATTCAAAGCACCGAAAGCAACTATAATATGAGTAAACAAAATCCATCAAGGATAATCTGTCCTCGATGGATTTTCTGTTATCTTAATGTTTCTATGGCAATCTGCATTCCTAATTTGAAGGCATATTCGAAGATAGCTGCTTCTGCAAGGCTCATATACTCGTTCCAGCAATCGTGGAACTTCTCGAATATCTCCTTTTGTTTCTCTGTGAAGCTTTTCTCCAAGTCCTCGTGATGCCTTGCCATGTAGCCGAGGAGTTCCTTCATCTCCGGCGAGTTCGTTCTGCTATCCTCTTGCGGTATGATATTTCCGTGCCATAGTTCTTTAATTACGTTCATTTTGTTATACCTCCGGTAGCACAACACAATACCACACAAATCTCGCAAAGTCCAGACTTTTGGAGAAATAAAATAGACTATTTTTCATCGTCCATATTCTTTGTTTAGTGTTGACTAAATTTTGATCAGCGTAAGGAGCTTCTCTTTGTCTTAGGCATAGTAATTTTTCAAGGTTTAATGCAATATCGCAATGAGATGTACCCAGACGTGCACATCATGTCTAAAATGAGGGGTTTGGGAAAAATAAGTCGTTAAAAAGACTTGAATATTGGAGAAGTTTATGCTACAATCAAACCACTAAAATTTGAAAGGCGGTGAGTATATGACAGGTGTAATTTACGCTCGGTATTCCTCGGATAATCAGCGCGAGGAGTCGATTGAGGGGCAGATTCGTGAGAATACTGCTTTTGCCGAGAAGAACGGCATTGTTATCGTTGGGCACTACATAGATAGAGCCGTTTCTGCGAAAACGGACAATCGCCCCGAGTTTCAGCGTATGATACGTGACAGTGCTAAAAAGACATTTGACGTAGTCATAGTTTGGAAGCTTGACCGCTTTTCTCGTAACCGCTACGACAGTGCGAAATACAAGGCTGCCTTGAAGAAAAATAACGTTCGCGTTGTTTCGGCAACCGAGGCAATCTCGGAAGGTGCAGAGGGCATAATTCTTGAATCGGTGCTTGAAGGCATGGCGGAATATTATTCAGCCGACCTTGCGGAAAAGGTAACACGGGGGTTAACCGAGAATGCCTTAAAATGCCGTTTTAACGGTGGTAACGGTCTTCCTTACGGTTATACCGTTGACGAGGAGAAGCATTTTCAAATTGACCCCTTAAAAGCTCCCATAGTGGCTGAAATATTTGAGCGTTACGCTCACGGTGAATCTATTGCCGAGATAGTACATAGCCTGAACGCACGTGGACTCAAAACACAAAAGGGTAAAGCCTTTAATCACGGCACACTCAACCGAATGCTCGGTAACAAATCCTATATGGGCGTGTATCACTACAACGGCATTGAAATTCCGGACGGTGTTCCTGCGATAGTGTTGGAAGATACCTTCAAGGTAGTCGAAAGGCGAATGGCACAAAATAAGCACGCATCAGCCAAGAACAAGGCGGAAGAAAAGTACGTGCTTACAACCAAGCTTTTCTGCGGAAAGTGCCACACAATGATGGTCGGAGACTCCGCGCAAAAGAAAAACGGTAATATCTACCGCTACTACAAATGCGCCAGTGCAAAGAGGCACGAATGCGATAAAAAAGCCGTTCGCAAGGAATGGATTGAGAAGCTTGTACTGAACAAGGTTATCAAGGTCTTGTTTGATGACGAAGCACTTGATAAGATTGCTGACGAAATAGTCGCTCTGCTTGACGAGGACAACAAGGTTATACCGCTTCTTGAGGCTCAACTCAAGGAAGTTCGCAAGTCTATCGACAACGTGATGAAGGCTATCGAGGCAGGAATTATCACTCGTTCAACTAAGGCAAAGCTTGAGGAGCTTGAAGCCGAGGAAGAGCAAATCGAGCTTAATATTCTCAAAGAGCAGACAAGCACTCCCAAGCTCACGAAAGAACAAATTTTATTTGCTTTGGACAAATTCCGTAAACTTGACTTAACAATCGAGGCAAATAAAGAGCGTTTGATTGACAGTCTTGTGAAATGTGTCTTACTTTATGATGATAAGCTCGTTATAACCTTTAATTTCAAAAATGAGCCTGTAACTGTTCCCACAAGCGATGAGCTTCTAGCAATAGAAGGCAGTTCGGATATTGAAGCATTTGCTTCACCAAAGCAATCCAATCCGAACTCAGATTGGGTTGCTTTTCTTTTTTGCGACTGTTGCGAGGAGTTTTGCTCGGCGACGCTATCGCAAAGAGCTCTGAGATACGCCGGATAGATGCAAGAGGCTTCGGAATATCCCCCCTTATCGGTGATGAGTAAAAAGGTATTTGGTCTGCTTTTATTAATTCTTTGTGCGCTTATCAGAAAAGCGCATTTTTCTTTTTTCCGCATTGCAAAAGCCGCCATAGCTATTGCGCTCAAAAATATTTACAAAAGCATCTTTGTGTGCTATAATAAACAAAAGACAAAATTCTCGGGGGAAAATTTATGAACAACGGATGCAGAATAAAAGCGGAGCTGCTCTCGTACGGGGTGCGAATCTCCGACGAGGCAATAAAGCGCTTCTCCTACCCGTACCTTGTCAAAAGGCGAGCGTACAGCAACACGGACAGTGCCGACTTCTTCTCAATAGATGCGCCTCAAGAAATCATAATTCTACCTGAGAATATCATTGCGGGCGTAACTCTCAACCACACCTCTCCGTGGCGCATTGAGTACAGCGAAAACGGCTACTATCTGCAAAACTCAAGCACTCTCGAAAGGTGCGACATCACGTTTACGTTAAAGCCCGATTTCTACGGAATGAAGATATACGACGGTATCAATGCGGAGAACGTAATAACCTATATATTCGGGCATACGCTCGGCATTTTTGTTAACACGTCCTGCTACTTCGCAACGCCGGAGCGTCACTGTAGATACTGCTCCATACGCTCCAACGGAGCACGTCCAAAGGACAACGTAAGAGTGCTCGACCGTGAGCTTATCGCATCTGCGGTGAAGCTGGCAATCGAAAATGACAACGGATTTGTAAGCAGCATATTCATAAGCGGGGGGAATTTCACGGGCTTTGACGAAAGCTTTTCACGGTATGCGGACATTGCTAAAGGCGTTATGGAAGCCGTGCGCAATTCAGGCAGGGATATCCGAGTTATGTTAAGTGTTTTCCCGCCCGAAAACAAGGAATTGATTGCTCTTTTATGCGACACGGGTCTTGACATCCTGTTAGGAACAGAGGCGTTCAGTCCCGAAGCATATTCACGCTTCTGCCCCGGGAAATCAAAGGTGCTCTCAAAGGAAAGGCTCAAGGACGTGCTTCGTTACGCAGTCGATATACTTGGCAAAGGGCACGTATACAGCATAGTAATACACGGTCTTGAGGACGACGAGGCGGTGGTCGAGGGTGTCGAAGAATACGCAAAGATGGGCGTATGCACAATTGTAAACGTGTTGCACCTTGATCCCGGCACGGAGATTATCGATATGGGTGTATCTATACCCTCCCCCGAGTCAATCCTCAGAGTCGCAGGCAAGGTCTCAAAGATATACAGTGAATACGGCTTTGACTCATCAGTCGCATACGGCGGAAGAAGCTCGTTCGATGCGGAGTGCTCTGTTCTTAGTCCGGAGGAATTTGAAAAATGAAAATGAACAAAAGGATTTATCTTTATATAATAACCGCACTCGTCCTGCCAAGCATATTCCAAGAGGCTCTGATACGCCTCGGAGCTGTCGACGAGGAGCGCAAATGGCTTATATACCTGATTCTTACTGCGTCGATAATTGCCGTGGTTCTGCTCGCAGAGTTCGTTATGTGGATCGTATATCTGTGTAAGACCCCATCGGTAGAAACAATGCTTGAGAGAATCGACAGAATCGGCGAAAAATACGTTCTCTTCGGAGAAACGAAGATGTTCAACGTGCCGAACTCCGAGTTCGATATGTTCTACGCAAAGAACGTAAAAAACACCGAGAGCATATTCCGCAACGCACGCCCGCACACCGTGTATCACAGCCTATCTGCCAAAAAGCATTTGAGCTGGGTAGAATTTATTTTCTGGGATTTTTTAAGAGATTTAAAGGAAGAGCTCGGCTTTAACGTTATGATAGCCTTCCACGAGGATGAAAAAGGACGTGAAAGCGGAGAAAACACGGGCTCCGAAAGATACAAGGAAATGTGCCGTGAGTTCGCTCAAATCGCAAGAAACCTCATCGGAAAAGACATTAAGATAATAAATGAAGAGGAGTACCTCAAGCGTCACCCGAGATTATACTGCGACTTTCACAAGGTGTACGTAGAGAAGCTGCTCGAAAGCGCCAAGCTTGTTGCAGAGGGCAAGAGCGACTACAAGGGATTCTGCCGAGGACTATCGTTTGCCGAGTCGGTCTTCCCTCTCATTGCCGCCGCAAAGAAGCACGACAGAATCTACGCAATAGACAGAGAAACGGCATTCAATATATGGAACTCTCCGCCCCTCGATACGATAAAGAAGGAAGAGAGCATATACTTTATTCTTGCAGAAACTCTGAAGGACCCGGATAACAACCCATTGCAGATATTCACCGCAGACGGCACGCTGAATATAACCGACGACCCCGAAACAGTAAGGAAAAAGCTCTTGGGAATGCCGGAGATTACAAGGCAGATAATGTATAATATTATCTCGACGAATACTCCTTACACTCCGTCTGTCGAAGGATTCGATGATGTCGATACGGTTTATGAGTGCATAATGTTTATAAAGAATAAATACGCTATTTAGTAAATAATTATTTACATATTAAAGGATTGAGCCAAATGCATACAAGCAATATAAGGCTGAAGGCCGAGATATTATCAGAAGGAATTTCTTTCTCCGCACGTGCGCTTGAGAATCTGCCGAGCGACGTACTTGTAAAAAGGCGTGCATATGGAAACCCCGATGAAATAAACGGAACAGAGCTTTCACTTCCGCAGGAGCTTGTGCTTTTGCCGGAGGGGATAACGGTGGGAATAAGCGCCTCGCTCCTTGCCCCCTTCACTGTCGACTATACGGGGGAAAGGTTTGTCCTTCTGCGTAACGACGAGTTTAAATGCGAGATAGGCTTTACAAGGTCCCCCGAGTTCTACGGCGCAATATGCGACTCGGGCGAGAAAGTCGAAAACGTGCTCACGTACGTATCAGGACATTACCTCGGAATATTCGTAAATACGGCGTGCTACTTTGCCTCCCCCGGAAGGCAGTGCAAGTACTGCTCTATTAGAGCGAACTCCCGCCGACCCGAAGCGAATCTAAAGAAGGTTACGAAGGAATCCGCAACAAGCGCCGTGAGGCGTGCCGTTGAGCTCTCACGAGATAAATTCGATTTAGTCTTCATCAGCGGTGGAAACTTCACAAACAGGGATGAAAATTTTGTTTATTACAGAGACATCGCCTTATCTATAAGGAGCGAACTTAATACCATCGCACCCGAAATCGAGGTGGTCTTAAACGTTTTCCCACCGGACAAGCTTGCGCTTATTGATACGCTTTGCGGCAGTGGAATCAACGTGCTTGTCAGCACTGAGGTGTTCTCTGAAGAGGGATACGCATATCATTGCCCCGGAAAATCCAAAATATTGCCTAAAAAAAGGCTATATACCGTGCTCAAAAGGTACGTAAAAGCACTCGGAAAGGGTCATGTTTACAGCATAGTAATCCAGGGTCTCGAAAGCACGGACAGTCTTATCGATGGCATATGGGACTATGCAGAAAGGGGAGTGTGCACCGTAGTAAACGTATTGCATCTCGACCCTGACACCGAGCTTGCGAAGGAAGGGGCCAAGCGCCCCGACGCCGACGATATACTTAGAGTAGCCAAAGAGCTTGAGAAGGTATATTCAAAGCACGGCTTTGATACAAGGCGTATTTACGGCGGAAGAAATTCTTTTGATGCCGAATGCTCTTTAGGACTTATAAGCAAGAAAGGAGATAACTAATGAATAAAAAGCTGTTGATATACGTGCTTATGACATTGATTGTTCCTACGCTTACGTCTGAGCTGCTCTCAACATTCTTTGAATTCAACTTTGGCTCGCCTATCGTTAACGTGCTGATACTGTCTCTGGCGATTATCTTGCTTATACTTATAGTTGAGCTAATCGTGTATTTCTTCCCAAGATTCACGGGTAAGAGCAAGGCTGCGATAAGCACAAAAATCAAAGAAATCTCCGCTCCGTATAAGCTCCCCTCGGGCAAGCCGTTCTATACCGAGGACTCAAGACTACTCGCCGCTCTTGCAAGCAAAGACAGCTATAAAAAGCTACCTCTCTTAAGCTACACCTTCTTCTTCGTTGTGATGGTACGGGAGTATTTCAGCTGGATAGAATTCGTCAACCTCACACTGCTTGCAAAGCTCGGGCGTGAGCTCGATATTGAGGTAGTAATAATACTCGAAAGCAACGAAAGCTCGCTCGATTCATCCACCCACAGAGCAAGAGATGCGGCGAGATTCAAGGCGGAAGAGGAAACCTACAAGAGAATTATTACCTCTATATTCGGCGGTAAAGTAACGATAAGAAGCGACTCGTATTACCGCAAATCGGATTCAAAAAAATACGCTCTTGAATTCCATACGCTTTACGTAAAACGAGTTCTCGGATACGTAAGGGAGCTTGAAGAGGGGAAAATCGATTACTCGGCGTTAAGACACAGATTTGCATATCTTGAAGCTATATTCCCCATTATATGTGCGGCAGACAAAAACAAGAGCAAGGAAGTACTCTTCATACTCGACAGAGAGAGCTCGAAGGAAACTTGGTCGAGCGCACCTCTGAAGGACAAAATAGAAAAAACGGGAATATACTTTATAAATGCGGCTACGCTGGATGCCGACGAGAGCACGGGGAAGAATCCCGTTTCTATGCTCAACCTGCTCGCACCGCATATAAAAATCAAAGAACAGCTAAGCGTCCTCTCCGATAAATCGAAGCAAACGATACTCTATCTGTTACGAGCGGCGACCGACGACTACGAGCAATACGACGAGAACAAAGACGTCGAGATAACGATGATAATCCAAAAAATCAAGGCAAAGTACAACATCTGAGGGTCTTTCTATGAATATTAAAATATCCTCATCCGTAAGAGGCGTAAAGCCTATATATATGGGGGATGATTGTTTTCCCATCATATTCTCAAACATCGGTATGTCAACCGAGTGCGACTCCTTCTCCCGAGAACTTAGCAAGGTACGCGCCGTCGTCGCCGGAGGCGCAGATGCGGTATCCGACCTGACGCTCATCGGAGATATCGAGGACGAGCAAAAAAGAATGCTCGAGAGCGTAAGCGTGCCCTTCGCATCAGTGGCGGCGTATGAAGCGTTTTCAAAGGCAAGAGGCTCCGAGGGTAAAATCCGAGCCGAGGACTTCATAAGAGTATTCGAAAAGCAGGCAGAGCGCGGAGTTGATATAATAACTCTGCACGCCACCGTGTTTTCATCGGATAATGAAGAGTTGGGAAGGGGCAAAAGAATTATTCCCTGCACCAGCCGAGGCGGAGCTATGATGCTCGAGCTGATGCGTAAGGGGGGGTACGAAAATCCCTTCTATACATACTTCGACGACATCATTTCGGTATGTAAAAAATACGGCACGTGCATAAGCCTCGGCCCCACCTATCGCCCGGGCTCTGTCGTAGACGCAGAATTTTCGGACAACCCGCATTTTACCGAGCTGTACCGTATGGCGAAGCTGGCAAAAAAAGCGACGGACGCCGGTGTCGGCATTGCAGTCGAGGGGATAGGTCACGCTCCGCTCGACAAAATCCCCGACCTTGTAAAAGAGGCGAAAAGAATAACCGGCAACGTGCCATACCGTGTTCTTAACGTAGCGACAGATATCGCTATCGGCTTCGACCACGTTTCTTCAGCGATAGGTAGCTCCGTCGCCGTACAGTACGGCGCTGACAGCATAACAGCGGTAACACGCTCGGAGCACCTCGGTATACCGACCGAGGTAGACCTCGTTGAAGCGGTAAGGAGCGCAAAGGTTGCGGCGTATTGCGGATATTCGGCAAGAACGGGTATACGAAAACGTGACGAGGAGATGTCACGAGCGAGAGCAGAGCGAGGCTGTATAGGGTGCTCCGAGGCAGCGCTTTTCCCCGAGCTTGTGAGCGAATATATCGAAAAAAACGGTATAGAAAAAAAGGACGCTTCCTGCACTATGTGCGGAGATTGCTGTCCGTTCGTTATTCTAGGTAAGAAAGGATAATGGCGTATGTCTGACAGTGTTAAAGAAGAAGTATGGGATCTTTACGACGCAAGAGGTGTGAAGACCGGACTCGTCGTATCGAGGAGCGATAGGATTCCCGAGGGGCTATACCACCCGGTTGTGCACGTATGCGTCTTCAACGAAAAGGGAGAAATGCTCATACAAAAGAGAAATGCAGACAAGGCTCTTGAGCCCGACAAGTGGGACGTATCGAGCGGCGGAGGAGGTATATGCGGTGAAGAAATATACGAATCTGCCGAAAGAGAGCTCAAGGAAGAGCTCGGGATAATTGCAGATTTATCTAACACGCCCCCGCACGTTACTCTGTTTTTTGAAACAGGATTTGATACTTATTATATTATCAAGGTAGACTCTCACACCTTCTCTCCGAGTATTCAGAAAAAAGAGATACAGGCTGTAGATTGGGTGACAGAGGATAAGATTCTCTCTATGATAGAAAGCGGCAGCTTTGCGTCCTTCAAAAAGAGCTTTATATCTATGCTCTTCGAGCTGAAGGAAACAAGAGGCTCTCTATCATATAACGTATAAGAATAAAGCTATAACGAAAGCAAAGAGCGGGTGCCGTAAGGCTTACCCGCTCTTATTATTTCATTAATACAAATGCTCGTATATTCCGCCGGGAATGAACTCTCTTATGAGCGAGTTATCCGGTACACGGGACTCGTCTATCGGGTATATCTCCTTCATAGCCTCAAGGACTATACTTGCGTACGGATCCTTCTTTGCTAACGAGTCGTCGATAAGCGAGAGAGCTCTATCTCTCATTACTCCGGGCTCAAACGGGTGGAAGGTATTGAAAGCGAGGTCTGCAGTCTCCTTATATGGGTAGAGATAAACGTCCTCGGCGTTCAAAACGCCTCTCCACATCGAGAGAGTTCTCTCGGCGTCAGCGCCCCTATATATACTGTCTCTCACCATACGCCTTACGAATCTCAGCTTCCTGCCGGAGAGAATCCTCTCTTCCCCCTTGTTTATATTCGTCGATACGCTGACGAAAAGACGCAGTATTCTATCCGTCGGTATGCCTGAATAGATTTTCGGATTCAAGGCGTGCAGACCCTCTATGATTACGCACCCGTCGGGCATTGCAGGATAGCTTCTTTCTTCAACACGCCTCCCCTCTTTAAAATCATAGCGAGGAAGTGTGAAGCTCTCGGAGTTCGCTATTTTCATAAGCGTATCCGAGATAAACGAGAGGTGCAAAGCCTCCGGACACTCGTAGTCAGGCGTTCCGTCCGAATGCATAGGGTACTCGGGCGAGCCGGAATCCTTATAGAAGTCGTCCAAAGATACGACCATAGCATCCTCGCCCCTTGCAACTATTGCATCCTTCAACAGGTTTGCAGTAGTAGTCTTGCCCGAGCCGGACGGTCCCGCAAGCAGTATTATCTTTATTTTTTCGTGCCCCGTCACGTAGTCTGCAAGCCCACCTATCCTAAAGCGATAAGACTCCTCGGCATCCATAATCATACGGTCGGGGGCTTCTTTCGCCTCTTTGTTCAGTAAATCAACATCAATCTCAGCCATAGCTCCTCCCACAATTTACAGAGAGCATAATCTTTATTCTGTCAGCTATATTTCGCTTCGCTGTACAAATATTATATGTACGAAAAAGGAAGGTGTGAGTGTCAGAAGCCGTTGATAGGTATATCCTCGTCGTCTGTGCCCTTCGTTACCTTAAGTATCTTTACGTAATAGCTGAGCGCCGCCGACACCTCGATAAGCACCCTCTCGCCCTCCTTGTGTCCGAGAAGCGCCGAGCCGAGAGGAGACTCCTTGCTTATCAATCCGACAAGGGCATTCTGCCTGAGGGTGGTTACTATCTGTATCTCTCTTTGCTGCCCGTTTTTCTCATTGTGAATCAAAACACGGTCGAAAAGTCCAATCTCGTCATCGCCCGTCGCAGTCTCGATGATCCTCGCCGTCCTTATCATATTTTCAAGATAGCGTATGCGACTCTCGTTGCGACGCTTCTCGCGCTTCGCCTCTTTATATTCAGCGTTCTCTGAAAGGTCTCCGAACTCCCTCGTTCTTCTAAGCTCCTCGCCAAGCTTCGGCGCAAGCACGCTTCTCCTATAGAGGATCTCCTCCTCCATCTTCTTTATATCTACCTCTGTCAGCTCGTCGTACATTATCAGCTTCTCCCTATCGTATCGCCTATAACCATATAATTATGGGGCGAAGAACGCCCCATAAGAAATTACTTTTTAAGCTCGCTTACTATCGCAAGAGTATCTCTCGCAATAACCAGCTCCTCGTTGGTAGGAATAACGAACACCTTGACAGCGGAATCGGAGCTTGAGAGCTCGATCTCCTTGCCTCTTATAGCGTTCTTTTCCTTATCAATCTTTACGCCGAGGAAAGCAAGCTTATCGCATACACGCTCTCTGTAAAGTGCGGTATTCTCTCCTATTCCACCAGTGAAGACGATAGCATCTACACCGCCCATAGCAGCGGCGTATCCGCCAACAAACTTAAGCATCTGGTGAACGTACATATCTATAACGAGTCTTGCTCTGTCGTTGCCCTCTTCAGCCATACGGAGTATCTCCTGGTTATCACTTGTAACCTGCGAAACGCCGCGCATACCCGACTTCTTATTCATCATAGCGTCAATCTCATCGGCAGTGGTAACCTCGCCCTTCCTCATAAGATAAGGAATAATAGCGGGGTCTATGCTACCGCACCTCGTACCCATCATAATTCCCTCAAGAGGAGTGACGCCCATAGAGGTATCGAAACACTTACCGTCCTTTACAGCCGCAAAGGATGCGCCGTTACCGAGGTGGCAGGTAATGATCCTCGTTCCCTCAGCCTTGCCGCCGAGGAGCTCAACAGCCCTCTTGCTGACAAATCTGTGAGATGTGCCGTGGAATCCATAGCGACGGATTTTATACTTCTCGTAATACTCATACGGAAGCGCATACATATATGCATAATCCGGCATCGACTGATGGAACTCGGTATCAAATACCGCTACTTGCGGAACGTCCATAATGCTCTGGCAAGCCTTGATTCCCGTGAGGTTCGCCGGGTTATGTAACGGGCCGAGATCGATACAATCGGTTATGATCTGTTTAACCTCTTCTGTGACCAAAGCGCTCTTCGCAAGCTTATCTCCGCCGTGAAGAACTCTGTGTCCGACAGCGCTTATCTCGTCTACGCTCTTTATTACGCCTCTGTTCTCGTCAACAAGAGTGTTGAGCACGAGCTTCAGCGCATCGGCGTGATCTGCGATAGAGCACTTGATGGCATAATCTTCTCTGCCGGGTACCTTATACTTAAAGCCCGACTTGCCGCCTATCTCCTCACAGATACCCTTGGCAATAACCTCTTCATTCTCCATATCTATCAGCTGGAACTTCAAAGAAGAGCTGCCCGCATTGATTACAAGAATTTTCATTTCAAATCCGTCCTTTATTTTTATTTTTTATTTTGCAAATAACGAGGCGTCAGCCATATACGGCGCCTTAATGATAAGGCAGTAGATAACGGCGACAACCACGCCGAGGAAAAAGCCGAAGAAAACCTGCAACGGGGTGTGCCCGACCAGCTCCTTAAGTCTTTCTATCCTTATCTTCTCATCCTTATTTTTAACTAAATCATTGAGGAGCTCTGCCATTTGCTTAATCGTTACAGCCTGCTTACCGGTCTCGCGTCGGACGCCCATAGCATCGTGCATAACCACTGCGGCAAGAACAGCGGAAATAGCAAACTCCACACTCCCGAACCCGTAAAGCCATCCGCACATAGCCGCAAGAGCTCCGACCGTCGCAGAATGACCGCTCGGCATACCGCCGTCACCCCACAGGCGCTCAATGATAAGCCTGCGCTCCACAACAAGATTGATTATTATCTTAAATACCTGAGCGAAAAACCAAGCGAAGAATGCGCAAAGAAGCAATCCGTTAGTAAAAAAATCAACAATATAATTCATCATATACCTCTTTTCTCATTCTATATTATTTTACCATCTTTGTTTAAATATTTCAACCCCTTTTAAAAACAAAGAATCTCCGATGTGTAAAATCAGCGAGGAATAACAAGGTATGCTTCGGAATAAGCTTATAGTACATCATTTGCAAGGGAAAAACTTTATATCCGCATCGGGTATTGACATATGTATATTCGTTATGTTATACTTATCTAAAAAACGGCACAGCCGTCAAAAAAGGAGATTACTATGGCTTCCACTTCTCTTACCGCTACTTACGAGGCGCTCCCCAAAATCGCTAAGATTCTTATCCAGATTTTCGCAGGAGCTATTGTCGGCGGAATTTACAGAATTCTTCGCTATCTAGAAACTAAGAATACCATAACCCTTGTTGCAGGTATCCTTAACTTCGTAGGTCTTGGGGTTGTGTTCTGGGTAGTTGACCTCGTTACCGAGATAACAAACGACAGAATCACCGTCCTTGCCGACTGATTTCGAGCGGACACTAAGAACTTTTTAGGGGGTGGACTCAGTCTTCCCCCTTTTATCTTTAAAAAAGAAAGGAGAAAGAAAAATGTCAAACATCTGGCACGATATATCGCCGAAAAGAATAACGCCCGAGGACTTCATCTGCGTCATCGAAATTACAAAAAGCAGTAAGAAAAAGTACGAGCTCGATAAGGAAACAGGATTTATTATGCTCGACAGAATTCTCTACACCTCTACTCACTACCCTGCGAACTACGGCTTTATACCCCGTACCTACGGAGACGACGGAGACCCGCTCGACGTCTTGCTTATCTGTGCAGAGCCTATTGAGCCTATGACGCTCGTCAGAGCCTATCCCATAGGCGTCATCACTATGATAGACAACGGACGCCACGACGAAAAAATAATAGCTATTCCTTACAAAGACCCAAACTACAACCACTATACCGATATCGACCAGCTGCCCGCACATATCTTTGACGAGATGAGGCACTTCTTCACGGTCTACAAAAGCCTCGAGAATAAGACGACAGCAGTCAATGAAGTATCGCCGAGAGCCGAAGCTCTGCGTGTTATAAAAGATGGTATTGAGAACTATATAAACACTTTTTGTAAATAATTATTTTCATTTTATCGAAAAAAGCAAACGAGCGCCCCGTTCTACCGAAGAATCGCTCGTTTGCTTTTTTCGCTTTTTAATCTTTTTTAAGAAAAGCAGGTCATATGGATAGCCCAAGATCTCCCTATATTAAAGAGAGTCCTCTCCATCCTCGTCATCCCGATCCTTAAGCGCTCCGCATACGTTACCGTATCTGCACTTCTCGCAGGATTTTGACTCAGGGCAGCCTATGCAACCCTTGCCCCTCTTCTTCGAGATTACAATATACGCTATTGCCAAGCCTACAATCAGAGCTATGACAAGAGCAATCACTATTTCCTTAGCGTCCATTATTTAACCTCAGATTTTTCCTTGTTTTCGGTCTTCCTTTTCAGCTGCGCATTCCGTCTCAATACAAGTATAAGTATAACCGCCACTATCAGAGCAAATACGCTCCATCCGAGCACAGGCGCCCAAGGGGTCGGAAAAACTCCGCCCGTAATCAGCGTGCCGAAAAAGTATACGAGATGCCCGATCGAGAAGCCTACAGCAAGCTGAAGCGCTATGCCCGAGAAGAACCATTTCTTGTTACCTATCTCCGCATTCATCGCTCCTATTGCCGCAAAGCAAGGGGGAGAAAACAGATTGAACATCAGGTATGCGAGCGCCGCTACCGACGTAATGCCGAACACACTCGCAATCTCAACCGCAGCTCCGTCTATAATTACGAACTGCTCCGTGTCGATAAGATTGGATATACCGTAGGATACCGCCAAGCTTCCTACAACGTTCTCTTTTGCTATAAATCCCACGATTGCCGCCGCCGCAAGCTGCCAAGCTACGACTCCGACAACAGGCGCTATAACGTATGCAAACGGGGTTGCGATAGTTGCGAGTATCGAATCCTCAGCATCGCTGACGGCTCTGAAATCCCAGCCGAAATTCTGCATCAGGTGAATTGCAAAATTACATACAAGTATCACAGTGCCCGCCTTAACAATATATGCCCAGCCTCGCTCAAGCGTGGATGAAACAGCTCTCAAAAAGTTCGGCACCTTATATTCGGGCAGCTCCATAATAAAGAAGTTCTTCTTTTTTCTGTTGCCTGTTATAAGATTTATAAGTAAAGCTCCTATGAGAATAACAACGATACCGACAAAATACATCAGCGTGCCTACCCACGGATTGTCGCCGAAAAACACCCCTGCGAACAGGGCTATTACAGGAAGCTTAGCTCCACAGGGCATAAAGGGTGCGAGCATAGCGGTAGCTCTGCGCTCCCTCTCGTTGCGTATCGTACGGCAGGACATAACACCGGGTATAGCGCAGCCCGTGCCGATTATAAATGGTATTGCCGACTTACCGGAAAGTCCGACCTTCTTGAATATGGGGTCAAGAACAACGGTAGCCCTAGCCATATATCCCGAGTCCTCGAGCAAGGCAATAAGGAAGTACATCACCATAACGAGCGGCAAAAAGCCGATTACGGCGATAACTCCGCCTATAATTCCGTCAACAAGGATGAACGACCACACGCTCTCTGTACCGACAAGACCGGATACAAGCTCCTTTCCCCGCTCGAGCACGCCGACGAAAAGATCTGCGAGCCAAACGCCGGGACCTGCCTGTGAAAGCCAGAACACGGCAAACATAACCAGCGCAAAAATCGGAATACCCAGCCACTTATTAGTGAGAATTCTATCCACCTTATCCTGCACGGGGTGCTCGATAAGTGCGGGGTTACGCCGTTCGACGTTGGATACTACCCCATCGACAAATCTATATCTCTCTCTGTCCGATTCCCGAGACTCTGCGGGAGTCAGAGGCACGGCGGAATCCGAGTACGGAGCTGTCTGAACGCCACCCGCAAGAGAGATAGCCATAGACACGAGCTTGTCAAGCCCTCTGCCCGAGGTCGACGCAGTTTCAATAACAGGGCAATTCAGAAGAGCGGAGAGCGCCTCTGTATCTATAAACGTCTCGCGCTTCTCATTGACGTCCGTCTTGTTTAAAGCGATGACAACGGGAATGCCTATCTCAAGAAGCTGTGTCGTGAAAAACAAACTCCTCGAAAGATTTGTAGCGTCAACTATATTTATAATAACGTCGGGGCGCTCGTTCTTTATAAAAGAGCTGGTTATACTCTCCTCGGACGTAAAGGGCGAGATAGAATATGCGCCCGGCAGATCTATAGCAATTATACCCGCCTTACCCGAAGTATATCTCCTTCTGATAAGGCGCTCCTTTCTCTCTACGGTTACTCCCGCCCAGTTTCCAACCTTTTCTTTTCCGCCGGTAATGACGTTGTACATTGTGGTCTTTCCGCTGTTCGGATTGCCCGCAAGCGCAATTCTCATTCTTCCCTCCCGAAAACTTCGTCTCAATCTTCACTAAGCTCCAACATCGGTTAGCCTCTGCTAACCGACTTTCAAAAAAAGCAGCCGGCGCATCAGCGCACGGTTATCGCTTCTGCAAGATTAATATCTATGCTGTACCTGCTGTTTTTAACCATTAACACGCATCCGCTCTTGCGGCGTGAAATAAGCCTTACGCTCTCGCCGCTATAGCACCCTATGGAGAATAGGAAAGCGTTCAGCTCCTCGTCCTCGGTTTCTATACTGTCAACTATATAGTCCTTACCTTCCTCGGCATAGCGTAAATTCATACATTCCCCCCGGGGTGTTTCTAAAAATTCGATGTCAGTTAGCCTCTGCTAACCACAAGTTATTATACACTAAGGAGAAAATTTTGTCAATAGATTTTCTTCATTTTTTTACCTTCCACACCATCTTTTTATTCAGCGTTAGGCTGTCGGCCGTCGTTGCGGATATATCGCCGTTTTCCCCTTCTGCTTTTTGCTCTTGATTTTTTGGGCTGAGTGTGTTATGCTTAAATTAAGAGATGTTAATAACCTTATTTAGGAGATAAAGATGATTTTACAAGAATCCGGCGAGATGTATCTCGAAACAATACTTGTACTCACTGAGAAAAATGCGCACGTTCGCTCTATAGATGTTTGCGAGCATATGGGATTTTCGAAGCCGAGCGTAAGCCGTGCCATAGGACTTCTCAAAAAAGGCGGATACGTCGAGGTAGACAAAGACGGATATATCACTCTTACGAACGAGGGCTACTCCGCTGCAAGAAGAATATACGAAAGGCACAGAATGATTACCGATATGCTCGTATCTCTCGGTGTGCCTGAGAATATAGCCTCTCAGGATGCCTGCAAGATCGAGCACCACGTCTCCGACGAGACCTTCGAGGCTTTGAAAAAGCATATATCCAAGTAAGTGTCATAGAATCAGTAAATCGTTCCGTTAAAAATGCCGCAAGCTTACTTGTGCGCACCGGGGCAGAAGCGTGGTGCAGTATTCACGGCTTAGGCTCATAGAAATCGGAGCGATATCTTACCTCACGCAATAAGCTTTATATAAAAAATCAAGGCGAGGCTACCTTTCGGTTAGCCTCGCCCTTTCGGCTTGCCTTACGGCAATCCTATTTTATCAGAAACGATTAGCTGTAGAAGTCAACCATCTTCTTAAGTCTCTCGTACTTCGCCTTTGCGGAAGCCTCAGCCTTTGCGAAGAGCTCCTTCGCTCTCTCGGGGAATGCCTGAGCAAGACGAGTGTAACGAGCCTCTCCGCCGATGAAGTCCTGATAAGAAGCTGTGGGCTCCTTGGAATCAAGGGAGAAGGGATTCTTGCCCTCTGCCTTAAGAGCAGGGTTGAATCTGAAGAGCTGCCAGTAGCCGGCCTCAACAGCCTTCTTCATCTCAGCCTGGCAGTTAGCCATACCGCCCTTGATGGAGTGCATCTCACAAGGAGCGTAACCGATGATGATGGAAGGTCCGGGATAAGCCTCAGCCTCTGCCATAGCCTTAAGAGTCTGGTTCATATCAGCGCCCATAGCAACCTGTGCTACGTAAACGTAACCGTAGGACATAGCGATCTCTGCAAGATTCTTCTTGCCGATAGCCTTACCTGCCGCTGCGAACTGAGCAACCTGACCGATGTTAGAAGCCTTGGAAGCCTGTCCGCCGGTATTGGAGTAAACCTCGGTATCGAATACCATAACGTTTACGTCCTCGCCGGATGCAAGCACGTGGTCAAGACCACCGAATCCGATATCGTATGCCCAACCGTCTCCACCGAAGATCCATACTGCCTTCTTCGAAAGGAATGCCTTCTCAGCAAGGATAGCGGGAGCAACGGGACAGCCTGCAGCTGCAGCCTTCTCAAGCTCAACTACGAGAGCCTTGGTAGCAGCCTCGTTAGCCTTACCGTCCTCAAGAGTAGAGAGGTAAGCATCGGCAGCTGCCTTGAACTCAGCGGATGCCTTATCGGACTCTGCCATAGCTCTAACCTTTTTAATGAGCTTCTCACGAACAGCCTTCTGACCTACGTACATACCAAGACCGTGCTCTGCGTTATCCTCGAACAGCGAGTTAGCCCAAGCGGGTCCTCTGCCGCTCTCCTTGTTTACGGTGTAAGGAGTTGCAGGAGCGGAGCCACCCCAGATAGAGGAGCATCCGGTAGCGTTGGATATATACATTCTCTCACCGAAGAGCTGGGTGATAAGACGAGCGTAGGAGGTCTCTGCACAGCCTGCGCAAGAGCCGGAGTACTCGAGAAGGGGCTGCTTGAACTGGCTACCCTTGATGCTGGTAGCGACAAGTTCGGTCTTCTCAGATACGTTAGCAACAGCGTAGTCGTATGCAGCCTGCTGATCAAGCTGAGTAGCGATAGGCTTCATCTCAATTGCGGGAGCCTTGCCGGTCTTCGCAGAGTTTGCGGTAACGGGGCAAGCCTTTACGCAAAGAGTACATCCCATACAGTCAAGCGGAGAAACAGCCATAGTGAACTTGTACTCGGTCTTAGCAACGTTGTTCTTTGTGAACTTGGTAACAGCGGGAGCTGCCTCTGCCTCTGCGGCAGTCATTGCGAAGGGACGGATACAAGCGTGAGGACATACGAATGCACAGTTGTTACACTGGATACAGGTCTCGGGATTCCACTGAGGAACGGTAACCGCAACACCTCTCTTCTCATATGCGGAAGAGCCCTGGGGGAAGGTACCGTCAGCGTACTTAGCAAAGGTAGCAACAGAGAGTGTGTCACCCTTCATTGCGCCTACGGGAACAACGATATCGTTTACGAAATCGATGAGGTCAGCTCTCTTACCGGAGAACTTAGCTGCGGGTGCGGTAACACCTGCGTCAGCCCAAGCTGCGGGAACGTCAACGGATACGATAGCATCCTTACCTGCGTCGATAGCCGCATAGTTGAGGTCAACGATAGCCTGTCCCTTCTTGATGTAGGACTTGTAAGCAGCCTTCTTCATATGCTCGATAGCTTCGTCGATGGGAAGAATCTTAGCAAGAGTGAAGAATGCAGACTGAAGAACGGTGTTCTTTACCTTAGCGTTACCGAGGTCGATAGCAATCTTGGTAGCGTTGATGATGTAGAACTTAACGTTATTCTTTGCGATATAGCTCTTAACCGATGCGGGAAGATGAGCATCAAGCTCGTCTACAGACCAGGGGCAGTCAAGAAGGAATGCGCCGCCCGGCTTAACGTCGGAGATCATATCGTACTTTGCAAGATATGCGTTGTTGAGGCAAGCAACGAAGTCAGCCTTGCTGATATAGTAAGAAGACTTGATGGGGCTGTCACCGAATCTGAGGTGAGAAATGGTGATACCTCCGGTCTTCTTGGAGTCATACTGGAAGTAAGCCTGAATGAACTTATCGGTATGGTCGCCTATGATCTTGATAGAGTTCTTGTTTGCACCAACGGTTCCGTCGCCGCCAAGACCCCAGAATTTGCACTGAATCATATCAGAGGGTGCAGTGTCGGGAGCTGCAGTCTCGGTAAGAGAAAGACCGGTAAGATCGTCAACGATACCAACGGTGAAGTGGCACTTAGGCTCAGCCTTAGCCATATTCTCGTAGATAGCGAAGATAGAAGCGGGAGTAGTATCCTTAGAGCCAAGACCGTATCTGCCGCCGAGAACCTTCACGCCGCATCTGCCAACCTCGTTGAGAGCTGCGATAACGTCGAGGTAAAGGGGCTCGCCAAGAGAGCCGGGCTCCTTTGTTCTGTCAAGAACGGATACAACCTTTGCGCTTGCGGGAATAGCCTCAGCAAGCTTAGCCGCAACGAAGGGTCTGTAAAGACGAACCTTAACAAGACCAACCTTCTCGCCCTTAGCAAGAAGATAATCAATAACCTCCTCTGCAACGTCGCAAACCGAGCCCATAGCGATAATAACACGCTCAGCATCGGGTGCGCCGTAGTAGTTGAAGAGCTTGTAATCGGTACCGAGCTTAGCGTTAACCTTACCCATATACTCCTCAACGATTGCGGGAAGAGCATCGTAGTAGGGGTTGCAAGCCTCTCTGTGCTGGAAGAAGATGTCGCCGTTCTCAGCCGAGCCGCGAAGTACGGGATGCTCAGGGTTGAGAGCTCTGTCACGGAATGCCTGTACAGCATCCATATCAACCATCTCGAGAAGATCCTTATAATCCCAAGCGGCAACCTTCTGTACCTCGTGAGAGGTTCTGAAGCCGTCGAAGAAGTTAAGGAAAGGAACTCTACCCTTGATAGTAGCTAGGTGAGCAACTGCACCAAGGTCCATAATCTCCTGTGCGTTGGTCTCAGCAAGCATAGCAAAGCCGGTCTGGCGGCAAGCATAAACGTCCGAGTGATCGCCGAAGATGTTAAGAGCGTGGGAAGCTACGCATCTTGCGGAAACGTGAATAACGCAGGGCAGAAGCTCGCCCGCAATCTTATACATATTCGGGATCATAAGAAGAAGACCCTGAGAAGCAGTATAAGTGGTGGTGAGAGCGCCTGCACCAAGAGAACCGTGAACAGCGCCTGCTGCGCCTGCCTCAGACTGCATCTCTACAACCTTAACGTTCTCGCCGAAGATGTTCTTAGCGGGCTCGCCAAAGATGTTCTTGTCGGATGCAGACCAAGTGTCTGTTACTTCCGCCATAGGGCTGGAAGGGGTGATAGGATAGATAGCAGCAACCTCTGTGAACGCATAGGATACGTGCGCCGCAGCGGTGTTACCATCCATAGAAATTTTCTTTCTTTCTATCATTGGTTTTTCCTCCATATAAAATATTTTATAAACAAATTAAGGCTGAGGTTTCCCTCAGCCCACTATTATATCACATATATGTAGAAAAGTAAATAGAGAAGCTAAAAATTATTGTGAAAAAATTCACAGACCGTAAGCGAGCGCATGCGAAATCTTTAGCGCAACTCTATTGTTTTTCTGTCAATTATTTTTCTTCTCAAGTTCATCAACTGCCGCTCTGTATCCGTCAAGGTCGGTAAGAATATTCAACGCCTCGATCAACGCCTTTGCCGACATATTCTCAGGTAGTCTGAAGTGTAGAGCAAGGCGTTTTCTCCTATCTGATGAGTTATCTTTGCCGGACAGACCATCAAGATAAAAATGCGTTTTTGTAATCAATTCTTTACTTTTTCTCTGCGTTTCTCCATCTTCCGAGTCAATAAACGGCGACAGCACTCGGAGTATTTCTTCTTTTTTCATCCCTTCGACGCCGAGGATACCTTCCTTCGAAGGGGTGCTCTTTCTTCTCTCTTTGCCTTCAATCCTCGGTATATAAGCCGAGAAAACCCTATCCTTTGGCAGTATACCCTTTATATACGAGCGTATTACGGCCCCCGCTCCATCCGAATCGGTAAGAATAACTATGCCGTCGCAGGACAGAGCTCTGATGAGAGCTTTTTTCTCGCTTGACGAAAAGATTTCGAAGCCGCCGGACGTTATCACAGTACCGTCGACAGCGGATAGCAACGCTATCTTATCATATTTACCCTCGACTATAACCGGGTAGCGCAGTTTCGGCTTACCCGTGTGCGATTTTTCAGCCATTATCAGCTCTCCTCTCGTTATGTAGGCACAGGTCGGAAAGCGGACATTCCCCGCATTTAGGATTTCGGGCGGTGCAGGTTTCTCTACCGAAATAAACTATCCTGTGGCAAAAATCCGAGCCTTCCGATGCATCTATAAGCTCGGTAAGAATCTTCTCTATCTTATAAGGGTCTCGCAATGATTCGGGATACATTCCGAGCCTGCCGGCTATACGCATACAGTGAGTATCGCAAACCACAGCCGGAAGAGAGTAAACGTCGCCCAAAAGCAAGTTTGCAATCTTTCTGCCTACCCCTGGGAACTTAAGCAACGTATCCATATCATTCGGGAGTACTCCGCCGTATTCATCTGCGAGCATACGGGATGCGTCACGGATATTCCGAGCCTTGCTCTTGTAAAGTCCGCAGGGCTTAACTATCTGCTCTATCTGCGCAAGATCGCCCTCTGCCATCGAGCGTGCGTCGGGAAAGCGAGAAAACAGCTCCTTACACACTATATTCACCCTCGCATCCGTACACTGAGCAGACAGCCTGCCCATCACCAGCAATCGCCAGGGATCGCCCTCGTATTCGAGTGCGCATTCTGCATTCGGATAAACCTCCTTGAGCCTGTCTACAATCAAAGCAAGCCTATTCTTTTTTTCTCTCTTTGTCAAGGCGGTTCCCCCTTTTTTTCTTATTAATGAATATTATTCCTTCTATTACTTGTTATCATCATAGAAGCCGGAGTTGCGTACCAGCTTTTCCGTAAGCTTAATGCATAGGCCGATTACCGTGTCCATCTCTCCTTCGTATGAAAGCACAAATCTGCCCCCATCTCCTTGTATGCCGTACGATCCCGCTTTATCCATAGGCTCACCCGAGTCTACGTATGCATAGATTTCTTCATCCGAAAGTTGCTTGAAGGTTACGGATGTCGTATCAACGCCCGAAAACATTCTGCCCTTATAATGAACCGCAACACCGGTGTGTACGTGATGCGTCCTGCCTGAGAGTGAGCGCAACATTCCTGCCGCATCCTCTCTATCCTTCGGCTTTCCGAGAGCGACGCCGTCAATTTCGACAACTGTATCGGACGAAATAATTAGTCTGTCCTCACCCACCTTAGCGAGTACAGCTCTACCCTTCCTCTCGGCGATAACCGCAGTACCGTCTCTGACCGACATATTCTCGGGAAACGATTCATCCACATCCTCTGTTATCACGTCAAAACTCGAGAACAATCCGCCGAGAAGCTCTCTGCGCCTCGGGGATTTAGAGGCGAGGACGACCTTTTCTTCCTTATATAACATCATATCTCCTTTTATAGCCTGTGCGGAGTCAGTCGAATGAGTAAAGCTAAAATCTTCTGCGCTCCCCCGAAAGAAACGCCCCCGAGCCCGAAGACTCGAGGGCGTGCCTCTTGTGCTTATATTCTATTAATTCAAATCTCGAATTATTCCTCATCGGCAGTCTCGGAGGAGAACTTAGCATACTCCTCAACGAGCAGGTTCAGATATTCTTCCTTAGTACCGCGAATGTTGCCGTACTTGGTGTGCATATTATCGAACTTGAATCTTGCTGCCTTGATCATCTCGTGCCACTTGTTAGCACTTGCCTCGTCGTCCTCGGTGCTGAAGAACTTAGCGATAGCATCCTCGAATACCTTATCGAAGGCAGTACGTACGTGCTCACGGATGTAGTCAAGCATATCTGCGTTTCCAACAGCGTTATCACCACTCTGAGCAACCTTACCCTTAAGCTGAGACTCATAGTACTCGTTAAGGATGTCGGTAGAGTTAAGAGACTGATAGTTGAGGTAAGCAGAGCACTGAGCAAACTTGTTGGTGCAGGCTGCAACTGCGCCTATACGTCCAAGGTTGTGAATCTGAGTGAGGTATGTATCCTGTACGGGGTTACCCTCTGCGTCAACAGTTCTGTAAAGAGGAACGGGAGCGATACCGAAGCCGCCGTCCATATTCTGATACTGCTCATACTCAAGCGCACCTACGCAGATAACGTTACCGAAGAGAACCTCGCCCTCGGCGAATCTGGTTCTGATAGCAGCTCCGGGAGAAGTACCGTAATCATAAAGCTCGGATGTATCGTTCTTTTCGATTCTAACGGAGATTACGCCCTTCTGTGAGAAGAGGTTAGAAAGATTCTCGCAGAACTTCTCAAGATCAACGTTGGTTGGGGGATACGAATACACGTAATCGTTGTCTTCTGTGTTGAACTCTCTCTTGATGATGGTGATAGACGTGGTGTAAAGCATACCGGAAACGCAAAGACCGGAGTTAGCATCGAGAGCAAATCCTACTCTGTCGTACAGGTCGTAGAGGTTAGCTCCGCCCGTGGTGCTGGTTCTGTCGATAGATACGTCGTCAGCGAACTCAGCCATAGTGTCATAGTTCCACTCCATATCCCAGATGAGCTCGAAGAAGTCATCCATAGTGAAGTCATCATCGTCGGTACGGTCAGCTCTGTGAGGAGCCTCACCGGTAGTATCAACGTCAAGACCGTTCATAAGATTGGAGTTAACAGGGATAACGTAGAATGCACGAACCATATCAGTGAAGTAGTCACTGGACAGGCAGTACATCTTCTCTCTGGAGAGAGTAAGAGACCACATGTAATCGAACATGTATCCCTCGCCCTTATCGGTGTAGGTAGGATCGTTAGCAAACTCGAAGTAGTTCTTACCCTTAAGCTCTCCAGCGCCTCTGATAGTAGAGTTAAGGTTAGCGAATGCGCCCTTAAGAGAAGCAGAAGTCATATCAAAGACGAAGTTACAGAAAATATCAGGGCAGGTCGAGGAAGCCTCGTTTACTGCTGTGTTAATTCTGTCGATGTTGGCACCCCATCCGTAAGCGGACGTATCGGGGAGCTCATCCCAGTTGATTTTGGATACCTTAGTGATACCATTTGCAAGAGTGTTTCTCTGAGTAACCATGGTGTCGATAAGCTCGGGGGTAACGCCATCGGAAAGCTGACCCGCTATGTATCTTCTACACTCAGAAGAAAGCTGCTGTCCGTCAGAGTTGAGGGTGTACTGGAACTTAAGCTGAACGTCGTCCCAAGGGTAGGTGACCTGGCTGTTACCGCCGCCACCGCCACCGCCGCCACCGCCGCCACCGCCGCCACCGCCGCCGGGCTCTTCTTCGGGCTTCTTACAAGCGGCGAACATTGTGACAACCATGACAAGAACAAGCAGTAACGCAAGTAATTTGGTTTTCATGTTTGTTTTCTCCTTTTTTGATTTTATACCGTAATGTTTTTACCGTTTTTTGCTCGACCCACGGTAGAAGACCGTTGCAAAAAGCTTTGTGTCCCCACGGTGATTAAATGCAGAGAAGCAGTTCCTCATACGAGCTGCCGGGGGGATTCTGCCCGCAACACCCCATCCTACGTATCACGTAATGAGCGAGGCGCAAAACAGAGCGTGCAGTAATCACTCCACTTTCGCGTGTATATAATAACACAAAACATATAAACAAGTCAAGAAGAAGAAATGAACAGAAACAATTTTCTCGAACTTTGCACAACGAAAACAATCGAATTTTGTGCATACTGTCTCAAATAAATTAACAGATTTTTAACGTAGCGACCTTAGTGATTCTGCACATTCCTGAATCTCGCACTGTCTCGCACGCTATCCACACCTATTGCCAATGCTACGAGCAGGGCTTCCTCACTCGGCTCGAGTACTTCGAGCCTATAGCTGTCTCTGAGGAAATCCGATGCGCCCTCGTACGCCGCTCCCATCCGAGCGACCTCAACACCGTTCTTTATCACCCTGATAGGCTTGAATAAGCCTTGCGACTCGAATCGGATATCATCGGAACACCTGTCAACACCGACAGCTCTGCCGAAGAATCGCTCCTTAAGCCTGCAATAAAGCTCTCCGTCCGCAGTGTAAACAAGTGCCCTCTTAAACAGGGATATCCAGTACTGGTTTCTCACGATGAAAATGAGCTTCCCCTCTGTGTCGTATATGAACTTCTTGTTTGTTATCGAAAAGAACTTCCCTCTAACCTCAAAAAGAGATCTGCCCTCTTCATCCCTCACGTAGGAATTACCTCTGATGCTGAATAGCTTGTTTTTTACGTATACAACCATATTCTCCATCTCCGTTCGATTTTTAAAAACAACGAAAGCGTCCCCTCGTTTTTCGCCATTTCGGCAAAAAGCAACAAAGTGCTTGCGCCATACTCGGTTGCATTTACGGGCTCTCTTTAGTTGCACCACACACTGATGAATGTAAACTTTGATTTACTTTTACTCAAATTCAAAGCCGTGATATGTCCATACCCGTATGCAATTAACAACAGTTTTCGCCGAAGCTAGCCTTGCCTTCCGTCTCGTCCGTTTTCTCAGATACCACAGCGATGCGGCAGCAAAAAATCAAGCCTCATAAATCTTCACGCCCATATCGGAAAGCGAGTCGATAAGCTCACGCTTGTCGCTCTTGTTGGTTACGAGTATATCCATCTCTCCCGCCTCGGTTATCCTTGCGAATGCCTCACGACCGAACTTAGAGCCGTCGGCAACGACTATAACGGATGCCGCAGAGCCAATCATCTGCCTGACTAGCGATGCCTCGTTCGAGTAATAGAGTGTCAGGCCTGCCTCCTTGCTTATACCGTCAACCGAGAGTATGCACTTTGTCGCCCTGTAATTTCTCACCTGGCTCTCTGCATCGCTTCCGTGAGTAAACTGGTATTTCGGGTCAACGTCTCCCCCAAGCAAAATCACGTTGAAGGATGCGTGCGATGCCGCAACCGTGGCGTTGTGAATCGAATTCGTTACTATGCTCACGTTTTTCTTGCCACGTATTGCCCGAAGGACGTACGTCAGCGTTGTTCCGCCGTTCATAAATATCGTATCGTTGTCCTCTATGAGAGCGGCTGCCAACTCCGCTATGCGTCTCTTCGCTGCCGAATTTGTCTTATACCTTTCGACCAAATCCATACTTGCATACGCCTTGTTCAAGGCTACCGCTCCGCCGTGCACTCGCTTCAGATGTCCCTCCGCCTCGAGCACTTCGAGGTCCTTACGTATCGAAACCTCGGACACCTCGCACTCGGCGCTGAGGTCGCACACTCTTACTCTTCCCTCTTCCTGTATTCTTGAAATGATAAATTCTCTGCGGCTCTCTGTACCCAGCATAACTGCAATTCCTTTCATAAGCAAGCTTTTTTATTGCATTATAGCATACAAAACGAAAGAACGCAAGTCATATGAAAGCCTTTTCTTTTTCTCCGCAATAATTTATTATTTCTATCAAAATGATTCCTTTGTTATTGACTTTTGAAGTGATTTGTGGTATCATTAAGTGAATTGAAAACAAACAGAAACGAAAGTCAATCGAAATGGCAATTAAGCCATCGGAACGACGGAGTCAGCCCTGTTGCCCGAGTCTATCCCGAGGATATCAAAATTATTTTTTTACATAAAGGAGAAAAAACATGGAATTCAAGGTTTATCAGAAAGAGATCGAGCTTCAGTCGAGAGGTTGGATACCCACCTTCCACGACGTTACCAGCGACATTCTCAAAATTGTAGAGGCATCCGGAGTTAAAAACGGAACCGTTTGCATCGCCTCTCACCACACCACCTGCTCGGTTATGGTTCAGGAGTGCTCTCACGACATAGACTCCTTCGATCTCGAGTATCTCCAGCATGATCTTCTCGATATAATGAGAAAGCTCATCCCCGACTTTGCCGAGGAGCATCAGTACCGTCATCCCGGTCCGATCCACTCTCAGTTCGGCAGATACGTTAACGAGCCCGGCGACTTCACCAGCATGAACACCGACGGTCACCTTCGTTCTGTATTCTTCGGCAGAAGTGAGACTATGACCATCAAGGACGGTGTTCTCGACGGCGGTGAGTTCGCTCACGTATACTTCATCGACTGGGATCACGTTCGTGCACGTCACAGACAGCTCAACGTAACCGTTATGGGTACTACCGAGGACGTCGAGGACAGAAAGTACAACAACGGAGAGGTTGTCAACACCCTTCGCAAGTACACCCCCGAGGAGAAGGCGTACGACGTACACTACGACCTTCAGTGGAAGAGATAATTAAACACTTTTTTGAATAAAAACAGGTTGCACCAGTGCAACTCAAGATGCGAATACAAAACTATGAAAATATTACTTGACACAGCAAATCTTAAGGACATCAAATATTTCAACAAGCACTATCCCATAGTCGGTGTCACCACCAACCCCACCATTCTCTCACGTGAGGGCGGCAACCCGATAGAGACTCTCAAGGAAATCAGGAGCATTATCGGCGAGGATAAGGAGCTACACATACAGGTTACGGAGACGAAGTTTGAAAAAATCATCGAGGAAGCTCACGCTCTTATCGATGCCTTTGGCAAGAACACTTTTGTTAAAATCCCCGTTACCGACGTAGGTCTGAGAGTTACGAAGCACCTCTCTGATTTAGGCTTCGAAGTTACGGTTACTGCCGTGCTTACCGCCGCACAGGCTATGCTCGCATCGGAAGCGGGAGCTTCCTACGTTGCGCCTTACATAAGCCGCTCGGAGAATCTCTGCGCAGACGGTGTAGGTACGGTTGCGGACATATCAGCTATATTTGAGAAATCGGGAACAAAGACGCAGATTCTCGCCGCAAGCTTCAAGACGGCGAAAGAAGTGCTTGACGTAGCCGTAGCAGGATGTCACTCTGCTACAATTGGCTCGACTATAATGAAGATGCTCATCTCCCACACCACTACGGATACCTCTATTGCAGGCTTCGAGGCGGACTGGAGACGTGCATTTGGAGACACCACGCTCTTAAAGCTTTTAGGTAAGTAAGAGCTCGCAAAACTCGTTCACACATCAGTAAATACAAGGAGTTTTACAATGGCAACAGTCGTAATTATGCCCCGTCAGGGACAAAGCGTTGAAAGCTGTATCATAACTGCCTTCAACAAGAAGGTCGGCGATACCGTTGCGGTAGGCGACGTCCTCTTCTCTTACGAGACCGACAAATCCTCCTTCGATGAGCCTGCTCCCGTAGAGGGAAAGATTCTCGCTATTTTCAGGGAAGAGGGCGATGACGTACCCTGCCTTGAAAGTGTGCTTGTTATCGGCAAGGACGGTGAGGATTTCTCGGAGTTTATCCCCAAGGGTGACGCTGCACCCGCTCCCGCTCCCGCAAATACCGAGAGCGCACCCGCAAAGGCAGAGACCGCAGAAGCAGTCTCCGACGCAGCGCCCGCAGAAGCAGCCGGCTTCACCGGAGCGGCAACCTCTATCTCGCCCAGAGCGAAAAACCTTGCCGAAAAGACCTCCGCAGACCTGCTCAAGGCTGTACCCACAGGTCCTAACGGTAGAATTATTGAAAGAGACGTACAGAAGCTCGTTGATATGGGTCTGACCGTTTCTCCCGCTGCTAAGGATTCCTACACCGAAGCCGCCGAGGGTACGGGCATCAGAGGAAGAGTAACCCTCAGAGACCTCAGCGCTCCGGCAGAAAAGCCTGCGTTCACAGGGCCCGAATTCGAGGACGTCAAGCTCCCGGGCATAAGAAAGGTCATAGCGAAGACTATGCACACCTCTCTTTCCACTATGGCTCAACTGACTATGAATACGTCCTTCGACGCAACAAAGCTGCTTAACCTCAGAGCATCTCTGAAGGCAGGCGCTGAAAAGTTCGGTCTCGGAAACATCACGATCAACGATATGATACTCTTCGCAGTATCAAGAGTTCTTCCTCTGCACAGAGATTTGAACGCTCACTTCCTCGATGACAAAATCAGGTATTACAACACCGTCAACCTCGGAGTTGCGGTAGATACTCCCAGAGGGCTTATGGTTCCCACCGTATTCGGCTCTGACAGGATGACTCTCACCGAGATATCCAAGGCGGCAAAGGCTCTTATCTCAGAGGCGCAGAGTGGAACCATCAGCCCCGACAAGCTTCAGGGCGGCTCGTTCACCGTCACCAACCTCGGCTCGCTCGGCATCGAGAGCTTCACTCCCGTTATCAACCCTCCTCAGACCGGTATACTCGGCGTAGGATGCGTAACCAGAAGAATTAAGGAAGTTGGCGGCAAGGACGTAAGCTATCCCGCTATGGGTCTTTCTCTCACCGTCGACCACAGAGCGCTCGACGGTGCTCCTGCGGCGAAGTTCTTGAAGGAGCTCTGCTTCGTGCTTGAGAACTTCGACCTTCTTCTCGTTCAGTAAAGTTTGGGAGGAGACAAAATGTACGATTTGATTATACTCGGCGGAGGTCCCGCCGGCTACAATGCGGCAGAGAGAGCAGGACACGCAGGGCTCAAGACTCTTGTAATTGAAGAAAGAGCGCTCGGCGGCGTCTGCCTTAACGAGGGATGCATCCCCACGAAGACTCTGCTCTATTCGGCAAAGATTTATGATTATGCGAAGCATTCAGCTGACTACGGCGTTAGGTTCGGCTCTGCCAAGATCGACCACGCATTCGTCGTAGCGCGCAAGAACAAGGTTGTAAAGCAGCTCGTATCCGGTGTCGGAGCAAAGCTGAAAAAGGCTAAGGTCGACGTGGTTTACGCAAGCGCTAAGATCAACGGCAAAAACGCAGACGGCTTCGTAGTAACGGCAGACGGCAAGGATTACGTAGGAAAGCAGCTGCTTATCGCTACCGGCTCTTCTCCTGCTCTTCCTCCCATCGACGGACTTGCGGATTCGCTCAAGTCCGGGTTTGCTCTTACAAACAGAGAGGTGCTCGATCTTAACGAGATTCCCAAGACGATTGTTGTCGTCGGCGGCGGAGTCATCGGTCTTGAGATGGCATCCTACTTCAACTCGGTCGGAACGAAGGTATACGTTGTCGAGATGCTCGACCATATAGCGGGCGCTACCGACAGAGAGATATCCACCCTTCTTGAGAAGGAGTATGCTAAGCGCGGCGTTGAATTCATACTCGGCGCTAAGGTTACGTCCATCAAGGATAAGGCTGTTACCTACGAAAAGGACGGAAAGAGCGTGAAGCTCGATGCAGACTATGCTCTTGTCTCGATAGGTCGCCGTCCGAGAACGGCAGGCATCGGATGCGAGAGCATCGGTCTCCTGCTTGAGCGAGGAGCTATCGTCACAAACGAGTACGGAAGAACCAACGTACCCGGCGTTTGGGCTGCAGGCGACGTAAACGGCAAGTCTATGCTTGCTCATACGGCGTACCGTGAGGGCGAGGTTTGTATCAACAACATCCTCGGAAAGAAGGACAGAATCAATTACAACTCCATCCCCTCTGTTATATACACCAACCCCGAGGTTGCCTCGGTAGGTGAAACCGCAGAGTCTGTGAAGGCTAAGGGCCTTGACGCAACCGTAGAGACCGTAACGCTCAAGTATAGCGGCAGATATATCGCTGAAAACGAGCACGGCAACGGCATTGTCAAGCTCATTATTGACAACAAGCACCGCAACATCATCGGCGTACATATGTACGGTAGCTATGCATCCGAGATTATCTACGGAGCAGCTATGATGGTAGAGACCGAGATGCGTGTTGCTGACGTACAGAAGCTCGTATTCCCCCACCCCACCGTTTGTGAGGTAATACGTGAAGCAATGTTTATGGATTGATGAAATTTAAAGGAGAATAAATTATGCCTAAGAGCCAATACGTTGATCCCGCACGTGCCTTTGATGCGGGTTACATACACTTCGAAGACATTCCCGTATGCCAGTACAACAAAACCCTTGCTGAGGAAAAGAAGATTTATACGAAGGATGACTTCCTTCGCATTTACCGTGACATGGCTATCATCCGTGAGTTCGAGACTATGCTCAACGAGGTTAAGGTCAAGAGCGAGTACAACGGTGTTAAGTACAACAACCCCGGCCCTGCGCACCTCTCCATAGGTCAGGAGGCTTCGGCTGTCGGCGAGGCTTACTGCCTTGATATCAACGACCTTTCCTTCGGTTCGCACCGTAGCCACGGTGAAATTCTTGCAAAGGGTCTTTCGGCTATCTACAAGCTTGAGGACGCTGAGCTTTACGACATTATGAAGGAGTTCCTCGACGGATCTGTTCTCTCGGTTGTCGAAAAGCATATGAACGCAGGCGGAAACGTCAAGGAGCTTGCTATCAACTTTCTTCTTTACGGCGCTCTGGCAGAGATTTTCGCACGTAAAACCGGCTTTAACAGAGGTCTTGGCGGATCGATGCACGCCTTCTTCATCCCCTTCGGTCTTATGCCCAACAACGCTATAGTCGGTGCGAGCGCACCCATAGCTCTCGGAGCTGCTCTCTACAAGCGCTCCAACCACAAGCCCGGTATCATTATATCCAACTGCGGCGACGGTGCTACCGGCAGAGGCCCCGTGCTCGAGGCTCTCAACTTCGCTTCTATGGATCAGATCACCAAGCTTTGGGGTATGGACGGCAGATATTCCTCTGACGGAATGCCCATACTCTTCAACGTATTCAACAACCACTACGGAATGGGCGGTCAGACCCGCGGTGAGACTATGGGCTTCGATATGGTTGCCCGTCTCGGCGCAGGCTTCAACCCCAGCCAGATGCACGCAGAGCGTGTAAACGGTTACGATCCTCTTGCGGTTATCGATGCGGTTACACGCAAGAAGAAGCTCCTGCTTGAGGGCAAGGGTCCTGCTCTTCTTGATGTTGTTACCTACCGTGTATCCGGTCACTCCCCCTCAGACTCCTCTACTTACAGAACTCAGGAGGAAATCGACGCTTGGAAGGCAGCAGATCCCATTCTCGCATTCAAGAATAAGCTCATCAAGGGCAAGCTTGCAACCGAGAACGAGATCGCTAAGCTCCACGAGGAAATTACCGCACGTATGACCGAGATTATGAAGCTCGCTATCAACGACGACGTTTCTCCTCGCATGGACCTTGTCAAGGAGCCCGACGCTATCTCCTCTATTATGTTCTCTAACGGCAAGGCCGTCAGCCTCGATCCCGAGCGTGAGGCAGAGATGCTTATGCCTAAGGAAGAGTGCCCCCGTGTCAAGGAAATCAAGGGTAAGATCCGTACCGCAAAGGACGAGAACGGCAAGCCCGTATCCAAGATGAAGATGTACAACATCTGCGACGGTCTTTTCGAGCCGATTATCGACAAGTTCTATGATGACCCCACGCTTATCGCTTACGGCGAGGATAACCGTGACTGGGGCGGTGCGTTCGGCGTATACAAGAAGATGACCGACGCTGTTCCTTATCACAGATTCTTCAACTCTCCTATCTCGGAGTCTGCAATCGTCGGCTCTGCGGTAGGCTACGCTATGTGCGGCGGTAGAGCTATCGTTGAGCTTATGTACGCAGACTTTATCGGATGCGCAGGCGACGAAATCTTCAACCAGATGGCAAAGTGGCAGGCTATGTCCGCAGGCATACTCAAGATGCCCATCACTCTCAGAGTTTCAGTCGGCTCCAAGTACGGCGCTCAGCACTCTCAGGACTGGACTGCGCTCTGCGCTCACATCCCCGGTCTTAAGGTTGTATTCCCCGCTACTCCCACCGACGCTAAGGGTCTTATGACCTCTGCGCTTGACGGCACAGACCCTGTAGTCTTCTTCGAGTCTCAGAGAATTTACGGCATAGGTGAAGAGTTCAGAAAGGACGGTGTACCCGAGGGTCACTTCGCAATCCCCTTCGGCGAGCCCGAGGTTAAGAGAGAGGGTAAGGACGTTACCATTCTCACTATCGGCGCAGTTCTGTACAGAGCTCTCGAGGCAGCTGATATCCTCAAGGAGAAGTACGGTATATCCGCAGAAATAATCGACGCACGCTCTATCGTTCCCTTCAACTACGAGAAGGTTATCGAGTCTGTTAAGAAGACAGGTAAGATTCTGCTTGTCGGAGATGCCTGCGAGCGCAACTCCGTAATGAGAGATATGGCTTCCAACATCACCGAGATGTGCTTCGACTACCTTGACGGCCCGCCCGTAGTAGTCGGCTCTCGCAACTGGATCACTCCTGCATTCGAGCTTGAGAAGTCCTTCTTCCCCCAGGCTGACTGGATCATTGATGCTCTGCACGAGAAGATTATGCCCCTTAACGGCCACGTACCCACCAACAATTTCACCGACCTTGAGAAAGTTGAAAGAGCTAAGAAGGGTCTTTAATTAAAAAACTACGTCGGGCGCTCGTCGCCCGACGTATTGATATTTAGGTGCTTTTATGAAATTTCTTGTTCTGAAAACACACGATCCTTATTACAATCTCGCAATAGAGGAATACCTCTTTGACACGTCGGATGAGGACGTTTTTATGCTATGGCAGAACGAGCCCTCGGTCATAGTGGGAAAAAATCAGAATGCCATAGCCGAAATCGAGCCACAGTACGTGAAAGAGAACAACGTACACGTTGTTAGAAGGATTACCGGCGGCGGAGCGGTATATCATGACCTCGGCAACGTCAATTATACTTATATTACAGTCGGGCACGACTGGAATGCCGATTTTTCCTACTTTACTCTTCCTATATGCGAGGCTATACGCTCGCTCGGAGCGGAAATTCAGCCGGGGGGCAGAAACGACCTTATTCTGTCCGATGGCAGAAAGGTATCCGGAACAGCTCAGCACGTTCGGGGCAAAAAGGTTCTGCATCACGGCACTCTGCTCTATTCCTCTAACCTCGACGCCATAGCGAAGGCTCTGCGCCCCTCGAAGGAGAAGCTTTCAACAAGAGCGGTAAAATCTGTAAGTTCAAGGGTAGCAAATCTATCTGAGGCTCTCATGCAAAAAATCACTGTAGAGGAGCTTATATCTCTTATCGGAGAGGAAATAATCAAGGCTTACAAGCCGACGGTCATAGAGCCCCCCGTGTCGGAAGAAATAGATAGACTGTACACGAGAAACCGCTCCGAGGAATGGATATATCCATCTAGAGATTATCTTACGGATTTCGACATAAGGAGAAGCAAGAGGTTCTCCTTCGGCACGCTGGACATAGATATCTCATACTCAAAGGACCGTATCAATTCGGTAAGAATACAGGGCGATTTCTTCGGCAGAAAATCTATCGCCAAGCTCGAATCTGCCGTAACGTGTATTGATTTTTCGAATTTAGACCTCGCACTTGAAGCAATTGACGTCGGGGAATACGTAGACGGAATGACAAAAGACGAGTTAAAGGAGCTCTTGCTTCCGTAAAGCGTCCCTAACTATAAATGCCGATTTGAATTTCGCTTAAATTCCAATTGTTTGATTGTATTTAGCTAATAAAAGAGAGCCCGACGGCAACCGATTGTTTGCCGTCGGGCTCTTGTGCTGCGGACTTAAGCGCACGATACTTTTTAGAAGTTAGATAGATCAGAAGCGAGCCTTATGCAAGAGAATACTTTTGCTTATATTCATTGAAGGCGGTCTCGTACTCTTCGCTTCCCTCTCTGACCTCGGAAAGATACTTGTGCATATCGAGCAACTCCTTGGTGGACAGCTCGATAACGCAACCCGCTATATTGGAGCAATGGTCGGATACACGCTCAAGATTAGTGAGTATATCGGATAGAATGAATCCGTGCTCAATGCTGCACTCGCTCTTCTGAAGCCTTATAATATGACCTGCCTTTATATCATCTCTAAGGTCGTCAATAACCTGCTCAAGAGGCTCTACCCTTGCCGCAAGCTTAACGTCGCCGTTAACGAATGCAGCCTTGGTAAGCGAAAGAATCTCTTCGACAGCCGCCACAAGCACTGAGAGCTGACGGTTAGCCTCATCCGAGAAGGATATCTTCTTATCCCTCATTTCCTCAGCCGACTCGACGATATTTACTGCGTGGTCGGATATGCGCTCGAGGTCACCGATAATGTGCAGAAGCTCGGTTACTTGCTCCGAATCTTTTACGTCAAGGTCGGTCGCCGAAAGCTTGACAAGATAAGAGCCGAGCGAGTCCTCATAGTTGTCCGCCTTAGCTTCCATATCTCTTATCACGTTCGCCACCTTAGGGTCGTAATCCTTGAACATCTTAAGCGAATCAACAAGAGCCGATACGGAAATTTCAGCCATAGAATACGCAACACGGGTAGCGCTCTCTGCCGCAACAGCAGGAGTACCGAGCAGACGCTCGTCGAGCATATTTGCCGTTTCCTTGTCCTCTTCCTTATCCTTAACAAGGAAGGTGGCAAGCCTTGCGAGCTGCTTGTAGAACGGTCCGAGAATGGCTACGAGGATAACCTTGAATAGCGTGTGACAAAGAGCAACGCCCCACATATCGATAGGAAGCGATACGAATGCAAAGTTAAGTATAGCGTTAAGCAGACAGAATACCGAAAGCACGATAACTACGCCTATCACGTTGAACAAAAGGTGAACGACAGCGGCTCTCTTACCGTTCTTGTTAGCTCCGATGGACGAAAGCATTGCGGTAACGCACGTACCTATATTCTGACCCATTACGATGGGAATTGCGGCGCCGTAAGAAATAGCGCCCGTGACTGTCAACGACTGAAGTATACCGACAGACGCAGAGGAAGACTGCACTATAGCGGTAAGAACAAGACCTGCGAGAACGCCGAGAATCGGATTCTCGAACATAAGGAGTACGTTCTTAAAGCCTTCGTCTGTGGAAAGAGGCTTGACGGAATCGCTCATCATACTCATACCTACCATAAGAACGGCAAAGCCGAGGAGTATAGCGCCGATGTCCTTCTTCTTTCCTCTCTTTACAAACATCGTGAGGCAAATACCGATGACGGCGAGAATAGGCATCCAGCTGTCGGGCTTCAAAAGATTTAGTATATCCTGAGCGCCGCCGCTAATCTGACCTATGCCGGACATAGCCGTAAGCCACGAGGTGACGGCAGTACCGACGTTTGCGCCGATTATTACGCCGACCGCCTGCAAAAGAGTCATAGTGCCGGAGTTTACAAAACCGACAACCATAACCGTCGTAGCGCTCGACGACTGAATAATAGCGGTAACTCCGAGTCCTAAAAGAAAACCTTTTATTGGATTTGACGTCATCTTGCCGAGAATAGCCTTAAGGCTTGAGCCTGCGCTCTTTTTCAGCGACTCGCCCATAACGTCCATTCCGTAAAGGAACAGAGCAAGACCGCAAAGCAGGGACAGAACGCTGAATACGTCAAACTTCTCAGCGCTTTCCAAAAGAAACAAGTTTAGACTGTTCATTTTTACTCATCCTTTATTTTCCGGTGAATCCCCCGAATTAGTTTTACACAATAATATCCTTCACGCTGTCGAGTATATACTTGGGGCGATAAGAGAACTTTGTGAGTCCGTCTCTCGTAGTAACACCGGAAAGCACGAGCACGGTATCTATCTCGGTCTCGATTCCGGCGATGATATCGGTATCCATACGGTCGCCTATCAAAGCCGTTTCAATCCTGTGAGTTCCGAGCTTCTTCAAAGCGTGGCGCATCATAAGAGGATTCGGCTTGCCGACAAAATACGCCTTCATCCCCGTCGTCAATTCTATGGGAGAAATAAGAGCTCTGCACGCAGGCACTATCCCCTGCTCCGACGGATCGGTAAGGTCACTGTTTGTGCCTATGAGCTTTGCGCCGTTCATAACAAGCCTGCACGCCTTCTCGATTTTCTCATAGCTGAGCGCCTTCGTCGAACCGAAAACAACATAATCGGGGTTGTAGTCGTTCATACTGAAGCCCGCCTCGTAAAGAGCGTAGGTAAGTCCGGGCTCACCGATGACGTAAACAGAGCCGCCGCTACACTGACCTGCGAGGAAGGATGCGGTTGCAAGAGCGCTGGTATAAAAATGATTCTCGGAAACGTTAAGCCCCATTCTGTAAAGCTTCTGAGAAAGCTCCCTCGGCGAGCGCTCGGACGAGTTCGTCAGAAAGAGATAATCCTTTCCTTCTTTTTCCAGCCACACAAGAAAGTCCGCAACGCCCGGTATCACCCTGTTCCCGTGATAGATAACGCCGTCCATATCGCATATAAAAGCTTTTTTCTCTCTTAAAACATCAAGATTCTGATCCATTTTTAACTCCTCTGTCAATTTTTCAAAAGGTAAACCATCAAAGAAGCTTCTGCCCGTTTACTACAAGTGTAAAGCTGATTTCGAGCTTCTCTGCCGCTCTGCGACACATAATCATACGCTCAAGGAATATCTCAAAGTAATCCATAACAGCGCTTATCTCGGAATTAATCGTAAGATTCAGCGAAAGAGTCTTTTTATCTTCGGAAAAATCTAGAGAAGCCGCCTCGACCGAATAATTGACTCTATCGTGAATATCAAATGCCGTAACGTCACAATTTCTAACCCTGGAACGTCTGACGTCGGTCTTATCCGCCAGAATAAGCGCCGCCGCAACGGGGTTAACAGCGACCCCTGCGCCCTCATCGTGGTTTCCAATAGCGGTCACGATGGAAGCTATGTCCTTCGCAGGCATACCCAGCTTATCCAGAATTCTGAACGCTATGACCGCTCCCGTCTCGGAGTGATTTACCCTGTTAACCACGTTTCCTATATCGTGCAAATATCCCGCTATCCTGGCGATCTCGACCGTATGCTCGTCATAACCGAGCGTCTCGAGTATATACGCTGCCGTTATACTGACCTTAGTAACGTGCGCAAAGCTGTGCTCGGTATAGCCGAGAGCCTTCAGCGACGCATCCGCCTCCGTGATATACGTTCTTATGTCCTCGTTATTTTTTATATCTTCAAATTTTATCATACTCTCTTTGCGACCTTACCTTCCAATATAGGATTCAAAGAAAAAAACAATCTCACTACCGACAACTGCTTCTTACGGAATACATTTTCGGCGTCACTCGGATTTGATATATCGAGCAAGCAAGCTTCGTCTCGCCCACACTACCCCATTTTACATTATTATACTTTTTTTTACTCTCTATTTCAATAGCTTCGGGGAAAAATCAGCCATTTCCCGTCTGTTTGTATATTTTGTTTTTACCTTTTTGTCAAAAACGTAGAAATTGAATATAATTTTAAGGGCAAAGGTTGACTTAACCGAAAGACTGTGATATAATATTTAATTATTGTTTCTGTAAAGGGGAGCCTATGAAAGCTATACTTGAATACCTTGCAGGTCTTGATGTTTTATGGAAAACTCTGTTCCGTGTTGCGCTCGCCATTATTATGGGCGGAGTTATGGGAATGGAAAGAGGAAAGCAGGGCAGAGCCGCAGGAATGCGTACGCATATGCTTGTGTGTCTGGGCGCAACCCTCACCGCAATGACGGGCGTATACACATTTAAGGTTCTTGAATTTGGTAACGATCCGCTCCGTATTGCCGCTCAGGTCGTATCCGGCATAGGCTTCCTCGGAGTAGGAACTATATTAATAAAAGGACGCTTCCAGATAACCGGTCTCACCACCGCTGCAGGCCTGTGGACGGTCGCTACCGTGGGTATTGCCCTCGGCATCGGCTTCTATGCGGGCGCCGTCGCTACTTTTATCGCCGCCGTCGTCGCTATTACGATTATGGCAAGGTTTGAGTACCGTATTAAGAATAAGCACACAAGATTCGGTATATACGTCGAGATACGCTCGGATAAGGAAGTCAGAAAGGTAATCAATTATCTTGAGGAACACTTCCGTGTCAGCGACATACAGGTAACCCCTTCGAGGAGCGGTATATCGGGCAACGTGGGAATTGAAGCAAACGTGCACGCATACGACAACATAAATCTCGATCCCAACCTTATATCCGCCGAGATCGAAAGGCTCGAAGAGGTTGTATTCGCCGTAGAGTCTATATAAATCAAAAACAAAAAGTGAAAGTTCGCAAAAAACGCCTGTACCTGCACTGCGCTAGACAGGCTTTTTTGTTTTTATGCCGTATTTTCAAGGCAAGCGTTTTGCAAAAGTGCCCCTATAACAGCATCTTTTCCAAAAAATGTCCATAAACTCTTGATAATTCGATTTTATTAGTGTATAATAGCATTGCGAATTTTTAAAAAACGGAGGAAAAGAGAGCAAAATGAAGGAATTGCTCAGTCTTTTTGAAACCATCCTCGCCTTCGGCAAGGACGGAAACTGGAAAATGATTCTTATGTGGGTTATCGGCGGAGTTCTGATATACCTCGCAATTAAGAAAGAAATGGAACCCACACTGCTTTTACCCATAGGCTTCGGTTGTATTATTATGAACTTCCCCGGCTCGGGCGCAGCAGAGCCTCTGCATACACTTTACGAGGCAGGTATAGCTAACGAACTGTTCCCCCTTATACTCTTCATCGGTATCGGAGCTATGATAGACTTCGGTCCTTTGCTCACAAACCCCAAGCTTATGATATTCGGCGCGGCGGCTCAGTTCGGTATTTTCTTTACTCTTTGCATGGCGTCGATCTTCTTCCCCGACTTCCGCGACTTTGCTTCTATCGCAATCATCGGTGCGGCAGACGGCCCCACATCGATAGTTGTAGCTACAAAGCTCGGCTCTCAGTACGTAGGCGCTATTACGGTAGCGGCATACTCTTATATGGCTCTCGTGCCTATTATTCAGCCCCCCGTAATCAAGCTTCTTACTACAAAAAAGGAGAGAATGATACGTATGGCGTACAAGCCTGCGAGCGTATCCAAGACTACGAAGATTCTCTTCCCCATTATTATCACAATCATCGCCTGCATCTTCGCTCCCGGAGCCGGTTCGCTCATCGGATTCCTTATGTTCGGTAACCTTATCCGCGAGTGCGGAGTCCTGGACTCGCTCTCTGAGACAGCTCAGAAGGTGCTCGCTAACCTTGTCACCCTCTTCCTCGGTATCACCATCGCCTTCAATATGACGGCAAGCCAGTTCCTGAACGTAAACACCCTTCTCATTATGGGACTCGGTCTTATTGCGTTTATAGTTGATACCGCAGGCGGCGTCCTCTTCGCCAAGCTTTACAACGTCGTAGCAAGAATATTCGGTATGGAGCTTATCAATCCTATGATCGGTGCGGCAGGTATATCCGCCTTCCCGATGTCGGGCAGAATCGTACACAAGATGGCTCTGGCTGAGGACAATCAAAACTTCCTGCTTATGCACTCCATAGGCGTAAACGTATCCGGACAGATAGCATCGGTTATTGCAGGCGCTCTTATTCTCAACTTCTTCGTGCCTATGCTCGGCGGAGCTGAGAGCGCATCGGTGCTCGATGCACTTGCATCCCTGTTCGCTTAAAGATTGAAAGGAGAAAAAATGGACTTTATACCTTCCAATTTTGTAACCAACCTTAAGTATATGGGCGTAGGAATGCTCGGCGTCCTTATGATTGTCGCAATAATTATGGGAGCAACCTACCTTATCGGTTATATCTCCGGCAAGGCGAGCAAGGGTGAATAACCGCACCGCCTTTCCATGTTAAACAAAAAAACTGCCGACTCAACTCTCTGAGTCGGCAGTTTTTTTACAAATGCTCGCAAGCTATTACAAAAGCATACCTGCTCCGATAAATGCGGAGTACACGCCTTCACCAAGCATTATGGCGATGATTGCGCACAGATAAACCGCAACGTATACAACGCCAACGACTGCGCCCACGATAGCTGCGATTCCGCAGGTCTTCGCATACTCGGGCTGACTCTCCTTCCAAACAATCCACAGAATGAGTCCGATGATAGGCATACCTACGCATACGCTTGCCAGAGCGCCCTTAGCCGCTGAAACAGCGAGGCCGGGGTTTTTATCCTTGTTGAGCGCCCAGATGATAAGACCTATCCACCAGAAGAAGAAGGAAAGCACAGCGATTCCGCCGTTTCTGCCCAACTTATTATCAGCAACGCCGCTGAGGTCTACCGGGGGTACTGTCCCGTCCGTATCGGTTGCGAAATCGGTATCTGCCGATGCTTCAATCTTTGCGCCGCAGCTCTGGCAGTAGAGGTCCGTATCCTCAACCTTATTGCCGCAATATTTGCAAAACTTCATTTTTACCTCCACAAGTTTTATTTAATAGCAAAAGCTTACTATTACCTGAAAATTCACGACTCTGTCAGGAGTCGGGGAACAAACGCTTCAGGAAGAACTCCATAACGTGCTCGTTGTTCCCGACGGCGATATTCTTCGCAACCGCCTTAAGCTCGTCGCACGCATTCTCCATAGCGTAAGAATTCGGAGTGATAGCGACCATCGAGATATCGTTTCTGCTGTCTCCTACAGTAATTATCTCATCGACCGAAAGTCCCAGCGCTTCGCACAGAGTGAATACCATCTTACCCTTGCCTGCCTCGGGAGAATATATCTCGAGATTGACGTCATCCGATGCGGCTACGGAGTGACCGAGAGCGGTGAGCTCTCTATAACACTCCTCCCTCTCGCTCGCACTGTGGAAGAAAGGAATGAGCATCTCCAGCTGGTGCGTACCGTCAAAGCAAGAGTCGATATCATCAGTATACACTGCGTAAATGTGAAAGTGATGAATAAATGAGTCGGAGACTCTGTAATACTTAAACGCTGCATCTAAGTCAGCCATTGTTTCGCAAAGGCACTCTCCGTCACAATGAATATTTATATATGCGTCATACTTTCTTAAGACAGATAAAAGCTCGCCGTGCTTATCTGCGGGTATCATCCTCGTGATTCTCTCGCCCGTAACAAGATTCTCAAGCACCGAGCCGTCGGAAGAAATAAGATATTTTATACCAGGGTGATTCAGCACCTCGGTCGGTATCTCCGATTTTCCCCTACCCGAAGAAGGCACCACGATAACGCCCCTCTCGGCAAGCTCGCTTATCGCCCGTGAATTTCTCTCGGAGAGCAATGCATCATCATCCAAAAGCGTGCCGTCGAGGTCTGTAACTATCGGCTTAATTGCCATCTGTACTCCTTAGCTTTATACAATTGCGCAAAGAGGACAACAAGGCTTCCCGAAAGCGCATTTTTAATTTCAAAACGATTATACCAAATGAATCCCGCAAATGCAATAGAAAAATGGAAAAAGCGTACTTTTTGTTGACTTTCGTCATCTTGTATGCTAGAATTCTGTGTGTTTGTATTTAACGGTAGAGAATTTTAATTTAAAGAGGATTTATGAAAAGCTTATTCGGAGACAGAAAATTTTATAATAGAGTCCTGACGATATTCATCCCTATAGTCATTCAGATGGCGGTGACGAACTTCGTGAGCCTGCTCGATAATATAATGGTCGGCGCACTGGGTACAGAATCAATCTCCGGTGTCTCCATCGTCAATCAGTTTATATTCATATTTAACCTTATAATTTTCGGTGCACTATCTGCGGCAGGAATATTCACTGCGCAGTACCACGGCTCGAACGACGAAGACGGAATCAGATATACCTTCAGATTCAAGCTGATGTTCAATATAGTCGTCTCCCTTCTTTGCACTCTTGTTTTCTTCTTGTTCAGAGCCGAGATTATCAACCTGTTTATTCACGACGACGGCAGTGTGGGGAACATAGAGCTCGCATTTCTCGAAGCAGAAAAATATCTTATGTATATGCTTATCGGGCTTGCGCCTTACGCCGTGGCGCAGGTCTTCGCATCCACGATGAAGGAGACGGGAGAAACGGTAGTGCCGATGATATCGAGCATTGCGGCAGTGGCTGTAAACTGCGCTCTGAACCTCGTGCTTATCTTCGGTATGCTCGGCTTCCCTGCCCTCGGGGTTGTAGGCGCAGCTATCGCTACGGTAATCTCCAGATTTGTAGAGCTTCTTATCCTCGTAATATGGTTCATTTATAAGCGCCGCAACGGCGGATATATAAGAGGCGCTTTCGCTTCTATGTACGTGCCTATGCACCTTATTCGAAAAATCATCCGTAAGGGCCTTCCTCTTATGGCGAATGAGTTCTTCTGGTCGCTGGCAGTCACTATGAGGAATCAGTGCTATTCCACAAGAGGTCTCGAGGTGCTTGCGGCTAACAGCATATCAACAACGGTATCAAACTTCTTCGGAGTCGTTTATCTTGCGATGGGCGCATCAATCGCAATAATCCTCGGTAACACGCTGGGGGCGGGAGATATCGAGGGCGCTAAGAGCGAGTCGAAAAAGCTCATAACCTTCTCCGCCCTTCTCTCGGCAGGTATCGGCTTGATTGTCGCTGCGCTTTCCGGAGTATTCCCCCTTATGTACGACGTAGAGCCTGAGGTTAGAAGCCTCGCTACCGTTATGCTGGTCGTCACCGCCCTTTTGACACCCGTATACGCTTTGAGCAACTCGACCTACTACACTATACGCTCGGGCGGCAAAATCTTTACCACCGTGCTTCTCGACAGCGCCTTTATGTGGAGTATCGTCGTGCCTGTGTCACTGATTCTTGCGCACTTTTCCTCTCTTGATATCGTGCCTCTGTTCATAATCTGTCAGTGCACGGAGATGCTCAAGGTCGTGCTGGGATTCATTCTTCTGAAGAAATCCAACTGGGCTAACCGTATGGTCGCTCCCGGGGAGAACGCAGAATAGCTTACCCTTTTACTGCTCCTCACCTTCAACTCGGGAGAAACGAAGCGCATACTCGGATGCGGAAAGTGAAAAACAGTTTTTGAAAGCCCTTGAGAAAACAAATACGTCGGAATATCCGACAGAGGCGGCTACGACGGAAAAGGAGTAGCCGCCTTCCTTTATCATTTCCTCGGCTCTTTTCATTCTCAGCTCCTTAAGGTACGCCCCCGGAGTCTGCCCCGTTTTCTCTTTGAAAATCTGTTGAAAATAAGTACGGGAAAGATGCAGTCTTTTCGCTATATCCGATGCCGTGATGCCATTCGAATATTCCTTCTCTATCATACTTACCGCCGTATGAATATATCCGTCGGGCGAGGAAGCCTTTTCGTCCCGTGCGAGGAGAATAGAAACAATCCTATACACAGAGGCAAGGAGATGCTCCTCATAGCCTCTGCCGGATGCAAATTTTTCGTCTTTATCATACGCAGACAGAAACACATCTCTAAGCTCGGGAGCGTATATGTAATCGCCCTTTAACCCCTCGGGCAATGCGATACTACTCTCAAAGCCTATCCAATAATACTCCCAAGGGTCGCTCCTGTCTGCCTCATAATAGGTGACCTCGTTCGGCTTAATTATAAAAATATCTCCCGCCGAAAGGTGCGCCACGCCTCTCTTTGTTCTGAATATACCTTTGCCTGACAATACAAAATGCAAAAGAAAGTATTTTCTAATCGCAGGTCCGAAGCTGTGTCCCGAATCGCAAATTTCCCGTCCGCATAGGACAGGATTTATTTCTTTAAACCCTTTATCAAGAATATTTTTACTTTCAGACGCCATTTTTTCCCTTCCTCTTGTTACGGAATTATATCTTTATTATACATAAACAAAAGACAAATTGCAATTGTACTTGAAAAATTTTTGTAGTATAATTAAATCGAAATTCAACAAAACCGAAAAGGAGACTTAAAATGATTAAAATTACGTTTATGGGTGCAGGAAGCACCGTTTTCGCAAAGAACGTACTCGGCGACTGTATGCTCACCCCCGCCCTTGATGAGCTGAATATTTCTCTTTACGACATTGATTCGGACAGACTCGAGCAATCCTTCGTTATGGTAAATCTTCTTAAAAAGAACCTAAACAGAGACAGCGTTATCGTTGAGAAGTACCTCGGTGTTGAAAATCGTAAGGACGCTCTTCGCGGAGCCGACTTTGTAGTAAACGCCATCCAGGTCGGCTTCTATCGCCCTGCAACAGTTATAGATTTTGAAGTACCGAAGAAGTACGGTCTAAGACAGACTATCGCTGATACTCTCGGCATCGGCGGCATATTCCGCGCACTCAGAACGATACCCGTGCTTGAGGATTTTGCAAGAGATATGGAAGAGGTTTGCCCCGACGCATACTTCCTCAACTACACCAACCCTATGGGAATGCTCGCAGGGTATATGCAGAGATATACAGGCGTCAAGACCGTGGGTCTCTGTCACTCCGTGCAGGTATGCTCGAAAAAACTCCTCTCCGGTCTCGGAATCGAGCCTAAGCTCCCCCTTAAGGAGAAGATTGCGGGAATCAACCATATGGCGTGGCTGCTCGAAATAAAGGACGCCGACGGTGTCGACCTCTACCCCGAGATTAAGAAGAGAGCCTTCGCAGAGCTTGCGAAAATGCCCGAGAGCGAGTGCAAGGACCTCGTCAGATACGAATACATACGCCGCTTCGGCTACTACTGCACAGAGTCGAGCGAGCACAACGCAGAGTACAACAACCTCTTCATCAAGTCGAAGTACCCCGAGCTTATCGACAGATACAATATTCCTCTCGATGAATATCCCCGTCGCTGTGAAAACCAGATAAAGGGCTGGGAGGATGCAAAGCTCGCATATATGTCGGGGCAAATCACTCATACACGCTCAAGAGAGTACGCCTCCGCTATAATGGAAGCTATCGTTACCAACGTACCCACCCAGATAGGCGGAAACGTCATTAATAACGGATGCATCGAGAACCTTCCCCGCGAGGCGTGCGTAGAAGTCCCCTGTCTTGTAAACCGCCTCGGCATTCAGCCGACGGTAGTAGGCAGACTCCCCGTCCAGCTCGCAGCGATGAATATGACTAATATCAACGTACAGCTACTCACAATCGAGGCTGCTGTGACGAAGAAAAAGGAGCATATCTACCAGGCGGCTATGCTCGATCCCCACACCTCGTCGGAGCTCTCTATCGACGACATCGTAAGTATGTGCGACGACCTCATCGAGGCGCACGGCGACTACCTGCCTAAGTATCACTGATATCAGACCCTTTGCAAGGGCAGAGGCGGATTAGCGTAATACCCTTAACGGATAACAAGTAAACGTAAAAAGAGATAGCATTTCGGTCAAATACCGTTTTGTTATCTCTTTTGTTTATAGAGTAGACTCGGGCTTTTTGCGTTTAATTATCAAAAGACGATAACCGCACTTAGCAGCGCCAAAAATTTTTCCGCATTACAAACAAAGATACTTTCTCCGACGTCAAGACCGCAAAAGAAGGGTTGCGCTTTCAAAAAAGAAGACACTATCATTCAAGTACAATTATAAGCCATTAAAGTTCAACAATACTGTTGATTTTCATCTGCGATATATGATACAATTATGTTAATCCGAAAAGCTCGTATAAGACTCGAGCAAGAAAAAGGGGCATAGCCATGAATTTATCTATCGCAAAGATAAAAAGAACGCTCGACGTTCTTAAGGAATCCTCTTCTACTTTAGTAGAAAAAATCGACAATCTCACGGCGTTAGAGGTTTTCGACTACAAGGAGTCGAACGAGCCGCCAAAAGGTGAATTACGCCCTTCTCCGTCGTAGACGGCCTTGAAAAAAGATACTGGATAAAATCGTCCTTCAAGACACCCAAGGACGAGACGAACTGCAAATATTTTCTCAGAGTAAATACAGGCGTTAAGGGCTGGGATGCTATCAACCCTCAGCTCATATTCTACTCTAACGGCAAAATGGTGCAAGGACTCGATATAAATCATTTTCTTGTGCCTCTCGAGGGCGATAAGGACTACGATACGTATTGCTATCTCTATTCCGGCAGTCAGGTCTCTCATTTTCCCGTTAAGTATGAATTGATAAAGATAAACAAGCGTGCGGAAAAGCTATATTATGATATGGTAGTACCGCACGACGCCTGCCGCGACGTATACCCCGAGGATTCCAAAGAATATTCCGAGACTCTCAGGGCGCTTGATATGGCTGCAAATGCGATTGATTTTCGCAATATCGGCTCTAGGGAGTTCTATGAGAGCGTGGAAAAGGCTCTTAGCATTATGGAAGAGGAGTTTTATGAGAAGCTCTGCTCAATCGAGGGTAAGCCTATCGTCAACTACGTAGGTCACACTCATATAGACGTCGAATGGCTCTGGGACAGGCGACAGACGAGAGAAAAAATACAGCGCAGCGCCTCTACCGCCGTTACGCTTATGAAGGAATACCCCGAATATAAATTTATGCTCTCTCAGCCAGAGCTGTACCGATATCTCAAAGAGGGCGCACCCGAAAAGTACGAAGAGGTGCGTACACTAATCGACTCGGGAAGATGGGAGGTCGACGGCGCTCTGTACCTCGAGTGCGACTGCAACCTGACTAGTGGCGAGAGTCTCGTGCGTCAGCTTATGTACGGCAAGAGGTTCTTTGCGTCCGAGTTCGGACGTGACAGCAGAATCTGCTTCCTGCCCGACGTGTTCGGATACAGCGCAGCGATGCCTCAGATACTTAAGAAGAGTGACGTAGACTACTTCATCACATCGAAAATCAGCTGGAACGATACTAACACAATGCCGCACGACGCATTTATGTGGCAGGGCATCGACGGTACGGAGATATTCTCCGCCTTTATAACCGCTCAGGATTATAAAAAAGGAAAAGCGCCGACAAACGGCACTACGTACGTCGGTAATATCACCGCCGCAAACACGAAGGGGGCGTGGGAGAGATTTAAGGACAAGGATTACTCATACAACGTAATCTCGACATACGGCCACGGAGACGGCGGAGGTGGACCCACCCGTGAGATGCTCGAGCGCGGAAGAAGACTCGAAAAGGGTCTGCCCGGGATGCCGGTAGCTAAATTCAACCACCTGCGCCCGTACTTGGATACTCTGGCCGAGGAATTCTTTAAAAACGCAGATAGGCTTCGAGTCACTCCCAAGTGGGTTGGCGAGCTATATCTTGAATACCACAGAGGAACGTATACAACGCAGGCCGCCGTAAAGAGGGGCAACCGAAAGTCCGAGCTGGCGCTGGGCGCTCTCGAGGCAATCTCGTCACTGGGTCTGCACTGTGGCGAGGACTTCGACAGAGCAAAAATCGCAGATGCCTGGCGTGACGTATGCACAACCAATTCCACGACATTCTACCTGGCTCGAGCGTAGAGTCGGTCTATCGCTTTGCCGCCGATGATCACGCACGTGTGATTGGCTATGCGACAGCCGAGAGCGAAAGAAGGCTCAGGAATCTTGCGAAAAAAATCAACACGGGTGGCGGTGTGCTCGTATACAATCCCACGGGATTTTCACGGAGCGGCAACATATCCTTAGACGGAATGACTGTTAGCACGGGGTGCGGAATACCCGCCTTCGGATATGCCGTTATTCAGCCTAAGGCGCCCGTATGCGAGGTTACCGTATTGGGCAACACGGCAGAAAACAGCTTCTACAAGCTCACGCTCGACAGTGCCGGAAGGATAAAATCTCTATACGACAAGCGTGCAGAGCGTGAGGTTGTGCTCGACGGCTCTTATATGAATGAGTTCTCTACCTACGAGGACTATCCTCAGACCTATGATGCGTGGGAAATCGAATCCTATGCTTTCACCAAAGGGTACAAGCTCGACTCCGACGCTGTTATAGCTCCCGTATACGACGGAGAGAGAGCAGGCCTTACCGTTACAAGAAAATATCAGAGTTCCGAAATAAAGCAGACAATATGGCTATACTCAGCTTCCGAGAGAATAGACCTCGACCACCATATAGATTGGCACGAGAAGCATCAGCTGCTTAAGCTCGCCTTCCCTCTGAATTTGCACGCAACGAAGGCAAGCTACGATATTCAGTTCGGACATCTGGAGCGTCCCACGCACCAAAACACAAGCTGGGACAAGGCGAAGTTCGAGGTTTGCGCACACAAATGGGTCGATATTTCCGAGCACGGGTACGGCGTCTCCCTGCTTAACGATTGCAAATACGGCTATTCCGCAGAAGGCAGCACAATTAAGCTCACCTGTATTAAATGCCCCGAATATCCCGCCCCCAATGCGGACGTCGGAGAGCACGAGTTCACCGTTTCTCTCTATCCGCACGAGGGCGATTTCCGAGAGGCGGGAACAATCCGAGAAGCGTATGCCCTTAACAGTCCTCTTATGGCTATGAGGATTGAAAAGAACGACGGCGTTCTTCCCGAAAGCTTCTCGCTTGTATCGTGTGATAACCCTGCCGTTGTTCTTGAAACCGTAAAGCCGGCAGAGGAATCCGACGATATTGTAATAAGGCTGTACGAGTCCTTCGGCGGTAACGCAAAAGCGAGAATCCAGCTTGCCGACGGATTTACCAAAGCCTATCTCACGACCTTGACCGAAAAGAATGTACAGGAGCTTCAAATTACAGACGGATGCCTTGAGCTCAAATTCCACGCTTTCGAAATTCACACTCTCAGGCTTGCACGCTCGTAATTGCAAAAGCGCAATGGCAATATAGGCTTAGTACAAACGTACGGATATCGTTTTTTACACCTTCACTTCCTCTTATTCGTACCGCTTTGCTCCTCGAACGCAAAAAGCTAAATAAAACAAACTAAGGGCGCTCCTGCGGGAGCGCCCTTCTCTTTTTCAAAAGCTATTATTTTTCCGTATCGACCCCGGCGCCTACAACCTTCTTAAGCAAGGGCACAAGAGCGATGAGGAGCAAGGTAACAGCTCCCGCTACGAGGAATATCTCCGGCGCAGGTATATATGCCGTAGTCATCGCATCTGCGCCTGCGTCCTCGAGAGGAATGTTTCTCGCCTTGTTTATCGCATTTCCGATAAGCGGACCGGCAATCATAGGAATTAAAACGCTGAATACCATACGCACGCCCTGGAGCTTGCCCGTATCCTTCGGGGGCGTGTAGTCTCTGACGATAGAGCCGGTCAATTGCGCCAAGAATATATATCCCGTAATCATAACGAAGCCTGCGATACCGAAGAGTATAAGAGTCGGGAGCTTGTCGATACCCTTAACAAGATACATAGCAAACAGCCCCGCCGCCATAACAGCGCCTGCAATGTACAGCAGCTTTACCTTATCGAGTTTATCGCTGAGCCTACCGAGATAAAGGTTTATTATTGCGCCGAATATTATCGCTGCGCCGAAAACGATACTGTACTCGATTACGCTGAAGTCAAGGAAGGTCTTCATATAAATTATGAGGTAAGGCATAAATATCTGGCAGGCAATGCCGTATACCACAATTATAATCAGTGTAATATAGAGAGGCAGGTTCTCCTTAATCACAGATGAGCGGAAGCCGTAGAATATATCCTTAAGTCCGCCGTTTTTCTCAAGGGTATCGCTGTCACGTATAACAAACACACCAACGACACCCGACACGGAAATGACTGCTCCGAGCCCGACAAAAACGGGTGTATAGCTGAATGCATCCACAAGTATTCCGAAGCCGCCGGCAACTATAAGCATGGCGAAGAGGGGCATCACAGCTACAACTCCCTCTATCTTGCCTCTTATTTTTGAGGTAGTGTTATCGGTGACCCAAGCGTTGAAGCAAGCGTCGTTTGCCGTCGAGCCGAAGAGCGTCATAACGCAATCGCCAACAATAACCGCCGCAAGTGCGAGAGTAACGGCTCCGCCCTCGTCAAGGCTGAAGAGCTTCGCCATAAGCTCTGGAGAGATACATCCGAACAGAGCAACAGTCACTCCCCAGATAGCATAGCCATATGATATAAAGTGACGCCTTACGCCAACCTTGTCAGAAAGGGTGCCCGCAATCAGAGTCGCCACAGTCGCCATAACTCCGCTGAGCTGAACCATAAGCGTTATAGCCTCAAGGTTAGGGGCAATTGTGTCGAAAACAAAAAGATTAAAGTACATATTCTCGACACTCCAGGCAATCTGCCCCGCAATGCCGAAAAGTATGAGGGTAAGCCAACTTCTTCTCGAAAAGCCGCCGTTCGGCGTATCAATACTCTTCATACTGCATTATTCCTTTCTTATCGGTAAAAATAGTTTTATCAAAATACCAAAAAACCGTTCAAGATAAACTTGGGCAAGTATAATGGATTTAACAGGGACATTATAGCACCGAGATAGCATTTTGTCAACACAAATGACTTCCCCACCCTTGATTTTCGAGAATTCGTGTGCTATAATTTTTGTGTTTGAATAATATCGAAAGAGTGAAAAAATGGCAACAAGCATATCAAAAGATTTTACACGTGGCAGTATTCCGAAGTCATTGCTTATGTTTATGCTCCCCTTTATGGCGTCAAATGCGCTCCAAGTGCTGTATAGCACGATAGATATGGTTATAGTCGGGCACTACGTAGGTACTCCGGGACTTTCCGCCGTATCGCAGAGCAGCCAGATTGTGAACTTTGCGGTTATGGTGTGCCTCGGCTTTGCCAATGCGGGCCAGGTGCTCATATCCCAGGCTCTCGGCGCAGGTAAGAAAAAAGAGATGAACGATATCATCGGTACTCTGTTCTCCTACCTTGTAATCCTATCCGCCATACTGTCCGTTATAATACTGGCAATCCGAGTCTGGATATTAAACGTGATGAAGATACCCGATGAGTCCTACGCTATGACTATGGATTATCTGGTCATATGCACTGCGGGTCTTGTATTCACCGCCGGATACAATATGGTATCCGCCGTGCTCAGAGGTATGGGTGACACGAAGCGCCCCTTCCTCTTCATTGCGCTGGCTTCTGTTGTCAACCTGATTCTCGACCTATTGTTCACAGGTCTTTTCGGCTGGGGCGTTGCCGGTGCGGCGTGGGCTACCATAATCGGTCAGGCGGTATCCTTCGTTTTCTCGGCGGTCTACCTATACAGGAAGAGGGAAGAGTTCGGCTTCGACTTCCGCCGCAAGAGCTTTATACCTCGTAAGAAATTCTGTCTGATGATTACGGGGCTCGGCACACCGATGGCTGTGCAGTCCGGATTTATCAACGTATCTATGCTCTTCGTAAACGCTATGATAAACGACGTCGGCGTTGTAGCCTCGGCTACCTTCGGTGTCGGTGTCAGAATCGATGATATTATAAACAAGATTTCTCAGGGAATCCAGTATGCCGCAATGCCTATGATAAGCCAGAACATCGGGGCAAAGCAGGAGAAGAGAGCTACGAGCGTCGTATACTACGCTATCATATACTCGCTTGCTCTGACTCTTATTTTCGTGCTTCTGTATATTCTTCTCGGACGGCAGCTCTTTATGATGTTCTCCGACGACCCCCTTGTGCACGAGATGTCCTCGACGTTTATAAAGGCTATAATCTGGATGTTCCCCGCCTTCGCAGTTATGAGAGGAAGCGGAGCATTTATTCAGGGTATCGGAAATGCGAAGCTCGGTATGGTGCTCGCAATACTCGACGGAGTAGTACTGAGAATAGGACTCAGCTGGATTTTCGGAAGCCTTATCGGCTGGGGCTTCTACGGATATGTCCTCGGCTATGCCTTGGCTCCGTACGGCTACGCTGTCCCGAGTATAACCTACTTCTTCTCGGGAATCTGGAAAAAGAGAAAGGTACTCGCAGACTCACTGTAACAAAAAAGTGCATCCCACGGCGACGAAGGCTCGATCGAGAGCGCCACGCTGATGTGGGATGCGCTTTTTATTTTAAAGGTCTGCTATAAGCTGATTTCTGCTGTGCTTATCAAGCTCTCTGTAATCGGCTATAACGTATCTGTTATCATCAGAATCCCTGACACGTACCCTTCCGTCGGGATAAACACGGATATCGTGGTTTCTGTTTCTGATATCAAATTCCTTTCTGCCTCTGTCTGTGTCAACGACCCAGTGTATCTTTCCGTTTTTCTCGCTGACTGAAAGTATTCTATCTATATTCGGCACAAGGTAATAATCGTCGAGACTGTCGGTGACAACCCTCTTTGACTCAGGGTCTAAGTCATCAAGATTTCGAACGACCGCTTTTTCTATCCCTTCCGCATCGAGAAAAGTAATATAGCCGGTCAGTCTGCTGACGGGGAAAAGCCGCCTTGGCTCAAGCTCCGTCATAACCTCTCCCGTCTTAAGGGTGAGCGTCACAAGATTGTTCTCTGCGCAAGAAACCTTATCCGTATCGGTTAAAAAAATCCTCGTACTCATCAGAATCTCTCCTCCTCTCTCATCCTCTCGGCATCCTGCGCCATAGACTGTATTTGTACAAGCTTATAGTATTTCCCCTTCATAGCCATAAGCTCCTCGGGAGAGCCGTTCTCGATTATCCTACCGTCGTCGACGACGATAATTCTGTTAGCTCTTTTCAGAGTAGAAAGCCTGTGGGCGATCATCAAGGTCGTCTTTCCTTCAATAAGCCTGTCTATGGCCTCCTGTATCAGATGCTCGGTCTCCGAATCAACGGCTGCAGTAGCCTCGTCAAATATAAGGATTGACGGCGACTTCAATACCGCTCTGGCTATCGATATTCTCTGCTTTTCTCCACCGGAGACGCCTACTCCACGCTCTCCGAGCATAGTATCGTATGCGTCGGGCTGGCGCGCAATAAAGCCGTGGGCATTCGCTATGTCGGCGGCGTTGATCACGTCTTCTACCGTAGCATCGGGATTACTGTATGCTATGTTATTAAATATCGTGTCGCTGAACATCATCGGCTCTTGCTGAACGTATCCTATCTGCCCTCGATAGGCTGAGAGGTCGAAGTTCTTTATATTATGCCCGTCTACAAGTATCTCGCCGGAGTACCCGTCGTAGAATCGCATAAGAAGATTCACAAGAGTTGATTTTCCCGAGCCGGTCGTTCCTACGATACCGACTATTTCTCCGGGATTTATGGTGAGGGATACATCGTCGAGCACCTTTTTCGTTCTGTCGAAGGAGAATGTGACGTGATTGAACTCTATCTTTCCGTCGAGCTTATTCGGCACGGTATGCATCTCGGCCTGTGTCTCCGGCTCAGCCTCCAGTATATCGAGAATTTTCTCGGTAGATGCCAAAGCCCCCTGGAAGGAATCCGAGAGGTTTGCAAAGAAGGTAACCGGATTGTAAAACATAGACGCATATGAAATGAAGGAGACTACAAGTCCTGCGGAATAACCGCCGACCCCCTCGATAACCTTCGTTCCGCCAACCATCCATATTATAAGAGAGCCGCAGGTAACGAGGAAGGATATAATCTGCGGGAAAGAGGTTGCAAGCTTTCCTATCTTCAGGTCCATATCAAGCCAGTCCTCGTTCTTTTTTATGAACTTATCAGCCGACCTATCCTCACCCGTGAAGGACTTTACAACCTTAATACAGGGTATTGTATCCGACAGGGTAGAAAATACCGACGCCCACCTGCGCCAGATTCTTCTGTAATACGGGCGGATTTTCTTCGAAAAGATTCTCGTAGCTATAACGATGAATATAACCGGAACCAAGGAATAAAGGGTCAGCGTTGGGTTGAGTGCAAGCATTATGATAACTATACCGACAAGCTGGAATGCGTGGACCACGGCCTCCTGCGTTATTCTCAGCATAAACTGCTGAAGAGTAGCCGAGTCGCCCGCAATACGGTTTATTACAGAGCCCGTAGAGGTTTTGTCATAGAACTTCATCGGCAGGTATTGCGCCTTAAGATAAATATCGTTCCTCAGCGCAGCGACCGCTTTGTCACCGACGGTACGCATAAGATACGCTCTTACTATTCCGATTCCGTACTGGAAAATATACGTGAACAGAAGGCAGGCTATCATAGTGAATAACAGCCGCACGCCGCCCTCTCCGACAAGAGAGGCGATTTTATTAAGAAGCGTGACCTCGGAGACACCCTTCCCCCCAGGGAATACGACGTCAACTATATAACCCGTAACCGTGGGTGGAACAAGGGATAGAGCCGTGGTAATCAGCGAAAGTATAATACATACGATGAGAGTTTTTACCTCGGGTAATATGTATTTCGAGAGCTGCTTCACTATCTTAAACTTTGAACGGCACATAATGCATTCAGCGCCCGGATGAAGCAGAGTTCTACCGCACTTCGGGCAAACGCTGAGAGCTCTTTCGAAGGTTATCGACATAACGGCGAGCTCTTCGTTTTTATTTCCGCCCTCATTCAAGTGATTAATAAATAAAGCCGCCGCATCACACAGAGCGGCGACCGAGTAGGTATATCTGAAGAACACCTCTCTCTTACCGCTCGGCATTATTGCCGAAAGCGTAGCGTTTCCGTACATTCTCTTCGCTACAACATCCTTCATATCACGGTAAAGGAGCTTGTCCTCTCCGCCATCGCCGTCGCAGCTCAACAGATACTCATCCGTAAAGATCAACGCCGTGGTGGAATATCTTCCTTTTTTTGACAAATCGCCGACAATTACGAAAAGGACGGAGTCTCCATCTTCATAAACTCTGTCGACGACGGGAGCTATGCTCTTAGGCAAATCCCTGTTTTTTAACACGTACCGTTCGTTCTGCATTACGCCTCCCCGAAGAAGCGTGAAGCCGAAAGCAACAGGCCTCATTTGCGATAGAACAGGCCGATATAATATCTCAATAACGTGGCCTGTTTTACTTAAATCCGCGCGCTGTTGCAATCAGCTCGCCTCTCCTTTCATCCCGCACCAATGTGTGCGTGCCTTCGCATTATGAAAATATTATTCCCTCATCGGGTAATGCTATAATAGCACACGGTTTTTGAAAAAGCAACCCTTTTTCGAAAAAAAGAAAAAACTATTTTCACCCTGCTTTTTCGATGAAATTATTCTAAAAAAATAGGGGAGCCGGCACGCCTTTAGTACGGCGTGGGCTTCCCTGTTTTTCAATCCTAAATCATATCACGTACGAGTCATTGTCCGTAATTTTTCTCACGTGAGGGCAGAAGAGCTCTGCACGGTATCTCGGTGTCAAGAATCTCACGGCATTTTTTATGATAGTCTGTACCTCGGGCACCTTATAGGTCGGGAAGGTCTCGTGTCCGGGCTGGAAATAGAAAATCTTTCCGTTTCCTCTCTCGTAAAGAAGCCCCGAGCGGAAGACCTCGCCGCCGGAATAGCTACTTATCAAAAGCACCTTTTCCGGGTTAGGAACGATGAACGGCTCACCGTACGTTTCCTCGTTATCAAGCGTAAAATATCTGTCGATCCCCTGCGTTATAGGATGAGAAGGGTCGACAACCCACAAGACCTCGGAATCACTCGACTCACGCCAGCACAGATGACAGGGCGTGCCCATAAGACGCTTAAAGGGCTTGGAGTGATGGGCCGAATGAAGAAAAATCATCCCCATTCCGCTATGCACGGCGTCGCATACAAGCTCTGCTGCCTCGTCAGGCACTCTTCCGTGCGCTATATGACCCCACCAAATCAAAACGTCCGTTTCTTCGAGAATCTCTTTGGTTATTCCGCAATTCTCATCGTCGAGCGTTGCAACTCTTACGGTTATATCATCCTCTTCACCGAGGAAATCAGCGATTGTGCGATGGATACCTTCCGGGTAGACAGTCGCTACCGCCTCGTCCTCTTTTTCGTGTATAAATTCATTCCAAACAAGTACACGTATCAAAATCAAATCCTTCTTTTCAAATGCTTTATTTTTTACTTCATTATATCACTCACAAAAACAGTTTTCAATACTTTTAGAATTTTTTAAAGCAAACCGTGCCCGGGCAAGCCCTTGACAACACTCGAAAAATTTGATATACTCGTCCAAGACAAAAACCTTAACCGGCATTTGGAGGAACCTATGCTACTTTGCGATTATCACGTACATACACGCTTCTGCGATGGGAATGACGAGCCTTCGGCTATTGCTAAAAGAGCCTATGAGCTCGGCTTCTCTTACCTCGGTTTTTCCCGTCACGGCTTCTTTGAATTCAAATTAGATAAGAGCTTTGAGTTAATTGACAATGAATATAAAAATGCGATATCCGCACTTAAGGAAGAGTACGGAAAGAAGGGTCTGACCATATTCACAGGGGCAGAGGTCGATTATATATCCGAGGAAAAGCTAACGGGCTACGACTATACTATCGGCTCGGTGCACTACCTTTCCTGCGGCGGTAAGGAGCTGACGTTCGATACTCGAACGCCCGATATGATTTACTCAATGACAGACGAGTACTTCGACGGTAGCTTTGATAAGCTGGCTGAAGCTTATTTTGCAAGGGTCGGCAGCCTCTTTGACAAGAGGAACTTTGATATAATCGGTCACTTCGACCTTATATCAAAATTTGCGGAAAAGGAGAATTTCCGTCTGACCGATAAATATTACCTTGCCGGATTTGAGGCGATAGACCGACTTTTAAAAAGCGGAAAGCCCTTCGAAATAAACACCGGCGCAATAGCGAGAGGTTATCGTAAGACGCCTTATCCTTCTCGCCCCTTTCTCGAGTACATAAGAAAAAAAGGCGGAAAGATAGTGATAACGGGAGATTGCCACTCCCAGGAACATCTCGGCAGGTACAACTCACTCGGTGTAAAATTTGCAAGAGACTGCGGTTTCGACTCAAGAATGATTCTCACGGAGATGGGCTGGGTAGAGATAGATCTCTTCGCATAAAATTAAAAACGAGCAAAATGCGAAATAAAGCATTTTGCTCGTTTTTTGCAAACATCTATTTACATATATGGCTATTATTACTCCTTTACCGAAAGGGTGGCGATATAAGTTTCAACTCCTAGGTCTTCAAGATACCCTGTCCCATTCGTATCGCTGTATATATCGACGAGACGGAATCCCGCCTTCAGCTGTCCCCCTATCTGCTCGGATACAGTATGAGAGAACTGCATTCCGCAATCCTCTTCTTCGAGCATACGCCTTTGCTCTGCGTTTACAAGAGGGTTGAAGGGCATATGATTCATTATCTGTCTCTCATCCTCATTCACAAGATAATTCACCTCGTTGCCGAGCCCCGAGAGAAGTCTGCCGCCCCTCTTAAGAATTCTGTAGCATTCCTTGAATATAGGCTCTACACTCTCGACGTAGCAGTTCGAAACGGGGTGGAAAACGAGGTCAAACTCTCCGTCGGGAAACGGCAACGGCTTAGTCATATCTGCCTTTATTATATCTATACTGTACCCCTCTCTTTCAGAAACCAGCCTCTCGCTCTCAAGCTGTCTTTCCGAATAATCTAGTACGGTGCATTCCGCCCCGAGTGCGGCAAAAATCGGCATCTGCTGACCGCCGCCAGAAGCAAGCCCGAGAACCTTCCTTCCCTTCAAGTCTCCGAACCACTCCTTCGGTACGGGCTTCGTGGGTGTGAGAAGAACACTCCACTCACCCGACTTCGCCTTCTCGAACTGCTCGTGGCTGATTGGTACACCCCATTCCCAGCCCTCGTCGACCCATCTATCGATTGTTCTTGAGTTTATCTCCTGATAGCTTAAATTCTTATCCATATGCATTTCCTTTTATGACTTTAATGATACTATTTTATCATTCTTAAAAAGACTTTTCAAGAAAAACATAAAAATCTTTTCCTTTATATTGGTTTTGTACACAAAAAAACTCATTTAACGGCTCACCTTGACTTTTACTAAGCTTTAAAGTATAATGAAGGCGAATTACTCGGTAGAATACGCCGCATCAATTCAAAAAGGAGCCAGATAATGAAAACCGACCCTAGCGTAAAGAGTATTATTCTAAAATGGTATAAGACCCTCGGATTTAAGGATGAATACGACGCTGAATTTGAAAAAGGACTTGACTCGGTATACGTCGATAAGTGTGCGAATGTTGATAGCTACGGCTTCGACTGTGAGGACGGCGTAGCTAACTTCCTTCATTATTTATACTTTCTTGAAAAGATGGAAAAAGATTACGTAGAAAAGCGTATACCCTATGAAATTTTTCTTGACACGGCTATCGACGTTGTAAGGTGGACTGATATATGGAGCGAGCTTAAGGGTAGGCTGTATCTCGGCGAGCTGGAATGGCTCTGGCATATACTGACTCTTAGGATTATCAAGCTCGGCAGACTTCAGTTCTGCCGCAAGAGCCTATCGTGCGACATACCAGAATACGGACTAAAAAAAGGAGACCCCGTGCTCGACGTACATATACCCGCCGCAGGACCTATGACCCCCGAGGAATGTGAGCGCTCCTTTGCTCTTTGCAAGGAGTTCTTCCCTGAGTTCTACCCGGATTTCGACTACAAGTGCTTTACCTGCCACTCGTGGCTACTGGACGATACGATAGCCGACCTTGTGGGTTATGAGAGCAACATTATGTCCTTCGGCAGAAGGTTCAAAATTATAAAAAAAGAGCCTTCATACGCAATACTCAGCTACACGATACGCTGGAAGACGAACAAGGATAACGTCAGCGAATCAAATCCCTCGACCCGTCTCGGTAAGGCGGTGAAGGAAGCCGTGCTTAACGGAAGAGAGCTTTACGCAGGATTTGGCATAATACCGAGAAATTAACGCAAACATACAAAGATCGCCACATCGAAAGGAGACGTACAAATGACAGAGCTTATCTTTTCCTTTGATACAGAGGACTTCACCTCCAACACGGCCGCCGACTCTATAAGGGACGAGGCGCGCATACTGAGAGAAGAGGGGGTCAGAGGCTGCTTTCTTATGGTTGGGCTTCTCGCAAGGTCGCTCGAGAAATGGCAGAGAGACGACGTAATAGAGGAGCTGAAGCACCACGAGGTCGGACTGCACAGCTACGGTCACACCCTGCACCCCACTATAAACGAATATACAGACGTCGAGGACTTCTCTGTGGCGTACAATCTCGTTATGAAAGAGGAGACGCTTGCAAACGAGCTTGTAAAAAGAGTTGCGAAAAGAGATAGACTATATGCCGCCTGCCCTCCCGGAAACCAGAAGAACTACGTAGCGATGTACGCCTACCGTGATATGGGCATTCCTATATACACCGACACTCTGTGCGATACGGCAGACGGAGACGGCGCTTACTACTGCAACATTTACCAGATTAGGTACACGTTTATGATGGAGAGCCTGCTCTTTAAGGAGTGCTCCGATGATGACTTAAAGCAGGTGCTCGACGAGCTGGCTTTGAAGAAGAGAGCCGTGATCTTCACCCACCCGAACAACGTGCTTTTCAGCCAGGCGTGGGATGAGCAATTCTACAAGTACAACCGCACCGAGTTCGACTGCTGGGTAGAGGGCGAGAGACGTCCTATTGAGGATTCTATGCGCTTCTACGAAAACTTCAGACGGCTTGTCAGAATGGTTAAAAACGATAAGCGCTTCAAAATCACGACCTACTCCGAGATCGCCGAGAGGCTGGAGAGTGAGCCCGAGAGAAGAGTGACTGTCGACGACGTACCCGAGATACGCCGCAGGATAGAGGAGAGGCTCTATCCGATATCCTCACCCTTAAATTTGTCGCTCTCGGATATTTTCTATTCCTGCGTAGACCTTCTTTGCGGCAAGAAAGTTCACAAATGCGAGAAGGTATACGGGCTATTATATCAGCCGTATGCTATCACCGAGCCGCTCACCGTACACGCCGGAGCAATCAGAGACAGCGCAAAAAGTCTCTCTTACGGCTTTATTCCGGAGAAAGTAAAGGTTGCCGGCGTCGATCTCGGCCCTGCGGATTGGCTCAGAGCGGCCCTCGCTATACTGTCGGGTGAAGAGAGCTATACCATAATGCCGAAGGAGAATATGCCCTCTCTGGATGCATTCCCGAGACTGGACACGATAAGCTTCAAGGGCGGATGGATGCAGAGCGACGAGTTTATGGACAACTACGTATCGGACCGTCTGAGACTGCAAAGCTGGACTATGAGATTCCCCGAAATATAAAAGAAAAAGGCGAGAGCAGAGGGTTTTCCTTCTATTCTCGCCTTATTCAGTTTCGGATTTAATCCTCAAATATCAGCACGTCGAAGAAGTCTATCTTGCAAATCTCGGCGTACAGCATAATGTCCTCAATCTGCGGCTTGCTGACTCCCCTCTCCCAATTGAGTATCACGCTGTCGGATACGTTAAATATCTCGGCGAGCTCAGCCTGGCTGATGCTGCTGTCCATCTCAAAGCGGCACTTCTCGCAATTGCCGTCGCCTCTGCACTCCAGAGTTCCCTCTCTCAGCGTTTTACATACGAATCTTCTGAGATTAATATTATCCCTTCTGAGAAGCTTCAGATTCTGACCTGTGGTCGTCCAATCGATAAACTTGCGCATATGTCCACCCCCGTGTATGCTTGTGCGGAGCGGATATCCGCCTCGCCCCCAATTTCTTGTCTTTATTCTACCATAGATAAAAACACAAGTCAACGGAGTTTTTCGCAATTTCACCTCACCTCTTTTCAAAAAACCGTTTACTATTCGGAATATTTAAAAAGGCGGCCGCCTCTTCTTGACAAAAGCATCGGATAGTGATAGAATCATTGATGTTATAATCAGAGAAAAAGGAAAACAAATGGGAATAAAAAGATTTTTTCACCCCTTGATACTCCTGCTTGCGGCGGCTCTTTGGGGATTTGCCTTCGTTGCGCAGGAAAAGGCGTCCGGGGTGGGCGCATTCGCTCTCGGAGCAGCCAGGAGCGCACTAGCTACGGTATTTCTCACAATACTTATTATAGTGTTTGATAAAATCACTAAAAACGGTCGCCGTCTTGTTTCCAAGAGCGGCATAGACTTTACAAAATCCGAGCTTATCGGCGGATGCGTCAGCGGACTTGCACTTACCGTCGCATCGGCCTTCCAGCAGCTCGGTATAAACCAGGGCACGGACAGTGGTAAAGCGGCGTTTGTCACCGCTCTTTACGTAGTACTCGTGCCTGTGTACGCTTTGGCGCTTAAAAAGAGAGCTCCGATTAACGTATGGATAAGCGTGGTTATAGCCGTTGTCGGCTTCTACCTTTTGTGCATAAAGAACGGGCTGTCCATTCTCCCGTCCGATGCGCTGGTGCTCGCCTGCGCCTTTACCTTCCCTCTGCAAATTCTCTCGATAGACCATTTCTCGAAAAAATGCGACTGCATAAGGCTCTCCTGCATACAGTTTGCCTCTGCGGCAGTATTCAATACCGCAATATCTCTTGTACTCGAAGAGCCTGTCTTGGAGATGAGTCACGTGATCGATGCGTTCCCGTCGGTGCTCTACCTTGGAATCGTATCGAGCGGTATCGCTTACACTCTGCAAATTGTCGGACAGAAGGGCGTTAACCCCACGGCAGCAACGCTGATTATGTCCTTGGAATCCGTGTTTGGCGTTATCGGAGCGACCTTAATTATCGGCACGAGGCTCGAGCCGAGGGAATACGTCGGTTGCGCCGTCGTGCTAAGTGCTGTAATTATCTCACAGCTTGAATTCAAGAAGACGCCGAAGAAGAGCTTCAAAGAATAAGGAAAAAGAATATAATAGCTAAGAAGGAGCGTTAAATTGTAAAAACCGCTCGCTTCTAAAATCGCACGGAGAAACAAGAAACGGCGAGGATGTAAAAATCCTCGCCGTTTTATTATGCTTAAAAAAATACTTAGAGGTCTATGTCTCTGTTCTCAAGTGCGCTGAGTCCTACACGGAACGCTCTTGAGGCTACTAGTCTGTCTTCCTCATTCTCGCTCTGCATCATAGGCAGAAGCCTGCGATAAATTTCTCCCGCAACAGACATATCTCTCTCGAAGTACTCTGTGCCGTAAAGAGGTACGGTCTTATCCTCAAGCTTGAAGTAATAAAGGCCAAAAGCATCGCATTCCAGACTCTTGGGAACGATAAACCTCGGGTCTACGTACCCTGTCAGCTCAACGGAGAGAGCCGTATCGACGCCGTACTTCTTGCTGCTTATAAGCTGGCTGATTCTGTTCGTTATCTCGTTATTTGCGCTGACTCCCGTTATGTCTATTTGTTCGGTAACAAATCTAAGATGGCCGAAGGTGACGTGCTTTCCGTCTATCGAGAGCTCTCCGTCGTTGTAATCAACCGAAAGGAGCTTTACACCGCCGACGTACGGATTGTCAAAGCCTGTACACTCGAGCGAGCCGCAATAGCTGTACATAGATCCGCCCTTCTTGACAAACTCGGTCTTCTCGTGGCGTGAGCCGAGCGCATAATAATCCGCTCCAAAACGGCTCATATCCGTAAGAGAAATCGGGCAGGTCGTAGAATCGAGCTCACCGCCCAAATCCGCATATCCGCACACGATATTTATCTTCGTGCCGTCGTCAACGTGGCTGTCGTATAAGGGATTTGTCGTCATATTCTCATCCTGAAACGCCCAGCCGTATACGGTAACCCTGTCCTCCTCAAAGTCAAACCTGGAGAGGCTCTCAGAGGAGAATACGTAACAGTTCGACGGAAGCCTGCCGGACAGATAAATAGGATTATCTCTGTAAGCGTCGCTCCTGCCGGGTGCGATAACAAACTTTGTATCAGGGCAGTTTCTAAGCTCTCTGATAATAACCTCAGCCGTATTATTAGTCACGTATTTAGTATCAAAGAGGTCGCCGCTTACAAGAACGTAATTAACCCCGCGCTCTCTGATGAACTCCATCATACGCATAAAGGTCGCTCTCTTCTCTCTGTGGCGCTCAGCGCTCTTTTCTGCAGTCATACCAACGTAAGGCAAATCAAGATGTATGTCACTGCAATGAAGAAACTTAAGCTTCTTGCTAAAGCTCGACTTTTCCATAGTCTTCCCCCTTTAGAAACATTCTTTCATTTATACTAAGTATATCACCTTATAATAGCTTTTGCAACATTTTTGTCAAAAAATAAAAAAATCCCTTGCTAATCGTCTGTTTTTGTGTTAAAATCATATTAAGATAATTCGAGGCAGAATTTTAACAAGGTAAAATTCGAGAAAAATACAGAAAGGATAAGAAGGATGCTAAATCTAGCCGTCAGAAATACCGCAAAGCTCGTGAGAGCGAAGTCCGGCAGTGACAACGTTCGTCTCGGCAGACTATTCACTAAAAAGGAGACCGCCCTGCTTATGGCAGGTATGCCTTCGCTCGATAGTGAGAAGACCGCATTCACCGTCCTGGACCCCGGCGCCGGAACAGGCATACTTTCTGCCGCTATCGTCGAGCGTATATGCAAAAGCTGCCCCAAGTGCAAAAGAATCTTTCTCACCTGCTATGAGAACAACCCGGAGTTTATTCCTATGCTTGAGGACAATCTCGAGAGGATAAGAAAAAAGGCTCGTCACGACTACGACGTTAGGCTTTACGTAACCGTATATGAGGAAAACTATATCACAGAGTCGCAGAATCACTACACGGTCACCCTCGACGGTATCGTAGAGGACAAGTTCGATATTATCATATGCAATCCCCCCGCTGAGCTTATAGAGAAGGGCTCCTTGGAAGCGCAGCGTGTCGGCGGAGTCACTCAGGTAAAGATTCATTCGGCATTCCTGTTCGCTAAGCTTGCAGGCAGGCACCTTGAAGAGGGTGGAAGGCTCGTAATTATGCTGCCCACGGCAGTAGCCAGCGCCTCGGCTCTCACAGCATATCGCAAGGAGATGGCTGAGAACCTATCGCTCGACAGAGTTCACCTCTTCATCGGCAAGCAGAAGAACACGAGCCGTGCTATACCGCTAAAGAAAAACATTATACTCTCCTATCTGAAGGGAGCAAGACCCGAGAGCGTTACGATATCCACCTCGGTGGACAACGGCACTCCCGAAAAGACCGCAACCCTGCCCCCGCTCGACTACGATTTTGTAGTGGACAGCAAGGATGGCTCGCTCACTCTGCCGAAGAGTGTCGAGGACACAAAAATAGTTAAATACATATCCGGATTCCCCGAGACTATCTCTTCTCTCGGACTGAGGGTTTCGACAGGTCTGGTTATAGACAGCCGCTGCGAGGGTCTGCTCTTCACCGAGCCTATCCCCGGCTGTATCCCTCTTATTCGCCCGACGGCTATTATAAACGGGCAGGTCAGATTCCCCCTGCCGATAAAGAGACAGTACATAGCACCCGTCAACACGAATCTCGTGCAGAAGAATAAAAATCTCTGTGTCATCAAGCGTGTACCCGCAAAGAGCGACGGACGCTTTATCAACGCAGGAATATACCTCGCCGGTCAGCTCCCTCAATATAGGTACATCAGCACGCACAACAAGGTGAACTTCATTGACACTAAGGATAAATCGAGTGAGATGAGTGCAAGACTTCTGTTCGGTATTTTCGCCCTGTTAAACTCGACAATATACGACAGATTTATGTCGATAGTATCGAAGTCCGGGCAGATAAACGCAAAGGAATTGAAGAATCTTCCCTTGCCTCAGCGTAATATAATAGAAAACATCGGTATGCGACTTATGGCAGCGAGGCAGACGAGCGTTTCGAGCTGTGACCAGATAGTCAACCCCACCCTCGGAATTAAATCTCTCAACTGATTAAAGGATTAAATAATGGAATTAAAAGGCAAAGCAATCGCATTTCTCGGAGACAGTATAACGGAAGGCATCGGCGTCATCGACCGAGAAAACAACAGATACGACAACATACTTATGAAGGAGTGCTCGTTAAGAGCAGTCTACAACTACGGTATCAGCGGAACGAGACTGGCTCATCAGAGCGTGCCTACCGCAGAGCCGAGAAAGGATTTGTGCTTCGCAGGAAGAGCCTACGACCTAAATCCCGATGCGGACATAATTGTGGTTTACGGCGGTATCAACGACTACTTCTCGGGAGACGCACCCATCGGCTCTAAGGAGGATAGGACCCCTGCCACCTTCTACGGTGCAGTATGGTTCATAATGGATCTTCTTAGAACGAGATATCCCGGCAAGACGGTGGTATTTATGTCGCCTGCAAAATGCTCTTATGACGGTATAGATATGCGCTTCCCATCAACCCGTGCGATAAAAAAGCCGGATGCTCTGCCCGTCGAAGGCTACGTCAGGATAATAAAAGAGGTTTCTGAGGAGTTCGACATCCCGGTGCTCGACCTTTACAGATGTCTGCCGATTGACCCAAACAACCCCGAGCAGAAGGAGAAGTACACTGCCGACGGTCTGCATTTCAACGACGTCGGACAGCACATACTTGCCACAACGCTGAGGGAGTTTCTTGAAGCGCTATGATAATGCGCATCCGAAAGCTATCAAGAGCCTCTCGGACATCATTCAATATTTACCTACAAAGCGCCGCCGAAGAATTGTCTCAGGCGGCGCTTTATCTTTTCTATTTTTTTACAAAAAAGGCTTGACAAACAAAAACTAATGTGTTAAAATATAATCCGCTTACGGCATTGGGGAATTGTGTAACGGCAGCACGACAGACTCTGACTCTGTTTGTGAGGGTTCAAATCCTTCATCCCCAGCCAGAAAAAACGACGCGTTCCTCGCGTCGTTTTTTTATCCCATTTTCTTTCAGAGGTGACAACTTTGAAATCCATCAAAACAATTTATAAGATAGGTTACGGTCCTTCCAGCTCACATACGATGGGACCGTCATACGCAGCTGAAAATTTCATAAATATTTATCACGATGCCGACTTTGTTAGGGCGGTTCTGTACG
>JAZORO010000071.1:0-15105 GCA_045656605.1 Eubacteriales bacterium
GTCGTCTTAGGAAGACAACTCTAGGTTGCAACTCCTTGGCTCACAGAACGACATGGCTACGATCCGACTTCTCTTAGTTACATAAGCGGAAAAACGCATTATTTTTTGGAAAAAGCCTTAAAAGCGGGGTAAAGTTTCATATAATCGAGAAAAAGCCTTAAAAACGGCTTAAAAATTATGAGAGGGGAATAAAAGGAGGGGTATAATGCCTAGAAAAAAGACGTTAACACTCGAGCAGCAAGCAAAAGAGATAATTAAACTAGCGGAGAGCGCCGGAGTACAAACTAATTATTTCTTCCTTACTACTTTCGATAGGTACCAGACTCAGATCGGGATCCTTGCGGATCTGAAAAAACGGATCGAGGAGTCGGATACTCTGGTTACTAAGGAGTATGTCAAGGGTAGAGAGAATGTATATACTAATCCAGCTATCACGGAGTACAATAAGACGACGGACTCCGCTAATAAGACGGTAGCTTGCTTGATTAAGATTATTAAGGGCTTTAAAGGAGAGGGTAACTCCGAGGACTTAGATCCTCTTGTAAGTATCATTAACGGAGGCTCCGATAATGACTCCGACGACGAGTAAAGCTTACCTATATTGTAAGACTCACGTTAAGCTTAAGACGACTCCTAAGTATGTTAAAAAGCAAATGCGGGATTTTATCCGGATATGTGAGGATAAGGATCGTAAGTATAAAGTCTCAGTATCCAAGATCAAGCAGATCGAGGATCTTCTTAAGCTTTTAATCATGCCAAAAGGACTTAAAGCCGGTAAATCTCTTTATGAGTGTTCATGTGGTTATCAATGGCTTGTTTATACTGCTAGTCTTGCGGTCGTCTATAGATCTAATCCTATAAAGAGGAGATACGAGACGGTCTTACTCGAGATATGCCGTAAAAACTTTAAGACTTTTACTATAGGCACTCTCTTTATAATTCTCTTTATCACGGAGCCGCGCTTTTCTCAATTCTTTAGTGTAGCTCCGGACGGATCACTCTCTCGAGAGATCCGGGAAGCGATATCTTCTATACTTAAGTCGTCTCCGCTGGTATATGAGTACAAGGGTAAGAAAAGGTTTAAGATCCTCCGAGATTATATCCTTTTTAACGCTCTCGAGACTAAGTATACTCCGCTTAATTACTCTAACTCGACTTTAGACGGTAAGTTACCTAACGTCTTTTGCGCGGACGAGGTCGGAGCTCTACCTAATAATTATGCTATCGAGGCTATGAGATCCGGTCAACTTAATATCTTGAATAAGCTCGGGTTTATTATCTCTACCAAGTATCCGACTATCAATAATCCTTTTGAGGACGAGGTAGCTTACTCTAAAAAGGTACTCGACGGTACGGTTAAAGACGAGACTATCTTCGCTCTACTATATGAGCCGGATAATACTAAGGACTGGCAGACCGACGATCTTATCCTTAAGCAAGCTAACCCGGTCGCTCTTGAGATCCCGGAGATCTGGGAAGATCTTCTTAAGAAAAGAGCTAAAGCTATCGCTCAAGAGACCGCTCGCGAGAACTTTGTAACGAAACATTGTAATATTATCTACTCCGGAGCCGGGACTCAAACTTATATAGACGTAGCAGCGGTACAAGCTTGTAAAGTATCCTCTATCGACTGGAGAGGTAGAGTAGTCTATCTTGGGCTCGACTTATCAGAGTCCGGAGATAATACCTCCGTCTCGATCCTATCGGTAGACGAGAATAATAATATACTAGCGGACTCTTACGCTTTTATCCCGGAGGGAAGAATAGAAGAAAAGCAAGCAAGCGAGAGAGTTAACTACCGTGAGCTTATTAGATCCGGTAAGGTTATAGCTTGCGGAGATAAGGTTATCGACTACGGAGAGGTAGAGAGATTTATACTTGAGCTCGAGGATAAGCTCGAGGTAAAGATCCAAGCGGTCGGTTACGATAGGTGGAACGCTCTTTCTACTGCTCAAAAGCTCGAGGCGGAGGGTATTACTACGGTCGAGGTTAGGCAGCACTCGAGCGTGCTTCACCCGCCTACCAAGCTCTTAAGAGAGAAGATCTTAAACGGAGAATTTATGTATACAGATAATCCGCTCTATGAGATCAACTATCTTAATTCGCGATGCACTTACGATACTAATAAAAATCTCTACGTGAATAAGAAAAAATCGACCGGGAAAGTCGATATGGTCGTCTCAACTATCGACGCTATGTATTTAGTCCAGCAAGATTACTTTTTCGGTGACGGAGGCTTTACAATTCAAGTATTATAATGTATTTTTAAAATGAAAGATAATAATTATCATTTGAAAATGTATGATAACAAATGATAAAGAAAAGAAAGCAAATAAAAACGAGGTGTGTTTTATATGGCTTTTAGTCTTTTTAATCGAAAGAGAGAAGATAATGCAGATCCGGCAAGAGAGACTATCGACGCTAAGGTAGCGGACGTAGGTACTCCGTCGGACGTATTGCTTACTACTCTTATCCGAGGAGAGTCTATCTCCCGAGATCAAGCTTTAGCTATCCCGGCGGTCGCTGCTAATGTTGATTTTATTTCTAATAGCATCGCATCTATGCCGGTTAAGCTCTACAAGAATAAGCAAGGTAGAGTCGAGGAGGTAGAGGGAGACTCGAGGGTTAAGCTCCTTAATAATGATACCGGAGATACTCTCGACGCTTTTCAATTTAAAAAAGCTCTGGTAGAGGACTTCTTACTCTCCTCCGGAGGTTACGCTTATATCCAGAAATACCGAAACGAGGTTACCGGGCTCTACTATATCGAAAATCAGTATGTAGTAATAGACTATAACTTCGAGCCTATCTATAAGTCTTATAAGATCTACGTCGGGGAGAATACTTATCAACCTTTTGAATTTATCAAGCTACTGAGAAATACTAAGACGGGAGCTTGGGGTACTGGTATTACTGAGGAGCTTAACGAGGCACTACAAGCAGCTTTTCAGACTCAATTATTCCAGCTCGGGCAAGTTAAGACCGGCGGTAATAAAAAGGGCTTTCTTAAGTCCGAGAGGAGACTCGGTAACGATGAAATCGCCGCTCTTAAAAGAGCTTGGAGAAATCTCTACGGGAATAATACCGAGAATGTCGTAGTACTTAATAACGGTCTCGATTTTAAGGAGGCTTCTAATACCGCGGTAGAGATGCAACTCAACGAAAGCGTTAAAACTTTGAGCGATCAAATAGATAAGATCTTTCATATCTTCCCGGACTTTAACGAGACTTTTAAGTTTGCTATCTATCCGATCGTCAAGGCTTTTCAAACTGCTTTAGATAGAGATCTCCTACTGGAGAAAGAAAAGAAAAATCACTTTTTCGAGTTTGACGTTAAGGAGATTATTAGAGCTAGTATCAAGGAGCGCTTCGAGGTCTACCGCATCGCTAAGGAGTGCGGATTTATGACTAAAAACGAAATGAGGCGCTCGGAGAATATGAACGCGATCGACGGGCTCGACGTAGTAGATCTTGGTCTCGGAGCTGCTCTCTATGACGTTAACACTCATACTTACTATACTCCTAATACGGATACCGAGTCCTCGCTCGGAGGAGGAGACGGAGATAACGATAATGTAACTCCGGAGGAGCTTAAGACTCTCGAGGAGGAGTCTATTATAGACCATGATAATAAGTCGGAGGTTTAAGGTATGAAAATTACTATCAGATCGGACTCTATCGTAGTAGAGGGATACGTTAACGCGGTCGAGAGAAATAGTAAACCTCTTAATGAAAGAGGAGTTACTTTTATCGAGAGGATCGCCGCCGGTACCTTTAAGCGGGCGATCGAGAGAGCTAAAGACGTTAGGATCTGGCTTAACCATAAAGCTACTAAAGATCTTGGAGGACTCGCGGACGGTAATCTCGAGCTCGAGGAGGATAATATCGGACTCAAGGCTCGAGCGATTATTACAGATCCGGAGGCGGTAGAGCAAGGTAAGCGGGGTAACTTTGTAGGCTGGTCTTTTGGTTTCGAGGATCTCCCGGACGGAGTTACGCAGCTCCGAGACGAGGAGACGGGACTCCCGCTCCGTAAGGTTACGGATCTCGTACTTAGAGAGGTATCCTTACTTACTCGAGATAGATCTCCGGCTTATGCTGGTACTCTGGTAAGCGTAAGAGACGACGGATCAGAGGAGGAGAGATCTATTAACTACTCCGATACTTACGAGAGCGATATCGAGACTATCGAGGAGCCCGTAAGTATAGAAAATAGAGAGGAGCCTCAAGAGGAGACTCCAGATCCGGAGGAGGCTCCGGAGGTTAAAGAGGTATCAAGCGAGTACTTCGCTAGATATAAAAACATGATCGCCGATATGAGAAAGCTCGTACCGGAGAAATAAATAACAAGGAGGATAAAGTATCATGTTTAAAAACAGAAAAGCACAGACCGAGAAGATGAACGATCTTATCACTCGCGCCGAGTCTCTTGTTAATGCGGCAGAGAGTGAAAAAAGAGAGTTGACCGAGGCAGAGGCGGCAGAGCTCGCAGAAATCCGCGACGATATCCAGCGTATCAAGAAATATCTTGATATCGTGGACGAGATCGACGACGCGAGACCGAGCGAAAAGGTCGAGGCTAAGGTAGAGGAGGCTAAGGACGTTATCGACGGTGAGGATAAGAGATCTTGCGACGATAAAGCTAGAGCTATCCAAGAGGAGAGAGCTTTTGAAAACTATCTCCGTAATCAAGTGATCCATGAGAGAGCGGGAGAACTGGCTCCGGCTAACAATGGCTCTATTATCCCGGTAACGATCGCTAAGAAGATTATCGAGCTCGTTTACGATATTTGCCCGATCCTTGACAGATCCGAAAAGTATAACGTAAAAGGTAAGCTTGAGATCCCTTACTACCCGGCGGACGCTTCTACTCAGATTACCGTAGCTTTTGCTAATGAGTTTACAGATCTCACAAGCTCTACGGGTAACTTTACTACTATCGAGCTTTCCGGCTATCTGGCGGGCGCTCTTACTAAGGTATCTAAGTCTCTCGTTAACAACGTAGACTTTGATATCGTAGGTTTCGTAGTCCGTCGTATGGCTTACGATATCGCTCGTTTCCTTGAGAAAAATCTGCTTGGTAAGGGCGGCGGATCCGTAGCCGGTCTTGGTGGAGCTACTAATATCTCTACCGCTGCAAGCGCGAGCGCTATTACCGCGGACGAGGTTATCTCTCTGCAAGGTACAGTTAAGGACGTTTTCCAAGAGAAAGCTATCTGGATCATGTCTCCTAAGACGAGAGACGCTCTCCGTCTGCTTAAGGACGATGTAGGTCGTTATCTGCTTAACGATGATATCTCTGCTCCGTTCGGGAAAACTCTGCTTGGTAAGCCGGTATACGTATCCGATAATATGGACGATATCGCTACGGGTAAAAAGGTTATCTATTACGGAGATATGAGCGGTCTCGCTACTAAATTCTCCGAGGAGCTTCACGTTGAGGTCTTGAGAGAGCTCTATGCTGCTCAGCACGCTATCGGTGTTGTAGGTTGGGTAGAGTTTGACGCTAAGGTACAGGATCAGCAGAAGATCGCAGTACTTGAAATGGCTTAATAGTAGGAGGTTTAAGTATGGCTTATAGAGCTTTAAAGTCTTTTTCCGGGCTTGTTACTATGGTAAAAGGTGAGGTTAGAGATATCGCGGACGAGGAGATCGCTAAGGATCTTATCCGCGCGGGTTATGTAGTAGACTTGAGCGAAAAGCAGAAAGCCGCTAAGAGCTCTAAGCCTGCGAAAACTAAAGGCGGTGAGTCTTAATGTCGGAGTCTTATAAGAAGTTTTCAGAGATCGCGGTAAGTGATCTTACGGACTATCTTAGACTCGTCGAGACTACCGCGGCGGAGCTCGATCTCTTGGGTACTATCTTAGAGGCGGCTAAGAGCTTTGTCTTAACATACACGGGAAGATCCGTCGAGGAGGCGGATACTTTCCCGGAGTTTACGATCGCGGTAATGGTACTCTCGGAGGATATGTTTGATAAGCGTACCTATATCGTAGAGTCTGATATCTCTAATAAGATCGTAGACTCAATACTCGGATCTAGGAGTGTAAACTTGCTATGATGAATATACCGAACGCTGGTAAATTTAATCATAAGATCTCGATCGTAAGAGAGACTCTCGGTAAGGATAAGGACGGGTTTACTACCGTTCTATCCTCCGAGACGATCCTCGAGCCGTGGGCGGAGATTAAGACTACTAAGGGTATGACGCTAATAGCTAACGGCTCAGACTTCGAGAAAGCTTTTACAAGGTTTACTATCCGGTATCCGATCACTCCGATAGATAGAGATATGATTATTCTATACGGAGGCAAGAGATACACTATACAGTATCTCAACAATGTAGACGAGGCTCACACTCTGCTAGAGATCCAAGCTAAGGAGGTTACACACTAATGGCTAGATTTTCGGGCGGCTTACCTACTGATTTAATCAAGACTTTCGAGAGTCTCGGGATCAATACGGAAAAAATGCTCGGAGATATGGTCGAGGCGGGCGCGGAGGTCGCTCTTAAAAACGTAAAAGCGAAAATGCCGCGAGCGTTAAGAGAGGGACTAACTGATAAAAATATCAGATTAACCAGAGTCTACAAGACTCCGAGCGACGACGGGATTAACTGTCAAGCTATGATCGACGGGTACTTTACTAACCGTAACGGAGAGCGGACTCCCGCTCCTCTAGTAGCTAACCTTTTCGAGTACGGACGTAGTACTGCTCCGTATCCGAAACAACCTTTTTTTAGATCGTCTTTCAATAAAAAACAGATAGAGACGGCTATGTTAAAGGTCCAAGACAAATATATCAAGGAGGACTAATCCGGTATGAACGCAGCTATCGAGGCTACACTCGCTAATTTAATAGTTAACGAGACTCAAGTCCCGGTCGCGTATATGTTTTACGAGGGACACGGAGAGCCCTACGTCGTATATATGCAATACGACAAGGATAACTCTTACTCTACGGACGACGAGATAGCCGGATATGTTACTTACTACGACTTGGATATCTACTCTCAAGGTAACTACTTAGCTATCGTAGAGGAGATCAAGTCGAGACTTAAAAGCGCCGGGTGGACTTGGCAGCCGAGGAGGGACTCTCCGGATATGTACGATCCCGACACTAAATACTATCATAAGACTATCTGCTTCGCGTATCCGATACAAGAAGTAGAGCCGGAAGAAAATACATAATAGGAGGTTTAATTTATGGCTAAAATTGGTCTTAATAATTTATGGTATTCCAAGCTTACCGAGCCTCAAGACGGAGATCCTACTTTCGACGGAGCTAAGTCTTTCGGTAAGGCGATCGATTGTAACGTAGCGATCACTAATAACGACGCTAAGCTCTACGCGGACGACGTACTCGCAGAGTCGGATACAAGCTTTCAGAGCGGTACCGTTACTCTCGGAGTAGACGACGATCGAGAGGAGACTTTCGCGGACGTACTCGGTCACGATGTAACTCCGGAGGGTGAGGTTATCCGCAACGCTAACGATACCGCTCCGTGGGTAGGTCTTGCTCGTATCATTGTTAAAATGGTACAGAATGTAAGACTTTACAAGGTAGAGGTACTCTACAAAGTGAAATTCTCCGAGCCCTCTCAAGAGGATCAGACTAAAGGAGAGACGGTAGAGTTTTCTACTCCCGAGATCGAGGGTACCGTAGCTACACTCGCTAACGGTGACTGGTCTACGTCTAAGACTTTCTCTACTAAGGACGAGGCGGTAGAGTTTATTAAAGCTCTTTTCGCTGCTCCGGAGGATCAGAGCGACGATACAGATCCGACTACTAATCCGTAAGAGGTAGAGGTATAATAGTTAGGGAGCCCGTCTCGTCTCTTGGAATAAACTCGAGGCGGGGCGGGCTTTTGAATTTTACAGAAAAGAGGGACTTTAATATGAAAGAGGTTAGTAAGGAGATCGAGTATAAGGGAGAGATCTTTAAGCTCGTATTTAATTTAAACGTAATGGAAGAAATCCAAGCAGAGTATAAGACTCTCGAGGCTTGGGGAGCTCTTACAGAGGGAGAGGGAGAGCCGGATATTAAAGCTCTTATCTTTGGTATGGCTGCTATGATTAACGAGGGTATAGATATTGATAACGAGGGCAAGCCGGAGAAAGAAAAAAAGCCGCTCCTCTCTCATAAAGCGGTCGGTCGTATGCTTACGGAGGTCGGGGTTAAAATGGCTACGGAGACAATTAACGATGTAGTTATCGAGTCCGTAAAAGACGACTCAGGAAAAAACGCATAATCCATGAGGACGACGAGATAGATCCGGAGCCGATAAACTTCTCATGGATATATTTTATAGGATCGGCAAAATTAAACCTAAGATCTAAGGAGATCGGACGGTTAACCTTAAGACAATTTGTAGGTTTATATCAAGCCTATAAAGATACTTTCGATTTAGAGTTATATCTATTGTATAGTAGAAAGACTTACGAAAAGATAAGGCAAGAAAAAGAGGAGAGCGAGGAGTGGCTCTAATCTAATCTAAAATAAGGAGGCGCTTTTATGGCTGGTTTCGGCGGAGCGGTAAAGCTTACCGGAGAGAGTGAGTATAGAAAAGCTTTACAACAAATTACCCAGAGCTTAAGAGAGGTAGACTCAGAGCTTAAGCTGGTAGCGTCTCAATATGATAAAAACGATAGATCACAAGAGGCTATCACGGCTCAGAGTGACGCTCTTAATAAAAAACTCGAGGAACAAAACTCGAAAGTTAAGACTCTCGAGGATAACTTACAGTCTCTTAATAAGCAAGCAGAGAAAAATCGAGAGGAGCATAATAAGCTCAAGGAGGCGCTCGAGACCGAGACTAAAAAGCTCCAAGAGCTAGAGCGTACTTGCGGTAAAAACTCCGACGAGTATAAGGCTCAAGCTACGATCGTATCCGAGCTCGCTAAGACTTATAAGAAGTCCTCCGAAAATATCCAAGATCAAGAGATCAAGTTATCTAAGGCTAGAGCGGAGCTCAATAACGCTAAAGCGGCGGCTAAAGATACCGAGGTCGAGATAGGTAATCTATCGGACTCCTTTAAAGAAGTAGGAGACGCGGCGGAGGACGCGGGAGAAAAAGCAGAAAGCAGCGGTCGCGGAGGGTGGACTTTCTTAAAAGGTGTACTTGCGGATCTCGCATCTACCGCGATCCAAAACGTATTATCCTCTCTTAAGTCTCTCGTAGGTGAAGCGATCGCGGCGGCGGACGGTCTTAAGAAGTTTGAGACGACTATGTCTTTCGCCGGATATGACTCCGCTACGATCGAGCAAGCTCAAAAGGACGTTAAGGAGTACGCAGATAAGACCGTATACGATCTTAACGATATCTCTAATACTACGGCTCAATTAGCCGCTAATAGTGTAAAAGATTTTATGGCACTTACTAAAGCAGCGGGTAATCTTAACGCGGTAGCCGGAGGTAATAAGGATACGTTTAAGTCGGTCGCTATGGTACTTACTCAGACCGCCGGAGCTGGTAAACTTACTACCGAAAACTGGAACCAGCTCGCTAACGCGATCCCGGGCGCTACTGGTAAGCTTATGGAGTCTCTTAAAAATGCGGGAGCGTATACCGGAGAATTTCGAGAGGCTATGGCTAAAGGTCAAATTACCGCGGAGGAGTTTAACGCGGCTCTTATGGAGCTCGGTAACGATCCGGTAGCGGTCGAGGCTGCTACGAGTGTAAGTACTTTCGAGGGTGCTATAGGTAACCTCCAAGCTACGGTAGTATCTGCTTTCTTGGATATCTATAACGCTATAGGCTCCGAGAATATTACTAATGCTATCAACGGGATAACTTCACTCGTAGAGCAGATTATCCCGCCTATCAAGGCGGCGGTATCTTGGTTTATAGATAACCTCCCGGTTATCGCTCCTTTACTGGCTGGTATCGCCGGAGGACTTACCGCGCTAATGGTAGCTCAAAAGATCCAAGCTTTAGTAACTGCTTTTAAGGCTTGGAAATTAGCTACGGAGGGACAGACTTTAGCTCAAGCTTTACTTAATACAGTAATGAACGCTAACCCTATTATGATAGTAGTTACCGCGGTCGGAGCTCTTACCGCTGCTCTTGGTTATCTAACTCTCACAAATGAGGACTTTAGAGAGAAAGTCGTCGATACTTGGAATAAGATTAAAGAGGGCGCTATGATCGTATGGGACGGGCTTAAGATCTTAGTTACTAAGACTATTCCGGACGCTCTTTATAAGCTCGGAGAGACTATCGTAACTAAAGGAGCAGAGATTTTACAATGGATCGGAGAGTTACCTAGTAAAATCGGTACTTTCTTAGGTGAGATCGCTTATAATGTGAGCTCTTTCGTTACTGAGACCGTAAATAAGGCTAGACGCTTCGCGGTAGAGTTTGTATCGACTATCATAACCAAGATAGCAGAGCTCCCGGGTAAGTTTGTTTCATACCTTAATCGTATACTTGCGGATATCGGATCTTGGGCGCTTAATATCGCCAGAAAAGCGAAAGAGGGCGCGGTTAATACCTTTAATAATATCGTAAACACTCTAGCCGGTTTACCCGGTCGTATGCTTAGCATCGGTAGAGATCTAGTCCGCGGTATCTGGGACGGGATCTCGGGCGCGGCGGGCTGGTTGAGCTCGAAGATTAAATCCTTTTGCGACGGAGTCGTATCTAAAGTTAAGAGTTTCTTCTCTATCTTCAGTCCGTCTCACGTTTTCAGAGACGAGATCGGTAAAAATCTAGCGCTCGGTATCGGTGTAGGTTTCTCCGACGAAATGAATACTGTCGCGCAAGAAATGGAAAACGCGATCCCGCGTAATTTTGATACTACGGCTACTTTGGAGAGTAATCTAAGCGGAGTATCCGGGCTTGGTAATATGTTTACCTATACGGATCTCGTTAACGCTTTTAAAGAAGCGCTTACAGACGTAGACGTAGAGCTCGACGATATTAAGGTCGGTAAGTTTGTTAGAAAGACCGTAACGGACGCGATCTATACCTAAAAGGAGGCTAGATAATGGGCTATAACTGGAATATTAGACCATATATTATTCTAAACGGGGTAAACTCTCAGACGATCCCGGGGCTTATTATCTCCAAGCTCCCGGCGATAGCTAAACCTTTACAACGTACTCTAGTAGAAACGGTCGACGGTCGAGACGGAGATATAATTACTCCGCTCGGATATGCTGCTTACGATAAGACTCTCGAGATCGGTCTCTCTTATGAGTACAATATCGACGATATTATCGAGTATTTTAACGGATCTGGTAAGGTTGTTTTCTCTAATGAGCCGGAAAAGTACTATTATTACGCTATCTATAATCAAATTGACTTTGAAAAGCTTATCAGATTTAAAAAAGCTACTGTTACGTTACACGTTCAACCCTTTAAATACTCCGATCTGGAGTCCGAGAGGGTATTTTCTCTTACTATGGGAGAGCCGGAGACGATCTCGGTAAGAAATATCGGTAATATCTATTCTAAACCTATCCTCAAGATCACGGGAGCCGGTACCGTTAACCTCTATATTAACTCTCGAGAGATCCTCAAGATCGAGTTTCAACATATAGGTCAACAAATTATCATAGACTCGGAGAAAATGAACGCTTATAACTCCGAGGGTACCGTATTTTTAAACCGACTTGTAAGCGGGAATTATAATGAGGTAATATTAAAGGTAGGAAAGAACGAAATTACTTATACCGGATCAGTATCCGAGATTTGTATAGATAATTATACAAGGTGGATATAAGGAGGTTAAGATATGTATAGCATGGGATATTTTTTTAACGCGATAAGGCGCGATATCTCTATGATCCGAGGAGATACTATGTCTTTCTCGTTTCAGATTAAAGGCCTCGAGGGGCAGAGACCGACGGATATCCTCTTTACTTGTAAAGAGAATACCGAGGACGTAGATCCTCTCTTTATCTGCGTACTTGGGGAGTCTATAAAGGAGAGCTCTTACGATCCGGATAAGGATCTCCTTACTTATAGTGTAAGAGTAAGGCCCGCTCAGACGGCGGGACTCGATCTCGGACGTTATTTCTATGACTTGGAAATGAAAATTAACGGAGATATTATTACTCTTATGTGCGGTCGCTTCGCTATCGAGGCGGAGATTACTACCGGGACTACTCCTATACCTCCGGTAATCCTAGACGGAGACGATATCGAGTATCCTATAATTGATATCCCGGCGGGGTATATGCGAAAGTATACCGAGCAGCATATCTCAGATATCGCGGAGGTTATTAAGTCTATTAACGGCTCCGAGGATACCTATACTACTCAAGAAATGGTTACGGCTCTCGTAGGTATCGAGAGTGATATCCTCGATATTAACGCGGCGATAAATGCTATCACGGGCTCAAGTGATCCTATCGCTCTCTCTGATATTGCGGATACGATTACCGACGAGCTCGATATTAAATACGAGAGCGGAGAGGAGGTTTACTACTAATGGCTATCAAGACTTATAACGATCAAAACTTTGTAGCAATAGCTAACGCTATCCGCGCTAAAAACGGAGAGACTACTCAGTATAAGCCCTCAGAAATGGCGGCGGCTATCTCTGCTCTTGAGACCGCTCTCGAGCTCTTACCTCAAGATACGGTATCCGGATCTATTGCTAACTTCCCGGACGGATCTAATAACTATCCGGTAGTAGAGCTTATAGCTAATATCGCTCCTAGTCAAGCCGGGAGCGGAGATCCGGCTCCGGATAATGTAAGACCGATCTCCGGCTATACGGGTATGAATATATATAAGCAAGGAAAAAACTTACTCCCTAATAAAACATATCAAAGAACTAATAATACCTTGAGAATTGGTACGGATACGCTAGACGGGAGGTTAACTCTAAAAGCCGGGACTTATACAGTTAGTATTAAAACCTCGCTTATTGGTACATTTTCATATTATGACGATAGAACGGGCACGACTAACGCTATAACAACAACGGCTACGGCTAACGGTAGAAAAGGTACTTTTACACTTTCAAGTGACGGGACTTACTTTATCCAAATTTACGTTAGCGCCGGGGTAACTGCTGCGGACGTTTCGGAGATCCAGCTCGAGAGCGGATCTACTGCTACGGCTTTCGAGGCTTACTCCGATCCGGAGGTAAAGTCTATCTCTTGGGAGAGTGAAGCGGGGACGGTCTACGGTGGTACTCTTAACGTTACTACGGGAGAGCTTACGGTTATCAATGCTAGGAAAAAAATAAGCGACTTCGGTACATGGTCGTATGTGACTAATTACGACGGATATTTTCAAGCTCCTAAAGGAGATATGAAAGAGGCGGTAGATAATTTTACTCCTCTTGACGGTTTATATTGCGAGGTCTATAAAACTGCTACGTCTAGCGCTGCGGGATCCGGAAAAGTAAATTATACTATTGCTTCGGGATCGGGAGCTGCTGCCGGTTTAAGGATACGTAATAATGATTATTCAGACGTACAATCTTTCTTAGCGGCTTTCGGAGATTATTATATAGTTTATCCGCTCGCTACTCCGGAGGTCTACCAACTCGAGCCGGAGGAGGTTAAGACACTTCTCGGAGTAAATAATATTTACGCGGATACGGGAGACGTAGAGGTAACATATAGAGCGGATATAGATCTCTATATTGCTAAGAAGATCGCAGAGGGCGCTTAAGGAGGTTAACTTATGAAAGATCTTTTCTTTAAAACTATCATGTTAAAAGGTGAGGCGGGAGGTACTATCGCCTCGATCGAGAAAACGGGCTCGAGTCTTAACGTAGATACCTATACTATCACGCTTAACGACGGAGAGACTCAGACTTTCGAGGTTACTAACGGCTCCTCGATCGCCTCGATCGAAAAGACGGATACCTCCGGGCTACTTGATACCTATACCGTCACTCTTACCGACGGATCTACGACTCAGTTTGTAGTACGAAACGGAGAGGACGGAGCGGGGTACGAGGTCCCGGCGGGAAGTGTACTCTTTTACGATCCGGACGGAGACGACTCCGCGCCGGAGGGCTACGAGGCTAGTAACGATCCTAACGGAGCAGCTATCGCAGCTCTACAAAGAGGAGTAGATAATAACCTCTTATTGCATGGCGATCTTATGAATATTAAGAGCGCTAATTATACTTATGGTTGGTCTTTTGAAAAGGACGCGGGGACTAATATGCCGGGAGTGTGGGCTCCCGTTAACGGTCTTATGATTATGGCAGGAGTAAGAGGTACTCTTACGGCTCCAAGATTAACCTCTTTTTCTCCTTTTGATGAATGGTTTAGCAGTAATACTCGCTTTTCGGTATCCATTCTCTTTACTTTTATAGGATATCCGAGCGGAGATCCGGCTCCGGAGCCGTATTATATCGCTAAAATCGAAAATATCGATCCGGCTAACTTAGAGGGCGCGGTATATACTCTTGAGAATAGAGTAGAGATCGAGGTAACTCAATTAGCTTTCGGAGGACTTTTTAAGCTCCATATCAACAACTTATCTAGCTCCTCTTACGATATCGCTATTAGAGCGGTTAAGCTCGAGATCGGTACTACTGCTACGGATATTAAGTATATGACTCCTCAGACGGGATTAGAGGACGCTATCGCTCAATATATCGATACTTGTATCGTAGTCGAAGAAAAGAGTAGCTCATTTACGGCGGCGGCTACTAGTAGCGGGAATATATCTATTGATATCGAAAAGAGCGGATATACTCCGATCGGTATAGTAGGTATCACGGGACAAAATACCTCCCCGCTTGCTTATTCTGATTTTTATATCGAGTCGGATACTACCGCTAAGGTATATTATTATAATAGAGGTAGCAGTATATCAATTACTCTAGTTTTACGAGTACTCTATAAAAAATCATAAGGAGGTTAAGATATGTCTCAGTATATTAAAAAAGTCGGAGTAACTCCGGTTAGAGGTAACGGCTTTATCGTGGATAGTTTCCATACTAACGACGATAAGAAGTTTAACGCTCCTAGTATCGGAGCGGTCGAGGGTAGAGCAGATAATAATCTCTTGTTTTCGAGTGCTTTCTCTGCTTTTAATACGAGCGGATACAATGTAAACGGGTGGTCGATCGAGGAGGATAGCTCTTATACCGGAGATATCCCGGCGGCTTTTCTTCCTATTACGGG
>JAZORO010000072.1:0-4734 GCA_045656605.1 Eubacteriales bacterium
TCTTACAGTTTTAAAAGAATAGATTTTGTCATAGCCGAGCCTAATTTTTCGAAGAATATGCAAATATTTAAGGAAAATTTGGCGATGTATATGGCGAAATGTATCTTTTAAAACCTTATTAGTTCGACTCTCTTACGGCTAGCCGAGTGAGTATATACAACAGTTTCGGAGACAAGATTTTATGAAAATGAAAGCAGAAGAGATGTTCAGAACTCTCAGCCCGTGGCGACTGTTCTTTACCGTTGCCGCCCCGGGAATGATAAGTATGTTCGCTATGTCGATATACAGTATTATCGAGGGCATATTCATCGGGCAGACGCTCGGCGAGGGAGCTTTTGCGGCGGTGAATATCGCTATGCCCTTGGTTATGATTAATTTCTCGCTCGCTGACCTTATCGGCGTCGGCGCATCCGCACCGATATCAATAGCGCTCGGCAAGCAGGACTACAAGACGGCTAACAACGTCTTTACCATCTCGGTTATTATGATTTTCTGCGTGTCGGTTGCTATGGGCGGCGTGATGTTCTTCGCTGCAGAGCCGCTCTCACGACTTATGGGCGCTGACGACGTTCTGCTCGAGACCTCGGTAAGATATTTGCGCACCTGCTCACTGTTCGGCCCACTTGCGGCTCTGTTCTTTGCGGCTGATAATTATCTGCGTATAAGCGGCTTCGTAAAGACGAGTATGATAATCAACATATTCTCGAACGTGTTGACGATAGGGCTGCTCGCCGTCTTCCTGCTTCTTTGCCATATGGACGTCGTAGGCTCGGCTCTCGCCGCATCGATTTCTCTTTCGGTATGCGCCGCTGTCTGTATGTTACCCTTCATATTCAAAAAAGCGATTCTCCGCTTTAAGAAGCCCGAGTTTTCATTCCCTCTGATAAAACAGATTGTCGCCTGCGGCTCTCCCGTCTTTCTCAGCAACGTCTCGGGACGTATCACCTCTATACTTATGAACATATCGCTTATGACCCTCGGCGTCGAGGCGCTCGGCGAGGGCGGCGGTCAGACGGCGGTAGCCGTGTATGCAATACTGATGTATTCGAGCGATTTGTGCTGGCCTCTACTGTATGGAATCGCCGACTCCATAGCTCCCGCTCTCGGCTACAACTGGGGCGCTAAAAGCTACAACCGTACGAAAGCGATAGCGAGGTGCGCCTTTATAGGTACGGCGGTAATCGGCCTTCTATCGACATCTTTGCTCTACTTCTTCCCCGACGTCATCGCATCCCTGTTCGTCAAGCCCGAGGAAACCGGACTTATCGAGCTTGCGACAGGCGCTATCAGACTCTTCTGCTTCGCTTATCTCTTCCGCTGGATAGCCGTTACGACGCAGAGCTACTTTACCGCTATCGAGAAGCCTCTCGGCGCTACCATAATGTCGGTGGCTACGGCGTTCGTATTCCCCGTATTCTTGCTCGGAGCGCTCTGGAGCTTCGGCCTTGACGGCATATGGTTTAACTTCGTCGGAGTAAATGCGCTAGCAGCCATACTCTCCGTCGTGCTGCTCATATGGCTCAGGCGTGAATACAAAAAGCGCGAGGCGAACGAAAGCGCAGCGTAAGAGAAAAAGAGTGAATTCAAAAAGCCCGTGGGGCAAAAGGTAAAACTCGGCGCAAAAGCCGTGGATAAAGAGCGCATATGTGCAAGCTCGAATCAAAGGCTCGATGCGCTAAAAAAGGCAGACGCTCTCCGTCTTACGAGACAAAAACAAAAAACAGGGGTGAGGAAGACAGGCTTCCTCACCCTTTTACTATTCATATGCTACCGAGCTGATTCGGTATTATCGGCTTTGAGTGCCAGTGCTCGGAGTTCAGATTTATCATACTCTGAACGAAGGACGAGCGCACGAATTTGACACGGTCGGTAACTATGCCGCCCTCCTCGACCTTTACGTAGAGCCCTTCCATAGTCCTCGACGGGTCGGTTTCCGCTACCGCACGCTCAACGTCGAGCCCGAGCTTTTCTGTCACACGCCTGAGCACGTCTATGTGCGAGTCGGTGATATACAGAGAGTCGCCGAGGTGCGAGAGTATATTCTCGCTCTTCTTAAACACTCCGTCGCCGAGGACGGGCACAGAGGATATGATACCCATTTTCTCGGTGAGTCTCTTTCTGCTCTCGGTATCGAGAAAGACGCCCCGCTCTCTGTCAAATATGTCGAACTCCATAAAGTAATCCGGCAATGCGTCGTAGAAGATAGCGTGCTTTGCATACATCCACTCGCCGTACATAATATACCTCGCTCCGAGGGTGTCGAAGAGGGTGTCGATATTCTCGTTTGCAAAGCTCTTTAATAGGTTGTAGTGTCTCTCACGGTAGCCGCCCGTAAGATACTTTCCTCTGCTCTGTATAAGGAGCTCGCCGTCGCCGCTAAAGGATATAGCCGAGTTTGCGCCGTCTATCTTCTCTTCTATTACTATATTCTTTCCGAGCACCGTATCGAATTTTATTCTGTCAAGGTCCTCGTCGCCCATTCCGAGCCGAGAGCCCTCGAGGTGCGGTGTCCTCGGATATTTCCTTATACTGTAATCCATCTTTCTATTCCTTTCGGTTTTTTAGCAAAAAGGCGGTTTTATCGCACACGTCCCTATTTGCTCGGCGGTTTTGTTGCGTCAGCCCCTCTTCTAGAAGGACAGCTCGGGGCGCTCATAGTCGGGTATAAGCTTTACTATCTTCTCTATCGGGAGAGAAAAGAGGAGCTCCGAGCCATTAGAATCCACCGTTAGCGCACGGAACGCAAGCTTTGAGAGTGGGGACGAGAGTATGACCTTAGCCACAGCGCCTCTGTCGCCCTCGCACTCGGCATACAGCGCCCTCGCATAGTCGACTATCCTGTCAGCCTCGTAGGCGAGCTCGGATAGCTTGTAGTCGTAGAACTTGAAGTAAGGGATGACCTCGGGGCAGCTCACATATATCTCGGCGAGCCTGTCCTTGTGATTTATAAGTATATCTAACGCTTCCTTCTTCGGCACGCTCTTCAGTGATGATATAAAATGCGCTCCGAGATAATCGGGCGACTTTATCTTCACACGGTGAAATCTCGCATCCACGACGACGAAGCCCTCTTTCTTTACCCTGCCCTCGTCGTTATCCTCTCTGTTCAGCTGCTTTGCGCTTGCGAGGCAGTCCTCAAGGCTCGAGAGCGGGTAGCGGTGAGGCTGCTTTATTCCTATATCGACCGAGAGCTCCTCGCCCGTCACTCTCGAGCGAGTTCCTATGTGGTATAAGGACGTTTTGCCGTAGTCGATAACAACACGGGATAAGGGGCTGACAAGCTCAAATATATAGGTAAGGTCACCGTCGAGCGTGTCAAAGGGAATGTCCTTGTAGTTATCGGCGAGCCTTATCAGCTTACCGAACGTCATACCGGGCACATAATCCAGCGTAGCCTCATCGGCATTTACCGTACCGTTTGTAGAGAAGCGCCACTCCTCGGTCAGAGGGTCACGCCATAGCTTTATTATCGAGCCGTCGACCTTCTCCTCTACTCTCGCCGTCGACCAGTCTATATCGTCGGCGTAGCTCTCGTTGTAGTTACCGAACTTTCGGAATGGAAGACATACTACCGTGAGGGTCTCGGTGTCTATTATGATACCCCTCGCCTCTTGTACCTCGGGAAGCGAGAAATCGCATCCGACCCCATAATTGAATATGGTATACCTGCCCGAGCGTCGGCTTCTTATATTAAAGCTTTTCTCGAGCTTCTCTTTATAGTCGGCGGGATTCTTTGCTATAAATTTACACAGTACTGAATAATCGGTCATATCCTATCTCCTTTCCGCCTCGGCTTTCCGTACCCTTTACATTTGATACAACCGAGCCTAGTCGTCTTTTCGCAGTTTTATTTGCGTTTTTTTATTTTCTTTACTTTCTGTCTAAGAGGTTGTATAATTAAGTATATCATAGGGCGCACGCATATTCAAGAGGGGATAAATATAAATACGGCATACAAAAAAGAGCGAGAAAACACTAAAAAACGCCCGACGCCCGTTATATTTAGAGACAGGAAAAGCATCACCCCTCGCAAAAGGGTGAGTCAGAAAAAAGGAGTGACGAAAAAATGCTAAAACGCAGAAATAAAGAAGGAATAAAAGAAAGAGGAGGTCACTACTACGACGCTGTCGAGGACACCGCAGAGTATAAGGCGATAAAGGACGAGGTCGAAAGGCTCGTCGAGAGCGAAATCGGCGACGGCGGACATCTTGGCTTCTGTCACAGATACTGGGCGGTGAAAAAGCGCATACTGCGGGAACGCTTCGGCATAGCGTGGCGCTCCCCCGCTGAGTTGAACCCACACATACGATTCGACTAAAGCACCCCGCCATCGCCGCCCTCTTCCATAGAGAAAAGCGCAAATAAACCGTTCTAAAAACAAAAAGACGAAAAGACGAAAAGAGACGAGGAATCCACCTTTGCTTTCCCCGCCTCTTTTTGTATACCCCTCACTCGTTATCGTCGAATTTTTCTTTTCGCAAACGGAAGTTAATAAATAAAAAAAGAAAACTCGCCCCAAAAGGCGGATTTTCAACCTTAGATAAATAAATTAGCAAATAGGTGGTATAGAGGTGAAAACTTAATAAATCAACACCCATTTTGCTTTTCGTTTACACCCGTATACGGAAGCCCTCGGGCAAAGGGAGACGGAGCGGAAAGTCCCGGCTGAGGAGCGAGAAGCGTACAAGGGTACGCTGAGCGACGAAACGGGGCTAGAAAAGCAAAATTACAATA
>JAZORO010000073.1:0-12009 GCA_045656605.1 Eubacteriales bacterium
TTTTCTAGCCCCGTTTCGTCGCTCAGCGTACCCTTGTACGCTTCTCGCTCCTCAGCCGGGGCTTTCCGCTCCGTCTCCCTTCGCCCGTCGAGCTTTGGTATTTTGGCGCAAATCTCCCCTCACTCCCACTCGCAATACCCTTGTATTGCTTCGAGTCGTGATGGAATATTTTCGCCTAAACTCCCTTCGCCCGAGGGCATCGGTATACGGGTGTAACCGAAAAACAAAATGGGGTTGATTTATCATTTTTCTACCCCTTGCACGCTTTGGTGCTTTCCATTTGTAATAAGGTTGAAAATCCGCCTTTTCTGGCGGGTTTTTTTGTTTTAATTATAGCTTTGTTAAATTCTTGCCTCTGCAATTGTTAGTTTTTTGCAGTCACTACCCTGCAAGTTTTTCCTGCCTTTTCGGCGTATTTGATTACCGATTCCGTTCCTTTCGATTTGCCGTCCCAAAAAGCGATTATTATGTCGGCGTAATCAACTATCTTTTTGTTTCTTACTATTGGGGCGGCTCTGCCGTAGCGCTCGTAATCCGGCAGGAATTCCTTGAGAGTCAAGCCTTTATCCTTTGCGTATTTCGCCGCACAAGAATCTACACCGGCTGCGCCGCCGGAAACAATCTCAGACGTTCCGCTCGGAAGATACTCTTCAATTAAAATATTGGTAATAGCCCTCGACCCTACTACTGCAACCTTCATCGAAATTTCTCCTTTAGATATATTTTGAATACATTATATGTTCATTTATTTAATTTTAGCACAAAATAGGTGTAAAGTAAACATATAATAAGTTCAAAATGAGGTTGATATGGCTACAAAAAGTTTATCGATAAGAATTGAAGAAGAAATGCTCGACAAATTACACGTAATCGCAGACTATGAGGGCAGGAGCGCAAACAGTCAGATACTGGTGCTTATAAGAGACCTTATAGAGTCGTATGAGAGGAAGCACGGGGAGATAAAGACCGGTAAAAGATAGTCTCGGGCATCGGTATACGGGTGTAACCGAAAAACAAAATTAGGATTAATTCATTAAGTTTTCGCCTCTATACCACCTATTTGCTAGTTTATTTATCTAAGGTTGAAAATCCGCCTTTTCTGGCGGATTTTCTTCGTTTTTCTTTTCTGATTAACTTCCACCGATATTCACAAAGGGTAAAAGGGTATAATAATCAATTCGGGATTGCAAAAAGTTGCGGAGCGTGGTAAAATGGATGTAACGAAGCTAAGGCTCGGATAAAGAATACGTTATTAACGCTCAGGTAAAAAGCGAAAGACTAAGGCACGGGCAAAGAGCGGAGCAACAATGACGATGAAGCTATAAAAGTCCGATTAAATGGGGGTAAAATGAATTTCACGGTATTGGAAAAGAGGCAGAGCTTGTTCGGCGAGCTTTTCTATGGGCTCAGCGAGGACGAGCGTAGAGAGGCGGAGTATATCTTGGAGTCCTTATGCGATATGAGCGATGAAGAGGGGTGCGAGGTTGCGCTGGCGCTTTACGACAAAATTCTTGTAATTAGAATATTCGACGGCGGCAGGTATGTATTTCCGTTTCCCGTTCCGCTCTCTGACGACGTAGATACGGATATGATGAAGGCGGCTCTCCTGCGGCTTGCCGACTATACCGTGCGTGAACTGATTCCGTTATATATGACCGACGTGGATAGGGATAACCTCGGATTGGTTACCGACCTCTTCGGACGTGTGTCGGCGGCTGTGTATGAGGATGACGAGGATTTGTTTACCCTCGAGGTTGAGAACGAGTGTCCGAGAGAGCCGATAGGCAGAGTCGGACTCGGGGAAGTATATCTTGACGAGATAAGAGATGAGGATGCCGGGGAATATCTCGCTCTTGCATTTGATAAAGAGACGAGCCGTCTGTATGGCTATGACCTGAAGGCGGATATTGAAAGCATAGATGCAGAGGGGCATTTGGAGCTTATGCGAGGCGAGAGGGCGGCAGGCGTGTCACTTTCTCTCGGTATATATGTATCCGAGGGCTTTGTCGGCGAGGCGACGTTATTCGGCTTCAATTACCGTGGAGTGGCCGAGGTCGCAATAAGAATTATTCCGAGTGAACGAAAGAAGGGATACGGCACGAGGGCGCTCGCTCTGCTCGTCGAGCTGGCGAAGAAGATAGGGCTCAAGGAGATAAAGACCTGGGTGAAGAAGGAGAACCTGCCCTCGATTAAAATGACGGAAAAGCATATGCGCCCCGTCACAGAGGTAGGGGGTCAGATTCTTTATTATAGGACCTTGACGGATGAACAATCCTAAAGCGTGCATACTAAGAAAAAGAGTCGCCCACGTCCTTGGGCGGATAGAAACGATATCGAAGAAGTAATCGCTTCTTTTACCCTCGGGACGGAGTTTATCCTAAAAAAGAAAAAAGGCGGAGAGATGCTTACTCTCCGCCTTTTTTCTATAAAAATATAATAAAATGCAAACTAATATTTACTTATACGAGTCGATACTTGCTTTTATGCCCTTTAAGCAGTCTAAAATCTCGTTTCTGAATTCTCTGACGCTGACACGCAATGCGCCGTTGCCGAGCACGATATACTGCTCGACGAGGTCGCCTGTGACGACTCTTACACGGTTTGCCCTTGCTATATCGTGCGTGAGTCTCTCTATATAGGCATCTGCGGTTTCCGACTCCTTCGTATACACAACGCTGACGTCTCCGAGCCGCTCGGTGTGCCCCTTCCCGCCCTTCTGCTTATATGCGTCGAATACAATTACAGTCTTGCATCCGACAAAGGCGGAGTAGTCGCACATCAGCCGTGTCAGCATATCTCTCGAGAGCGAGAGGTCGACGTCTGAGGAGCGCTTCAATTCTTCCCAACCGAAAATCACGTTATATCCGTCGAGGATTACGTACTTATCTCCGAGGGGCGTCGGCTTTCGTGTCGGGCGCTTCTTTTCCTCGGATGTAGCCTTGTTTTCGACACGCTCGCTTACGGTGCGCTTCTTGATTTTGCCGTACGTGCTCTCGAAGATGCGCATAAGCTCCTTGTCTTCCTCTTGCGTGCCTCGGTATATCTGTCTTCTCGCTCTTTCGGGTATAGCTCCTTCGGCATCGCCCTCCGTGCCGGACAGGGTTCCGTCGGGCGCTACGTGCATAAGCTCGTCCGCCTCATACCAGGGTACGAAATATCCTGCGCCCGCCTTGCAGAAGACCGAGCCTGCCGGGTTTCTCTCGTCGGCTTCGGCATTGTATCCGAATCTTTCCTTTACCTCGTCGGGGTTGTGGCAGGGCATATAAGAGGACGGGGTGAGAAGAATTTTTCCTTCCCCTCGCGTATATGCTCTCAGGGTGGCGGCGTATTTACGCATAGTAGCAACGGGACAATTTCCCTCTACTATCGCCCACTCGGCGTCGGAGCTGATAATCGTAGCCTTGCCGTGCATATTCGTAACGTCGGTGAGCACTCTTCCTACCGATGAGGCGGGAAGCTCTATTCTGAAGTCGAAGGTGGGCTCTAATATGATTGTTCCGGATTTGAAGAACGCCTGTCTTATCGCCCTGTAAGTCGCCTGTCTGAAGTCTCCGCCCGAGGTATGCTTTAGATGCGAGCGGCCTGAGATAAGGGTGATTTTCACGTCGGTGATGGGCGCACCTATCTCAATACCCTTATGCGCCTTTTCCTCTACGTGGGTCTGCACCAGCCTCTGGAAGGAGAGGGGCAGGGTGTCAGGTATGCACTCGTTCGCCACCACGATTCCCGAGCCCTCGGGCAGAGGCTCGACCGTAAGGTGAACCTCGGCGTAATGCCTTAAGGGCTCATAGTGTCCGCTGCCGAGCGCCGAGTCTTTCACGGTTTCTTTATAGAGAATTTCTCCCTCGTCAAACTCCACAGCAAGCGAGAAGCGCTCGAGTATCACACGCTTGAGCACCTCGGACTGAATCTCGCCCATAAGGTTGACCTTTATTTCTCTTGTGTCGGTGTCGTACCTCAAGGATAGCGAGGGGTCCTCTTCGGAAAGGATAGAGAGCTTCCCGTACACTTCAAACGGATTGACTCCGTCGGGGGTGCGCAGAGTGTACGTAAATACCGGGGTCAGGGAAAAGTCGTCATCCTTTTCGAACCCCAGTCCCATACCCGCACGGGTAGATACAGGCCCTACGACGGCGCATACAGTACCTGCGACGGCTTCCTTTGTCGGCTTTGATTTATCCCCCGAGAAGATTCTGATTTCTTCTACCTTCTCGACGGTATATTCTCCGCTCTGAGATTTTACTTTTATAGTATCCTTAGGCTTAAGGCTTCCGCCCGTCACCTTAAGGAAGGAAAGACGAGAGCCCGAGGGGGTCTTCTGAATCTTGTATACCCTTGCGCCGAATATGCGTTCGGGATAGCTCTTCTCCTCGGTGTACTTGTCTATACCGCAGATAAGCTCTCTGACCCCCTGCATCTTAAGAGCCGAGCCGAAGTAGCAGGGGAAGAGCTTTTCATCTCTTACAGCTCCTCTTATGCTCTCGGTCGAGAGGGTATCCGTGTTAAAGTATTCTTCTATGAGAGCCTCGTCGACGCTCGCTGTGTTTTCATAGAACGAGCCCTCACCGTCGAATGAAAAATCGACGCACTTGTTAGATAATGATATCTTTATTTCCGAGAGAATATCGGCTCTCTGTCTTGCGGCTATATCGGTTTTATTTACAAAAATGAAGGTCGGTATATGCCTTTTACGTAAGAGGTGCCAAAGAGTTCTCGTGTGAGCGGTAACACCGTCCTGAGCACTGACTATAAGGATAGCGTAGTCCTCTACCGATAGGGCCCTCTCCGCCTCTGTCGAGAAGTCCAAGTGCCCGGGCGTGTCAATTAAAGTGACGTGAGTATCTGCAAAATCAAGTATAGCCATCTTTGAAAATATGGTTATCCCTCGCTCGCGCTCTAAGGAGTGCGTATCGAGAAAGGCGTCTCTGTTGTCAACTCTGCCGAGACGCATAAGAGCGCCCGAGGTATACATCAGCCCTTCGCATAGGGTCGTCTTACCCGCATCCACGTGCGCAAGAATCCCGATTACAATGTTTTTCACATTAGCACTCCTCTCCTACGGACGGGCGTGTCCGTAAACTTTAGTTTATGCTTTGCCCCGAGAGCGCTGAGCTCTCGGGGCTTTTCTTTACGTTGCTTCGGGGCTTATTGCTCCCTCGTTTTCTGTCTGTATTTCTTCAGCCTTCGTCTTTCGCTTTGCTCCTTTGACTCGAGCCTAAAGAGCCCTCGCCTTAGTCGTAAGGAAGGTATACCGAAAAAATCCGCATTCCTTTGAGCCGTGGGCTCGTCGGGGTGGCCGTGCGCTTTTGAGTCGAAAGCCTTTTTGGTGGCAATCCGTGCGCCTTCAACCCCGGAATTCAAATAGCGAGGCGCTTCGCTCAGTCCTTCGGCTTTCTCTTTCTGCAAAGGTACTCGTCGAGCTTCGTAACCATATCCTCGGGCATATCGGGAGATACGGGGCAGACCGCCGCCGTTGCCATTCTTTCGGCAAAGGCGTAAATAAAGTCGATATCCGCCTTAACCTGGCTCGCCTTCATAACAGCGGACGTATCGTATGAGTTGTGGATGGTAGCCGTGTTCTCAGGCGCCCAGCGTGCAAAGGAGACGGAAGGCACGCCCTTGTCCGAGAAGGGGGTCGAGTCGGACGAGTATACGTCCTGATATGCGTGCACCTGGAAGCCGAGCTCGCACGCCATATACTTAAGATAAGCGACGAGATCCTTCTCGGAGGTACAGCAGGCGGCAAATTTACCCATAATACAGCCAATCATATCGAGGTTTATGCAAAGAACGGTATTCTTAATCTCCTCAGGATTTTCTTCACAGTACGCCTTCGAGCCGAGAAGCCCACGCTCCTCACTGCCGCAGAAAATGAATCTTAGAGAGAAGTTGTGCTCGGTCTTCATAAATTTCTCGATAAGCCCGATAAGACCTATACAGCCCGACATATTGTCGTACGCTCCGTGTGAGAGCGGGGTCGAGTCGTAGTGAGCGGTAAAGACTATGGTCTTCTCACTCTTGCCGGGCAGGTCGACAATCACGTTGTGAGAGTCGGCACGGTATTCGTCCTGGTCTATCGCAATCCTTACGATTTTTCCGTCACGCTTTATCAGCTCTATCGCATCCTTTGCATTGATGTTTACTCCGAGAATCTTGTTGCCCAAGGACACGTAGGGGCGCAGCTCACGCTGGTCGATATCTCTGTCGGCATAGTTTGCGTCTCCGTCGTATGAGATGAAGCCGACAGCTCCGTTTTCGATAATGTCGTGATACTTCCAGTAGCCGAGATAGCCGTCAAAGAGAACTATCCTGCCTCGGCATCCCTCAAGGCTCAGTCTGTCGTCGCTCCTTAGATAATAAAGCTCAGCCTCAACCTCGCCCGAGCCCGAGAGCTTATATCCCTTGCAGGGGATATTTCTGCCGTCGACGCTCAGGGTAGCGCTTTTTACGTCTGCCATATCGACAGAGAAGGGAGAGAGGCGAGCCTCAAGTCCCATCTCGGCTATCACGCCCGCAAGATATTCTGCGGTAGCCTTCTCCTCGGCAGAGCCGCCCGTGCGCACGTAATCGGTGTCACGGAAGATTTTGTTTATCTGCTTTAAGTTCATTTTTGTTTCCTCTTTTCGTTCGTACGTTATGCCGTTTTCGTTACAATATCTCTCGATTACTTAATCAACTCATCGATTGCCGCACCACGTGCGTCACGCAGTTCTACGCCAAGCACCTTTGCGAAGGTGGGGGCGTGGTTGAGAATGTCTCCGTTTTCTATAACCACACCGGACTTGAAGGACGGGCCCTTCACAACGATGGTCGGCTGCGGCCCCTTCTCGGGCATATGGCCGTGCGTGCCCTTGCCGTAGCGGTAGTCGGACGTGTCGAGCTCTCTGACTATCGGACGCACAACCTCAGAGCTGAAGGCGGAGTAGCCGTCCGTCTCGAGAACAAAGCTGAAGTCTCCGTCAAGGCCGTATCTTTCTTTTACCTCTTCCTTTGTGAATACACGCTCGAAGCCGTAGAGCTTATCCTCGGCGAGCTTTGTCAAAAGGTCGTATATCTCCTTTTTAAGCTTCTCATCCTCGGGGTCGCAAAGGTGCACCTGAGACGAAAGTCCGCAGCTGTGCGCAAACGCACGCCAGGAAGTTACTCTTCCGTTCTCGTCGGCATCTATGTATCCCGCATCACGCAGGAGCACGTTCGGGCAGACCCTTCTTACAATACCCAGCTGACCGTGGTCGCTCAGCAGCACGATATCGGTAGAGTCCTCGATGCCGGCATCTCTTATGGCGTCAAGTATATCGCCGAGCCAGCGGTCTGTAGCTCTCAACGCTTCGTTAACGCCTTCTCCGAAGATTCCCGTTCTATGCCTCATACTATCCACGTACGAGGGGTGGGTCAAAAGGAGATTCGGCTTGAATTTTTTGATAATTTCTTTTACACAGTAGGTCTGGAACTCGTCGACCTCGGGGTGGCGGTTCTCCCATCCGAAGCGCTTTACCGCCTCTGCAATAATGCCCATAACGCACTCGGATGCGCCGAGGCTTCTGTAAACGTTCAGCGGCTCGTCCTCGTATCCTCGAAAATCGCAGTTCAAGGCGCAGGGTACGTGGTAGTCGATGAGTCCGCCGTCGTGAGCTACCATAGGCCAGGATGCGCTTGCCACGGTGAGCCCCGCACGCTTTGCGGCGTGTATGAGGGTGTCGCACTTTATCTCTCCGAGATTGTTAAACCACGACTCCGTAAGAGAGAAGGGGTCAAAAAGCTCGTTTGAATAAGTTCCCGTCACTCCTGCGGGCGCACCCGTGATGAGAGTTGCGTGCACGGGGTGGGTGAGAGAGGGATATATTGTCTTAACCTTCTTTACCATAGACGAGCCGTCCATAATTTTTTTGAATGCGGGCAGGGTCGAGGCGTATTCCAAATCCTCATATACCATAGCGTCGATGCTTACCACTATCAGATGCTTTTCCATACGATACCTCCGAGGGTATAAATATTTATGAATAGATTTTACCACAGCGAAAAGGAAAAGTCAAGGGAAATGCCCGCACGCCACCGTTCTACGTATAGGGGGTTCGGTGCGTGTAGTATTCTTTAGAAAAACGGCAGAAAAAAGCAGGGTGCACTTCGTTTAGCGCACTCTGCTTCTTTGTTCAAAATGTTTTTCACCCGTTTATAAGGATACAAAAGGCGTCAGAATTCCTTGCCGAGCTCCTTAAGAAGGAAGTTGAGGGATAGGACGGCGTCGGAGAGGGTAGCCTTTTTTACCTTCTCGCCCTTTGCGGCTCTGTCGGTGAAGTATACAAGCTCGTAGTAGTAGCCGCCGAGGTCGGAGACGTTTCCGCCGGCATAACTCTCACCCTTGAGCTCGGGCTTCTTGAACTCTATCTCTTCTACGCCCTCGTCGGTATAGCAGTGAAGTCTGCCACCCTTACACTCGAGAGTAGCCTTCTCAAATACAACTCTGTAGTCGGCGTTGAAGGCGTAAGTGACGGGCAGAGCCCAGGTGCCCTCGGTGGAGACAACAAATCCGTCGTACTTCATAACGGTGTTGACGTAATCATTCCTGCGGCCGGAGATGTTTCTGACGGTGTAGAAGCTCTCGGGCTCACCGAATACGGAGAGAACGTAATCGACGTCGTGAATATGTAAATCCTGTCCTGCTCCGCCCGAGCGAGCCGCATCGAGCAGCCAGCCGTCCCATCCCCAGGTGGGAAGAGGGCTGAGTCTGCGGAAGTTTGCGTTAATGACCTTGCCGTATTTCTCGGTTTTTATGAACTCGGCGAGCTCAACGTATCCGTCCCAGAAGCGCACGACCTGTCCAACCTGTACCTGTGCTCCTGTTTTCTCCGCCTTTTCGATAAGAGCCTTTCCTTCCTCCTCGGTTAAAGCGACGGGCTTCTCGATAAAGACGTACTTGACCTTATCCATCGCTGCGAGTGCGTGGCTTGCGTGCAGGTAGGTGGGCAGGCAGATATCGATGACGTCTACGTCCGCCTTCTCGATAAGCTCCATACCGGTAGCGTATACCTCTGCGCCGGAGATTGCCGCAGCGGCCTGTGCCTTGTCCATTCTGACGTCTGCGACGGCAGTGACCTTTACGTTTTCGATGTTGTTATAGCAGTTTGCGTGCATGCTTCCCATAAAGCCGCAACCAATAAGACCAACTTTAATCATATTCTTCTCCTGTTTTGTAAAAAATTACTTTTCTTGAATTTTTAATAAAATGCTTTTCGGATATTCGAAAAATTACTTTCTTCCGAGAATCATATCCATAGAGGTCGAGGTGTTGTAGATTATCGCCTCGGTGTGGTGCTTGTAGTTGGGAATCATCTCCGCAGATACCCAGCCGTCATATCCGACCTCGCCGAATGCCTTTACTACCTCGGGGTAGTTCACGTCTCCGGCAAGCAGGTCGACAAAGCCGTGAAGTCCGCCCGCCTCGATGCGGTAGTCCTTGAAATGTACCTTCTTGATTCTCTTGCCGAGAATTCTTATCCAGTGCTCGGGCAGACCGTTATAGAGCACGTTTCCGACGTCGAAGTAGCTGCCCACGTACTCGCTCTCTATCTTGTCAATAAAGTCTCTCATCTCGAGGGGAGAGAGCAGGAACTGATTCCAGACGTTCTCGATGCCTATATTTATCTCGAGCCTTTCAGCGTCGGCCTTAAGCTCGCAGAATGCCTCAAGGCTTCTCTCGTATGCGGCGTCGTACGCAACAACCTTCCCGGGAGCGGCAAATTCCGCACGCACAGAGCCGGGCACGACGAGAATCGTGTCGCAGCCGAGTATCTTCGCCGTCTCAAGCTGCCGTCTTACGATGTCTTTCGCTACCGCTCTTTCCTTGGGGTCGTCATCGGTTAGCCAGTGTTCCCAGTACAGTCCCGAGGAAAGGCTGTAGAGCTGAATGCCTGCGTTTTTCGCCGCATCCTTGACCTTCAGAAGCTCTGCTTCCGTTGAGGATAGAGAAATCTCACCGTCGGCGGCAAGAGCAACCTCGACTCCCTCGAAGCCTGCCTTTGCGGCGAGCTCAAAGCTCTCCGAAAGACTCATAACAGGAAAAGACCAAATGTTTATACCTTTTTTCATAAGTTCACTCTCCGTTTTTGTGTTATTTATCATCTTACGCCTTGATTTTATCATATTATTCTCTTCACTACAATGCAAAAACGGATATAATATTTATAATTTTGGACACAAAACCGGCGCGCCTATACCCGAAGAAGATTATTTTATAAGCTCGACCGAATAACAGGAAATACCGCCGTGGTATAAAATTGTTCTCGATAGGTGCTTTTTTCTTTTAAAAAACCCCCGCTGTGTTGATTTTCTCGGTTTGTTATTATATACTTGTGTAGAAAAAAGACGAAAACGGGGGAAAACGGCAAATGGGCAGGAAGGAAGAAAGGAGCGCAAGAATATATTCGCTCTTGATTTTTGCGACCTTCTTTATGTATGTTGTTCTCACAGGGGCAAAGAATATATACGTGGCGGAGAAAACAACGCTTGCCGCCACGGGCATCTTCGGTAGCTTTACCGACCTTGCCGCAACGATGGAATACTACTTCTACTCCTACGCAGTGACTCAGATTCTGCTCGTTTTCTTCATAAAGAAGCTCAATATAAAGTGGTATCTTTCGGCGACGATAGGTTTATCGGCTCTTCTGACAATGCTCGTCGGCGCAACAAACACAATAAACGAGCAGTGGATGATATTCATAGTCAACGGCGCTTTGCAGGCAGGCGTGTGGAGCTGCTCGATGAAGGTCTTGACAAAATACCTGCCGGGCGATAGGCTCCCGGGGGCAAACAAGCTTATGAGCTGCGGTCCTGCCGTGGCTACGGCTGTCTCATACTCGGTGGCGGCTCTTTTCGGTGAGAACTGGAGACTCCCTTTCGTTATTCTCGGCGGATTGCTTCTCAGTGCTGTGGCGCTCTTCTTCGTATCGGTGACTCTCGTATCCCGTATTGAGCTCGAATCCCCCTCTTTGGCAAGAGAGCAGGAGAGCGAGGCTGAGGAGCACGATTCTCTTCACATTACGAATAAGAAGAGGGTCCTTCTCTTCTATGCCGTCTCGGCCTCGGTAGGCTTCCTCGTCACGGCTATATTCTTCTTTATTTACAACAATATCGACTTGTATCTTAAGGATATCGGCGGATTCGATAACACTACGGCTAAGCTGATAACGGTGCTTGCGCCCCTTGTTATTATTCTCGGCCCGTTCATCACGGTGAATTTGTGCGAGAGGGAGAAGAACTTTATTCTTGTCGGCTTTGTTATGTTCGGCGCAGCCCTTGCTGTGGCTGTCCCTCTTTTCTTCACCTTCGACAAGGGGCTTTATATATCCCTGCCTCTTCTTTTTATCTTTATCGTTGCGTTGAACGGCGGAAGAATGATACCGCTATCCATCATACCTATGCGTATGAGGGGCAGGATAGACCCCGGCGTGTATTCGGCAACAGCGAACAGTCTTGCATCCATAGCCTCAGGCACAGCCCCGAAGCTGCTCGCCTACGTACGTGACCGAGGTGGCGCTTTCGGCCTTGACGGCTGGAGTGCGGTATTCGCCATAATACTCGCCGCAAATCTTCTTATTGTCGTAATTCTCGGGGCGCTCTCCCTGTCTACGACGGCAAAAAAGCATAGAGCCGCAGGAAAATAATTTATGGCAGGCAAAGCGGAAAGGAGCGCCTTTTCCGCCTTTTGTCTCGTTCTGTCAGCCGAAGCTGAGCCTAGCCGTAAGAGAGTCGAACTAATAAGGTTTTAAAAGATACATTTCGCCATATACATCGCCAAATTTTCCTTAAATATTTGCATATTCTTCGAAAAATTAGGCTCGGCTATGACAAAATCTATTCTTTTAAAACTGAACGACACCCGTCGGCGAATAAATTTTTTGCGGATTTTGGTGTAATGAGCCGCAGTTAAGTAGCACTTAACAAGGATTAGTACGACGAAAGACGCTAAAATTTATCGTCGCCAGGCTTGTTAGTTCGACTCTCTTACGGCTA
>JAZORO010000074.1:0-109362 GCA_045656605.1 Eubacteriales bacterium
GCCACCACGTTCTTGAAATGGCGAAAGAGGTCGGAAGCCGGCGTTTTAAGGTTTGCCTCGACACGGGTCACGCCTTAATCTGCGGAGTTTCTCCTGCGGATGCGGTCAGAGAAATCGGGAAAGAATATCTCGCCTGCCTACACGTTCACGACAACAATGGCAAAAACGATTTGCACGGCGTCCCTTTAACGGGTGTACTCGACTGGGCGGATTTTGTATCGTCCCTCAGAGAAATCGGGTACGACGGAGTATTCTCTATTGAAAACGGTCTTCCCCCGCTTCCCGAAAAAAACGTCCGTGAATTCCTTGATAAAAACCTTGCCGATATCGAAGAAAGGCTCGGAAGAATTTTGTAATTTAAAGCTATCAGTCATCGGCTTTCGCCTTTGAAAATCATTATCAACACCGTATGGAACGATTGTGCAAAGAAAGCCCGAAGCGGGTTTATAAAACCGCCGTTCTTTGTTTTTCGGCGCATATTTCATCCGTTTCATCGCCTATTTACGATAAAACCGCCGAAGCCGTCTGATGTGACGGCAATAGTCATATGGTGCTACCGAAATTCAATATGTAGAAAAGTCAAAAAAAGGAGTCCCGTCTGAGTTCGTCTCAGTCGGGACTCCTTTTATCTAAAGGATATTTAGTTTTGTATCTTGTAGGCTGAACTTAGTTTTTCGGTCACAATTGTATTATTCCCATTCGATAGTACCGATAGGCTTGGGTGTGAGGTCGAGAAGAACACGGTTGATGCCGTCAACCTCGTGAGTAATTCTGTCGGTGATGCGATGTAGAACGGGATAGGGTATCTCCTCTATCGTGGCGCTCATAGCATCGGTCGTGTTTACGGCGCGGATGATAGCGGGCCATCCCTCATAACGTTTTCCGTCCTTGACGCCGACGCTCTTAAAGTCGGGAACAGCAATAAAGTACTGCCATACACGCTCAGCAAGACCGCAGTTGTCAAACTCTTCTCTGAGAATAGCATCCGCCTCTCTGAGAGCGGCAAGCCTGTCTCCGGTGATAGCGCCGAGGCAGCGCACGCCGAGTCCGGGACCGGGGAAGGGCTGACGGTAAACCATAGCGTGAGGAAGTCCGAGAGCCTCGCCGACTACTCTTACTTCATCCTTATAGAGAAGCTTTACGGGCTCAACGAGCTCGAGCTTCATATCCTCGGGAAGACCGCCTACGTTGTGGTGCGCCTTTACGCCGTCAGACTCAAGGATGTCGGGATAAATAGTTCCCTGAGCAAGGAATGCAACGTCGGTAAGCTTCTTCGCTTCCTCGTTGAACACCTCTATGAACTCAGCGCCGATAATCTTCCTCTTGCGCTCAGGCTCGGCAACGCCGGCAAGCTTATCAAGGAATCTGTCGGTTGCATCAATATATATGAGATTGGCATCAAGTGCTTTACCGAACACCTCGATAACCTGCTCGCTCTCGCCCTTACGCATAAGGCCGTGATTTACATGCACGCATACAAGCTGCTTGCCTATAGCCTTTATAAGAAGTGCGGCAACTACCGAAGAGTCAACTCCTCCGGACAGCGCAAGGAGCACCTTGTTGCTCCCCACCTGCTCTCTAACAAGCTTAACCTGCTCGTCGATAAACTCCTTAGCAAGCTCGGGTGTGGTAATACGCTTCATATCGTCAGGTCTTACGTTAGAACCAACTGTAAATTTCTTTGCCATTTTCTTCTCCTTTGTTCTTTTTTAACGTAGTAATTATACACCATATTTTTCCCGTTTACAAGATATTTTTAAACAAAAAAACGTCAATAGAATAAAATAATTATAAATCAAAAGCAAAAAGGAGACAAATATGCTTGTTGTAAAGCCATATTTCCGAGAAAGAGCCGTAGAATATGCAAGAAGATACGCCTTCTCGCAAAACCCGATTTTCGGAAACTTCCGAGGCATCGGGGGGAACTGTACGAACTTTGTATCCCAGTCTATTTACGCAGGCTCGTGCGTTATGAACTATCTTATGACCTTCGGATGGTACTACCGATCACTCGACGACAGATCGCCGTCCTGGACTGGGGTGGATTTCTTTTTTAATTTTATGGTGGGAAATAAGGGCGTGGGCCCATTCGCCAGAGAGGCTTCGCTCGATGAGCTCGAAATTGGAGACGTAATACAGCTGGCAAAGAACGAGGGAGGATTCTACCACACTCTTCTCGTGGTAGGATTTGAAGGTGAAGACACTCTCGTCGCTGCACAGACCGACGATGCATTCAACAGACCCCTGTCAAGCTACCAATACGATTATGCAAGGTACTTAAAAATCGAGGGAGTAAGAGTCGAAGCAGACGTAAAAGACGACTGCTTCGACTCGGTGTATGAGGGTATAGCTATTGTGCCGCCGAGCACAAGCTAGCATATAACCGTGTTAAATTAGAGGTATAAAAACTATGTGAGAGTTGTTTGAGTGAGTGAGGTAGTATCCGTAGTCTGCGTATCTGAACAGAAGCTCGTCCTCATCTCTGTGCTCTCCCGTTATCTTCTCCAGCGTCTCTGCCACAAGGTAGGTAATAAGCTCGGTTTCTCTGTACTCGGAGAAGTACTCTTGCATCAGCTCTGACGAAACGCTCTTCGCCTCTTCTATCCTGTCGCTCTTTGCGAGTATACGTGCAAGACACACCTTTGCGAAATAATAATCGGGTGCGCCGCTCGTAAGCGAGTATATTCTCACCGCTTCTCTAATCGCCTCCGGATCTGACGCTACTATACCCTTCGTCAGATAGAAGTTTGCGGTATAGATATGCTCTTTTCCGTTCTTGGCTATGCTCTCGTTCAAAGCAAAGGTGGCCAGCTCGTCCGCCTTCTCCTTGTTTTTCCTCTTATACTCAAGCGACGCCAGCGAAGCGTAGCTCGTAAGAGAATATACGTGAGGACGGCGCTCCTCGCTCACCGCCTTATCATTCTCGTTTATAGAGAAAAGATATAGCTCCTCTGCCGAGTCGAGCTCTCCCGATATCATAAGAGCGGTACCCGTATTTTGAGACGCCCAGGCTATCCTCGGCCCGTATCCCTTGAATATCTGCTTATACATTTCGTACGCCGAGCCAACCATTTCGAGCGCACGCTTTTTCTGACCCAGAGCATACACCGAAGGCCAGCCGTAGCACAAAGACCAGGCAAGCTCGCCGGACACCGGTCCGTACAGCCCTCTGCATATTTCCATCGCCCTCTCCGAGTATCCGAGAGCCTCAGCGAGCTCGCCTCTCTTGTAGCACGCAGAGCCGTACAAATCCAATACCCAAGCAGAGGTGTAGCTCTCATCGCCCGAGCCTATCAAGGCCTCTGCGCACTCACGGAACACCTCTTGCGCATCTGCCTGTCTGCCTGCGCTGTTATATGCTACTCCGAGAAGGTATGAATACTTCGCACGCACTACCTCGTCATCGGGGTACATATCGTTACAAAGCGCTCTTAGCTCTTCATACGCCTTAACCGCATCGGAGAAACGGTTAGCTCCTATCTTATATATACACCTTGCCTTTACGGCTTTAAGCCTTAACAGATATGTGCCGTTATCGCTGCGGCAGGCATCGACGCATTTGATTGCCGCATCGTAGCACCCCGCCTCGCACAACAGCTCGGAAATACGGATTCTGCCTTCCTCGTCGGATATATTCGAAAGGAAGGATTCAAACAGCTCGTCCTGCCTTTTTGTAAGCATCGAAAGATATCCCGCAAGCGCATAATAATCTGTTTCAAGTAAAAGTCCGAAGGTCTCGGCATCCTTTATAAGAGCGGCAAGCTCGTCGCTCCTTTTTTCGACCGAATACCGATATGCCAGTTCTCTTTTCGCCATCGGGGAGGTGTGCCCCTTCTCGAGGTGCTTGATTATGCTCTCGGAGGCGTAGGCGGAATAATCTCTATTTTTCTTCTTAAGCTCCGCCTCTGCGGCCGCTTTAAACAGGTCGTGCGAGAACTTGGTGAGTCCGTCCTGCTCTGTTAAGAACAGCTCTATGGCGGTCATAAACACGCTTCTCGAAACAGGGATAAAGCCGACTATATCCTGTATTGCACTCTCAGGCAGACCGTCACGGGAGTATACAAGAAGAGCCAGCGCTTCATATATATTCTCTTCGTTAAAGCTCCTCTCCTTGTAATATGCACGCATTCTCTCTACAACGGTTGAGAAAAGCTCGCCGAATCCGCCCGCTACAAGAAGTCGGTCGAGGAAGTCTCCGAGTGTCTCGTACGAGCCATACATACGCAGCTGTGACAGCAGGACGGATAAGAAGAGCGGGTTTTTGCAGTTTTCCGTCTCTATTATGCTCTGCACCTTTTCGGCATCCAGTCTCTTACCGCATCTGCGGAGCGCACCTATCACTATCTGTCGCACCTGCTCGTCAGAAAGAGGACTGAGCTTTTCTGTAGCGCAGGACGCTCCGACGGGCGGCTCAGTGCCTGCAAGGACAATGCGTATTTTTGAATTATGAGCCGAGAGCGACAGAAGCTTATATGAGGCGGCGACGTCATCGTACTGCTCTACCGTGTCGAAATAAAGCGTCAGCCTCTTATCAATCCTCGCTTCCTTCAGCGCAGCGACAACTCGCTCGTACGGGTCGGCGCAGTCAACGCTAACTCCGTATCGGGAGCTCAAGAATTTATATAATCTTCCATAAATACAGCTAACCTTAAGCGCTGAGTCGCCTGCCGCTCCGAAGTGGAAGAAAACGTCTCCATCTCTCTCGACACCCTCACGCTTTGCAAGCCAGGAGAGAAGAGCGCTCTTTCCCATTCCCTTCTCTCCCGATATAAAGAGATTGCGCCGCAAATTTATTGCGCTCTCGAGCTTAGCAACCTTTAGATTATCGGCTACGTATGCCGCCGTATTATCCTTAAGAATTTTTAAGTGCGCAAGATAATCTCCATCACCGTACGGCGGATTCTCTCTTTCCGGCAGAAGCTTTTCTATATATCTCTCGAGCGTTGAATACATACTCTGCTCAAGCTCCGACATATCGGTATACGATGAGAAGCTGTAGCCCGTGCGAATTCCTTCCTTTAACGCACGGCATCCATCAGACTGCTCGTTCCCCGTTTCCTTGAGGAAGAAGCAGGAAAAATCCTTATTGTTAGGCACAAAGACTCCCGCACGCATCTCAAGCTCTGTTATGCTTATGCCGTCTAGACTCCCTTCGCCCAGCGCCCCGAGATAGGCAGGAGGCAGGTTTTCTATATCCTCTTTTGCCGCAACTGTTCCGTAGTTATCTCCTATCATTCCGACAAAGAAGGGAGAGCATCTCAGTACCTCGCCTATACATATCTCAAGAATTCTGCCGTTCTCAGAGTCGTCCTCGGATATGCCCCACCGTAAATCAACCTCGGTAATATCTATCATATCCTTGGAAAATCTTCTTCTGAGACGTGGAAATATACTGTTGACAATAAGACTCCTCTCCTCGTTCATATCTCTGAAGGTCGAGGATATAAATACTCTTATCTTTTTCCCGAGCTGTTTATCAAAAGAGGGTATCATTTGTTTACCTTCCTATCATTTATATAATCTGACTTGCTTATGTAGAGCAATTTAATTATGCGCTACCCGACTTTACGCTGAGGCGTGAACAACTTCTCTGTCCGTCAATCCTTGCTTGCAAGATTTGCAAGAGGGGTGAATGCCTTGCAGAACCTGTCGGATGAAAGCTCCTTCAGAGCGAGCTCAAGATTTCTTCCGAGTGTGTCCTCTGCTGCCATCAGCACCGTATAATCAACCGTAAGAATTCCCTCGGGGTTAATGCTGACACGCAAAGGCCCGTCAGTTGCGGTGCCGCAATCCGCAAGCATACTCAATACGTCGTCCGTCCTGTCTATCTCACCGAATGAGAAGCAGATCCCGAGCAATCCCTCTCGGTGGACGAATATAGAAAGGAGCGTCGTTCCAAGCGTCATATGATACAGCTGAGACTCTATTAAGAGCGCCTCTCCAAGATTATCGTAATCAAATCCAAAGCCACGCTCTCTAAGAACTCCGCCGAGAACAAGAGCCGCCTTTTCCAAATCAATCTGCATTTTAGTTTCCTTCCGTTTTATTCTCTCGTACGCCCATTTGCATTCTGCCTGTGAAAATACAAAACGAGCTTTTTATTATCGAGTACCACATTATTATATATTTTATAGCTACTTATTTTAAAGGCAAAAAAACAAGCCACCCGAAAGACGCTCCGTCCGAGCCGTCGTTCCGGGTGGCTGAAAAATCTATCAGTATGCGAACATACAACGGATGGACATACCACCGTTGTTGGTAATGTAACCAACAGAAATCGATGTAATCTTACCGTCGGAAAGAGTAATGTTAAGAGTAACGTCGCCTGTCACTCCTACAATACCGGGAACAACCGCATCTGCATTATCCTTAGAAACCGTTGCAGAAAGCACACCCGAGCCAACCTCTGCGGTAAGCTTAGAAGCATCAAGGCTAAGCTTACGTGCGATAAGCGTAGCGTAAATTCCACCAAGCTCTCCGTCCGAAACCGTTCCGTCAGCAGCTACAGTCGCTGTACCGGGCACTTCGGAGACAGGCTCGTCGGGAGTCACGCCGTCAACGATAGGATTCAAAACGTCAATAACGTAATTAACAGATGCAACACCGTCAGCGTATGTAACCTCGTAAGTACCGTTAAGCTCTGCGAGCGCAGAATTCATAGTAGCCTCTACGGTTGCAGAAACGGGAGCTGTAGCGAGAGCGGTGCTGTACGGAGCAATTTTCTCAGAAAGCGAAACGTCGTCGTCAGTCTTACAAGCTACAAGACAAAGCGCACAAGCAACAATCAAAGCAAATGCTATAATCTTCTTCATTGCGACCTCCTTACTGAATGTTGATAGCTACTACGTCGTACTCATACGTAGCGGAAATAGTAACAGTAGCCTCGGAAATGTGGTTTTCTTCATCAGCAGGAATGGTATAGGTGATAGAAACGCCGATGATACGTGCACTTGCGTCATCTCCGTCAGCTGTGGCATCGGTAGTGATAACAACTGCAACTACAGAGTCAACTCCGTTTCCTTCTCCGAGGAGCGCCTCGGTGCTGGAAGCCGCAACCTGGAAGGAAAGAACGCCGTCCTTGTACTCATAGTTCTCTGCTATGGAAGGATTGAGGTTAATTGCGATACCACCCTTTTCGGGAATGAAGGACTCGCCCTCGGGATCCCACTCGCCGCCGTCAACACGGACGCCGGTACCCTCTATATATTCCTTCTTTGTTTTAATTGTCTCATAGAAATCCTTGATATCTACGGTAGAACCGCTGGCGATATCTCTGAGCTGCTGATACTCCTCGGAATAGATAGCAGCAGGCTTACCGTCAACCTCGCCTACCTCAAGGGTGTAAGAACCGGTAAGGCTGAACTTGTTGAACTTATACTCGGTCTGCGCCACAACCCTGGTGGGCTGGCTTCTGTCATACATAGCGTCAACCGAAGCAAACACCTCTTTCTTGCTCTGACCGGAACAGCTCACAAGAGCACCGAGGCAGAGAACAAGGCAAAGAGAAATAGCTAAAAACTTTTTCATAAAGAACCTTCCTTTCAATCCTTGAAATAAACCTTGCCGCCCTTATTCAGCTGCGGGAATATCAAGTGTAATAGGGTTATAGGAATAAGAGGTCGTAATCCTCATATCGGCATTGTTAGCGGTCTTGCAGGAAAGAACAACACCGATAAGACGAGCACCGCTCGTGCTTATGGTTATGCTGATATCCTCGGCAGCATTAAGATCCGTGCCGAGAGCCTCAACGGCATCCTCGGATGCGATCTTCGCAGTCAAGGTCGAGCCGTCCTCACTTACCACAGCATCCTTAAGTATAGCCTCAGTAATGTTGAGCTTAAGCACTACGGTAACGGGAGCGCCCGCTTCCCACTTTTCTCCGTCGGTGGAGCTGAGTCCGTCAACCGTGTATACCTTACCTTCCACGGTCTTTATCCTCTCGTAGTTGGACTCCTCGGCGCCTTCCTCTACTGTGCGGTAATTCGTGTACGTATATTCAAAAATCGAATCCTCGCCTTCCATCATCAGAACGTAGTTGCCGCCGAGCGTAACTCCCGCCGCATCCTTATAGTTGACTACGGTAACTACCTTCGTCGCAGACGAGCTTCTCACAGCATCAAGTATGCTGCCTGCGCCACCATTACAGGACGTGAAGGTAAGTGCAAGACAGAGAGTAAGAGCAAGTGCGAGAATCATGCAAACTATTTTTTTCATAATCTGTACCAATCGCCTTTCATCACAAATATGATTGTCACTGAGTTTATTATACATTTTATTTTAATAAAAGTCAATAGCCGCCCTTCCTTTTGGAAGAACGGCTCTGACGAAATTTCGCCACTAATTTTATTCAACATTACCAAAAAATCTGGGGGTCATCTTCTTTGCGTGCTCTTTTGTGATACCTATGAGTCTCTTCAAGGGCAGGGTAAGAACCTTGTCCTGCTTGACGGAAATAGCGAGCGTTCTGTAGACCTCTGGCACGATGGGAAGTATCTTGGTATCGTCTCTTCTGTTCCTCAAAATCAGCTCGGAGAGCATACTGATACCGAGACCGTGCTCAACCATCGAGATTATCGCAGGGTCGTCTACGTAAGTGGGGGTTACGAAGGGCTTTACGTTGTTTTCGGAGAAAACCGTGCTGATATCGTCATCGAAGCCAAGACCGGGCATAAGGAACTTCGTGCCGTTAAAGTCGGAGAGCTTAAACTCGTTCCCGTAGGTTGGATAGTCCTTCGGCAAAATAGCATAAAAGCGGTCGAGAGCAAGCGGCAGCCATTTGAAGGCGTACTTGTTGTTCTTAGTGCCGAAGCAGATGTCGAATCTCCCCTCCTCGAGTCCGCCGTAAAGCTCCGCAACGGTTCCCATCTGTATGTTCACCGTAACGTCCGGGAACTCCTGATTAAATCGCTCTACGATTCCGGGTAGCCAGGTCGACGCCATACTGGAAAACGCACCTATCCTTATGACGTTGTCACCGTAGGACTTAACGAGGTCTATCTCGTTCCTCAAAGCATCCTCGCACATAACAAGCTGGCGTATCTTTGGTATAATTCTCTCTCCTCCGGGAGTCAGCTTTATTCCGTAGTAGCCCCTCTGAAGAATAGAAAAGCCGAGCTCATCCTCCAGAGCGTTCATCATATGCGTAAGTCCTGACTGAGTGTAACCGAGCTTCTGCGCCGCTGCGGAAAAGCTGCCCATATCGACAGCTGTGAGAAGCGCCTTATACTTGGAAATGTTCAACCGTCCCTCTCCTTTTCTTTCAAAAAGGGCACAATCTCAAGGAATGCGCCCTGTGTATTTTACTTCAAAAATGCGGATTCTTACTTCTTGGTGATATAACCCTTGCGATAAAGAAGCTCTGCAATAAGAACCGCTCCGCCGGCAGCGCCCCTCAGGGTGTTGTGCGACAGTCCGACGAACTTATAATCGTACACGGTATCCTCTCTGAGCCTTCCCACACTCACGCCCATACCGCCGTAAAGGTCACGGTCGAGTCCGGTCTGAGGACGGTTATCCTCTTCGAAATAGGTGATGAACTGCTCAGGAGCAGAGGGCAGACCGAGAGTCTGAGGCAGACCCTTAAAGCTCTTCCACTCGGCGAGTATCTCTTCCTTCGTGGGCTTGTTCTCAAATCTTACGAACACCGCAGCCATATGACCGTCGGTAACGGGCACTCTTAAACACTGGGTAGTAATAACGGGAGAGGTAGCGGGCACAACGACTCCGTCCTTTACTTCGCCCCATACTCTCAGAGGCTCCTTCTCACTCTTCTCTTCCTCGCCGCCGATGAAGGGGATAAGGTTATCCACCATCTCGGGCCACTCACGGAAGGTCTTTCCAGCTCCGCTGATTGCCTGATAGGTAGTAGCTACTACCTCTTTAATTCCCCACTTGCGAAGGGGGGTGAGCGCTCCTACGTAAGACTGGATGGAGCAATTGGGCTTTACTGCGATAAACCCTCTCTTTGTACCGAGTCTCTTCCTTTGAGCCTCGATAACCTCAAGGTGTGCATCGTTTACCTCGGGAATAACCATAGGTACGTCGGGAGTCCATCTGTGCGCAGAGTTGTTCGACACGACGGGAATCTCCGCACGAGCATATCTTTCCTCAAGAGCACGTGTCTCGTCCTTAGAAAGGCTTACGGCACAGAATACAAAATCAACGAGCGAGCCGACCGTCTCGACGTCATCGGACGAAATAACCTGCATATCGAGAATTTTATCGGGGCAGGAATCCTTCATCTTCCATCTTCCCTCTACCGCCTCACGATAGCTTCTGCCTGCCGAACGAGGACCCGCCACAAGTGCGGTTATCTCAAAGTAGGGGTGCTCCGAAAGAAGCATAATAAATCTCTGACCTACCATACCGGTAGCTCCGATAATACCAACTCTTAACTTTTCCATAACGATTGTTCTCCCAAATATTTTTTTATTATTTTATCATAATTATGCCGAGTAGTCAATAACAAAATGATTAAAATTTGACGTCCCGGCTCTGTTTTTGCCTCGTTTTACATCAGAACAGCCCGTAGCCGACCGATGCTACGGGCTGTTTTCTAGTTTTGCCTGTTATCTGTTCAGAATGCTTACGTTTTCGGGAGATATGCCCGTGGTGTTGTATACGATTGAGAGTATCTGCGCCGCCTCTGCCGCCTGTAGGCTCTCTGCCGATACGATAACGCTTACGCTGTCGTCGGATATAACGGCTACGCACTCCTCAAAGCCCTTCGCCTTGACGAGAGTCTCGATATTTGTCTCGTTCTGGATATCCTCGGCAATCTTCGCAATCTTTGCGTTCGCCTCTGTCTTTGCAACCTCGTCTGCCTCTTCGCTCTCGGTTACCATCTTAAGCACGTCGATAGCCTCATCTCTCGCCTGCTGACGGTTGAGCGCCGTGGTGGTGAAGTAGTTCTCCGCTTCTGCCTCGCCGCCCGTTGATGTCGAATCATTGAAGCCGTCGCTCATGTTGTTATCTCCGAAGCCCATAGAGCCGACGGGGTCGTAAAACAGCCTGTAATTAGCGTACACCGCAACTCCTATCAGAAGGGCTGCGACGAAAACGGTCAGGCTCTTAGCCGTTTTGCTTGAGAAAAATCTCTTTAGTTTTTCGTTTTTCATTAAGTAAATCTCCTTTTTCCGTGACTAGCCTTTCGTCGGTCTGTCGGCTTCACGATATTGCTGGTTAAGACTATGCCGAACTCGTCGGCTGTATGACGGAAGAGATGAATTTTTTGTCTTCCGATTTTGGAAAGGGTGCTTCGCAGGCAAGGTGCCGAAATCCTGCTAATCAAGGACGCCTATTTTTATCCTGTTCGATCCTATTCCATACAATGCTGTAATCATCTCCACGAGCTCCTTCTTTATTGCGTCCGACCCGCCGCCCTCGCAAAGTATCACTACGCTCTCAACCCTGCCCCTCTCGGATGAATATCTGTCGGCAGAGACCGCATAGCTAACCATAACACGGCACTTCCCCACCCCCTTCATCGACGAGCATATCCTCTCGATCGATGCTTCTATCTTCTCTCTTTCGTCAAGAGTATCCCGGTTCTCCGAGCTACCCCCGCTGCCGATAGCTATAAGAATTATTCCGATCAGCAAAATAACGGCTACTTTCCACACGTACCCGTTCTTCTTAAGAAACCGCAGAAATCCCCCTATTGCTTCCTTCTCACACCTCATAATCCACCTCGCATATTCCTCCCTGCGTCAAAAAATTCTCGCACACGTACTCACGTATTTCTCGATAATCTTCTCTTACGTCCGTAAGCGTCACGTGCGCCCTCTCTGCCCTCATCGCATAAGGGTCGAACCCAACGAGAGTAACGTCAATGCTGTTCTCGGAGAGAGAAAACTGTAACGCCAGCGCCCGTTCAACCCCCAGTGAAAAAGCCTCCTCTGTAATCTCCTTAAACCCCTCTGTATCACCGGTATCGGGTGCGGAACCGAGGGGGAGCGTGCTTAAAAAATCCGAGATGCAGGATGAAAGCGGGGTGAGAAATACACAGAGGACGAGGATGCCTATAGAGGCACGCACCGCCTTCTTCACACCCGTGTGAGCTATTCCCGTCCCGACGGCCGCCACAAGCCCGACGGCAACGCAGGATAAAACGTATTCCTTCATAACTCTGACCTCAATTCGACAAAACACTTTTCAAAAACAAGACCGCCTCGAGGGTGTATATGCTGACCGACAGGGTATAAACCGAAATCAGAGCATCAAGCCCACCTGAAAATCCGATAATCGCCCCTCTGACTCCCGTCGCCGACGAGTAATCCGCAAAAGACCCGAGAAGGAAGAAAAGAAGCTTAAAAAACAGCAGGAAAGCAAGAGGAGCAAGTCCTATGGAAACAAGCGCCGCAACAGTCCCCCCGCCCATAACACCCGCCGCATAGCTGAGTCCGCCGGACAGGGTGCTCATTGCGCCGGACACAGTGCCCCCTACAACAGGTATGAGTGTCTGTGCGGCATACTTCGCCGTCCTGAGTGCTGCACTGTCGAGAGAGGTCGTAATAAAGCTCTGTAACGAGGTTATACCGGCAAACGCCGCCGTCAAAAAGCCCATCCCTTTAGAAAAAGCCGCAGAAAAGCCTCTGCCAAGTCCAAAAGACCCATCTCCTACCGACGAGATGATGCTTAAAAAAAGAACTCCTACGCACAGAGTGAGCAAAACCCCCGAGCCGATTCCGCCGTAAAGCCACAGCGTTATACCCATAGTAGCCGACTCGGCGGCAGCCGTAGCTCCGTATCCGCCTAAGGCAAGAAGTGACGCAAAAACGGGAGATAGAGACGTAAACAATTCGTTTATGCTCTCAAGAGCAGATACGGCATCCAAAAGGTAAGGGTACACCCTGCCAAACAGTGCGGCGCACCCTATAGCCTGAACGCCGCTGCCAAGCATATGGGCGCCGTCCTGCATCAAAAGCTCTCCGAAGACCATAAGCCCGCCTATACCGAAAACGTACAAGGCAATCGAAATAAACTCCGCTCGCCCGCTTTCGATAAAGTCAAATATATTCCTGATGATTTCGTCTACGCCGACACCGCTCACATCCTCGCTCTCGACGCCCGCAATCCCCTCGAAGATATCGAGTATGTCCTCAATTCTTTGTTCCGCTGTGCCACCATCGCCCTTTTCTTCAAGAGCAAGGAGCGATAACCTTGTCCCGTACGCAGACCCTGCGCCGTCAGCGCAGGGGAATCGGCACACGAACGAAAGCATAACAAGAAAAAACGAAAAGAAAAGCAACGGCGTTATTTTATGTAATCTTTTATTTACATTTCTCATTTTAAAAATTCCGTCAGCACAGAGAAAACAGAATTGACAAACGGCACCGATATCAGCATAATCTCTACACGCCCCAGTGTTAACACGGCGTTCGCCACTCCGTTCTCCCCAATTTCACGGCATACGTCCGAGCAGATGCCGAAAGCATACCCGACCCCTATTATCTTCATAATCCCTTTGGCTGCATCGCTCTCTTTGCCGAAGGCTGAGAACGGAAGAGCCGAAAGGAGCTCGCCTATCCCGTTAATTGCGAAGAGCGTGAGCAGCACCAGAGCCAAGACGGATATAAGCCTGGCTCCACCGAACCCCAGCTCCTTTAATACAAAGGTAAGCATTGCTCCAATAATACTAAGAGCGAGCATCTCTGCGCCCGTCATATTCCGAACACCTCTCTGACGAGGCTTATTAGTCTCCCTATCTCTTCAATCAGAAGAAGGAGTATTATCACTATTCCGCTTACAGATACGAGCGTCGCCTGGTCGTCTCTGCCAACCTTTGCGAGCACCTGGCACACCACGGCGACAATCATTCCCACTCCCGCCACCTTCAGTATTATTTCGACGTTCATTTTTCTTCCTTTCCTTTCTTATCTGCGCCTGTTACGTAGGGTAAACGCAAACCCTTCTGAAAAAGCTCCTGCCGACCGAATTACATAATCAGAATTATCACTCCGAGCGATACGGCAAGTAAGGCGGCGAGCAGTACTTTTTTCTTCTTTGCCGACTCCGCCTCGTTTGCTGATATAAGCTCCTCAAGTCTCTTTATATATACGTCCAGTCTCTTTACCTCGCTCTCGAGATACCCCGTGCCCAAGCTCTCAAGGCACTCGGCGATAAGCTCTTTTTCTTCCTTCAACAGCGTACCCGTGTCAGAAAGAGCAAATGCCTCGTGCGCTCTCCTGCCTTCCTTCACCATAGAAACGAAGGCCTCAAGCCCCTCGTCCGACACCTCGGAGATTATCTCCTTAACTCCCTTTGAATAACAGAAAATCTGCTCTCTAATTCTTTTCATTAAGGATAGATATGCTCTTGCAAGCCCTCGCCCCTCAGCAAGGAATCTATTGTAAAGCGCATAAACAAAAAGAGATACGCCGAGCACTATGATTCCGCCGACCAGTCTCATTTTATCTCCCCGTATTCAAAGCAAAATTCGCCACCCTTCCTCATAAGGGCGGCATAGTCGCAGAAAACTCCGAGGCGAAAAAGGTCGTTTATCTCGTCTCTTTTCTTAACTCCGTCTATATCCGAGCCGTGCGCTGTCGCTATAACGGTGACACCCGATAACGCCGCGCTCAAAATCGCCCTCGCGTCATCAGCCGTATGTATCTCATCTACCATAATTACATCTGCGGATGCGGTACGTATTGCCTGTTCTATGCCCACAGCCCTCGTGTACCCTCTTTGAATATCGACGGTCGCACCTGTGTAATCCGATATAATAAATTCTCGCCTTGTGTCTATAACGACCACACGCTTTGCCTCTCTTCCGCTCCCGATATCCTTTGCCATTGCTCTGAGAAGGGTCGTCTTTCCTCCACCCGGCGGAGCTATGATGACAAGATTTTTACAGCCGCCGAGACTCCATTTTTTGAAAACCTCGTGTGAAAAGGCGCATCTGTCGGACGGTATTCTGAAAATCAAACTGCCGACCTCGTACACTCCTACGAGCCTGCCACCCTCATATCCCGCATCCCCTACGATGCCCACTCTGATGCCGTCTCCAAAAGAGATAAAGCCCGAGCTTATCTCATCCCTGTAAGCATACAGCGACCCCTCGCACAGCGTGTCCATAATACCGTTCATCTCTCGGTAAGATACCCTGAAGACAAGAGCGTAGCTCCTTCCACCTATAACGACCGAAGAGACCCTGTCCCTTCTCAGTCTTATTTCAGAGGGTATTTGTCCGCGCCGTGTACGAATAATCTCCTCTATTTCCAAGGCCAGCCCCCTCGGAAAAACTCGGAGCAATCTTCTCACTCCCTTATCATCCCTCGGCAAAGTCTCTTTCTCTCTTAACAGCGTCTGCATTTTAAATTCCTCTTTTTTCTTTTTTCGACACACCCGTTGACAAAAATAACATAATATGGTAAAATTCACGTAGAAAACCAGAAAGGAGTTAACCTTATGAAGACTACCGGCATTGTCAGAAAGATAGACGAGCTCGGCAGAGTCGTAATCCCGAAGGAAATGTGCAGAATGCTCGACATATCCGCAAACGACTCGCTCGAATTCTCTATGTCAGACGATTACATCATTATAAAAAAGCATCTGCCGCATTGCGCTATTTGCGGAAGCCATGAGATGCTCTACAGCTACAATTCCAAGCACCTGTGTCAGATGTGCGTAGAGGCTGTCAGAACTAAGTACTCGCCGAAGGAATAAAATATTTATATTTACTTAAACAAAAAGAAGCTTTTGCCTTGCAAATCAAAATATATTGTGATACAATATATGTGCGAATAATAAAATTTAAAACATTCGAAAGGATTTTTTCAAATGAAAGTAGTAACTTTTGGTGAAATTATGCTCCGTCTCGCTCCCGAGGGATATCTTCGTTTCACTCAGGCGGACAAATTCGGTGTAGTTTACGGTGGCGGCGAGGCTAACGTTTCCGTATCTCTTGCCAACTACGGACTTGATTCCGTCTTCGTAACCAAGCTCCCCAAGCACGAGATCGGTCAGAGTGCTGTAAACGCACTTCGAAGATTCGGCGTTGATACCTCTAAGATCGTACGCGGAGGCGACAGAGTCGGCATTTACTTCAACGAAAAGGGTGCTTCTCAGAGACCCTCTAAGGTTATATACGACAGAGCTCACTCGGCAATAGCTGAGGCGAAGCCCTCTGACTTCGACTGGGATGCTATCTTCGAGGGCGCTGACTGGTTCCACTTTACCGGAATCACTCCCGCACTTAATCCCACCGTTGCAGACATCTGTCTCGACGCCTGCAAGGCAGCTAAAGCTAAGGGTGTAAAGATCTCCTGCGACCTCAACTTCAGAAAGAAGCTCTGGACCAGAGACCAAGCTAAGGAAACTATGACTAAGCTCTGCGAGTATGTTGACGTCTGTATCTCCAACGAGGAGGACGCTCACGACGTATTCGGCATCGACGCAGAGAACACGGATATCGCCGGCGGTAAGCTCAACCACGAGGGATATAAGTCGGTTGCACGTCAGCTCGCTGACAGATTCGGCTTCGAGAAGGTTGCTATCACTCTTCGCTCCTCTATCAGCGCAAACGATAACGACTGGGCTGCTCTTCTTTACAATGCAGAAAGCGGCGAGTACTGCTTCTCCAAGTCCTATCATATGCACATCGTCGACCGTGTCGGCGGCGGCGACAGCTTTGGCGGCGGACTTATCTACTCCTGCCTGAACGGTTACTCCACTCAGGATGCTGTTGAGTTCGCTGTTGCGGCTTCTTGCCTCAAGCACTCTATCGAGGGCGACTTTAACCTCGTATCCGTCGATGAGGTTAAGGCTCTTGCGGGCGGTAACGGCACCGGACGTATTCAGAGATAATCTTCAACTCTGTAAAAGAGCTCTTTGAGCTTATGGTGTGATGTTATTTTGGCTCGCACGATAAAGCCCGCCTGAGGCGGATGAAATCCTTCTTATAAGAGAAAAAGACAGCTTCGGTTTTATCCGAGGCGTTAACGTCGCTTTCCATCTTAGCGAAGATTTTCTTGCGGCAGGTCGAGGTTTCATTAAAAACAAAAAGAGAACGAATTGAATTTCCAAACGGTTTTTCATTTCGTTCTCTTTTTTTATTGTAGGCTTCGCATTTTCTCGGAAAATGCGGCGGCTATGTCGGTATCCCTTCTGTTCCTTCCGATAAGAGCGTCACGCCATTGCCGCAATAGTTATTTGTTCTTCGTCTTTTCGATTCGCCGACAGCCTTTTACTATTTCTCGATAACCGTCGCAAAGTTTATCATCTTTCTCAGCGCAAATCCGAATATAGCGTTCTCGACGAAGTAGCTCTCGCCCAATTCATAGAGCAGCTCCTCACGCAATTCATCAAGCGCTTCAAGATACTCGTCGTAATCATCGTACTTCTCGGGAAGAACACCCGCAGACTCTGCCGCCGCATACAGTCTCTCGTCGAAGAACTCGTTGTATTCCTTCTCATATTCTTCCTCGTTTGGAACAAAGCCTTCCTCTCTCATTACGTAATAGAAGACAAGCTTCTCCTTAACTGCTGTCTTGGCGCTCTCTCTGAGATAATCCTGCCAATCTTCGCCGGGAGCAAGGTCGAGCTGGGTCGCCGCATAGGAATCAATGCCGCCGTATGCGCTTCCGCCGTTGTTCTCGTACTCTGTCAGCATCCTTGTTAGGTAAGAGCGATAATAATCCTCAACCTCTTTGTACGGCAGGCGCTTCACAGTTGCCTTTGCCATATAATGCTCCCACAGAGCGTTCTCTATTTGGCTCGCACGCTCATCCGCTATCTCTTCCTCGAGCTCTTCTCTGAGCAGTGAACGGTATTTGTCTATCAGACTATCACCCTCATAGGCTGACAAATCGGATTCTGTGAGTCCGAGCTTTTCTGTCACGAAGGCATCATCCGCCTCGGGCGAATCGTATACGATAGACCTACCGATAAACACCTCATAGTGAAGCTCCTTATCCAAAAGCTCCTCCTGCGTGCTCGCATTCCTCGGAGCATAGGCTATGACCTCGAGAGGATTGTCGCCGGTGTCATAGACCGCTTCTACAGTCATATCCATATACACGGTCGTACCTTCCTCGTCCTCGACGGTCAGATAGCCGTCTATTCTCTCTCCTACAGGCTTACCTACGAAGAACTCTGAAAAGCCCTCGCCCCATATCTCGTCCACACGGCTCTCAGACAAATCTATTATCTTCCTCATACCCTGGCTCGTCCCCGAAGAAGAGGTATACTTGAGAAGAATTATGTCTCCCGCCTCAACAACTCCGCTTTCATCCTTAACGAGCTCAGAATAGTCCGCCGCATTCTTTCCGACAAGTCCGTATTCAAACCCTACGTACATCTGCGAAACAAGAACGTTCGTTCCTATTTCCTGTGTCTTCGGCTTAGAATCGGAGAAATTACAGCCGCCGTCAAAATAACATTTGTTACCGTTGTCGTCCAAATAATATCCTCGGTAATAAAGCTCGACCTCGTGACCCGGGCGCACGGTTATGTTCCTACGGAGCTGACCGCCCTCGCTCGCCTCTGTGCTTTTATATCTGCAAAGCTTCCTTATAAGCGCAGTCTCTACGTCAACGTCTCTGACCTCATCGAGCATAACCTCGGCGGTAAAACTCGAGTAATCCTCCTTAGATATATAAATATAACGGGAAAGGTCGTCGCCAAGAAAGTCTAAGCTCTTGCTTCTTATATAATTTGAAACAACTCCGATAACTATCACCCCGACAATAGCGATGAGAGAAACCACGGCAAATATCACCAAGCCGAGCTTAGTGGCTCTCGCACGCTTCTCTTCTCTTTGTCTTATTTCGCTCGGCGATAGCCTTTTGCTTTTAGCTTTAGCCGTCTTCGCCGATGCGGAAGGTCTTGTTTTTCCTGCTTTTTTGTTGCCCATTTTCTCTCCTTGCAGCCTTTAATTGAAGCTGTCGGCATATTCGCACGCAAGTGCGTCGCAACGCTCGTTGTAGCTATGCCCGTTATGCCCTTTAACCCACACAAAACTGACCTTGTGCACGGTTGTCAACTCATATAAGCGCTCCCATAGGTCTGTGTTCTTGAGCTCTTCCTTGCCTCTTTTCCAGCCGTGCGCGCGCCACGACTCGACCCAGCCCTGCACATAGGCGTCTACAAGGTACTTGGAATCGGAATACAGAGTCACCGAGCAGGGCTCCTTCAGCTTTGCCAAGCCCTCGATAGCCGCCATCAATTCCATCCTGTTATTCGTCGTCACACGCTCGCCGCCGGAAAGCTCGAGCTCGTGTGCGCCATATACAAGTATAGCGCCCCATCCGCCGCATCCGGGGTTGCCTCTGCAGGCTCCGTCTGTGTATAGGCTGACTTCCTTCATTCCTTCCTCCGTTTTTAAGAGCGAACAGCTCCCCTTTATATCCTTATTATTTCGGTCTGCAGAGCAGCCGACGTTAAAGCAAAAGGACTGCGCCGTCAGTGTTGTCTGATTGGAGCAGTCCTTCATACGGCTTATGCCTTAATTATTTTGATGTTGTAGTGTACTGAACACGCTTATACTTAACTACATTATCATCGTACTCATCCTCTTCGAGAATGTAGTTAAGAGCGTTATCAAGCTGGATAGCGTGGATGAAGTCATCGGTCTCGACGTTATCCTCGCCTACCATATACGCAAGATACCAGTAGTTGAATCCGTTCTTGAACTCCTCGATATCCTCGTCTGTAACAGCGGCGTTGCCCTCGCACAGATCTGCTATTACGTAAACGAGAACGAGCTCCTTGACAGAAGCCTCAGCCTTAGCACCGATAGCATCGTAAATCTGCTGCTTTGTAGCATCCTTACCGAGGTTAAGAGCGTTCTTATCCTCCTTGAGATAGGTGAAGTAATCGCCGTATATCTCATAGTTGGTCTTGGAATCGGTGGTGCTGCTGTCTCCGTCGTCGTACTTTCCCTCATAGAACTTGTACTTATAGTTGTTGTCAAGGCGCTTATATGCCTTATTTACAGCCTTAGTGGGCAGAAGGATTCTTCCGTTCTCATCCTTCTTATACTCGATGAGATCCTCTGCGATAGCGTAGATCTCCTTAGCGAGGTTCTCCTTGAGCTCCTGCTTATAGGTCTTCTCAAGACTGTCGTATCTGTACTGCTTATAGTCAGCGACGATTTCATCGGCGATAACCTCGTTCTTGTCGTTAGTGGCTGCGAGAATCTCTTCCACCTGGTCATCTACGTCCTTCTGCGCCTTCTCGAGGTCATCCTCTGCCTTATCGAGATCCTGCTGAGCGAGGGTTACGTTGTTCTTATCGGTGTCGGTAGCGCTATCGCCCTTATCCGCAACAACCTTCTCCTTAGACTCGAGGTCGCTCTTAGCGCTCTCTACCTTGCTCTTTGCATCGGTAAGCGCAGTCTGAAGCTCGCCGAGGGTCGTGAGAAGCTTCACCATATCGTCCTCGCCCTTCTTGAATCCGCCGTTCTGTACGAAATCAAGAAGGTAAACGGTCTTGGTGCTGTCCTCTTCATCAGCCTTGCTGGCAGTGAGTGAGCTATAGAACTTGTAAAGAACAGTCTCTGCGTTCAAGTCTTCAACGGGAACGCTGTATACGGGGAATACGTGGTAGGTGAGCTCCTTATCTCTGAGGTCGTGCTCTTTGCCATAGATATCCTTTACGCTCTTACCGGTCTCGCCACCCTTCTCGTAAGGCTTATAAGTAAAGCCTGTGCCAAGCTCGACCATAGAATCAACAACCCAGCCTATCTTAACGTTGGTATACTTCTTCTCAACGCCGCCCTCTGTGATATCGAAGGACTTTGCTGCCTCACCGGGCTTAACGCCGATAAGCTTACCTGCGAATGTCTCGTCAGCCGCAGCAGGGAGAGTGATGAGCTCGTAAGAAACCTTTTTAGTATCCTCTGAGCCAACCTTCATGTCGTAGGACACGTATACCATATCCCCGCCTTTCGCAGCATCGGTGGTATTGGTCTTGTAAATATAATCCTTGATATCCACGGTAGCAACAAACTCAGCGAGAGCCTTCTGGTATCCCTCGGTTGTCGTAAGACCAAGCTGAATTTTCGCAGCGCTAGACTCCTTCATATTGCTTGCAAAGAATACGTTTCCGTCATAGGTTGCATAGTAGCAATAGTAAAGAAGGTCGTGTGCGCCGGGGATGCCCTCGGTCACCTTATTTTCTTTGTCTGCCGTGTTTCCGATGTCTACGAAGATAGCGTTAACTACCTTATTCCATCTCTCGGTCTCATCGGTTCCGAAATCTCCGTCGGTAACAACGAGGTCCTTAAGAGCCTCGAAGAACTTCTCGGAGTCAATAGTCGCATAATTGCTCATATCGTCCTTACTGTAATCGTAAGCACAGGCGGTAAACACCGAAAGAGCCATAATTACGACAAGAATTAAGCTGATAATTCTCTTCATCATTTGTCTTTGTTTCCTCTATATTATATTTTTACAAATATTGCGTGCATATCATTATAGCATACTATTTTAAAAAATGCAAATGTTTTTATTAATTTATAAATATTTTTTTCGACTCACCGAAAAAGGGTAGTCGTCAGTGAGGATATCCCTCTTCAATATCGATGTCCACGCAGTTGATTACGTCTGTAAATCCGTACACAAGCTTCTTGAAGGCAAAGGTGGAAAGATAGAAGTCCATTACTCCGTCCTTCGACTTGTTTCCTTCGCTATTCGTCTTATACAGGCTTACCGCAATCTTTCTGTCGTCGATGCGGTAAAAGTCATAGGTGTAGTAATCGCTCTGTCCCACAACCTTAAGGTGCATACGCATCACAAGAGGAGAGGACGCAACCTTCTCCTTTTCCTCATCCGTCAGGAGTCCCTGGTATCTTGTAAGCTGAAGCTTTTCAAATGCGAGCTTGAAGTTATCTGTACCGTAGGAATCGATTGAGCCGGGCTCATACTGCGCCACGCCGTTATTTCTGACTGCTGCATACAGCTGAGTTGCGGAGACCTCATCAACTCCCTTTTCTGCAAGGTATTTTTGAAGCTCCGACTCCATTGCTCCCTCACCCTCAGATATGTTGATATAGAGCTTCTCGAGCTCAGTAGCACCCGTGAAGTACTCGCCGTCGGTCACAAACTTGCCATCAATATAACCGCCCCATACCTTTTCCATTCCAAAATCGAAGGTATAGTCGCCGTATACGTCGTCCATATTAAGCTCTATTTTGAACTCGTCGACGTTGGATATCTTCATAAGAACCATATTACGTCTTGCCCAGAATTCGGCAAAATCAAATTTGAGGAACTCAAAGAGTGCGCTGTCAACCTCAGCTATAAGATCGTACATATCCGAGCCGACGTATCTCGTGCCCTTTACGGGATCCTCTTCGCTGACGTAGAGGGTAAAGCCGAGCGTGCTTACCCAGTCGTAATTGACAAAGCTGTCGAAGTTCTCGCTTCCCTCTCCCTTGTTCTCTTCGTCAACAAGGGTGTCCTTATCGTATATCGCACGAGGCAGCTCGAAGTATATCTTGTATGCGTAAAGCCCGTACTTCTCCATATTCTCAAGAGTAAGTCCGAGCGCCACGGTAGTGCCCGAGAGTCCGAGTGAGGACGAAGCACTTTCACCCGTTCCGCCGAGAATCTTTACGACCTCCTCACAGGTAGATGCGTTTAGACCGTACAGCTCGTTCTCGCTCTTAAGTGTGTTCTCATAATAGGTGTCGCCGTAATAGGGGTCTCTGTCGGCAACCTTGCAGAAATTGAAGCTTACGATGAGCTCCTCGGTCACAAAGTATTCAATATCATCGATGGAATAGGTGTGGAAATCTCTGAACACCTCGTAATATTCCGTTTTCTCGTATATTACTTCGTTTATAAGACCTTTACTCTCTCCGAGAATAGCGTCTCTGGCGGGAGCCCATTTCGAGCCGTCGCTGATCTTGGACATATCGAGAGAGATGACTCTCTTCATTTTGTCCTGTCCGTTGACGCTCTCAGTATAGCTGATGGTAACAAGAGATTTGTTGGTTACAACCGAGGTCTCAGCGCCATTCGTATCGTAAATCGCAACAACCTCATTGAGCACGATCTCCACGTCATATACGCTTGCGTTCTCCTCGGTATAGGCGACGTCGACCGTAATGGGCGTCGCAAGCTCACCGAGACAAGATGCCTCGAGCTCTCCTCTGACCGAGCCGAATATCTCATCCGTGATATCTATCACTGCGCAATACTGCTTGCCGTCATCCTCGCCGGCGATGCTTCTCGTATAGGTGACCTTTAGGAGCTTATTATCCGACACGGGTGTGCCCTCGAGAGTAATTTCATCCGTATCCGTCAGTATCGAATCTATGGAAATCAGAGTGTAGCTGTAATCCACGCTCGACTCCTCGCCGAAGGCTATCAGCCTGTTCTCAGAATCCCAAGCATCGCTGACAAGGGTAAAAATCAGCCCCTGCGACGAATAATCAAAGCCGACCTCTTTTCCTACAAGAGCCGCCTTAAGGCGGTCGAAGCCGTCTACGCCCGAGAGTGTGCCGAGGTCGAAGGTGAGCTTCTGATTTTCCTCTGTGACAAGGCCGCCGGACACCCCGGTGCTGATTATCGTACCGTTTGCAATAACGGTAGAGTTATCGGTAACAATGGGGCCTATCTGGTCATCCTTGCCCTTCTTATGCTGCTCGAGCACCCACTCCTTAAAGTCGGACGTCAGATAGGGCTCAAGCGTTTTGTCCGATTCAAGACCGGGAGCTACAAGAGAGCCCTTTATAAAGCTCTCGCAGCCCTTAAGAGCGTACTCAAAATAGTTGCTCTTAGTGTAGTAAATCACGTTTCTGTCATCTACCATATAGTAGAACCCGGAATCGTTGAGCGCTCTGTCTCCGAGTGTTATAAGGTGACTCTCACGTCCTGAGACCTTGTCATCCTTATCCCTTTTGTTGTATGCAAAGGCGATGCTCACGGCGCTCTCGTCATCGAGACCGTAATCCTTAAGCAGGAGTTCTCTTTTCTCGATGCTATTGGCATCCTGGCCGTCGGGAAGCTCAATTCTCTCGGATATAAGGGGAGAGCTGATAGACGAGCAAAGATAGGTGAGCATATAAATCATACCGAAGCCGTCTCCGGTCTCCATGGCATAGAAGCTCTCGTAATCGAAGTCTCCCTCGACGTCCATAATCGGCGGTATATACTGCGCCATATTCTTGACGCCGTTACCGTCGTCGTATCCTATCCAGAAATACCCGTTGTCATCAGGGTATCTCGTGAGGTCGAATACGCCCTCTTCGTTGGAAATGAGGATGGATAATATATCTCTTTCCTCTATCGGCGAGTAGGCGATCGCATTGCCGAGATACAGAAGCTCGCCGAGCGCCTCGTTGTAATAAGGAGTTTCCGCCTCTGTCTGATTCTTCTTTTTAAGGTAGCTCGCTATCGCTCCTATTACAAAATAGGCGGCAACAAGGAGAACGAGCACTGCGGCGGTTATGATGAGAATCTTATGATTCTTCTGCAACTTGAATTTCTCTACTTTTTTCATCATACCCTCCCCTTACAAGAATTTACGCTTTATGAACATAGCTATACCCGAAAGGAAGGCCACGAGAGGCGCAACGAAAACTATAACGGTAAACAGCGCTCTGTCGGCAGTCGTGAAGCCCTTGTTAACCGTAACGACCTGCATAGCGTCCCAGCTGTATATCTTTGTATCCGTCTCAGAAAGCACGGTGGTCTGTACCTGCTTTCCTCCGAAGGAAGGAGAGTTGGGCGAGCCGCCGCCGAGCTCTATGGATGCAAATCTGTCGGTTCTGGATATATTGTTGATAACCGTCGCCATAACCGAATAATTGGCATATGCGTGGTTACCGAGCACATCGTTTGTAAAGAACTCGGAAGAGTTGGTACAAAAGACGTAAGAGAAGAAGTGCTCGGATACCTCGCCGTCGAGATAATCTCTCGAGGACATAACCGCAAGGGACTTCATCCCCTCGCTCGAGGTTATCTCACCGAGGGCGTTATACGCCATCGCCTTGTCGGATGTGCCGAGGAAATGGTTGTATATTCTTGAGGTCTTATAGCCTCCGGCCTCGCCGGAAGCGTCGCTGTCCTCGTAGGCGTTATATATATAGCCCGTGTTTGTAAACACTACCTTCGGGGAGCTGTCAAGCATCGAATACTCGCTGTAATACGCTCCGCCAAGTCCATCATCGGACTTATCATACACTCCAAGAATCGTTGTGCCCGCCTCGCCGATATCGTTAAGGCTGTTCTCTACGTCCTTGACAAGAGAATCCGAGAAGCCTATTCCCCACTCCTCAAGATAGCTCTCAAGCACCGGCAGGTCTACGTCATTGCCCTTGTTTACAATCACTGCGCCTGCGTTGGAAATCAGGAATCTGTCTATCTTCTCCGCCTCGGAAACATAATTGAAGCTTCCGTATTCTCCGGGGTCTGTGACAAGGTCCTCTCTCGGATCGTTGATTATAAGGAGTGCGCAGTCCTCAGGCACTCTGTCGACCTCGGGATCGGAAAGATTGAGAGTCTTGACCTTAAGCCCGCATTCGGTGAGAAGGTCGTAGAGGGCGGAATAATTGAGTCCGTCCGGGTTGTCGGGATCCTCGGGGTTATAGAAGCTCTCGCCGTGCCCCGTCAGGAAATACACTATCGGCTGATCTATTGCCGTCAACGAAGCCAGAATAGACACCATTCTGTACTCGCCGTCGTAGGAAAACTCTCTGTCGTTACTATCGATGGACCAGAAGCCGTCAGCATCAACAACCCTGTACTTTGCACCGTATGACACTATCATATCGGTGGTTTTGAAGGATGCTTTGGACGTAGTCTTATACATAGATACCGCAGTAGGGTTGCGCAATACGTCAACCGTTTCTACCGTCACGTTGTCGAACATCTTCTTGAGCGACAGAGCCATAAAATATGTGGTCCTCATATGCTCGTTACCCACAAGATAGTCGGGCTCGCATAGGAAGGTTATCTTAATTTCTTTCTTGTCGCCTTCGGAATTGGTCTTGTTGAGTATGTCCTCGCAGGCCTTTACCATCTTATCGCTGAGAGTATAGAAGCCCTCGGGAGTAAAATCGAGATAAAGCATATTGTCAAGAAAAACGTATCCGAGCAGAAGATTTACACAGAAAAGGACAAGGATCACCGCAGTAGTTATTACGGTGAATATTTTTGTTCGGGTACTCTTACCCCTAAATAAAGACGTTTTCATCTATCAAAAATTACCTGTTCTTTCTCTTTATAATGGCTACCGTGCCGAAGACTGCTATGCCCGCAGGTACAGCCATAAGAATAATCGTGAATATTCTCGCCATTCCGATTGTGAAGCTCTCAAGGCTGCTGACACCGTCGAAGTCGACGGTATTGGTTCCGTACGGTGCGCACTGTGCGCCGAAGCACTCCTCCAAAAGCGAGTAGAGGAAGTCCTTATTGGAAAAGCCCTGAGCAATCAAAGCGTTGGTGGCAGTAAGATATATTCCGGGAACGACAAGCACACCCGATTGCGAGCCGTCCTCATTCTCCATCTCGGAGTACGCCGAGACGACGTATCCGCCCTCTCTGTCCACAACCTTCGACTCGAGATAGGATACCGAGTTAGATGAAGAAAGCAGAAGAGGCACAGCCCCCTTGGTTTCATCAAGCTTCAGTCTGCCGCACTGGCTGAGAAGCACTCTTCCGGAGCTGTACTCGCCGACTACTGCGGCTATATCCGACGACACACCGCCCTCAGCGTGAGTTGCTACGAAGGAAAGTCCGTCGGGAGTGACAGAATCCACAAGATCCTTAACTATCTCTCTTACGTATCTTCCGCCGCTAACCTCGCCGCCCGCAAGCACTATACCGAATCTGGACAGAATCTCCTCGAGCACCGGCATACTCTTTCCGTACGGATCTATGGCTACAATAAGCTTTCCGCCCCTCTCAAGATAAGAGGTCAGCCTCTCCGCATCGGCTCTTACACCCGAGCCCTCCGCTCCCTTTTGAAGGTCGTAAAGCGGGTCGGATATTACGATGAACTCGCAGTCCTCGGGAACCTCGGTGGTTCTCAGATTGATGAAGTCTACCGTGTATCCTGCGCAGGAGAGCAGCTTACTGAACGACACGTCTGCCGTCTCGCCGTGGTTGGTGGTGAAATAAACCTTTTTGCCGTGGTCTCTCTCGAGCACCCAGGAAATCATAGACGCCATAAGCTCCTCGCCTATATAGGCGTGCGCCTCTCCCGAATCGTCAAGCACGAAGAAGTCGGCAAATCCGAGTGAGGAGTACGCATCCGTAACAACCCTGAAATTGCCGTCGCATTCAAATATCACCGAGGTCTGGCGCAAAACAGCTCCGCTTTCCTTATATTTTGTCAAATCAACTCTGTCGCCGTTCTCATCGACACGTGTCAGAAGGTTGATATATTTCAGCTTTATAAAATCGTATCTTTCCGCAAATTCCTTTGCTGTAGCCAGGACGTATCTGCCGGAGCTATGCTTTTCAAGCTCGTCCTCGGTGAACAGGAAGGTTACGGTAACCTCCTTCTTGAGTGCGATCGCCTCAGAATAGAGCCTGTCGGTATTACCGGACAGAGTGCAGTCTATATCCTCAGGCGAGTACAGATACAGCCCGAAGGCTGAAGTCAGGGCGTATATCACAGCGTTAAACGCAACGACGACCGCAATAATCATAGCGGTTACCGAGCCCGATGAGAATCCCCGAGATGCGAGAAAGCCCTTTGTTTTTTTCAGAAAATCCTTCATATGCCTCTTCCCTTAATTTTTACTTACCGAGCCGCTCCTCAAATAGGAGCGCCCGTCTCATCTCGTAAACAAAGCCGCTATCAGCTGAATCTGCGACGATCAAATACCCTTATCGTCAACCAGAGGAATACGCCGCCGACAGACAGGTAATAAACGACAGAGGCAGGGTCAAAGTAACCGGCAACGAAAGACTGGAATCTCGTGAATATCGAAAGTGCGTCGAAAACGTATCTTAAGAAGTAGGACGAGGGCAGAAGAGCGCTTATAAGCCCTACTCCGAGAAAGGCGAGTATTATTGCAATCGTGCCTATTGCGCTGGATAGCTGATTCTCCGTAAGCGACGAGACAAACAACCCTATCGAGATAAATACGAGTCCGACGAGCAGCTCTGCAACGACGTTTCCGACAAGGATAGCCACCTGGAGCTGAGTATAAGGTATCAGGAGCAGGAAATAAAGAGATGTGAACACAGTGGCTCCCGCAAATACCGTGTATGCGGCAAAAAATTTGCCGAGTACCATAGCTGGCAGCGAGATCGGAGCAGTCAGAAGCAGCTGCTCGGTCTTCGTCTTTCTCTCCTCACTGAACGACTTCATCGTGAGAAGAGGAAGCATAATACCCGAAATAATCATCATAACGAGGAAATAAGTAGTGACGTCCGAGGACATAGCGTACATCGTGGTGTAGCTGAAAACAATTCCCGCAATGATCAGATAAATCACAAGAAAAACGTATCCTATCACTCCTGTGAAGTACGCCTTCAATTCTCTTTTATATATCGCAAGCATTTTTTATCTCCGTTCTTTTTTCTTATCTGCCCTTACGCTTTACAGCAGGCTTCTCTACTCCGTCGGAGCGGTCAACAAGTCTTATGAAGACGCTCTCAAGATCCGTACCCACGGGCTCAAGCCCGATTATAGCCCAGCCCTTCTGAGCAGCAAGAAGGAAGATAGCCTTTCTCGTATCTGCTCCCTTAACGTTCTCAACAACAAACGCAGTGCTGTCAAGATCCTTATCCTGAGTCGTCTCGACGCTCTTGACGCCACTGATTCGCTTGAGCGCCTGCGCAATCTCTGCCGCAGGGCCGCACATCTTGACCTTATACCGATAGCCGTCCTCGATAGTCTTTACTATCTCGTCGGTGCGTGCGTCGGCAATTATACTCCCCTTGTTTATGATAATCACCCTCTCGCACACCGCCTGAACCTCGGCAAGAATGTGGGTCGAAAGGATAACCGTATGCCTTTTTGCAAGAGAACGCAGAAGGTTTCTTACAGCCAGTATCTGCTTAGGATCAAGGCCGACGGTGGGCTCGTCAAATACAAGCACCTTCGGGTCGCCTACAAGAGCCTGAGCGATTCCGACCCTCTGCTTATTTCCCTTCGATAGGTTGCCTATAAGCCTGTTCTTCACTTCATTCAGCTTTACTACCGAAATTATTTCGTCTAAATGCGCATCCTTCTCCAATGTACAGCCCTTAAGCTCATAAACGAAATTGAGATACTCAAGCACCGTCATCTCCGAATAAAGAGGGGGCTGCTCCGGAAGGAAGCCTATCTGCTTCTTCGCTTTTATCGGCTCTTCGAGCATATCCACTCCGTCTATATCAACCTTGCCCGAGGTGGTAGACAGATAACCCGTCAGAATATTCATAGCCGTGCTCTTACCGGCTCCGTTAGGGCCGAGCAGACCTACTATCTCCCCTTCGCCTATTTCGAAGCTCACGTCATTGAGGGCGTATAGGCTTCCGTAGCGCTTTACAAGATTTTCAACCTTTACCATATTAAAATCCTCTTATTTCTGAAGTTCGGGCGTTGCGTGCACTCCCGCCCGTGAAAAGTCATTGATTTTTATATTTTAGCATATAATTTTAAACAAAATATTAACAAATTGCACATTTATAAAATAAAAGCTGGCAAAATATTGAAAAACGCTACTCATACTCGCATAGCGGGCGAAAATCGCAGATTGACAAGGCCGAAATAAAAGAGTATAATAATAAAAAAATTATGGGGCGGTATACACATATGTACGTAGCTGATATGCACTGCGACAGCCTTACCCTTGTGAGTGCAAGGCAAGGGCTGATAAACGACTATAACACCTCGAAGAAGAATCCGCATCTTCAATTCTTCGCTTCCTTTGTGCCGAAGGGCAACGATTCTCCCGATGAAAGAAGGAGAAAGACGTCTCGACACCTCGATATATACATATCCGAGTGTCAAAGAAACGGTCTTAGAAAAATCGAGAGCTGCCAGGATATCATAGCGGCGATGCGAGAGGGAGAAAGCTCGGCTGTCTTCTCGATAGAGGGAGGAGCAGGGCTCTTTGCAGAAAGCCCGGAGCTGGAAACCTTTCACCGTATGGGCTTAAGAGTGCTCGGTCTCGCCTGGGACTCAAACGAGCTGGCAAGCGGAGCGTGGGATCCGAAGGATAAGGGGCTTACTCCCGAAGGTGTCGCTCTTGTGAACAGGTGCTCGGAGATGGGCATACTTATCGACGTATCTCACCTGTCCGACCTCTCCTTCTACCAGCTTCTGGAGATAACGGCTTATCCTGTGCTGGCAACGCACTCGAACTTCAGGGACGTGTGCGATTCTAAGCGCAACCTGACTCTCGATATGGCTAAGAGGATTGCGGCAAGGGGCGGCGTAATAGGACTGAATCTTTATCCCGGCTTCTTAAGCTCCAAGGGCAAGGCCGATGCATCCGATATAATCAGACACGTGGAATACGGGCTTGATAATCTCGGAGAGGATGCACTCGGCTTCGGCTTCGATATTGACGGCACGGACGGTCACTATCCCGATGGATTCAGCGAAGAGGACAGTATACACGACAGGGTCATAGACCTGCTCAGCGCAAGGTATTCAGACGAGCTTGTAAGAAAGCTCGCAGGGGGCAACGTTCTCGCCTTCCTCGAGAACAATTTGTAAATAATCATTTACCTATCAAGGAGGCAAAATGGAAAAATACGCTTGGTGCGGACGGTTAAAGGGCGATGTCGCCGAGTATAAGCGCCGCCACGATGAGATATGGCAGGAAATGAAGGATCTTCTCCACGAGGCAGGTATAACCAACTATACCGTATGGTGTGTGGGAGACCGCCTGTTCGGTTACTATGAATGCAAATTAGGTGTCGATTTCGCAGCACGGGTGCAGGGGGAGAGCCCAGTGGTCGAGAAATGGAACGAGTATATGAAGGACATTCTCGAGCTCGAAATGGATGAAGATTCAGGGGCTCAGAAGAAGATGCAATGCGTCTTTGATTTTACGTAAAATTCATCCTTACGGACGATTTCTGCGCTTGTCTTAGCTTTTCGTCAGAAAAAGACAGACAGCTCCATAATGGGTGATGCTCTTAGCAGAGAATTTGAAAAGCACCGTTAAGTGCAAATACAGTATGGGCTAAGCCCAAACCCCTATACAATCAGAAAAGAGAGAGCAAATCGAGAAATCCGAAATGTCCTCTCTTTTTTTCTGGAAGTGATGTTTTTGCTATTGCAAAAATGATGTTATTCGCTTCACTCATAGTGATGTTGCTGCCGTTGGTCGCAGCGATGTGATGTTTGCCCACTACGTAATTAGGTGTAACATCACTAGCGCAGTGAACATCATTGCCGAAGGCAACATCACTTGCCCGCGAGGGCAAACATCGTTTAGCGTGATTTGTCCGTTATGGACATCACGCTAAAAGCAGTCTGTCTTTTTTTGTTTGTTTTACTCTTCTTAGGGTACTTCAACTATGCTTGCTTCGTTAAGCGTCATAGTTACGTCAAGAGTCTGTGTGCCTCTTGTAATATTGAATACGACCGTAGAGTCAACTCTGGCGTTCAGCATCACGTCGGTGAGCTTAAAAGTCCTATCCACAGAGTAGGTCTTTCCGTCAACGGTAATGGTGTTTACCACGTCATCTTCGACGAGGTTTCCGTATGCCGCTCCACCCTCGTTAACCTTGCTGACCTTCACAACCTCTTTCTTGTGAACTCTGCCGGTTTCGGTATCGTACAAGGTGTAGCAATCGGCTATGGTTATCTCTATTCCGAGCATACACTTTCTTACAGTTTCAAGCTTCGTGCCGTCACAATAATCAATTACGTTGTCGGCAACGTACTTTGCCACGTTGGAGGGTATAGCGTACCCTATGTTATCCACCGACGTCGTGACCATCTTCGCATTTACGATTCCTATGAGCTCTCCCTTTGCGTTAAAGAGTCCGCCGCCCGAGTTTCCGCCGTTTACGGCAGCATCTGTACGGACGACTCTGAGCACGATCTCGCTAGACCCATCGGCGCCGGTCATCGTTATCTGCTCGCTATCCACGTTTACGTGGCCGAGTGTCGCAGAAATTCCCTCTCCCTCGGGGTTACCGATAGCTATCGCCGTGTCGAGTACGGCGGTCTCATCCGAGTCGGCGAACGTCGCCACCATAGCGTTGCTCTCGGCAAGTATCCTGCTGTCCTCGATCTTCAGCACAGCCAAATCGTAATTCATAGAGCCGCCGACGTATGTTGCGGGTATAGCGTAATTACTGTATTCCATACCGTATAGATACACGCTGATTTTATTGCTGATTCTGTTAGCGGTATTTGCAAGATTGTAATAAACCACGTGATAGTTGGTGATGATATAAGCGTCGCCCGCATTCTTATCAAGTCTGTATATGACGCCGGAGCCTGCCGTCTCTACCTCGCGTGTGGTTACAGAGGCGTTGGGACCCCATCCGGTAGTGTAATTCTTCTCGAACACCGAGCGTATGCTGACAACCGACAAAAGCGCTTTGGAAGCCGCCGAGACGTTACTGTCCGCCGCATCAATCTCGACGTTGTAATTATCTCCCGCTTCAATCGTCACGTCTCCGTGCAGCTTTCCGTCAAGAAGAGCCTCGATCTCTTCCTCGGTCATATATTTGTCCGTATCACGAGTAATCAGCAAGGAGCAGGACGAGAATGCCGCAATGCATATTATGAAGGCAAGGAGCAGCGCTCCGAGCCTTATCGATTTCTTTAAAATCTTAGTTTTCTCCATACAAAAAAATCCTTCCACAAAGAGGGGGTAGCAGAGCTTTTATGCTCCATATGTGTAAAATGAGAGATACTTAAACAGCGTTGTTACTCTAATAATACTCTTTTTTTGTTACCGTTGTGTTAAGAAAGCAAAAACTTCCTGCAAATATTGCCCCGTGTTCAAGATTGAACGGTTTATGTAATTTGCCCTATTATAAAAAAATAATTCAAAGCTAATATTACGCTCTTGATTGCCAAAGACTTTTCGCCTGAAAAACATTGCCGTCGTCTAAAAAATCGCCGAGACTTTTCGTACAAAAAGAACTGCCGGCACTCTTCATTCGATAAAGCACTCTGAAGCCCTTTCGTCCGATACATTTTTCTCAAAAAAATCAAAGTAAAGCCCCCGACAGATACCGAAAGCTGTCGGGGGTTATGAAAAAGCGTGTGCGGGAAGCTATCTGTCTTCCTTCTTTTTCACGTTGTTTTTATAGAACTGATAGAGATAACACGGAATCATTCCGTTGTAAAGCTTTTTCACACTGTCGGCACGCCTTCCGTACAAGCGCTCAAAGCCCGGGTGCGATGTTATTATATACACCTGCCAGGGCGCAAGCGAGCGAAAATGTCTGCCGATATCCTCGTATAAGCTTTCTACCTCGGGGAGCGAGCCCAGCCTTTCGCCGTAGGGCGGATTTGTAACTATTGTTCCGCGCCTGTCCTTAGCTCCGATTTTTCTCGCATCCAGCTTAAATACACGCATAGAATTCAACACGCCCGCCCTGTAAGCGTTATCTCTCGCAAGCTCGACGCAGGCATCGTCTATATCCGTAGCGAATACCTCGAACTCGGACTTGACGATAGACTCTCTCGCCTCATCCTTGGCATCCGCCCACAGGCTTGACTCTATAAACGGGAACGCCTCTGCCGCAAAGTGCCGCTTCATTCCCGGAGCTATGTTGCGCATCCGCATCGCCGCCTCGATAGCTATAGTCCCGCTTCCGCACATCGGGTCCCAAAGGAGCACCTCTTCTCTCGGTCTGGCTGTAGCAACAATCGCTGCGGCGAGCGTCTCTCGTATGGGCGCTTCGTTCGACTGCCGTCTGTAGCCCCTCTTATGTAGCGGTTCGCCCGAGGTATCTATCATAAGGCTGGCCTTATCATTAAGCAGAAAAAACTCAACACGGTACCTTATCCCCGTCTCTGGAAAGACGGAAATGCCGTATACCCCCTCTAAACTTCTTACAATTGCCTTTTTAATTATCGCCTGACAATCCGGTACGGAATGCAGCTGTGACTTTATTGAGTGTCCCGACACGGGGAAGGCGTCGTTTCTCCCGATAAAAGCCGACCAGGGCAGGGCTCTAGTTCCTTCGAAGAGCTCTTCAAAGCTGTGTGCCTCAAAGGAGCCTACCTGTATATAAACTCTCTCCGCATAGCGAAGAAAAACGTTGGAAAGCGCAACGGCCTGCTCGTCTCCTATAAAGGTGACTCTGCCGTTTATGGTAGATATTCTCTCATATCCGAGCGATTCAATCTCCTCGCCCAAGAGATGCTCAAGGCCAAAAAGGCAGGTTGCAACAAGAGTAAGCTTCATCTTTATCTCCTTGTTTCTTATTGTTTTGCTCCGTTTCTGAGGACACCCTATACCATATCTCAAGCATAAAAGCGTCAAATACAGGCTCCGGCGGCATTTCCCTCTCTGCCGCCGAGCCTGCTTTAACTGTACCGCCCGAGGCGGTTTTTTTATTTAAAAACTGGTTTTCTCGGGTACGTACCCTTCGAAAATTACCGTATCGAAGCCGCACCCGACGGCCTCCGTCTCCTCTTCCTCGGAGTGAATCGTCCAGGCAATAAGAGGCGTGCTGAAGGCGTGACGTATAAATCTGACTCCGGGCAATCTGTGTCCGGTCTTGTCATAAGCTATAAAATCAGGGCGCATAAGGAAGTTCAGCAGCAGCTTCTCGAGAAGGAAATAAAGAATCTTACCCTTGAAGGCATCCTGCTTAGTGAACTCGCTCGAAAGGATTCCGATAAGAACCTCGGGAGAAAGCTTTTTCATTCTCCTCAGCGCTAAGGGGTTGAAGGACTCGACGATATACTCGCCCTGATATCCTTCAAGCTCACGTGCGAGAACGTCGGCGACACCCGACTCGTCCGTATCCTGCTTTATCTCAATAAGCAGAGGCACGTTCCCTTCTATCAGGTCCAGCACCGCCTTGAAGGTGGGGATGGTATCCGACGTATCGGCGAGCGCCATACTACCGAGCTCGTCCGCAGTAAAATCTATAACACGTCCCTCTCTTTTGCACACACGGTCGAGCGTAGGGTCGTGGAAGACAACCAGCTGTCCGTCCTTCGAAAGTCTGACGTCGAGTTCTATGCCGAAGCCCTTATCCTTAGCATAACGAAACGCCGTCATAGAGTTCTCTGCTACACCGCATCCGTGCAATCCGCGATGAGCATATTTAACCGTCTTAAATCTTTCGAGCCTCTTTCTTCTCTGCGAGCAGGACGAGGGCGCTATGAGATAAAGGTAGCCGAGAATAGCGACGAACACGGCAACAAGCACTATTGCCATAACCAAAACAAATATATCTAATGGTTCCATATTAATGCTCCGTAAAACTATCAGTCGTCAGCGCCTGCAAGGCTCTCAAGTGCACCCTGCGCCTCGGGACGGGAGTCACCGTGCTTAACGAAGAACATCGTAACGAAGGACAGAGCAACGAACAGAGTACCGAATGCGAAGAATACTATGCGCATTCCGTTTCCGCCCGTCATATTATCAACGAGGTCGTAAAGAATACCCGAGAGGATGGGCGCAACTATCTGCGCCGCCATAGAAGCGGTGTAGTAGTATCCCGTATACTTACCAACCTCTCCGCCTCTGGCGAGCTCGACAACCATCGGGAAGGAGTTTACGTTTATGGTAGCCCAGCCGATACCAGCAAGAATGAACACGGGGTACATAACGAACTCGGGAGTATCAAAGTTGATGAAGTTTCCGATAAAGAATGCCGTCGCAAGCATCGCAATACCTGCGAGAATAGTCTTTCTTCTTCCTATCTTAGAAGCGACGATACCGACGGGGATGTAGGTTATAACAGCCGCCGCCTGAGCTATGATAAGAGTGAAGTTGAAGTCAAAGAAGAGTACGTTCGTAGCATATACCGAATACTTGCTGGTGATGGAATTGTATCCTATATACCAAAGAGCCACGGAAGCGAGTATAAGAATAAGCGACTTAAGCTCCGCCTTACTGAGAGCTCTCTTCTCCGTAGGCTCGACCGCGCCTGCCTCTTCCTCAAGACCGAGTCTCTCGCTTTCCTTCTGCATCTCATCAGCCCATTTGCGCTCTCTGACGGTAGCGATAAATACGCACAAACCGGCAATCATAATAGCGCATACCGCAACAACGTACCAGGTATACTGCATATACTTGTTTGCAGAGGTCTTGAACACCATACCGAGCACAAGCACGAGTATAGCTCCCGCAGTTCCCATAAGGTTGATTATCGCATTACCCTTAGAACGCAGGGGCTTTACCGTAACGTCGGGCATAAGAGCTACGGCAGGAGAACGGAAGGTCGCCATAGCTATGAGAGTAAGAAGAAGCACGCCGATGAAGCCGACAAGCGGCCAAATATTGGAAAGCGTAATATCAAGAGTGTCTGCGCCTATCTCGGCGATAGTCTTCTCAATACTCGCAATAAGTGCGTGCGCCGCTTCAACAGCAGCCGCATCGCCCGCCTTGCCCGCAGCCTTAAGCTGCTCGTTTGCGCTCTTAAGAAGCTCAGCCGCAGCGGCGTATCTGTCAGCAATATCCGTGTTGAGAACGATATTAAGCTGATAAGAATCGATAAGCATAAGAGAAATGAAGGAAATAACAGCCGCTATCGTACCGATAACAATGAACGGGGTGCGCTTTCCGACTCTTGTTGATATCCTATCCGACAGTGCTCCGAATATAGGGAGCATAAATACCGCAAGAACGTTATCTACCGACATAACTACGCCGGAAACACTCTGCGGAAGTCCGTAATGGTTGGTAAGAATGAGGGGTACTATTGCGTCGTATGCCTGCCAGAATGCGCTGATTAAGAAGAAGGCAAAGCCGACAAGTATTGTGCGCTTGTAGTTGAGCTTCATTGATACTCTCCTTGACTTTTATTTTTATTATGCAATAATTATCCGCCCTTATTACACAAAAAGCGTCTTTCTATCTATCGGGTAATCCTCGGGCGGGTCAATCACGGATATTTTACCACAGTTATCCTTTTTTGTCAATTATATATTTTATCCGAATATAAGAGGAACAAGAAATGCCCCCGGCAAGCAGCTTCGGCACTTTACGGTTGACTTTTTCACAGCAGAGTTGTATAATTGTATGGAAAAACCGTGAAAGGAGTCTAAGATATGAGGACCGTATGTCTCGACGTAGACAATACCGTATACGAAAAACGCCCCTCGGCTACAGCCCTCGGCTTCTTTGACGGGATGCACACAGGCCACAGGGATATTGTCAGAGGGATGGTAGAATCTGCAAGAAGGAAGGGTCTGGACGCTACGGTATTTACCTTTCCGTCAGAGGAGAGAGGGCTGAAAAAGGGAGCGCCTAGGCTGTACTCGACAGAGGAAAAGCTCAGAATATTCGAGGACCTCGGAGTCGACACCGTTTTTCTCGTTCCGTTCGAGTCTGTGCGCAACATCAGCCCCGAGGATTTCGTAGAAAAGGTGCTTGTCGGCGTGATGGACTGCAAAGAAGCGCATTGCGGCTACAACTTCAGATTCGGCAGGATGGGGGCAGGCAACGCAGAGCTGCTCACTTCCGTTATGGCAAGGCTCGGCGGAGCGGCAGTGATATACGAGGAGCGCCTTTACGGCACGCACACCCTGTCATCGAGCGAAATTAAGCTCGCTTTATCGGAAGGCAGGGTCGAGGATGCGACGAATATGCTCTCCCGCCCGTACTTTGTTTCGGGAAGGGTTGAGCGAGGGCTCGGGCTCGGTCGCACGTGGGGCATCCCTACTGTAAATCTCCCCCTCTCAAAAGATTCGCCTCTTCGTTCCGGAGTATATTTAACCTGCGTCTCGGACGGCGAGGATAGGTATATCGGTATAACGAACGTAGGAGTCTGTCCTACAATTATGCCTAGAGACAGGCACTTGGAAACCTTTATTCTGAATTTCGAAGGCAATCTTTACGATAGGCAGATTAAAATACACTTCCTAAGCTATATCAGAGATGAGGAGAAATTCTCATCCAGCGATGAGCTTGCCGAAAGAATAAAAAGAGATGAAATAATTGCCTTACACAAGGCGGAGGAAATGAAATGGCAGGAAATTGGACTAAACTGACTGTAACGGGCAGCACTGATGACCTCGAGAGAATAACAGCCGTTATGAGTATGCTCGACAACGGGCTTATGATAGAGGATTACAGCGACTTTGAGCTCAACGGAATGTACGGAGAGCTGGTGGATGAAAGCATCCTTGAGGCCGACAAAAATACCGTAAGGGTTTCTCTGTTCGTCCCCGACGAGAAGAACCCCGGCGAGTATATAGGATATCTCACAGACCGACTCGGCGCTCTGGGTATAAAAAACAGCATTTCACTCGAAGGTATGAGCGAGGAGGACTGGGCTGAGAGCTGGAAGCAGTACTACAAGCCCGTCAAGCTCGGCAGAGTCACCATAGTTCCCGCTTGGGAAGAATACAAAGAGAAGGATGGCGAGCTCATCATACGTATGGACCCCGGTATGGCTTTCGGCACAGGCACGCACGAGACGACACGCCTTGTGATTCGCCTTATGCAGGATGAGATTAAGGGCGGCGAGAGACTTCTCGATATCGGCACCGGCTCGGGCATTCTGTCCATCTGCGCATCGAAGCTCGGAGTGAAGTCATCAAACGCATACGACATCGACCCCGTCGCCGTCAGAGTAGCAAGGGAGAATGCCGAGATGGACGGATGCGACAATATAACAGTAGGCGTATCAGACCTGTTGAAGGACGTAGACCTCAGCCGTGGGAAATACGATTTCTGCGTAGCTAATATTGTCGCCGATATAATTTTAAGGATGCTGCCCGACCTCGAGGACTACGTCACCCCCGGTTCTCCCGTTATTCTGTCCGGAATTATCGAGGATAGAGAAAACGAGGTTTTGGACTGTCTCGATTCTCTCGGATATAAGGTTCTGAAGAAGGCGAATGAAAACGACTGGGTCGCTCTTCTGGTGGAGAAAACGGAGAAAAGCAAATAATTATTTACAAAAAATCGCTTTTCGTGTATATAAAGAGTTAAATCAATACTGCAAAAAGGGGCTTAATTATGCCGAGATTTTTTATTGATAAAAGCGATATCCAAGACGGCTTTGCCTCGGTGAAAGGAGACGACGCCTTCCATATTGCGAGAGCTCTGAGAATGGCGGTCGGAGACAGCATTACTCTGTGCGACAGCGAAGGAACGGAGTACTCGGCGAGGCTCACGAAAATCAGAGACGACGAGTGTCTTCTCTCGCTCTGTGACAGCCATCCGTCTGCAAACGAGCCGCCTGTATCCATCACCCTGTTTATGGCATACCCAAAAAGCGATAAGCTCGAGCAAATCACGATGCGCTCGGTTCAGCTGGGTTGCCGGCATATAATACCCTTCGAGTCGAAGCGCTGCATAAAAAGGCCAAGCGCCGACAAAGCCGACAGCAAGACCTCAAGGCTTCAAAGAATTGCCCTCGAAGCCGCAAAGCAGTGTGGCAGAGGAGCTCTTCCGACGGTGCACGCACCCGTAAGCTTCAGAGAAATGCTGGAGTCGCTCAAGAATTATTCCCTTGTTCTTTTCTGCTACGAGGGAGAAGGCACAAGGTCTTTAAGAGGGGTGCTCGAGAGTGCGAGCGCAGAAGGTAGCATTGCAGTCATTATCGGTTCTGAGGGCGGATTTGCCCCAGAGGAAGCGGAGGCAATACTGTCTTTCGGCGCCGTAGGAGTCAATCTCGGCCCCAGAATTCTCAGGTGCGAGACGGCTCCCGACTACGTTCTGTCCTGCCTCTCCTATCGCTTCGAGCTCTGATTGGTTCTTCTTTTCTTGCTTTTAATCCGACTTAAAAAATCGCAAACCTGCTTTTTGTATACTATTCTGCACTTTTAAGACGGCAGAGAGCATATTTTACAAACATTTTGTATGTTTTTTGTATATTTAGCAACATTTTTTCAAAAAACTATTGAAATTTGTCTAAAAATAAGTTAGAATATAGTACAGTATGAACAAATCCCTTACCGATGGTCACAGGATTTTCACTCCCAATGTGATGCGGTAAGGTATTTTAGCCCTTACGCTCCTTGAGCATAGGGCGGATAAAATCAACAATCTCCGGCTCTCGCCGGAAGCAACGGAGGATATATGTCCAACAGAATGTTCCAGACGGTAATACACCAGATGAAAGAGGTTGTAGGCAGAACCGTCGGAGTTATAGACGAGAACGGTATTATAGTCGCCTGCAGCGAGCTTGGCAAGATAGGCGAGTCAAGACAGCGTGTGAAGGAGGAGCTCTCCTACTCGTCCGACGCTATCGTATTTGAGGGTTACACCTACCGCTTCATCGGAGCGCAGAATAAAAGCGACTGCATAGTTTTCGTAGAAGGACAGGACAAGGAGGCTGACAGAACCGCTCAGATTCTCAGCATCTCTCTCGGAAGTATCAAGAGTCTTTACGACGAGAAGTATGATAAGAGCTCCTTCATTAAGAATATTATACTTGACAACATTCTTCCCAACGACATATATGTAAAGTCGAACGAGCTTCATTTCAGCAACGACGAATACAGGGCTGTTATCGTTGTGAAGTTCCAGGGAGCAACCGAGCTGCCCCCTTACGAGATAATACAGAACCTCGTGGTGGACAAAACTAAGGATTACGTAATAAATATCAATGAGCAGGACATAGTAATAGTTAAAGAGGTTTCTCCCGAGGGAGCGAGCGAGGCTCTTGAGAAAGAGGCTATGCGCATACTCCGCCAGGCTAACAGCGAGTACGCTGCGAAGCTCCTCATCGGTATATCCTCTGTCGTAGAAAAGCTGAAGGATCTTGCAAGAGCATATAAGGAAGCGAGAATTGCTCTTGAGGTCGGCAAAGTGTTTGACATTGAGCACCCCGTGATGTCTTACGAGAACCTCGGCATAGGCAGACTTATTTATCAGCTGCCCTCCACTCTTTGCGAGATATTCCTGCAGGAAGTATTCAAGAAGGGCTCTCTCGAGTCTCTTGACAGAGAGACTCTTATGACTGTCCAGAGCTTCTTCGAGAACAACCTTAACGTCTCCGAGACGTCAAGAAAGCTGTTTGTACATAGAAATACTCTCGTATACAGACTTGAGAAGATAAGAAAGCTCACCGGCCTTGATCTTCGTGAGTTCGACCACGCAGTTACCTTCAAGGTTGCTCTTATGGTTAAGAAGTATCTCACGAGCAAGCCCACAAAATTCTAAAGCACAATAAATTCTGCTTGCCCTGCGAATTATTTTGCAGGGTGAGCTATTGTTTTGATAGCCGCACTTGCGGCATTTACACTAAGCGGCGCCCACACGGGGTAATTGTTTTTTAAGGACACTGTAACTTATGAGTCGAAGTGAGAACTTTGCGGTAAAGTATGCTCGAATTATCGTTATACTGACGGGCTCGATACTTGCTCTTGCCCTTCTGTTTTTTGCTCTTTTCGTGCACTTTGACGGAAAGACGAACCTCTCAAAGCGAGAGATCGAGGAGAATCTCGATACGATAACCGACACGGGCTACAGCTATGCGTGCAGCTACGTAGCGGATTTGGGAATCAAAAACTTCAATCAAGCAAAATTCCGGCGCCTCGAAGCCTATTACAACGCATATTATATATATGAGATGAAAAGTCCTCTCGTTATGGCGAAGGAAACGGTAAGTCGGTTTCTTGACCGGCATTACGACACGGTAAATCTATCGGATACGAGCGCCGTTACAGATAAGCTGCTTGAATGCTACGTCTTGTCAACGGGGGATAGGTTTGGAGTATATAGGAATAAAGCTCAGTCCAAGACTCATAACGAGGATCTTTCGGGTGAATTTTACGGCATCGGCGTAACCATCCGGTCATCCGTAAAAGAATCTATAACCACGGTAACTATTGTCGAAGTAACGAAGGACGGCCCGGCCGACAAGGCGGGGATTAAGGCAGGCGACCTACTCATAAAGATTGACGGAAAGGACGTATCCACACTCACCTCGAACGGTATCGCCGAGGCGGTAAGAGGCAAGGACGGTACTACCGTAAGGATAACGGTATTGCGCAACGGCGCCGAGATTGAATGTGTAGCAACACGAGGATACGTGGAATCCAGACCGGTCGATTACAGAATATTAAACGATGGAAAAATCGGTTATATCATCATCCGTGAATTCAACGAAAAAACCGCAACAAAGTTTTCTGAGGCTCTCACAGCAGTAAAAACAGCGGGGGTTGAAGGCATAGTCTTCGATCTTAGGAACAACCCCGGCGGTCTCGTTTCCTCGGCGGTAGACGTGATCTCACACTTCGTCCCTGCGGGCACGGATATCATCTCCTTCCATATGAAGGGATATGAAAAGACCACGTATACATCCAAGGGCTACGGAAGCGTTGACGTACCCATAGTGGTAGTATGCAACAAAGACTCAGCATCTGCTGCTGAGCTCTTTACAGCCGCTATGCGGGACTATAACGATATGGGACTGCTCGACGCAATAATAGTCGGAGAGGTAACCCGTAAAAAGGGAGTTATGCAGAATGAGTACGGCCTCGGCGACGGCTCGACGATAACCCTCACCGTTTCTCTTTACAACCCGCCCTCGGACGTGAACTACGACGGTATAGGTGTGCGCCCCGACTATGAGGAAGAGGACAGCGAAGCGCTCATAGACGTAGCTATCGAATATCTGTATTCTGTATATTACACGCAAGGCAACGCCGCATAAAACAAAATAATGTAAATAAAACTTTATAAATAAATATCGGGAGATAAATTTAAAATGGAACAGAAACTTTACACGCCCCAGGGCTTCAAGGCACTTCAGGATGAGCTCGACTATCTTATCAACGTAAAGGTAGAGGAGAACAAAAAGGAGATCTCCAAGGCGAGAGCCTACGGTGACCTTTCCGAGAACAGCGAGTATGATGCAGCGAAGCAGGAGCAGGCTATAATTCACGCACGCATAGACGAGCTGCGTGAGATGATTGCAAACGCTAAGGTTATAGACGAATCTCAGATTGACGAGTCAAAAATCAGCGTTGGATCTGTTGTTGTCGTACACAACGTAGAAAGAAATAAGGAGTTCACGTATCACATCGTCGGCTCCTACGAGACCGATCCTCAGAACGGAAAGATCTCCGACTCTTCACCCATCGGTGCCGCTCTGCTAGGTTATCAGGCAGGCGACGAGGTTACCGTCGAGGCAGCCAGAGTACAGCACCTCAGAATTCTCAGCGTCTCCAGAAAGGACGCATGAGGCGCCGGGCTCAACTCTGGGCCGTGCGGCGCAAAACACAGAAAGGAGAACACATAAAAATGGATAACAATCAGAATTACAATTCCTCAAGCGAGCTTGCTGTCCGTCGTGAGAAGCTCTCCTCGCTTGTTGAAAGAGGAATGAATCCCTTTGAAATCACAAAGTTTGATCTTACACACACCTCGAAGGAAGCCTTCGACATATTTACCGAGCGTGAGCCGAGCCTTTCCGAGGGCGAGGAAATAACCGTAAAGGTTGCGGGCAGACTCGTATCCAGAAGAATTATGGGCAAGGCATCGTTCGCACACCTTCTCGACGATGCGGGCAAGATTCAGCTGTACGTAGCGAGAGACGCTATTGGCGAAGAGCCTTACGCCGACTTCAAGAAGTGGGACGTGGGCGATATTGTCGGCGTCACCGGAAACCTTTTCCGCACCCGTACGGGCGAAATATCCATACACGTAACTGAGATTATCTTACTTGCGAAGTCTCTTCTTCCTCTTCCCGAGAAGTTTCACGGACTTACGAATCTCGAGCAGAGATACAGACAGAGATACGTAGACCTTATAGTAAACCCCGAGGTTAAGGACACGTTTGTAAAGCGCTCTCGCATACTCACTCTCATTCGTTCCTACCTTGACGGCAAGGGATTCCTCGAGGTAGACACCCCCATACTCGTTCCTCTCGAGATAGGAGCATCCGCCCGTCCCTTCATCACGCACCACAACACGCTTGATATGGATATGTATCTGCGTATCGAGACGGAGCTTTACTTAAAGCGTCTTATCGTCGGCGGTATGAACAAGGTTTACGAGGTCGGCAGAATCTTCAGAAACGAGGGAATGGATCAGAAGCACAATCCCGAGTTTACCACCATAGAGCTCTATCAGGCGTTCACCGATTATTACGGTATGATGGATCTTGTCGAGGAGCTTTACAAGATGCTCGCTACCGAGGTGTGCGGAAGCACAACAATCACCTATCAGGGTACAGAGATAGATATGTCTCACTGGGAAAGACTCACTATGGTAGAGGCAGTAAAGAAGTACTCCGGAATTGACTATAACGATTGGCAGAGCGACGAGGACGCCAGAGAGGCGGCAAAGGCTCACGGTGTAGAAATCCCCGAGGGAGCTACCAAGGGCACCGTTCTCGTAGAGCTCTTCGATGCATTCGTAGAGGACAAGCTTGTACAGCCTACCTTTATCTACGATTATCCCGTGGAGAACAGCCCTCTCGCTAAGAGAAAGCCCTCTAATCCCGCTTTCACAGAGAGATTCGAGTACTTTATCAACTGCACCGAGTTCGGTAACGCATTCTCCGAGCTCAACGATCCTATCGACCAGCGCGAGAGATTCGAGCGTCAGGTGGAAGCAAAGCGCCGTGAGGAGCCGAACTGCAGAGCCGAGGTAGACTATGACTACGTCACCGCACTCGAATATGGTCTTCCCCCCACAGGCGGCCTTGGCTTCGGTGTCGACAGACTCGTTATGCTACTGACCGACTCTGCTTCAATCAGAGACGTCCTGCTCTTCCCCACAATGAAGCCCGAGGCTTAAAGAAGCAAGCGGATTTGAGCGTTCCTCTTGCGCTCAAGGCTATCTCTATTTATAAAGGATTAACTTAGCGCCCCATCGTGAGTGGGGCGCTTGTTTTATAGCGTCAGCTTTTCGGGCTTAGCGGCTTGTTGCGCCCGATGTTTTTAGCCCCCAAAAAGCCGTTTTTTCGTTTTTTATTATAATTTTTCAACAAGCTTTCCGTCGCATCTTGAAAACTTCACATTTGTTTGTTATCATATAGTAAAAGAAAAAGCAATCCAAAGAGGAACAATTATGAGAGAAAGAGAAGCTAAGGACGGTATGTCCTCGCCGGAAGCCATCCGCCCGCACGGATTTAAGGAAAACGCAGAGAACTTCTGGTATCACTACAAATGGCATACGCTCATTGCGCTGTTTTTGATTTTCACGCTGCTTATATGTACTTTGCAGATGTGCTCACGCCCTAAATATGACGTACACGTGCTCTATGCGGGCGGTCATTACGTGGATAGAAAATCGCAGAACGGAGATATCCCGCCCTACAACGTACTGCACTCGTCGCTCTCTCTGTTTACGTCCGACTTTGACGGGAGCGGTAGCGTAAGTCTCGCTCTGGACGTAAAATACGTTCTCTCGGACTCCGAGATAGCCAAGCTTGAGGCGACGCTGGAGCCCGGAGAGGAGCTGCCGTACGCTGCGCTTATGTCAAACGCCGAATCGCTCGCAAGCCTGATGAGCTACTCGGAATATTATTTGTGCCTTTTCTCCCCCGCTGTATACGAGCAATACAAAACGATCGGCGACCTCTCCCGTTTTGCTCCCCTTGAGAGCTACGTGCACGAGGACGTCTCGGTTGAGTATTATTCCGAATACGCAATAAAGCTTGCCACTCTAGATGCTTACTCCCTGCCCGGTCTTTGCGACCTGCCTGATGACACGCTTGTATGTCTGCGTAGAACGGGTGAGGTCTTCGACTCAGGGAGGAGCGCCGAAGCCTTCAGAAGGAGCAGCCAAACTCTCGCAGAAATTCTCTCTTATAAGAAAGGAGAATAATATGGATTCTCAAAATCTGTGTCTGGAGTGCAGATATAACTACAACAACACGCTGTTGAACGATGACGAAAGAGAGTTTTACGTCTTTGTTGTAAAATGTCTTCTCAATCTCCAATTCAGCTTTATTCCGCCGGATAAGTGCAACATAGACAGAATATATAAAATACTCGAAGCGATAGAAGAGGATTTCCCCGAGATATTCTATCTTGATCTTCCCGGAGCGTTCTTCGACCTCGGCGGTATTATGAAAGTCTCTCATATGCCGTACTCAAGAGCAGAGATACTCGCTATATGGGATAAGCTGGATGAAACTCTACATCGCTTCGACCACATCAGCGACCCTTTTCTGCTCGAGCTCGCAGTACACGACTATATAATCGAAAGCTTTGACTACGAAGAAAAGCACAAGGTAATGAGAGGGCGCAAATTTAGAGAGCTCTTCTCCATAGCCGCCCCTCTGAAAAGAGGTAAAGGCGTATGCGCCGCATTAACCAAAATAATACAGTACGTCCTCACAAAAAGAGGAATTCCCGTAGCCTATATGGTAGGCTACGGCTATCCTGCCGAGAGTATAAAAAACAACCCCGAGCTCTTGAACGACCACCTCAGCGCCCACGCTTGGCTGGCTATCAAGCTGGAGGATTCCTATTACCACCTTGATATAACTGCGAACGAGGGTTTATCGAAAGAGCCCGACGAGCCGCAATATTTGTCCTTTAACATCACCGACGAGGAGCTTTTTCAAACCACCTGGTACGATACGAGCGCTTTTCCGGGAATCAAGTGTAACGACAAAAAATACAACTATTACAGGCATATGAACAGAATCTTTGACTCACACGACGAGGTGGTGAATGCGGTTTGCGAATTTGCCGATTTACATAAGGATTCCGAAAAAACTCCTCTTTACTTCGCTTTTCAGCTTAGAGACGGCGCAGACGATACCGATATGCCTGCCCTGACCAAAATTCTTCTGAAGGAGCTACGGGGTAAGAATATTACAGCCTTCTCTATGGAAGGATACGAAAGCGGCCATATCTCCATTCGGCTGGATAAGGCTACGCCAAAGACCGAAAAAAGAGATTCTTAGTAGATTCATCGGATAATGCTATCCGGCGATACGTAACAAATTCTGCTGTATAAAACTGCGCCGGACAGCGGGCCAAACGATACGTAACAAACCCGAGTATCCGCTCATATAATGCTATCGAGCGCATATCCGCTCACCTTTGAAATTGAGGAATTCTGTGTATCCGTCAAGGCGTCGACCGCATATTCGGTCTGCTGTTTGCCACGGTCGGGTCTCAGAGCTATAAGGGGCAAAATATGAAGATAGTAGTCGTTAGATCCCCGAAGCTTTTGTCTAAGCTTCTCGCAAAGCTCTTCGGCGTAAAGGAAGGCTGAGAACACAAAAACCGGTACGAAAACCAGGATTGGATTACGTACCGGCTTTTTTATTGGCTCTGTCTTTTAATATGTCTGATTTTTAGCGCTTCTTGCGGAGGAGATCGTTATCTCCCCTCTGCTCGACATAATAAGTCTTAGCGGTGATATCCCCGCAATCAATGCGTACCAGGTGCGGCGCTATTCGCCCCTTTTCCCTGCCGAAAGATATATTAGAAGGACTCCAATGTCCGCCGGACTGACGCCGCTCACACGGGACGCCTGCCCTATATTCAGCGGCCTGATTTTCGAGAGCTTCTCTGCCGCCTCCAGTCTGAGACCTACTATCGACGAGTAGTCGATTTCCTCCGGCAGCCTCTTCTTCTCGAGCTTCGTCTGCCTTGCCACCTCGGCAAGCTCTCTCTTTATATACCCCTCGTACTTGATGCTTATTTCTACCGAGCGGAGTACCTTCCCGGGGAGGACAGGTCTCTCCGGGTCTATCTCGCTAAGGCTCTCGTAATCCAGCTCGGGCCGTCTGACAAGCTCTGACAGCTTGATTCCCGTGCTTATGGGAGCCGAGCCCCTGCCGAGGAGAAAAGCATTAACGCTCTCTGTGGGCGCAACGTTCGTTTTCTCCACCCTTTTTATTTCCCTCTCGCACATATCCTTCGCTTCGAGGAAGCTCTTGTATACTTCATCTCTCACAAGGCCGACATTATATCCAAGAGGAGTGAGCCTTACGTCCGCATTATCCTGCCTGAGTATCAGCCTGTACTCGCTTCTCGAGGTCATCATTCTGTACGGCTCGTCCGTGCCCTTTGTCACGAGGTCGTCTATGAGCGTGCCGATGTAGGACGAGGAGCGCTCGAGTATAAGAGGCTCTTCGCCTTTGATTTTGAGCGCTGCGTTTATACCCGCCACAAGCCCCTGCGCCGCCGCTTCCTCATAACCAGACGTGCCGTTGAACTGTCCTGCGCCGTAAAGACCGCCCACGCTCTTAAACTCAAGGGTTGCGAGCAGCTGCGTCGGGTCGATGGAATCGTATTCTATGGCGTATGCGTATCTCATTATCTCGGCGTTTTCAAAACCGGGCAGCGAGCGCAGCATATCATACTGCACGTCCGTGGGCATCGACGTCGAGAAGCCCTGGATATACATCTCCTCAGTACCGAGTCCACAGGGCTCGACGAAGAGCTGATGCCTGTCCTTGCCCGCAAATCGCACGAGCTTCGTCTCGATAGAGGGGCAGTACCTCGGACCCGTGCCGACAATATTGCCCGAATACATCGCCGAGCGAGATAGATTGTCCGTGATTATACCGTGAGTCTTCTCGTTTGTATACACTATATGGCAGGCGACCCTGTTGCACTCCCTGTATTTTTCAATATCGGTTCTTGCGGAAAAAGGAACAGGCTCGTCCTCGCCATCCTGCCGCTCAAGCACCGAATAATCAATCGAGCGGCTGTGCACCCTTGCGGGCGTACCCGTCTTAAATCTGCGTAAAGAAATACCGAGAGAGCGTAACGAGTCCGACAGCCCCGATGCCGGAAGCATGCCGTCAGGGCCTGCCGAGTAAACCTTATCTCCGACAAAAATCTCACTCGACAGGAACGTGCCTGCGGCTATAACAACGCACTCACATCTCCATATCTCGTCGAGCGAGGTCCTTATTCCCGCAACACACGCTCTGCCGTCTTGTTTCTCTGTGAGAATCTCGACAACCTCCGCCTGAACGAGTCGAAGCTTCTTCTCCCTCTCGAGAGTGCGCTTCATGTGTTCCTTGTATGCGCTCCTGTCTGCCTGTACACGCTTCGAATGCACGGCAGCCCCCTTGCCGAGATTCAAGGTTCTCGACTGTATCGTAACGCAGTCTGCGGCATAGCCCATTTCTCCGCCCAGAGCATCTATCTCGAAAACAAGATGTCCCTTTGCGCTTCCACCGATAGAGGGATTGCAGGGCATATTACCGACCGCATCAAGATTTGTTGTAAAGAGCACTGTGTCGACACCCATCCTCGCCGAGGCGAGGGCTGCCTCTATCCCGGCGTGCCCCGCTCCTATGACTATACATTTTGTATCTAAAACCATATTAAAGCCTCATCCGTGCCTACCTGATTACTACCCTCGATAGGCTGCGTGTCCTTATCGTTTTCTCGTCAATATCGAATATTACTCCGTCTGCTTCAGGAGCTCCTCCTGCCGGCGCAAACCTCTCCGGCAGCTTCGAGCGCATTCTCTTTATCACTGTCTCGGGACTCATACCGAGCACGCCCCCCGTCTCTCCGCACATACCGAGGTCGGTAACGTATCCTGTGCCTTGCGGAAGAATCCTCAGATCCGCCGTCGGTACGTGGGTATGCGTGCCGAATATCACGCTTATTCTACCGTCATAATTATACGCTAAAGCGAGCTTCTCTCCCGTCGCCTCAGCGTGCACGTCCATTATTGCGATGTCGTATCCGCCGTCCTCACGCCTGAGCACCTTGTCTACGGCATCGTACGGAGAATTCAACACAGGGTCGATATTCACCGTGCCCATAACCGAAATAACGAGCAGTCTGTATCCCATACAGTCAAGGATAGCGTACCCGTGCCCGGGCGCTCCGTCGGGGAAGTTCTGCGGCCTCAGGATAGCTTCCGTGTCGTCGAGATAGGTATATGCCGCCTTATTCCTCAGCGTGTGATTTCCGCCGGTCTGACAGTCTGCCCCCGCCATAAACAATCGCTCGGCAATCTCGGGGGATGCGCCCGTAACAAATCCCGCATTCTCAGAATTCACTATGCAAAAATCTATTTTGTTCTCCCGTCTGAAGCTCCACAGCTTCTCCTCGAGCAGTCGCACGCCGCTCTCGCCCGTCACATCGCCAATAGCAAGAATTCTCATAATACCGTCTTTCTATGCGCCAATTTGCGCTCTTAAAATAATAAACGAATTTTTTGAAATACTAATACTTAGTAAAGAAGCCGTTTCTTCTCCTTCGATTTCTCTTACGAAAGGCTCGTTCGGCTTTTTATCCGACTCATCTCTTTTTCAATTATAACATAGTTTTTCTTCCTTTACAATGGGCGTGAGCCACTTTTTCCCGTCGTTCTCTGTGACAATGCTCGCTTTCTGCACGCAAGGAAGCGAAACTTTTTCGCCGAAGGGCTTGTATGTCAAGAGAGATTACTGCCGCTCTTATATACACGCTCCATAGTTGAAAGCGCCGTGCGCAAAAGCCCCGGAGAGAGTAAATCAGCCTTCCTCACCGTCCGAGGGCGATATGCAAAATAAAAAAGGCGTGACGCTCGGATAGGAGCATCACGCCAGCCTTAACCACACTGTGGGTTCTTTATTACTTTGCGTAGTCGACTATTCTCGACTCTCTGATTACACTTACCTTGATCTGACCGGGGTAGTCGAGCTCGCCCTCAATCTTCTTCGCAATCTCACGAGCCAAAAGCTTCATCTTGTCGTCGTCTACAACCTCGGGCTTAACCATAATTCTGACCTCTCTGCCCGCCTGGATAGCGAAGGTCTTCTCTATTCCCTCAAAGTCGCCTGCAACCTCTTCAAGCTTCTGAAGTCTCTTGATATAATTCTCGACGTCCTCTCTGCGCGCGCCGGGTCTAGCTGCGCTGATAGCGTCTGCCGCCTGAATTATGAAGTCAAGCGTCGTCACGGGCTCAACGTCGTTGTGGTGAGCCTCTATTGCGTGGATAATATCCTTATTCTCCTTGTACTTGGTCGCAATCTCTACGCCGAGCTGGATGTGCGAGCCCTCTGCCTCTGCGGTAACAGCCTTACCGATATCGTGCAAAAGACCTGCTCTCCTCGCCATAGTCACGTCGACACCCATCTCGTCGGCAATAACGCCGGCAAGCATAGAAACCTCGATGGAGTGTCTCAAAGCGTTCTGACCGTAAGAGGTGCGGTACTTCATTCTGCCGAGTAGCTTAATAAGCTCGGGATGCAATCCGTGAACACCGGTTTCAAATACGGCTCTCTCTCCCGCCTGCTTAATAGCTCCGTCAACCTCACGGCGAGCCTTCTCTACCATCTCCTCTATTCTCGCAGGATGGATTCTGCCGTCGCTGACAAGCTTCTCGAGGGCTATTCTCGCAACCTCGCGGCGCACGGGATCAAAGCCGGATACCGTAATTACGTCGGGCGTATCGTCAATTATGAGATCAACGCCGGTGAGAGTCTCGATAGTTCTGATATTTCTACCCTCTCTACCGATGATTCTGCCCTTCATCTCATCGCCGGGGATCTGAACGGTGGATATCGCTATCTCGCTGACGTGGTCGGCGGCGCAGCGCTGAATTGCAAGAGAGAGTATGTCCTTAGCCTTGGCGTCCGCCTCGTCCTTGAACTTCTCCTCATATTCGGCTATCTTAAGAGCCGTCTCGTGCTGCATCTCGCTGTCAAGCCTTGCGACGAGCTCGTCCTTCGCCTCCTCCTTAGTCATTCCCGCAATGCTCTCGAGCCTTGCAGTCTGGCTGGATAAAACCGCCAGCACCTCTTCTCTGAGCTTGTCCACTGCGGCGTGCTTGTCGGTGAGAGCCTGCTCCTTACGCTCCAAGCCCTCGAGCTTCGCATCGAGCGTGTCCTCCTTCTGCGCTATTCTGCGCTCCTGCTTGGATACCTCCTTGCGTCTTTCCTTGATATCAAAGTCCGCTTCCTTCTTTAACTGAAAAATCTCTTCCTTCGCAGCAATTATAGATTCCTTTCTTGCTCCGTCGGCCTCTTTGATAGCGTTGCTGAGGATAGTCTTTGCCTGAAGCTCCGCAGAGCCTATCTTCTTCTCAGCCACAGATTTACGAATCAAAAAACCAATGACGAGTCCTACGACGAGAGCCGCCGCAATACCGCCAATAGCATATTCTATGGGCATCTTTACCTCCTTCCGATTACTTTCACGGTCCTTTTAACCGCCGCTGCAATCTATGTCCTGAAAAAACACTTGATTCGGGGTATAAGCCGAGCCTATACCAATACGTATATGATACACTCCTTACGCTAACCCTTGCGTGAAGAGAGCAACACTCATACGATTATATTATATATTGTTTTCTCTGTAAAGTCAAGGATTTTTTTGTGTCCGCCGCCCTCTTTGCGCCGCCCGAAAAAAGTGCGCTCTCTGCGCACCCTATTGCAAGCAGGCAACTTTTTGATTTTTTTAGCACTTGATATGCAAGAGAGATAAACATTAACATTTTATTCATATTTTTTGACAAAAACGCCCTTGACACGTCCCAAAAAATGTTATATATTATTAGTGTCCCGATTAGCACTTACACAAGACGAGTGCTAAAATCAAGAATGCGAGGTGAATCCTTTGGAAGGTGGAAAGCTTACACCAAGAAAGCTTCAAATATTGAGAGCTATCGTTGATGCCCACATTTCTCACGGCGAGCCGGTGGGATCTAAATATCTTTCTCAGGACGTAGCTATCAGCTGCTCTCCCGCCACTATCCGAAACGAGATGGCAGAGCTTGAGGAGATGGGATATCTCGTACAGCCGCACACCTCTGCCGGCAGAATTCCTTCCGAGATGGGATACAGACTCTACGTAGATGCTCTTATACGCCAGTACAGCACGACTAAGGCAGAGATCGACGAGATCAATGAAAAATTGAAATATAAGCTCACCGAAATGGATGAGATACTCTCCGAGGCATCCAGACTCGCAGCATCCTTCACCGATTACACAGGCATTGCCTTTAAGTCCGGGGCGGGAAAGGCGAGAGTCTCACGCTTCAACAGCGTGTTCCTCGGCCCGAGAGATTTTCTTCTCGTTATGACCTTCCCCGGTGATATAGTGAAGTCTAAGACGATTCATCTCGGATTCACTGTGACCGAGGATATCACACGTCGCTTTACCGAGGCGCTCAACATCTACCTTGTCAACCTGACGGGTGAGGAAATCTCGATGCCCGTTATCGTTAAGCTCGAGAGCCTTATGGGGCAGAACGGCGCTATGGTTCATCCCACCATCAAGGTTATATACGAAGCGATGAACGAGCTCGACTCCAGAGACGTTAAGCTCGACGGTATTACGAAGCTGCTTCAGTACCCCGAATATTCCGACGTTAACAAGCTGAGAAGTCTTCTCGGAGTCCTTGAGGAAAAGGATAAGCTTATGGACGTCATCTCGGCAAGAACTACCGAGGAGGACGGTATACAGGTCTACATCGGCGCTGAGGGCGACTCCGACATTATGAGCAACACGTCTATGATATTCAAAAACATCACCGCGGGCGGAAACAAATTTGCCGTAGGTGTAATAGGTCCTAAGCGAATGAACTATTCTAAGGTTATAGGGCTTATAAATCAGCTGGCTCTCGGCATTGACCGTATGCTCAGCGATGGCGATGACGAATCCACGGTGCTCCCACCGCCTAAGGAATAAGACTCCCGAAGCCGTGCACAGACAACAGACAAAGGATACAGGTTTTATATTATGGAAGAAAAGAAGACTACGCAAAACACCGAGGACGTTGATGAGGTAAAGGGTACCGACGACGTCGGTGCAGAGGAAACAAAAAAGGCGAAAAAGTCAAAGAAGGACGAAATAGAAGAGCTGAAAAAGGAAATTGAAAGGCTCAAGGCAGAGGCGAAGGAGAAGGACGATAAATACCTGCGTATGGCTGCCGAGTACGACAACTTCCGCAGGCGCTCAAGAGAGGAGAAGGAGGCTACCTACTCCACAGCTCTTGCAGACACGGTCTCGGCATTTCTGCCTATTATAGACAATCTCGGAAGGGCCTCGGGCTTTGACGACGGAGAAAAGGTCAAGGAAGGTCTCGTTATGATATCATCCTCGGTCGGCTCGGTTCTTTCTTCTCTCGGAGTCGAGCAGTACGGAGAGCTCGGAGATAAGTTCGACCCGAATCTTCACAATGCGGTAATGCACGACGAGGATGACTCCGACAGGGAAAACGAGATAACGGACGTATTCCAAAAGGGATACAAAAAGGGCTCTCGTATCATCAGATTCGCTATGGTAAAGACAGTGAACTGATAAATCAAATTCGGCTAGCAAAAAAGCATATATAAAGCATATATTTTGGAGGAAAACAAAATGGGAAAGATTATTGGAATTGATTTAGGTACAACCAACTCCTGCGTTGCAGTTTTCGAGGGCGGCGAGCCCATCGTTATAACCAACCCCGAGGGAGCGAGAACTACGCCTTCCGTGGTTGCATTCACCAAGAACGGCGAGAGACTGGTCGGCCAGGTTGCTAAGCGCCAGGCTGTTACCAACCCCGACAAGACTGTTATGTCTATCAAGAGAGATATGGGCTCCGACACCAGAGTTACCATTGACGACAAGAAGTACACTCCTCAGGAAATCTCCGCAATGATTCTTCAGAAGCTCAAGGCGGATGCAGAGGCATATCTCGGTACTACCGTTTCCGAGGCTGTTATCACCGTTCCCGCTTACTTCACCGACGCACAGCGTCAGGCTACCAAGGATGCAGGCAGAATCGCAGGCCTCGACGTTAAGAGAATCATCAACGAGCCTACCGCAGCGGCGCTCGCTTACGGTATGGATAAGGAAGAGTCGCAGAAGATTATGGTATTCGACCTCGGCGGCGGTACCTTTGACGTCTCTCTTCTCGATATCTCCGACGGAGTATTCGAGGTTCTCGCTACCGCAGGAAACAACCGTCTCGGCGGCGACGACTTCGATGCGAGAATAGTTGACTGGATGGCAGACACCTTCGCTCGTGAGAATGGCGGAATCGACCTCAGAAAAGACAAGATGGCTCACCAGAGACTTAGAGATGCGGCAGAAAAGGCTAAAATTGAGCTCTCCGGCGTTATGTCCACCGACATTTCTCTTCCCTTCATTACCGCAGACGCTACAGGCCCCAAGCACTTCGAGGCTTCTCTTTCCAGAGCTAAGTTCGACGAGCTCACCCGTGACCTCGTAGACGCTACGATGGCTCCTACCAAGAGAGTTCTCTCCGACGCAGGTGTTAAGGCAAGCGAGGTTTCTAAGGTTCTTCTCGTTGGTGGCTCTACCAGAATTCCCGCAGTTCAGGAAGCTGTTAAGAGCTTTATGGGTAAAGAGCCCTTCAAGGGTATCAACCCCGACGAGTGCGTTGCCATAGGCGCAGCTATTCAGGGCGGCGTTCTCGGCGGCGACGTTAAGGACGTGCTTCTTCTCGACGTTACTCCCCTCTCTCTCGGTATCGAGACCATGGGCGGCGTATTCAACAAGATCATCGAGCGTAACACCACCATTCCCGTAAAAAAGAGCCAGATATATTCCACCGCAGCAAACAACCAGACCTCTGTTGAAATTCACATTCTCCAGGGTGAGCGTGAGATGGCGGCAGGAAACAAGACTCTCGGCAGATTCATTCTCGACGGTATTCCCGCAGCTCCCAGAGGAATTCCTCAGATCGAGGTTACCTTCGACATTGACGCAAACGGTATAGTAAACGTATCCGCTTGCGACAAGGGCACAGGCAAGGAGCAGCACATCACTATCACATCCTCGACCAATATGTCCAAGGAAGATATAGAGAAGGCTGTCAAGGAGGCAGAGCAGTTTGCCGAGGAAGACAGAAAGATCAAGGAGGGTGTTGAAGCAAAGAACAATGCAGAGAACACCATCTACCAGACCGAGAAGGCTATGACCGACCTCGGCGACAAGATCACCGACGCTGACAAGGCTCCCGTAAACGAGGCTATAGAGAAGCTTAAGAAGACCGTCGAAACCGGTGACGTAGAAGCAATCAAGGCTGACACCGAGGCTCTTCAGAAGGCATTCTATCCTATCGCTGAGAAGATTTATGCGGCTGAGCAGGCAGCAGGCGGCGGAGCCGGACAGGGCGGCGCAGGTGCTGACGGCAGCTACTACGGTGGCGACGCTGACTTCGAGGACAAAACCGATAAATAATTTCAACCGATAAAAAAGGGCGCACCCTCTAAAAGCAGACGGGTGCGCCCTACCATCCGAAACAGTATTAATTGCAAATAATTGTTTGCAAAATTCTTCATTTACGTAGGTATCAAATGGCAGAAAAGCGCGATTACTATGAAGTGCTGGGCGTAAACAAGAGCGCATCGGCAGACGAGATAAAAAAGGCTTACCGTTCTTTAGCGAAAAAGTATCACCCGGATATAAATCCCGGCGACAAAGATGCTGAGGCAAAGTTCAAGGAAGTCAACGAGGCGTATGAGGTTCTCTCAGATAGCGACAAAAAAGCAAAATACGATCAGTTCGGTCACGCAGCCTTTGACCCCACATCGGGTGCCGGACAGGGCGGATTCGATTTCGGCGGCTTTGGCGGATTCGATTTCGGCGATATTTTCTCCTCTATGTTCGGCGGTGGCGGCTCTCGTTCAAGAGCTAATATGCCTATGGACGGCGACGATGTGCAGACCTCTATCATTCTCACCTTCGAAGAAGCGCTGTTCGGCTGCAAGAAGGAGATAAACTTTGCAAGAGTAGAGGCGTGCGGTGATTGCGGCGGCTCAGGTGCGGCAAAGGGCTCCAAGCCGGAGACCTGCTCTTCCTGTAGCGGCAAGGGCTTTGTAAACGTCACTCAGCAGACAATATTTGGAAGAACAAGCACACAGACCACCTGTAACCGCTGTCGCGGTACCGGTAAAATGGTAACGAACCCCTGCCCTAACTGCAACGGTAAGGGCTTCGTCAAGGTAAACAAGCGTCTTGAGGTTAACATACCGGCAGGACTTGACAACGGCGGCAGATTTGTCCTTCGAGGACAGGGCTCAGCCGGAAGAAACGGGGGAGTTGCGGGCGACCTTGAGGTTGTAGTCAGAGTGAAGCCTCACAAGATATTCACCCGTGAGGGCGTTAATCTATACTGTGAGATTCCCATCAGCTTTGCAGAGGCGACGCTCGGGGCTGAAATAGACGTTCCCCTTCCCGGCGGAGAAAGCAAGCGCTTTACTATCCCCGAAGGAACGCAACCCGGCACAAGCTTTACTCTTCGAGGCGAAGGCGTTACGCACCTCGGAAACAATAAGCGCAAGGGCGACCTCATCTTTACCGTAACCGTCGAGATTCCTAAAAATCTTACATCCGAGCAAAAAGCAATGCTTAAGACCTTTGCCGCATCCTTCGGCGATGAGTCGGAGTCGGGAAGCAAAGGCTTCTTCAAAAAACTCTTTAACAAGTGAGAGTGTGAAAGACCCTCTGCATCCTTTGCTAAGCTTTAAAGCACCGCCGCACCTAAGAACAAGTGCGGCGGTGCTTCTTTATATAATATCGGCGATACGTCTCGCTTAGTCCGTGCGGCTTCCAATGCCGCTTTCTTATTAACAGTCTGCGCAAAAGCTGTTGTGTCCAAAAATACAAAACGCAAAGTGCATCCCCATCGGCAAGTGATATTGCTACGCAATTATATTCGTCTTATACCGAGTGATATTATTTTTGCGAGTTTAGGCGGATAGCAGATTAAATTCAAGGCGTTGCTTTGAAACATCACCTTTACGAGAGCAAAAGTATCACGCCAACAAAAACAGCATATCACCAATAGCTTCAGCAAGCTCTTGCCCGCTCTGTGCCAACGGTGTCGGTGCAAGCAAAAAGCCGCTACGAAGATATCCCACACCGGCTTATATCTGTCTTTTAGTGCCCGGGGCTAAAGCCCCCCGCTCTTCAGAAAATTTAACAGATAGCCGAGCTTATCAATTTTTATATTTTAAAGTACGTTATAACCGTATTATAACAGACTAATTAAATAAAAAGCACAACGAAAAATAAAAAGAAAAAGAAAATCAAAAAGCAAAGAAACACCGTTATATGTAATCTATTGTTTACATTTTCAGAATTTTAGGGGTACGTTTGTAAGAATATGAGAGTCGCAGGAATATTCAATTGGTGTAAATTTACCATCCGAAAATTCAATGATAGAATACGAAGCATTCGTCGGGAAAACAGTCGCCTCGCCAACAAGCTCTCTGGGTATTCCGCTGATATGAGAATAAAAGGCTCTTATCACAGCGGCGTGAGTGACAACCAAAACCGTGCCGCCCTTATGTAATGAAGCTATTCTAAGGAGCTCCTCTTCAATCCTGTGAATTACATCTTCAACAGATTCTCCCCCGGGCATTTGGAACATTCCGAAATTATGCTTCCACTCAACATTATAGAGCTCGTGATAGTTATCGTCAATATACTCTTTGCCCTTATTTTCCCATTCTCCGCAATAAATTTCTCTAAGCTGAACGCTGGGAATAACCTCAACCCCCCTAAGATCAGCGTGCGGCTTTGCAGTCATAAAAGCCCTTATTAAATCGCTTGAATAAATAGCGTCGAAATGGACGTCAGAGAGAGCATCACAGGTTTCCTGCGCCTGAATATGACCAAGTGATGAAAGCCCCAAATCGGTATGACCGAGAAAGATATAATTCAAATTTCCAAGGCTCTCGCCGTGTCGCTCAAGGTATATTATTGTTTTATCTTCACACATCTTATCAATACTCCAACTCTATATTAGCAGCTTAGTAGCAAGAAAAATTATAACACAATTTAACCTTAAAGTCAAGGCAAAACACCCCAATATACAGTGCTATTATATCGTAACTTTTACGAATTTTAACAAAGGTATATATCAGAAATATATGTAAAAGCAACAATTTTAAGAGATTTTTACTACATTTTACGGTAGTTTTCGGTATTAAAAAACGCATTTCGTATTATTTACAACGAAACTTTAAAAAATCGATAAAAATTTGGTAAAAACCACGGAGCAAGGCAAATTTCCATATTCTGCCATTTATTATTTAGAGAAGCGCATTTTTAATTAAGTACCTCGTTCCATTGGAACATCCTGATCCATTCATAAAAAGCACCGAAGCAAAATAAAATGATACAAATTTAGGTAAAATTATAAATAAGTTCCGGAATACAACATAGCACACGTAGATAGAAGAAATTATGTCTATTTTTTTATCGCATAACGGATTTTGGAAATATTAATTGAATTAACATATGTTTTAAGTAAAAAACACTTGCATATTGCTTTGATAATGTGATTAGAACTATTTCATAAAGCAAGTTTTAACTTTAATATTATCTAAAATTAAGTTAATACTGTTAAAATACATTAAATTCTTTTAAAGCAACTCAAAGAAAGTCTATATCAGGAGTTTCCAAAAACCATCACAAAGGAGCGATTGTTTCACGTGGAACAATGTATTTATCCTGAAAAGCAAGAATATTTTATTGTTTTGACAACATTACAAGGCTTTTGGGCACTAATACGTCAATTCTCTTGGGGAACGGCAAAATCTATAAGATCTATTCAAAATTTGTGTAATGTTAATTAAAACAGCCAATAGGAATATTTTGATTGCATTTTCGTTGCAAAAAAAGCACTATCTAAATACAATATATTGTGCTTTTACACTTGTTATAAGGTCAACGTATTTTGTTTCACGTGAAACAATCATAATTTTCAACATTCATTTTATAAAATTGTTTTGTGCAGTTCCGGTCGGGTAGTCATATGTGTACAAACATTAATTTACAATTAACTAGCCATTTTTGAATGCAAAAAATACTTTTGTATTGACATATTAACGCAAAAATGTTATAATTACGGTGTATTATAATACCAAAGGATATATAAATGGCAAAGGTTGTATCATTTTCGAATCAAAAGGGCGGAGTTGGTAAAACAACGTCCTGCATTAACATTTCTGCTCAGGTAGCGAACAAAGGCAAAAAAGTCCTTATGATCGATCTCGATCCGCAGGGTAACGCTACCAGTGGCCTCGGAATTCAAAAAGCAAAGCTAAAAAAGACAATTTATGACGTAATAATCGGCAGATGCGACATAAAAGACGTTATAATCAAAACAAAATTCAAAAATCTTTCTGTCGTACCCGCAAACATAGACCTTGCCGGAGCTGAGCTTGAGCTATACGATATGGAAGAGGACAAAAACTTCACTAAACTCGCTTTAGACAGCATAAAAGATGAATACGACTACATATTCATAGATTGTCCACCTTCACTCGGAATGCTGACTGTAAAAGCTTTATCCATCTCCGACGGCGTTGTTATACCTATGCAGTGCGAATTTTATTCGCTTGAAGGTATGTCGCAGTTATTTAACACAGTTAAGAAAATAAGACAGCTATATAACCCCGGATTACAGGTTGTCGGTATACTACTTACTATGTACAACGGCAGGTTAACCCTCACAAATCAGGTTGTTGCAGAGCTTAAAAAGTATTACCAAGATAAGCTTTTCAAAGTCCCGATATCAAGAACGGTTCGTTTAGCGGCTGCTCCGAGCTACGGCGAGCCGATATGCTACTACGATCCGTACGGCAAAGGCTCTTTAGAGTATGCTGCAGTAGCAAAAGAGCTCATAATGAGAATATAAACATTATAAATATTTATCTCTTTTTGTCAGAATTTATCGGTTTATAGTGATAAATTACGTATTATAGCATTGATTATTCGCTGATACGGTGAGAAAGGCGTATTTAAAGCTGCAGTTTACCATTATTTGGTAGATTAGTAAAGCGATATTTTCTTCCGACTCAAACCATTATAAACCACGTAAAGTAATTCATTACGCAGTATATAATGCTCTTGATTTTGTTTTTGCGTGGATGGCGAAGATAGAATGCCTTCAAAAACCGGTTTTTGAATTCTAAAAAAGAAAAAAGTATATACTCATATACAAAAGACAAAGCATTAAGTTAAAAGAAAAAGGCTACGAAATGAACCTTTTTAAACATAAATCAGTAAAAAAACAGCAAGACCAAGTAAAGAAGAACTATAGGACGGAGAGAAAGTAAGATGCCCAGAAAGAACAGAGGCCTCGGCAGAGGGCTGGATGCGATTTTCCTTGACAATACGCCCACAACAGAATCGGGAGAAAGAGAAAATCAAATAACACAAATAAGGTTGTCGCTCATCGATCCTAAGAGCGATCAGCCGAGAAAATACTTCGATAAGGATGCCCTCGAGGAGCTAGCTGCATCTATCAGCGAGAACGGTCTGTTACAGCCTATACTTGTAAGAGAGTACGGCAACGGCAGATATCAGATTATTGCCGGAGAAAGACGTTTCAGAGCCTCGAAGCTCGCAGGGCTTGAAGAGATTCCGGCGATAATAATGGAGAAGGACAACAAAGAGGTTGCCGAAATAGCTCTGATAGAGAACCTGCAAAGAGAGGATCTGAACCCCGTAGAAGAAGCGCTCGCATTCAGAGCACTTGCAAATGAGTATGGTCTAACCCAAGAACAGCTCTCGGAGAGAATAGGAAAATCCCGTAGCGCAATTGCAAACTCCGTAAGACTGCTCGATCTTCCGGAAGAGATACTCGCTATGGTAGCCGCAAGAGAGCTCAGCGCAGGTCACGCACGCACCCTTCTCGGTGTGAAAGACCCCGAGGATATGCTCCTTCTGGCGCAAATTGCAGCAGAGCAGGGAATTTCCGTGCGCCAGCTTGAGGAAGAGGTGAAGAAAATTAACCGTCCTAAAAAGGCAAAGCCCGAAGAGGACGAGGTTCTGCCCTTCGTAGATTATATAAAGGAAATGGAGCTGAAAATTCAGCGCCAGCTGGGTCGCAAGGCAAAGATTGTCGACAAGGGCAAAAGAAAAACCCTTACGCTATACTATGAGGATAACGAGGATCTAGACGAGCTTCTCACACTGATATGCGGCGAGGGCTTCCTCTGCGAATAATTTCCAGCGTTATTGATTTTCTTGTGAATCTTCAACGCAAACAAGCGACAAAAGAGCTGATATAAACCGTATAATGCGGCATTATATCAGCCCTTTCTAATTGTAAGCGCCGCATAAAATAAAGCAGCACCCGTGTACGATTTATACCGCCTAAATTGAGGAGCCCGATCATTGCTTAGCCTCTCTTCATCGTCGCCGTAATTTCCGATTTTCTCCGCAAAGCCAAGACTTCCAAGCTCCGCTTAGCCCCTTACAACGCTCAATCGCCCCTTACAACGCCAAAAATTATAAACCCCGCTTGCCCTATATAACATCCAAATTTACAAGCTCCTCTTTGCCACGATCATAATAGCAGAATTCCCCGAGCACTCTTCGCCGACGCTCCGAAAAGTCCGTCTAAACTTACAAATATTAATTCTCCCAAACTCCGCACAAGCGCAAGCTCAGAGCAATATTCCGCCCCATTGAGAAAAGCCAAGAATTCCTAACATCGTTTCTCCCGGTCTGCAAAACCCGTATTGCCAAGCACCTCTTCTCTCACACTCTGCGAGGCTATGACTTCCGAGCCTTTGCTTTTATAGTCTTGCTATAAGAAAAGCACCCCGTGTATGAATTGAACTCATAAAAACATACACAGAGTGCTTTTTATCAAATATTAGTTTCCGCACACAAGCCTTTTCTGTGATGACCCGAGGTGCGATATATAAGAGAGCATAGGCAATTGAGTCTCATACAACCGCTCCGACAACGTGAAGGAAATGCGGAGATTCTTAAGCCTATACTGCTTATATTATCCGGTACGGCTTTTCAAAAGCCTCGACAAGCGACAGGGAAGCTTACTTCTTGACGTTCAACCATACGGAAACGCCGTCTTCCTTCTTCGTCCACTCCTTACCTGCGCAGGCGTAATCCACGAGTATGATCTCGTCGTCTGCGGTCTTAACCTTGACTCTAAGACTCTCTCCTTCTTTGGGCTCAACCATCTCGTATTCAACAGGGGTCACAGGAGATACGGCAACATCGGCAGGCCTTCCGCTCTTCATCGCATCGAGAGCGAGCACGATATGTCCGTAGGTATACGCAACCTTGCCGTTAAGCTCGTTTAACTTCACAGTTGTGCCGAGTTTGATTTCAACAACGTCGCCCTTTTTCCATACACGGGTCTCGTGAACCCACCCGTTCTTAATTTCTACAGGCTGACCGTTAAGCGTTGCTACGGCCGATGATGCGAGAGGGGAAGGAATTCTTATCTTTATTCCGAAGGGGGTGTCGTGGTCGACGTCAACGTCGAGCCTATACGTATCACCGTAAGGATATGCGCCGGAAGCCTTAAGAACCATCTTGTGAGGGGGTTCGGCGGTAGTGGGGACACAAATCCTACCGGGTATGAGATAGTTTATTACGACCGCACCTTCCTTACGTGAGGTCATCGCCGCATAGAGAGGAACGCAAGCAATGCCGGCTGCGGCAATCGCCGCACAGCATCCGTAGAAGCTGTCCTCGGGCAGGGTCATATAACCACCGAGTCCCTTTCCTCGCTTGCTGTTGTAAAGAGGGCTGTAGCTGTCAAACGGAAGGGGAGCCTTAATTTCACCGAGGTAGTTTACGCCTCTTTCATTTCTGGTGTTAATCGAGCCGAGCATCGCATTAAAGTAGGATTTCTCAACACGGTCGGCATATTTTCCATCCCCCGTAAGCTCAAGAAGCGCAGTAAGAAGTCTCATCCAGGTAACCGTTACACAGGTCTCCTGCATAATAATCTGCGATTCCTCGGTCTGCATCACGGCAGCGTTATCGAACAGCTCGTGCGTGCAGCCTGCGCATCCGATTATAGTTATATCGGTATCGTTAACAGAATCAACGAAGTTCTTGACTGCGGTAAGGTACTTCTCGTCCTCGGTAAGAATATAGTATGCGAGCACTCCCTCAAAGAAGGACATCATCTCATATGCCTTAGTTACGGGATAACGGAACGGGTGTATCTTGTTCTCCAGCGCAAGCTCAATAAGGTTACCGCCCGAGCATCCACCCGTCTTTACAATGTGCTCTATGAGCTCGAGGTGGCTCTTCTTACCGGTAGCTGTAAAGAGGTCAATAATCGCCTCGAGAATAGACGCCGAATTCATACCGAGCCAAAAATCAGAGGTCTCGACAATGCTGATCTTTCCTTCTCCGTCGCCAATGTGCAAAGCGATATGGTCTACGTGTTTAACAAGAGCATTAATTACCTCACGCCTAAGATCCCCATCCTTACAGATGCGCACAAAGTGCATAAGAGACGTGATAATATACTTTCTGCCCCAAAGATCCCATTTCGTAAACTGTCTATCCTCGGAGTAGGTAGAAAATCTTCCGTCTGCACGCTGTGTTTTCAGAATAGCTCTGACGCTCTCGTCGATTACCGCATAAAGCTCTTCATCGGGACGGTATCTGTATATCTGGCAAGCGCCTCTCATCATCTTTCCGAAGAACTCGCATCTCCAGCCGCCGTCGTCGTCGATATTGGTGGTGAATACCTCAACGAAGCGTCTCCACATATCCCTGTCGAGAAGCTGATTTTTCAAGGTAAAATCAACAGCCCACTCGCTAATTCCCTCAAAACGGTTAACTCCGAATCCGTCGTGCAACAGGTGCTTCTTAATTGCCATTTTTTTCATATAGCACCTCACATGTAAATAAAAGTTATGGTTTTAGCCTTTTTATCAGCGAAACAAAAGCAATAGGATAGTTATCGTATCCTCTGTATGCGCTTTGCACGCCCCATACATTAACAATTTTACCATACGCGCACACCTGTGTCAACCGTTTTTTAATAAAGATTAAACATTTAAAATCGTCTATTGCTTTTAAAAGCAAAATATAGTATACTCTATAAAGAATCGTATACAAAGTCTCATCACAAAGAAAAAGGAGCGAAGAGATGTTCAGGAATTATTACTACAACTACTTTCTCATAAACCTAAGCGATTATGAAAACATCGGTATCGACTTCGAGATAAATAAGGCGCTGTTTATTCTCACCGTTGTTCTTGGCATCGCTCTTATCCTTTTCGATATGCAAAGAGGCGCTATGTCTCAAATTGCAAAGCAGCTTATCCGACACCGTGCGATCGACGAGAGCTCCTCTTCTACCCTTAAGGAATTGGGGCTTGACTCAAGCCCTCTTGTTAAGCTTGTCCTGTCGAGAAGGACGGAGATTTCCCGTGTTGTTCGGAGAGTCGGCGCAGTTTCATATTCCTACGAGGAATACGTTGAGCTGATACGCAACAATAAAAAAACAGAGGAGAAAATCGACTTTTCGAAAGCTCGCTTCTACATCCCCGAGTCGGAATCAGAAAGGGCGAAGCATATTTACGACAGCTACGGCAGCTCGTTTATAAAAACCGCTCTCCTTTGTCTTCTTCTGCTCACCGTCTTCGTTTGTCTTTCGCTTCTGATGCCCGGGATTCTGACCTTTTTAAACAATTCCGTAAACATCTGACACTTCGCTTATCAATCAGAGCCGTTCTCTCGCTTCATATTAAAGCGGCGTTTTTCTTCCGATTAATATTAGGGTGACGCTATTCTTCCGAGCAATATAAAGCCTGTGCACCCCCCGAGTTATGTGAAATCAAGTTTTTTCAAGCCATAAATACAACGCCCTTCATTCGATTTACGTGAAGTAAGGGCTTTTATTACGACCGATAATAAACATCGCCTCTCTTCCGACTTGTCTCCGGTCTGTGCTGTTCTTCCGATCGGAATATAACCGACAATATTCTTATTACCTACGCCGAAGCACACTTCCGGCAAGGAATAAAGGATAGAGCAGCCCACAAAACTCCGCCATACAAAAAAAGAGCAGACATACAAGTTTTTCTTGTGTGTTTGCCCTTTTCTGTTATTATCTGTGTTTTTGATTATCCGCAAGGCGCAAGATTTGACCTTGCCATCTCGTCCGATTTTACCGAGAACCCACGTTTGATTTTCTTAGTCTGCCGAGGCTTCGGCTCGGCGACACTTCTATGCTACCGCCGCTCACTCCGTCTCTTTTGGAAGAGTAGCTACGGCAAGAGTATATTTTTCTTTACCTACATCTAGCTCAAAGGCTAACACCTCGGCTCTGAGCGCCGTCTTGGCGAGCCGGCATACGCCTCCGAATCCCTTGCCCCCCGCCTTCAATATAGCCTCGGCAGAGCACCAAAGGAAGGAGAAGTCCGTTTTCTCATTCCTCTCTGTCTCGGCAGGAATTGCTTGGCACTCTCCCTCGAGTGCGCCGTCGGCTCTGAATCTTGCGAAAGAGACGGAAATATCGCTATCTCCCCCTGCATTTTTGTAGGTCGGCTCTCCGAGCTTAAGCCTGTTTTTTATTCTCTGCTTGTGCTCCTCGTCGGGCAGCTCGGATTGCTTCTCTATATCCACCCCGACACAAAGGTCACAGCGAACTGCGATGCCGACAAGAGCTACGCCCGAAGAATGAGATATGCTGATATCGACGCACGGGTAGCCTTCCTTTTGCTCATAGTACGGCTTTCCGTACTCGTCCGCCCTCAAGCAGGGCGGCTCTTTTTTTATTACTCTTTCATAAAGTGCGGATAGAGCAAGACGTGCGGCAAGGCTTTCTTTTCTTCCCCCCGGCGTCTTTTTTCTTTCGACGTACTGTCTCTCTTCCGGGCTGAGTCTTTCAACCGCCAGAGAGTAATCTAAGAATTCCGAATCTGCAACAAGAGCGTAAATCATAAATCCATTATAATGGGCAGAATCATCGGCTTGCGCTTCGTCTCCTTAAAGATGAGCTTCGCAAGGTCGTCCTTTATCAGCCCCTTGACCTGCGCCCAATCCCTTATTCTCTTATCCAATATTCTCTCGAGCGACTGTGTGGCGGCGTTTTTCACCCTTGCCATAAGCTCCTCTGATTCCTTAACGTACACAAATCCCCTTGACACAATATCGGGGCCGGATATAATCAGCCGGTCTCTCGTGTCGACCGTCGCAACAACTACGACCAGACCATCCTCTGCCAGATGCTTTCTATCTCTTAAAACCACGCTGCCTATATCTCCGACACCGGCTCCGTCTACAAGCACCTTACCCGAAGGAACCTCTGACGTGAATGACGCAGAGCGCTTATCAAGCTCAAGCACCTGTCCGAGCTCGGGTATAAATATGTTCTCTGACGGAATACCCATAAACTCACCGATCTCCTTGTTTGCATAAAGATGTCGGTACTCTCCGTGTATAGGCATAAAGTATTTGGGTCTGAGCAGCGCCATAAGGAGCTTTATCTCCTCTCGGCAGGCGTGTCCCGAGACGTGCACGTCCTCGACGGAGTCGTTTACTACCTTTACTCCGCTTCTGACGAGCGAATTAATTATTCTTCCTATGAACTTCTCGTTTCCGGGAATAGCGCTCGAGCTTAAAACGACAACGTCGGATGGCGACAGCTTCACCCTGTCGTGCTCGGAAAACGCAATTCTGTATAGCGCAGACATCGGCTCTCCCTGGCTTCCCGTTGTGATAAGAGTTATTTCCTCGGGCTTGTATCTCTTAATCTCACTTACGTCTATCAACACTCCGTCGGGCAGCTCCATATATCCGAGCTCTGCGGCAGCCCCGATTACGTTTACCATACTTCTTCCGAGTACGGCAACCTTTCTTCCGTGCCTTGCGCTTGTATCAATTATCTGCTGCACTCTGTGCACGTTGGAAGAAAACGTGGCTATGATAAGCCTGTGTCCCGCATACTGAGAGAATATTCTCTCAAGCGACGAGCCTACGGTGCGCTCCGACGGTGTATAGCCCGCTCTCTCCGCATTCGTAGATTCGCATAAAAGCAGAGCAACGCCGTCTCTGCCTATCTCACCGATTCTCGTGAGATCCATCATCTTTCCGTCGATAGGAGATACGTCGAGCTTAAAATCTCCCGAGTGATAAACAACCCCGACGGGCGTGCGTATCGCTATCGCACAGGCATCGGCGATGGAATGATTAACGTGTATGAACTCAGCCTTGAATACGCCGAGGTTGATAACGTCACCCGCCTCAACGGTATATAAATCAGGCTCTGTGGGCGGCGGGTTTTCGTCTAGCTTTCCTTCAAGAATTCCGAGCGAGAGCCTCGTTCCGTAGATGGGCGCATTTATCTGCTGCAGAATGTACGGCACAGCACCTATATGATCCTCGTGCCCATGTGTTATAAGTATACCCTTTATCTTGTGAGCCACACTTACAAGATAAGAAACGTCGGGAATCACCAGGTCGACTCCCGGCATATCCTCGTCAGGGAAGCCCATACCGCAATCGATAATAATAATATCGTCGCCATACTCTAAGACGGTCATGTTTTTGCCAATTTCAGCAACTCCGCCGAGCACCATTACCTTGAGCTTCTTTCCGACAGCTCCCGAGCCTCTCCTTTTCTCTTTGTTATCTTTCTTCATATTTCTCCTGTTTTGTAATCCGCCCGAACTCGGGCGATATATTAAAAATGTCTCTTTTTGACTATATTTGTTTGCTTTTTTATATTAGAACGCAATGATTAATGCAAAAATAAGAGTTGCTGTACCGGCTCCGATGAGAAACGGCGCCCAGCATTTTTTTATAAGCAATAAAGCCTTGCGGAAAAAGCCGGCTTCCTCACCTAAGCTCCACTCGCCCCTGAGCTTCTTTTCTATAATTCTGTGCGCCTCGCTCACGAGCTCCTCTTCCCCCTTTGCGTGCGCAGCCTCTTCGTCACCGACGACAAAAAACGCCTCTTTAAAAACGGCACTGCCGGTGTTCTTTATATATACAACGTTCTTCTTACATCCTCTGACCATTATAATCCTCCAGACCCAAGCCTAAAAGAATTATAGTCATACTGCTTTCTTTTTATTCCGGTAGCTGTTTTAATTTTCTCGGGATATTTCTTCTTTTACTCTTCCTATTCTGACAAAATACCCGTATACCGTGTTAAACGGCATAGACAACCAACCCCGCTCATACTTTAGTATTTAAGCGGGGCGGGATGCCATAATATATTCTTTATTTACTTTCCGCCGAAGAGTCTTGCGAAGAAGCCCTTCTTCTTCTCCTCGGGAGCAGCATTTTCTGCCTTCGCTTCGGTTGCGACGGGCGTTGCCGCTGCCTTGGGTTCTTCTACAACAGGCTCTGCCTTGGGAGCTTCCTTTGCAACGTATACGGGCTCTTTTACGGGAGCGGGAGCGGTCTTAACCTCAGCGGCAGCGGGTGCAGAGTATGCTGCGCCATCCTCTTCCTCTCTTCTCACCATCTCCTCAATCCTTCTCTTTGCATCCTCGGAGAGTCTCTTTCTCTTCTTCTTTTCGGGCAGAGCTATCTCATAGGTGTCGTCAAGAAGATCGTCGATGCTGATACCGAAGAGCAGCTTTATTTCCAAGAGCTTCGCTACCTCGGGGTAGGACTGTCCCGATTCCCACTTGTATACAGCCTGTCTCGAAACGCCCACAGCGCTTGCAAACTCGTCCTGAGTAATACCCTTAAGCTTTCTGAGTCTTACCAACTTTTCCTTGAATGTCATATCTTTCTCCTTTCCGTTTTAAACGGCACTTGCTTTATATTTTGGTTATTTATTTGTAAGATCCTCGTATTTGTCAAATCCCTCGACGTAATTTGCGAAGGTGATACAATTGAATCTCCACCCGTCACTCTCCTCAACGAGAGAGAGAGTAAGGGTTCTTTCTTGTATATCGCCATCATCGTTTTTTACAACGATATCTACGTTGACAAATACCGTTTCACCCTCCGAGTGCGTCGCCTTTATGGATGTGTAGTCATATGTCATAAGGTCATCAAATGCTTTTTGCATACTTGAATTAACCATAATACATATCTCGTCTACCGGGTTGAAGTTTTTATCATACTCATAAAGCTGATAATATCTCGCCAGCTCTACTATTCCTAAATCGGAGCTTGTACCCGAGAGCTTGGATGAGAAGATACTCTCACACATTGCATCGGTGAATACCGAGTACGTAAGATCCCTTAGCTCTTTTACAGTAGAGAAGCCTAAGGCTGCGAGATGGAAGTCGTCCGCCTGATAATATACTCCGTCCTGATGATATCCGGTTATATACCTGATACCCCCTCCATAGTACACGGTATTAAGCACCTCGCACTTTTGAAGCAACTCCTTCGCCTTTTGCTCAATCTCTTCTTTATCAAAGCTCCTGTCACAGGAAGTAAAGGTGAGAAGCGTGATGCATAGGGATACTAAGAGCAAAAGGGAAACCCAAACCCTTTTTGACAGCTTCATCATATTCCGTTCTCCTCATCGCTTGGAACATTGTCCTCTGCCACCTTATTATCTGTGATTGCCTCTTGGTTCTTTATATCCTTTTCAACCTCTTGGCTCTCTGCTTCGATAGTTTCCATCTTTTCCAGACGCGCCACGTTATTGATGATATGACCGTCGGCAAGTCTCATAATGATAACTCCGGTTGCAGTTCTCGAATATACGTTAATTCCGGAAACAGAAGTTCTGATTATCGTACCCTCGTTTGTGATGAGCATTATATCATCGTCATCCGCTACGGTGATTACGGTAGAGAGCTTTCCTGTCTTCTCGGTAATATTGTGACAGGTAACGCCTCTTCCGCCTCTGTGTTTCATCTGACGGAAGTCGTCGAATTTCGTCCTCTTACCCATACCGCCCTCGGTTACGGTGAGCAGCGTTTTCTCATCGTCTACAACAGCAACTCCTACTACGTAGTCGTCCTCGGAGAGGGTTATACCTCTGACTCCTCTTGCAGTTCTGCCCATAGAGCGGACGTTGTTCTCGTCGTATCTTACGGCAAGACCGTTTCTCGTCGCTATGATGAGACTCTCGTCTCCCTTTGTATGACGGACGAAAATAAGCTCGTCGTCCTCATCGAGATTGATAGCAATCTTTCCGCCCTTACGCTGATACTCGAAATCCTTGAGAAGCGTTCTCTTAGTTACACCCCTCTTGGTTACCATGGTGAGATATTCACCGTCTGTAAACTCAGAGATAGGAATGATAGCCGTTACAAGCTCGCCTTCCTGGAGCTCTATGATATTTACAAGGTTTGTTCCCTTCGCCGTTCTGCCCGCCTCGGGGATTCTGTAAGCCTTCTTCGAATATACTCTTCCCTTATTTGTAAAGAACATAAGGTGAGAGTGGCTTCCGGAAACGATAACGTCCTCTACAAAGTCGTCTTCCTTAGTCGTCATACCTATGATACCCTTACCGCCTCTGTGCTGAGCCGTGTAGGTATCCGCTCTCTGACGCTTTATGTATCCGGTATGGCTCACCGTAATAACACAAGTATGTCTTTCTATAAGATCCTCGAGATCTATCTCCTCGGTCGCCTCGATAAGCTCCGTGCGTCTCGGGTCGCCGAACTTGTTCTTTATCTCGATCAGCTCGTTCTTGATAATCTCTATAACCTTCTCGTCGGAGTGGAGTATAGCTACGTATTCCTCAATCATCTCGGAGAGTTTAGCTATTCTGTCCTCTACCTTCTTTCTCTCAAGACCGGAGAGTTTACCCAGTGTCATCTCGACAATAGCCTGAGCCTGAGCCTCCGTCAGACCAAATCTTGCAATGAGGCTTTCCTTAGCGTGGGGGATAGACTCACTCGTCTTTATTATCTTTATAACCTCATCGATGTTATCTATTGCAATCTTGTAGCCTTCAAGTATGTGTATTTCTCTTTCCGCCTTATCGAGATCAAATTTAACTCGATTTACAATAACGCTCTTCTGGAACTCTATATACTTATCAAGTATTGCAGGAAGAGAGAGAATCTTCGGCTCTCCGCCGTCTATGACAAGCATATTTATAGAGCAGGTATCCTGAAGCTGAGTATACTTATAGAGCTGGTTGAGAATAACCTCGGCGTTTGCATCTCTTCTGTACTCTACGACAATTCTCATTCCACCTCGTCCGGATTCATCTCTGAGGTCGGTGATACCCTCTATTTTCTTTTCCTTGACAAGGTTTGCCATGCTTTCTATAAGCATAGACTTATTTACCATATAAGGAATCTCGGTAAATACTATTCTCCTGTGCTCGTCTTCCATAACAGCTCTCGCTCTTACGTAGACTCTTCCTTTTCCTGTTTCATACGCCTCTCTTATGCCTCTCGAGCCGTAAATGATAGCAGATGTGGGGAAGTCGGGACCCTTTATATAAAGCATAAGGTCGTCGACAGTACACTCGGGATTCTCCATACGATATATCGTTCCGTCTATTACCTCACCGAGATTGTGAGGGGGGATGTTGGTAGCCATACCGACGGCTATACCTACGGAGCCGTTTACAAGCAGATTCGGGAATCTGGACGGAAGTACAACAGGCTCGTCTCTAGTATTATCGAAGTTTCTAGTCATAGGAACGACCTTCTTCTCAATATCAGAGAGCATATGGTCTGCTATCTTCGACATTCTCGCCTCGGTATACCTGTACGCTGCGGGCGGGTCTCCGTCCACGTTACCGAAGTTTCCGTGACCCTCAACGAGAGTGTAACGCAGAGAGAAGCTCTGCGCCATTCTTACCATAGAAAGATAAACGGCGGCATCACCGTGAGGATGATATCTACCCAGCACGTTTCCTACTGTGGTCGCAGACTTTCTGAACGGTTTGTCATATGTCAGATTATCCTCATACATTGCATAAAGGATTCTTCTCTGTCCGGGCTTCATTCCGTCTCTGACGTCGGGCAGAGCTCTTGATGTTATTACGCTCATTGAATATTCGATGAAGGACGTTTTTACTTCCTTCTCAATATCCATATCCTCTATTTTTTGTAAAGGAAATTCTATATCAGCGCTTGTATATTTATGTTCCATTTATGGATTTAGCCTTTCTTAGATTTTATTAATCTCTTTTTGACGCTATTTGTTTACCTTATTATAATATATTGTAAAGAATTGTTATCAAATGTCAAGGTTTTCTACAAACTTTGCATTCTTAGTAATGAAATCTCTTCTCGGCTCTACCATATCTCCCATCAAAATTGAGAACATTTCATCACATGCGATAGCGTCGTTTATACTTACCTTAAGAAGAGTTCTTCTCTCGGGGTCCATAGTTGTTTCCCAGAGCTGCTCGGGATCCATCTCACCAAGACCCTTATATCTCTCAGCCTCAACTCCCCGTCCGCCAAGCTCCTCAATATATTTATCCCTCTCGGCATCAGAGAAAGCGTATCTTAAATTTTTACCCTTATGAACCTTATAAAGAGGGGGCTGAGCGAGGTATATATGACCCTGCTCCACAAGAGGACGCATATGTCTGAAGAAGAAGGTAAGGAGAAGTATTCTGATATGCGAGCCGTCAACGTCGGCATCCGCCATAATGATTATTTTTCCGTATCTTAGCTTCGTTATATCAAACTCATCTCCTATACCGCACCCGAGTGCTTGTATAATAGGAATAAGAGAGGTGTTCGCATATACCTTGTCGAGTCTTGCTTTTTCTACGTTAAGCACCTTTCCTCTTAAAGGAAGTATAGCCTGGAATCGGCTGTCTCTTCCGTCCTTTGCCGAACCTCCCGCAGAGTCTCCCTCTACAAGATAGAGCTCGGTGAGTCTAGCTTCTCTTTCATTACAGTCAGAAAGCTTACCGGGAAGAGGAGAGAAGTCAAGCGCCGACTTTCTTCTTGTAAGCTCTCTTGCCTTTCTTGCTGCTTCTCTTGCTCTGTTTGCAGCCATAGCCTTCTCTATTATGAGCTTAGCTGATGCGGGATTTTCCTCGAGAAATTCTGCAAGCTTGACCGACATTATTTTCTCGACAAGTCTCTTCATCTCGCTGTTACCGAGCTTTGCCTTTGTCTGGCTCTCGAACTGAGCATCCGTCAGCTTAACCGATATGATAGCCACGAGACCCTCTCTGACGTCGTCTCCCGACAAACCCTTATCGTCGCCCTTTATAACTCCGGTACGTCTTGCATAGTCGTTTATTGTCTTTGTCAGAGCGTTTTTAAATCCTGTTTCGTGAGTACCGCCCTCAATAGTCGCCATATTGTTAGCAAAGGAGATTATAGTCTCATTGTAGCTGTCATTATACTGCATAGCTACCTCTGCGATAGAGTCTTCCTCTTCACCCTTCATATATATAACCTGAGAATGTACAGGATTTCCTCTCTTTTCGTTATTGAGATACTCTACAAATGAGATTATACCGCCCTCATAATGGAGAGTCTCCTCTCTTTCCTTACCGGGTCTTTTATCTATCAGTATAATCTTTACACCCGCATTGAGGAACGACTGCTCTCTCATTCTTGTAAGAATAGTTTCAAAATCAAATACAGTGGTTTCTGTGAATATAGTAGGATCTGGCTTAAATCTTACGTAAAGACCGTGCTTTCCTTCAGAGTCTCCCTCACATTTGAAAGCTCTTGCCACAGCTCCTCTTTCAAATCTCTCGGTATACTTCTGACCGTCACGGCAATTCTCTACCTCTACCCACTCAGAAAGAGCATTTACAACAGATGCACCGACACCGTGTAAGCCTCCGGCAATTTTATAACCGCCGCCGCCAAACTTTCCACCGGCGTGAAGTACGGTATAAACAACCTCAAGAGTAGGCAGACCTAGCTTCTCATTCATACCTGCAGGTATACCTCTACCGTCGTCCTGAACCGAGACGCTATTATCCTCCCATAAAGTTACGGTTATTGCATCGCACTCTCCTGCAAGAGCCTCGTCTATTGAGTTATCAACAATCTCATAAACGAGATGATGAAGACCTCTTTCAGAGGTTGTACCAATGTACATACCGGGTCTTTTTCTTACAGCCTCAAGTCCTTCCAGTACCTGTATTTGGCTGTCGTCATATCCCTTTACTTCTTTTTCACTCGACATTCTCAAATCCTCTTTCTTATTCTTCTGATAGACCCGTCTCGGATCTTTGCTTTAATCCAATGGTTGAAATTCTGGAGAGTCTCACCTTTTTATCTCCTTTTTCATCAGTGAGAATAAAAGAGCGAGGCAAATCCAGATCTGTATAGCTTACTTTTCCTTTTTTTTGATTCTTATTTATAAATTCTCTTGTTATCTTAGATATAGTAGAGGTATCGAGGTCAAATATACCTATAACGTCCTTTTTTTTAACGCTGACTCCGTTACCTATGTGTAGATACATAAATACCTCCTTTAACCTCTGTTATATTAAGAGCCTCGTCCTTTATCTCTTCATCGGAGCAGGATGTTATAATTACTTGCCTGTCCTTTAAGCCTCTAAGAACGAATTTTCTCCTTCTTTCATCAAGCTCGCTTAATACGTCGTCAAACAAAAATACGGGATACTCGCCAAAAAGCTCTTTTATGACTTCACCCTCTGCAAGCTTCATTGCGAGGACTACCGACCTTTGCTGACCTTGAGATGCATAAATTCTTGCGCTTTTACCGTTTATACTTATCTCAAGATCATCTCTGTGCGGACCGTACAGGGTGCTTGACGCATTTATTTCTTTATCAAGATTAGAGGTTAATTTTTCGTAATATATCTTTTCTATTTTTTCTCTGTCGCCGTCTTCGCTTATACCGGATAAAAGCTTTATATCAAGCTCCTCTTCTCCCTCTGTCAATTCGGACAGTATGAGAGTTGCGTATTTATTTAACCTTTCAACGTAATCATTGCGATACAAATAAATACTTGCCGCATACCTTGACATTATAGAAGACCAGCTTTTAATTTCATTAATATCGAAGTAAAGACCTTTAGAAGCATTTTTTATAAGCCTGTTTCTGTTTTCCAACGCTTCTTTATATAAGGAGTAATCATTTACGTAAAGAGGGAAGCATTGAGAAATAGCTACGTTTAAAAACTGTCTTCTTTCATCCGGTCCGTCTTTTACAAGCTCTAAATTATCAGGATAAAAAAGAACAGCCTTAAAATTACCTATAAATTGGGATATCTTATTTATTTTATATCCGTTCTTTTTCTTCAGTCTCTCTCGTCCGAAGGATGCGTATTCTAGGCTCGCCTCTCCGTCCTTATCCTCATATTCCATATAGATACGGAAGCCGTCCTTATCATACCTTCTCATCTCCTTATCGTCTGCTCCTCTGAAAGACTTTCCTCTTGCGAAGAAGTATATTCCTTCTATCGCATTTGTCTTTCCTTGCGCATTTCTTCCGTAAAGGAGATTAACTCCGTCAGAGAACTCTACGTTACACTCTTCTATATTTCTGAAATCAGTGGCTATAAACCTCTTAATTTTCATTATACTTTGATTTTTTATTAATTCATTCTTACGGGAAGAATCATATAGAAGTAGTTGAATTCATCATCCGCTTCGGTAGGCTCTATTGTTATAGCCTGGTTCGAGGATTTACACTTGATGAGTATATTCTCGCCCTCGGCAACCTTAACGCTGTTTATAAGATAACGGCAGTTGAATCCTATTTCGAGATTTTCACCCTCGTGCACACAGTCCATCTCATCCTGTACTGCACCGTTTACAGAGTTACTGGTAAGAGATAGATACTGATCCTCTACGTTTATTTTTACGTAGCTTCTACCGCTTCCCTGAATCTTTTCCTCTGCAATAATATTTGCTCTTTCAAGACCGGAAAGAAGTCTCTCTCTGTCTACGACAACGGTTATATCAAGATTTTTGGGAATAATTCTATTGTAATCTATGTATTCGGAATCAATAACTCTTGTGAAGAATATTATATCTTCCTTTCTTATGATAGCGTGCTTTCTAGAAAGATAGAAGGATATCTTCTCGTTCTTGCCGTCTGCCATAATTTTAGACATCTCGTTAAGAGCGTGACCGGGGATAATAAAGGAGAAGCTTTCTTCCTCAGTATCGGAAAGAGAATCTATCTCACACTTTATAGAGCACTTCGAGAGCGTATAGCTATCGCAGGACACAACCTCCATACCGTCATTCATAACCTTAAAGAATGCTCCGCAAAGCATAGGTCTGTTATCCTGCTCTGCGATGGAGTGAGATACCTTGCTTATCATCTTTCTCATAACGTCGGATGAAACAGCGAAGCCTTTGTCAGTAACAAGCTCGGGAAGATTGGGGAAATCCGCTCCCTTCATAGCGAACATTGAGAAGGACGCTTTTCCTGCCGTTATCTCACAGTTGAGCTTATCGTTAACGTCGAAGGTTATATCCTCATTGGGGAGAACTCTTATAGTCTGATAGAGTCTTGCGGCATTGATAATAAATCTGCCCTCTCTCTCTATCGATTCAGCCTTTATTCTGGCTCTGAAGCCCTTTGACATATCATAGGTGGATATTTGTATGTAGCCGTCGTCTTCGGTCTCTATGAGTACTCCTTCAATCGAGGTAATGGTGTTTTTATTTGATACAGTTCCCATAGCGGGAGTCAACTTATCGAGTAATAGATCCTTACTTACTGTGAACTTCATTTTGTTTTCCTTCCTTCTTTCGTTTTCGAGGCTTTTAAAATTGAATTTAATTAAGTTTTTGATTGTAGGATTTGTTGTTGTGTCTGTCAGAATGTTGATAAGTTCTTTTTTATTAAGTTTTTTATAAGTTTTTTTAGCCCTTGTTTTTAACAATCGTGTGTTGAAAAGATGATCTGATGTGATAATAACTTTTCAACTCTTTTTCAATCGATAAAAAACACTACAAAAACAATAAAAGAACAGTAAAATAACACTAACTTTTCAACATTTAAACACAAAAAAGTGGAAAATTATTTTTTAACAAGGTCGAGAAGGCTCTGAATATCCTCTTCGTAGTTGTTCTTGGTTTTTATATTGCTCTCAACCTTTTCGATAGAAGAGATGACCGTTGCGTGATCACGGGAGAAAATATTTCCTATTTCCTTAAGAGTCAAGTCTGTTATTTTCTTGATTAAGTAGATAGCTACATGTCTTGCTCCGGCTATCTTCTCACCCCTCTTCTTAGACTTTAATTCGTCTATTTTAACGTCGTATTTTTCACTTACTACGTGGAGAACTCTTTCGATAATCGTGTCGATAGGAACGTTTCCGGGATCTATAATAGATATAACCTCGTTTATCTTTTTCTTTGTTATATCCGCTCCGGAGAGGGAATAAAGGGCATACAGCTTCTTTAATACGCCCTCTATCTGCCTCACGTTACTGTGCAGCCTCTCCGCCATATATTCAACAATCTCGTCGGAGAGAGAAAGACCCATATCCTCGGATTTTTTCTTTATTATGGCTATCCTTAACTCAAGACTCGGGGGCTGAACGTCTGCGAGCAGTCCGCCTTCAAATCTGGTCATAATTCTCTCGTTGAGAGGATTTATCTCTTTCGGCGGTCTATCCGAGGTGAGTATTATCTGCTTTTCCGACTCGTAAAGATAAGAGAAGGTTATGAAGAATTCTTCTTGCGTCTGCTCCTTACCGGCGAGGAATTGTACGTCGTCAATAAGAAGAACGTCGGCAGTGCGGTAAAATTCCTTAAATTCATTTGTAGTACCGGCGCGGATAGCGGCTATAAGCTCCTCGAGGAACGAGCTGCACCTCTTATATACTATCTTGAGCTCTGGGTGCTTCTTCTTCATATGATTTATTACAGCATAAAGAAGATGAGTCTTACCGAGACCGGAGTGACCGTATATAAACAGGGGGTTATATGTGTTCGGCTCGTCCGCAACCGCCATACAGGCAGCTTTTGCAAACTTATTGGAGCTACCCTCGACGAAGTTATCAAAGGTGTATCCGTCGAGCAGAGAAGCGTTACCGGATGTGTCGCTTATACTCTCGGATATATCTCTTTCACTGTAATCGTAGAACTTTTCTCCTTCTTCCGAGGATAAGGATGACGAAGAGGATGTGTCTTTATCTCCTTTTGAAAAATCAGAAAACTCACCTTCGGTATAAATAGAAACCTCAACCGAAAAGCCAAGTATATCGCAAAGAGTAGATTTGATAAGGTCTCCATACTTTCCGATTAGTATATTTTTTCTTAAGTCGTTAGGAGTAGTGAAAACAGCGCACGACTCATCAAGCTTCACAAGCGAGAAATCCCCGAACCAAAGCTTAAAGCTCGAGGGGGGGAGGGAGTGATCCGATCCGCCTGATACAAGCCGACTCTGGAGCTCTTCCAAAAAAGCCTTTGTTATTTCCAAAAGGTCGCTCATAAATCGAAATCCTTTCATAAATGTCAATATTATAATGTGTCGTATGCGCCCGTGTGGGCGTGTGCGTGCGTATAAATATAATTAGCTACAGATATTATAACATATATATACGGGATAATCAAGAGAAAAGAAAAATAAAAAACTGAAAAATATAGAAATTTAAAGTCTTTTAGGCCTTCCCTTAAATAAAAATGAGAAAAATAAAGCGAAAACCAGCGCCGCCGTTATTCCTGCCGCCGTAGAGGAGAGTCCGCCCGAGAGTATTCCGATAAGACCTTCTTTATCTATAGCCTCCTTTACCCCCTTACCTATAGCTGCGCCGAATCCGATAAGAGGAGTGGAAGCTCCGTAACCGAAGATTTTATGAATCTTATCGTATATGCCTGTGGCGTAAAGAAGTACACCGGAAGAAACGTAGAGCACTAGTATTCTCGCAGGAGTTAAAGACGTAAGATCTATCAGTAATTGAGCAATCAGAGATAAAGCTCCGCCAAGAATAAAGGTAAGAAGTAAAGAATTCATACAGCACCTCTTAAAAATCTCTTTTTGTCGATGTAATCCGTATAGCGGGAGCAACACCGAGAATATTACTTCCCTGAAGAATAGATGAGGGTGACATAAGTGCGCCTGTCGAGAGGAAAAGAATGTTCTTTATATCGCCTCTTTCAAGCAGGGGGAGAAAATGGCAGGATAGAAGAGCGGCAGAGGTTCCGCACCCGGATGCTCCGCTGTGTACGTCCTGTCTTTCGGAGTCGTAGAGAAGAAGACCGCAGTCGGTGTGTCTTTGTGCGGCGGCGGGTATCTTCGATTCGAGAATGTCGCAAAGAATATCCTTTCCGACCCTGCCGAGGTCTCCTGTGACGATATAATCAAAGTCGGACGGAGAGTATCCGGTTTCTTCAAAATAAGAGATTATAGATTCTGCGGCGGCAAAAGCCATAGCTCCGCCCATATTGGAGCCGTCCTTTGTAGAGCCGTCTACGACCTTACCAATCATAAACTCGGAGATAAAAGCCGAGTGAGTTATACTTCCCGAGCCCGAGAGCTTCTCACGGGCGGAGTAGACAGCGTTAATATCAGAGAATGGAGAGGATAGAATAAATGCGCCCGATGCGGTGGATGTCCACTGAGCCGACGGAGCTCTCTGACCGCCGTATTCGAGCGGTGTGCGGAATTGCTTTTCTGCCGCAGAATTGTGCGAGGAGGTTACGGCGGCGGCAAGACTTGTGTAACCGAGAGAAATTAGAGCTGAGCATAAAAGAAGGCTCTCGGTAGCGGTAGAGCAAGCGCCGTATACACCGAGAAATGGAGCGCCGAATGAGCCGAGCCCCAGCGCTGATGCAATGCACTGGTTTTGTAGGTCTCCTGCTACGATAAGGCCGAGAGCCTCGTGCGAGAGCTCGGCTTTTGATAAAGCAATGTTGAGAGCGCACTTTGCCATTTCTCCCTCGGCGAGCTCGTGAGTTTTTTGACCGAAGGAGTCGCCGGGGTCGCACAGGTCGAGCTTATCTCCTATTCTGCTTCTGCCCTCTTCATATCCGCCGACGGCAGCATATGATGTGAAGACGGGGGGCGTGTCGAGTTTTATAACTTTTTTCATATTAAAACCTGCTTGTAAAAATATAATAAATAGGTTAAAAACCTAGCAAAAATGCAAATAGATATTTACGTTCTTAAGAAAAAATTAGTTACAGAATAGATTATTCCGTATAAGACTCCCGAAAACAGACCGTAGGTTATCACAGGGCCTGCAACTGTAAAAATCTTTGCGCCGACTCCGAGAATAAAGCCCTCGCTCCGTGAGTCGAGCGCCTCTGAAGTTATCGCGTTTGCAAAGCCTGTTATGGGTACGAGTGTGCCCGCCCCCGCATAGCGTGCAATCCTGTCAAATATACCTAAGGCAGTAAGCAGGGAAGCGAGAAAAATCAGGCTTACGCTAACCAGTGTTGCGGCGAGCTTTTCGTTAGCGCCGAGGCTCTTATACAGCCTTTCGAGCAGCTCGGCTCCGACGCAGATTCCGCCGCCAAACATAAAGGCAAACGGACAGTTTTTGTACCATTTTGTTTTAGGCGTGTGTTTTTTTATAAGGGCTTTTTTCCCCTCGCTTGTCTTAAAATCCATATTTATTCCTCACTCTTTTTGCTTATTTTCTCTTTTTTTATTCAATCTATTCCTCTTTTTTCTTCCTTTTCCTTTGGTTTTTGACTATTGATTTTTCTCTATTCTTATTATATAATAGTAAAAAAAGATAAAAAGAAAGAGGAGAAAAATGAGCACAGAGCTTGATAGAAAAGATATTCTTCCTTCCTCGTTTGAGGATGTCGAGGACGTCTCGGGCTATGACGATGAGGACGTAAAGGGCGCTGACATAACCGATAGTGATGAATATTATGCACTGCCTAAGGGTGGAAACAAGAATATAATTTTTTCTGTTATTTCACTTGTTTCGGGCGTTCTTGCGCTTTTATTATGCCCCTTCTCCTACCCATCCTTTGTTCTTGCGCCCCTTGCGGCGGCGACGAGCATTGTTTACCGTATTCAGTTCGGCTTTTTCAACAAGCCTGCTGTAATAGGTCTTGTTCTCAGCATTTTCGGCGGCATCTTTTCTGTTGTGGCGCTCATAATAGCGAAGCTTCATCTTTTCGCATAAGGGTGAGAGTATGAAAATAGCAATACTTGGCGCCGGTACGTGGGGTGTAGCTCTTTCATCCGTCCTTCGGAAAAACGGTGAGGAAGTTGCGCTCTGGTCGGCTATATCCGAGGAAATAAGCGAGCTTAAAAGAAGCTCAGGGCACAAAAATCTGCCCGGCGTAATTTTACCCTCGGGCATAGAGTATACCGATAAAATTGAAGAAGCCATCAGACGGGCAGAGATGATAATTTTCGTCACGCCGTCAAAGTTTATAAGAGCGACGGCAGAGAGAGCGGCGCCTTATATCGAGCAGGGAGCTATGCTCGTCAGCGCAGCGAAGGGTATAGAGAGCGGCACTCTTATGACGATGACCGAGATTATAGAGGATGTCACAAGGGTGAAAAGGAGCGATTTATCCTACACCGTAGCAGCCCTTTCCGGTCCCACCCACGCAGAATAGGTTGCGCTCGGACTGCCTACGTCGATAGTATCAGCGTCCTCGGGTGAGACCACGTCCGTAAGGGTTGCAAGGGCGTTTGCAAACTCCTCTTTGAGAGTCTATACGAACAGCGATACGCTCGGTGTAGAGATATCGGGTGCGCTTAAGAACGTGATAGCTTTAGCGGCAGGTATTAACCGAGGTATGGGCTTCGGAGACAATGCGGGAGCGATGCTTATGACTCGCGGCATTGCCGAGATAACGAGACTCGGCCTTGCTATGGGCTGTAAGCGCAGAACCTTTATGGGGCTTGCGGGTATAGGAGACCTTATTGTAATTTGCACCTCGAGGCACAGCAGAAACAACCGCTGCGGAGAGCTTATAGGCGGCGGGCTTTCTTACGAGGAAGCACAAAGTCGGATAGGAATGGTAGTTGAGGGCTATCACGCCCTTGATGCGGCGATGGAGCTCGCTCGTAAATACGGCGTTGAATTACCGATAACCGAGTCGGTCTACTCTATAATAAAGTGCAAAGAGACTCCAAAGAGCGCAATGGAGCGCCTGATGACAAGAAAAATGAAGGACGAGCTCGACACTTGATAAAGAGAATTTGAGGTGTGTCTTTAAAAGGAGAAAAAGAAGAAGAACGATAATCCTATCCCACCGATCACTACGACGAGAAAATAGAAAAATAACGCCGCTCCCGAGAGAAAGGTGGGGGCTTTGAGCGAGACCTGCTTCGACGTTATATCGGTCAGAGACGAGGTCATTTGCTGTACGAGATTCGGCGCAGGCGAGGACCGTGTCGCAAGAATTATAAGGAATTTTGTACAGCCGTAATGTTTTTGGGTATGAAAAAGGCTCTCGGGGCATCTCGAGAGTCTTGATTTTTTCATTTTTGAGAAGGTTTTTTGCTTCCCGCACGGAATAAGTAGGGCAGAGGGTATAAATCCCTCTGCCCTGTTTGTATATGGGTGAATTATACTATCAAGTGCAACACTTTTAAGAAAAAAGAACACTCATATTGAATCCTGTGTTATCGGATAGAAGCGAGAATTTCTTCAACTCTTGCGAGCGCTGCGTCGACCTTGTCGAGGTCCTTACCGCCGCTCATTGCGCTGTCGGGTCTACCTCCGCCCTTACCGCCGGCTATCTGAGAGATTTCTGCGAGAATCTTTCCTACGTGCGCTCCTGCCTTTACTGCGTCGGCGCCTGCCGAAGCGACAAAATTGAGCTTTCCGTCACAGACTGCCGCAAATACAGCCACGCCGTCGGGATATTTTGCCTTAACAGTGTCGGCAAGACTTCTTGCGCCGTCGGGACGCATATCGACTTTTGCAACGAGAAGGTTGAACGCACCTACCTTCTTAACCGAGGAGAGCAGTGTCTCCGCCTTCATTTCGGATAGGCGTGAGTTGAGGCTCTCGATTTCTCTCTTAGCATCCTTTATTTCGCTCTGAAGGCTGGACGCCTTCTCGGCAATCGCATTGTGGTTAGGTACCTTCAGCTCCTTTGCGCAATCGGCAATGAGAGCCTCACGCTCGGAGAGAAGGGCGAGAACGCCAAGACCGGTTGTACCCTCTATTCTGCGCACGCCTGCCGCAACAGAGCTCTCGGAAATAATTCTGAACAAGCCTATCTCGCCTGTGGACGACACGTGAGTACCGCCGCACAGCTCGGTAGATGAAGAGCCTATTTTAACGACTCTTACGGTCGAGCCGTACTTTTCTCCGAAGAGAGCCATAGCTCCCATTTTTCTCGCAGACTCGATATCCGTTACGGTTGTCGAGCAGGACTCGGAGAGAAGAATATTTTTGTTTACAAGCTCTTCTACACGTGCAAGCTCGTCCTTGGTAAGAGCCGAGAGATGCGTAAAGTCGAAGCGAACACGGCTCTCGTCAACGTAAGAGCCCGCCTGCTCGACGTGGGTGCCGAGCACCTCTCGCAGAGCCGCCTGAAGAAGGTGAGCCGACGAGTGGTTTCTCTTTATGGCGAGACGTCTGTCCTTGTCGATAGACAGCCCGAACGTGTCTCCGACCTTGATGATGCTGCCGTCGAGAGTAGCCTTGTGTATGAATATTCCGTCGGTCTTCTTGGTATCGTTTACTCTTATGCAGGTATCGCCGGACTTGATAAAGCCGGTATCACCGACCTGTCCGCCGCTCTCGGCATAGAACACCGTTCTGTCAAAAACAAGCGAGCAATCGCCGAGCATAAGCTCGTCCACAGCGCCCTCGTCGGTGAGTATAGCGACAAGCTTCGCCTCGCACTCATACTCGGTGTAGCCCAAGAACTCGGTCTCCGATACGCCCTCGGGAAGGGCATCCTTTCCGCCCGACCAGCCCGAGATGTTTCCTCTTGCGGCTCTGGCACGCTCCTTCTGCTCCTTCATAAGCTTGGTGAAGCCGTCCTCGTCAACCCCGAGACCCTTTTCCTCGGAAATTTCACGGGTGAGGTCGAAGGGGAATCCGAAGGTATCGTAAAGCTTGAATACGTCCTCGCCGGGGAGAGTGATCTTGCCCTCGGCAGTCGCCTTTTCGATAAGCTCGGTGAGAATGCCGAGACCCTGGTCTATCGTTGCGTTGAAGCGCTCTTCCTCAAGGCTGATGACCTTGAGAATATAATCGTACTTTGTTCTGAGCTCGGGATAAGCATTGTCGTTCTGAGAAATGACTACACGGCACAACTCCGTTAAGAACATACGGTTTACACCGAGGAGCTTTCCGTGGCGGCAGGCGCGCCTGATGATTCTTCTGAGCACGTAGCCTCTGCCTTCGTTCGAGGGCATAACTCCGTCGGAAATCATAAAGGTTGCGCTTCTGACGTGGTCGGTGATGACTCTTATCGATACGTCGTCGGATGCATCCTTGCCGTATTCCTTGCCGGCGATAGAGCATACCGTGTCGAGAATCTTTCTGACAGTATCAACCTCGAAGAGGTTATCTACGCCCTGCATAACGCAGGCAAGACGCTCAAGACCCATACCCGTGTCTATATTCTTCTGCTTCAACTCCGTGTAGTTGCCCTTGCCGTCGTTGTCGAACTGGGAGAATACGTTGTTCCATATCTCCATAAATCTGTCGCAATCGCATCCGGGCTTACAGTCGGGAGACCCGCAGCCGTATTTCTCACCTCGGTCGAAGTATATCTCTGAGCAAGGACCGCAAGGACCCTCGCCGTGCTCCCAGAAGTTATCAGCCTTACCGAGGCGGACGATATGCTCCTCGGGCACGCCTATCTTATCGCGCCAGATAGCGTACGCTTCCTCGTCCTTCTCGTATATTGAGGGCCAAAGAAGCTCTGAGGGTATCTCGAGCCACTCGGTGAGAAATTCCCAAGCCCACGGAATCGCCTCGTTCTTGAAGTAATCTCCGAAGGAGAAGTTGCCGAGCATCTCAAAATACGTGCCGTGACGAGCCGTGTGTCCGACACGCTCGAGGTCGGGAGTTCTGATACACTTCTGACAGGTGCATACCCTGTTCCTCGGCGGAACCTCTTCTCCTGTGAAGAACTTTTTCATAGGAGCCATACCCGAGTTGATGAGCAGGAGCGATTTATCGTTGTGCGGAACGAGCGAGAAGCTCGCAAGCCTCAAGTGTCCCTTGCTTTCAAAGAAAGAGAGAAACTTTTCTCTTAAATCGTTAAGTGACGTCCACTTCATAGTGAATATCCTCCAAAATAGATTTTACAACAGTAAATTATAACATATAAATAAGACTAAGTCAACAAATCTTTAAAATAATACTGTCGAGCGAAAAAATAAGTGTCGATAAGGAACGGGTGGCAATAATATTGGAGCGTTCTCTTGATTTTTTATTAAAACAGTTGTATCATAGAGTTATATTATACGGATTTAAAAAACGAGGAAGGAGGCGGCAGGTATGCAGACGGAAACAGAAGAGAGAGTGAAGAAAATTGCCCTTTGGATTGCAAGGGAAGCGGCGAGAGCGCTTATTTGTTATATCGCATTTATTCTTACGGGCAACGTCATAGGTAAGCTTTTCGCCTATACGGGTATTGCTATTGCGAAGACGATGTTCCTCTCGCCGAGAGTTGTATACATAGTCGCATCCCTCGCCATATGCTTTGCGCCCTATTCCATATCACGAGCCTTTGAGCTTTATGATAGGAGCGCCCAGGAAGCGTTCGTGCGGTATTCTGTCAGACGGTATAAGATAGCGCAGGGATTCGGAATACTCTTTAAAGACAGAATTCTCGGCGGAAAGCTGGCAGTACACCTTATTACCTATCTTGCGCTGGCAGCTGCCCTGCCGTGGAGATTAGGCTTTGAGATGGCTGTCAGGGCGTTTATCCCCGAGGGAGCAATAGCTCCCGGAATCGGAAAGCTGATTTCTATCGGTGTCGCAGTGCCTGTAATTTTCATCGTGGTAGTTCTTGCGAAGACCTCTGCTCACAAGTGGTGGGTCATAGCGGGCGAGGCGGAGAGAGAAAGGATTCTCCATCACCGCCATCCGAAGCTCAGGCTGTTTTTGGAGGTTCTTAAAATCTTCGTTATATACGCTATGGGCTTCTACGTGCTTCCGTCCTCTCTTATGCTTATCGTGTCTGCCATTCTGATGGTATCTCTTTTCCGTGACGTGCGTATCTGGATAGGCTTAGCCGCATTCATACTTCTGATAGCATCGATAAGGAGAACTCGTGCGCTGGTCTGCCGAGCGAAGCTTGTCCGACGGCTGAAACGGTCTTGCAAGGTAAAGGGATACGTAATAAAAGCGATGCACGCCCCCGTGCTTCGAGCCCTGCTTGACAGAGAGGGGGCAGACGTCGTATTCGAGGGCGGCGGAGAGATATATTATCTTAAGATAGTGTCGAGCGTGCGCCGTGCAAGCCCTATGTATATAAGCCCCGAGGGCATAGTCAGTGCCAGACATACCTACGGGTTTATGAAGTTTGAGTTCTTCCACGTAATGACCGACGTTCTTTACGCATTTGACGCTCCCGAGGGGGCAAAAAAGCTCGTTGTATTCGCACCTCTCCCGAGAAAACTGTTCTTCAATTTCGGCCGCACAGATACAAAGCCCGACGACGGACTAGGCGGCTTTAATACGTACACGGGTGGCGCTCACGCCCTTGTCGGGATGAATCCTTATGCATCCTCGGGCTCACACACGGCAGGCACACGCTTCAGAGGTCCCGGGTATGTGTCGGACGTAGAGAGAGGTATAATTAAGCACTTCCAGACCGGGGATAAGGTCGGGGAGTATAAATTCTTTAATCCCGACGGACTGATAAGCGGAATTGACAACGATTGTCTCGATAGGTGACGGCGCCGAGCCCGCAAAAAAAGGTGCGCTTTTAACCATCCCCGGTCCTATGAATTCTCCTTGCTCTGTAAGGGTTACGGGCTTTGCCCCGTGCCTTTACAATACAAGGGCGAAACGAGCGGCAAACAGATAACAACCCCGACAGCTTTGTATCCGTCGGGGTTGTTATTTGTTTGCCGTGTGGAGAGGAAGGCACGTGGATTTTTAATTTTTCCGATAAGAGCGTTGCGCCATCCTTCGCATTCGTTTTTCTGTAAAAGGTAAAATTCACCTTACCGCAGGTAAACGCAAAAGCCTCTTTTTCGTGCGTTTGCCGCTTTTGACGGGGACGTGCTAGAGCAATTTGTTACATAGGCAGAGGCTTATCCTTGTTTGCAGAGCCGTCAATCAGAGTCTGAAGCTTTTCCGAGTTCTTGCGAGAGCATTTGAAAGAGGAATAAAAAGCGTTGCGAATATGACCCCGTTCGACACGACGTGCGTAGCGTAGAAGGCTATGCCTCTGACGTAGTAAACGGCAAACCTGTAGCCGAGGTTGTCGAGTGAGCCCGAGAAAATACAAATTTCCCATACGGCGGTAATTATGCCGAATAAAAAGGTCATAACCACGGCGAGTGCCGAGACGGTGAATATTTCTTTGAGTTTGCCCGTTTTATTTTGCACGGGGGTGGAGCTTCCTTCTGTCGCTTGCGACGTGCGTCTTGCATCATTAGCCGTCCTTAGAAGCCAAAAGACGAGTGATAGCAGCGGCCAGTAGCAGAAATAAGCAGGAACCCAGGAGCCAAATCCCCAGATGAGCGGCTCTATACAGCAGAAGATGAGAGCCGCCACTGCTCCGTACCAGCCGAAAACGTAGCCGTAGACCGCAAGCAGGATGCTTACCGCCTCGATGTTTGGCAGCGATGCGAGAACAAGCTTTGCGCACTCGAGGGATGCCGCCATAAGGGCGATTGAAGCAATCGAACGTATAGAGAAGGAGCTTTTATCGGCGGAGCGGCAATCCTTCATCAGTAAACTATTTCTCCTATGTAAATTACAGATTTATCATATAGACTCATCGAAGATATACCTACGCCGGAAGGGTAGAGGGTCATCCCCTTATATTCCACGTTCTCGAAAAATCCCGAGGTGTCGGCTTCGGCTGCGTTATCCGTCCAAATTCCGATATACACGCCCTCGTCGGATTTCTGCTCTACTCTGCCTACACGGGTGAGGAAAGCGCCGAACATTCCTTCGTCCGCATCGTACTCGAGAAGCCCTTCCCCCTCAAGATAGTCGAGCGCTCCGAAGGCTCCGTTCGTTTTATCAATCTTTGATAGGTGCACCTCGTATTCGTCGGCTACGCCGTCCTTCATTACGACGAGTATCGCCGTCCCCTCGGGGTCTACGTACGGAGTGGCGCAGGAGTAGAGGAAGATTGCCAGAATCGAGATAAGACATACAAGACCCGGCAGCGTTACAGATAGTGCTTTTTTCATTTTTGTTCTCCTATTATAAAAAAATGATGACTCAGAGAGTAGGCAAACAAAAGCCCACGCCGATTTGGCGTGGGCAAAAAAGCATAGATAGCGCAGGAAAGTCCCATAGGTCGGAGAGCGGGCTCTTTTGTGTGAGCCGGGCGATAGCCCGCAACTTTAAGGCGCAGTACACCCTATCCGACCTCTCGCATCATTTCCTTCGTTTGCCCAAGGATAAATACGAAGGAGAGTAAAAATCTCTCCTTCCCGACTATCCGGCATTCCGACTTTTACGGCAATGGCTGTTGCGACGGATTTGCACCGCACTTTCCCTGATAGCGGGATTATATTTATATTACTTTAATAAAAGGAAGGCGACGACACCGCCGATAACGAGCGCAGCGATGAGTATAAAGATGAGCGCACGTACAAGCTTCCTTCTGAAGACGAACCTCTTAGCCTTGCGCAGATAGACCGAGATCGGGTCTTTCTTCTTCTGCACACGCACCTTAAACTTAGCGAGCCAGGCCACGTCGGATTTGGATATTTCGACAGAGCGGCGCAGGCTTTGCGGATTATATTCTATTCTCTGATAAATACCAACGTATTTAACCAATCTTTGTAAAACCTCGTCTCTGTCAGGTGCGAAGCGCACATTGTTGAGGCAATTAAGATATTCGTTGACTCCGCCCATAGAGACGCCGAACTTATCGCAGCAGACTTTGTCAAGCTCCTTGAATTTTGCCATAAACTTTTGATTGATTTTCTTGCTCACCTAGAAACCCCTTTCCAAAAACCGCCGGCATAGCCGAAAGGTAAAAAACATTGTTTATATATATTTTACACCAAGCGGAGCACTTTTGCAATACGTTAACAACAAAATGAAGTAAATTTATTTTAAATTATTTACAGACCGTCGTTTTTTTGAAAAAAACTATTGACAAAGGTAAAAACATTTGTTATAATTATCAGCGTCCAATGAGGATTTAATATGCTGATGTAGCTCAGCTGGTAGAGCGCTGCCTTGGTAAGGCAGAGGGTCTCGAGAGGGCATCACGGGTTCGATCCCCGTCATCAGCTCCACAAAGCGTCGAAATATCGGCGCTTTTTCTTTTTTTGTTAAGAAAAATAACGTGGCTCCCCGAGCCCGGCAAAGGGCTTTGCGTGAGAGTCAGATGCTCTTGTGAAAAGACGAGAGCGTTTGTTTTTGCGGCTATGGTTTTTGCACCGCCCGTGCGGACGCCTGCCGAGCGAGACGTATGAAGGCGCCCCCTTTTCTTCGACGAGCCTTTGATAAAGTAAAGAGCAAGGACGAATTGCGTGATGCTTGTAACGGAGAATTTGAATGACAGTTACGTACCGGCATCGCATTTGTCCGAACAAACGCAGTATGGGCTAATCTCAAACCCTCATAACAACAGAAAGAGATAACGAAACGGTTATTCGCCGAAACGTTATCTCTTTTTTGTGCTATTTAATGTAATCCACGGGGCAAGCTTTGGATAAAATCAAATCCGTCGATATGCTTCTCGCCTCGCTCTTTTTGCTGTTGCTTTAATTCTGTACAGCTGCGCCCTACGGATATTATTTCTTGAGGTGAGACAGGTCGTTCCTGATAGTATCGTCGACGTAGATCTCGTCAAGACCGTACTTCGAGAGGATTGCGGGCTCGCGGCGGAACCACTTACCACGAGTGAAGTCGGGGAAGGATACGGGTGCTCCGCCCTGAGCTATGGACATCTCGGAGAGCGGGCCTATTGCCATCCAGGTAGCTGTGTCGTATGCGTCGATGGGGGTATCCGTGCCTGCCTTAACAGCCTCGATGAACGCACGGTTAGTGAGCCAGTCAAGACCGCCGTGACCTGTGCTCGTGTCTACGCCCTCAGCCCAGAGAGGATGCTCGTACTTGTCGCCTACCTCGGCAATGTTGTTTACTACGGGCTCTGCCATACCGTCGACGAAAATTGTGCAATCCTTGTCGGCAGGACCTTCCTCGATAAGGCATCCTCTCGTACCTCTGACCGTCCAGTCGCCCGACTGATAGGGTCTCGGAAGAGAAGTGTCAAGGGTGAGTCTAACGGTCTCGCCGCCTGCGCAGGTGATGACCGAGGTAACGATGTCAGACTGCTTGAAATGCTTTCCCTTGAGCGGATGCTCGTCGGGCGCGTGTCTGTCTAGGAAGTCCTCGAGAGCTGCCGCCTTAGAGCCGAACGAGGAGATAGTGAGACAGCGGTTGCCTCTGTTTATTCTGAGTATCTTTGAGATAGGGCCGAACTCGTGAGTGGGGTATGTCTCCGCATTACGGTAGAAATACTCATACTGACGGTAATGCTCAAGGTCGATGACCGAGCTCTCGTCCTTGGGGTCGAGGATACCGTGCCAGTATTTAGCTCTGTCGTGAGTGTCGTCTGTAATCCACTTGAAGAGGTCTGCTGTGGGAAGGAAGTGCGCATAAGCGCCGGTGCAGTGCACAAGCTCTCCGAAAACGCCCTCTCTAGCCATTCTGAGAGCCATAAGGTGAAGCCTTGAGTAGCAGTCGTTCTCGAGCATCATAAGGGGAGAGCCGGTCTCCTCGTACACTCTTACGAGCTCGTAGCACTCGGAGATGTCGTATGCGCAGCCAACCTCGATACCTACGTACTTGCCCGCCTTCATTGCGGCGAGAGCGATATCTACGTGCTGAGGCCATCCGGTGTAAACAACTACCGCATCAACCTCGGGGTCTTTAATAATATCATTGTAGTCTGTGGTCTGCTTCGACATAGGTCTGCCGAGCTTAACAAGCTCGTTCTGCGCAACAGCCATCTTGAGCTCGTCGGTATCGCATATCCAGGTTATCTCTACGTCGGGGAACTTAGCGTAAGTACCCTCGAGCATACCGAAGCCGGGAGCAGCGCCACGGCCGCCGCAACCGATAAAACCGAGCTTTACAATCTCTTTTTTCTCTCTTTTAATTACCATTTTATCCTCCGAAAATCATTTTCTTGACAAACCGAATTTGTTATGCTAATATGATTATAAATCGGGTTAATATATAAATAAATATTTTTTCGGATACAAAAACATAGAAATAAGACACCGAAACGGTTCTGATTCGGAGGCTTTATGATATACTACAAGGTTGATTGGGATTTTAAAATAACCGGACTTTGCTCATTTCTTGACAGGCGGTTTGACTCGTCCTTCGAGTTTATAGGAGAGAGTCACAATTTCTGGGAGCTTTTTGCCGTGCTCGAGGGTGAGGTTGAGGTCGTAGAGGATGAACGAACCTACCGTATGCACAGCGGAGATATCATCTGCCACGCACCCGGCGAGTTCCATAGATTGAAGAGTGCGGGACAGACGTCTCCCCGTTCCTTTACCATATGCTTCTTGCACGAGGGTACGCTTCCCGATAAGCTTGCTGAGGGAGTTTTCCATATGCCGAGGGAGCTTATCGACGAGCTCGCAAAGGCGAAGGCGGCGGGTGTTGAGGCGATAGGAGAGGAGTTCGATGGCGGATATAATTACTACACGCTCGCAGAGCTGAAGCTTCCGCAGAATAAGAGGGTGGCGGGGATGGAAGCCGTAGCGAGGCTCACGTCCTTCCTTATATCTCTTTCAAAGCTCGAGCCTTCCGAGAAGAGATTGTCACGCACGGCGGGCGCTATGGAGTACCGTAAGATAGTGCGCACGATGACCGAGAGAGTTAGAGACAATCTCAGCCTTAAGGACATAGCTGAGTTGCATCATATAAGCGACAGCTACATAAAGAAGCTCTTCCGCTCCTATGCAGGAGAGGGCCCCACCGCATATTATACGCGTCTGAGGATTCAGGAGGCGTGCCACCTTCTCAACGAGGGGCTCTCGATTTCCGAGATTTCCGAGATGATGAACTTCTCGTCGGCGGCGTATTTCTCCGCCTTCTTTAAGCGTCAGATGGGTGAGTGCGCAAAGGAATATAAGAAGAAGTGCTGAACTAAGAAACAGGCTTTGGGATTTTTCTTAGAGCCTTTTTCTTTCACGAAGGGCGAAACGGGGCACGCCCCGAAAAAAAGCCAATAGTGTCTAAAATCATAAAATAAGAAGCCGAAATCAAATTGATTTTTGCTCTTTGCTATTGTATAATAATACACGGTCGGGGCTATGCACGACGACTATTACATATATCCTGAGAGGGAAGGCAATGACTATAAAAAGAGAGAAGAGAGAAAAGGTACGCTTAGGCTATATCGGTGTCGGCGACAGAGGCTACAGGCTTCTTAATGAGTGCTTTACCGAGATGGCTGACGTTGAGGTGAGGTGGATATGCGAGCTCAATGACGAGAAGCTCGAGCGAGCGCTGAAGCTGTTTTCCGATAAGGGAAAGCCGATGCCCCGTGTGACGAAAAACTACCACGAGATGCTTGCCGACCCCGAGCTTGACGCAGTTGCGGTTATGACCGGGTGGAACTCTCATATGCAGTGCACTCTCGATTCTGTAAAGGCGGGCAAATATACGGCTATGGAGGTCGGATGCGCATACGATATCTCCGAGTGCTATGAGCTTATCGCCGCTCACGAGAAGACCGGCGCACCTCTTATGATGCTTGAGAATTGCTGTTACAGAAGACGTGCGATGACCGCTCTTAAGATGATAAGAGAGGGAATCTTCGGTGAAATAGTTCACTGCACCGGCGGATATTCTCACTTCCTTTGCGAGAAGGATATGTTCAAGTCCACCGACGACGGCGTAGATATTAATCACTACCGTCAGTACGAATATCTTTACCGCAATGCGGAGACCTACCCCACCCACGAGTTGGGCCCTCTTGCAAAATTGCTGAGAATAAACAGGGGAAATCGCTTTATGACTCTCGCATCCTTCTCCTCGAAGAGTGCGGGCGTGTCCGAATATCTGAAGAATCACGTCCCGAAGGATTACCCCCTTCAGGGTAAGAGGTTTAAGCAGGGAGATATAGTAACGACCGTTATCACCTGCGCAGGCGGTGAGACAATAAGACTTACGCTCGATACCACGCTCCCGAGACCGTATTACAGTAACGAGCTTTCCATCAGAGGAACGAGGGGCTGCTGTATCGAAGAGGGCTTCCGCTTCACCTTCTACCTCGACGGAATGGAAGAGGGAGTATTCGGAAACGAGGAGGAATATCTCTCGAAGAACGAGCATCCTCTGTATAAGGAGTATCTGAAGGTCGGCTACAGAGCCGGCTGGGATGGTATAAACTGGCTCGTCACAAGAGCGTTTATCGAAGCGGTTAAGAACGGCACGGATACCCCCATCGACGCATACGATACAGTCACTTGGATGGCGGTAGGCCCTTTGTCCGAGCAGTCTATCGCTATGGGCGGCAGACCCGTATCCTTCCCCGACTTCACCCGCGGAAAGTGGTTCCGCCGTGAGCCCGTGCTCTGTAAGTACTGCCTTGACGAGGTGTGCGAGGATCTCGATACGCCTATCGTGCCTGAGGAGTAATGGGGCAAAAACGGGAGACCGTGTACAGAAAAACCGAACACGTATAGAGAAAAACCGAACAAATATAGAAAGCAGGCTTCGCAAATATTGCGTAAAGCCTGCTTTTGATTAAGAATACAAAACATAGATAAGAGAAAAGCGGAGCGACTTTACAGAGCGCCCCGCTTTCACAATTATTCTTCGTCTTCCTTCTCGCTCTCCATCTTGTCGAGCAAACGGTTGTACTCCGCAAAGACAGCGTCGATTATCTCGTCGTCGAGAACCACCTCGAACTTATCCTCGCCGCTCTCAGTTCTTGTTACGTGGAAGACGAGCGCCTCGTCGTCCTGCATACCCTCGATAAGCTCTACGGGCTGGAGTATAGCGTAGAACTCGCCCTTGTGAGCAATGCCTGCAATCTCTACGAAGTCGATCTCTTCTCCGTCAGCGGACATAAGAGTGACAATATCGTCGTCTGCAAACTCGTCCTCCCCTATTTCGGTGGGGAAATCCTTATCAAAATCGGTCATCTTAAAACCCTCCTTGTTTTTTCATCTATATAACATATAATACATTAGCTTTTCGCTAAATGCAAGTAAATTGAGAAAAAATATTAAAAAATAGCCCCTGTCGGTGAAAAAAGACGCAGAGGCAACCGATTAAAGCGCCTCTGCGGAATTCAGGGCGACGTATAACGGCGCCACCTGAGAATTTATTACTTAAGATGAGACAGGTCGTTCTTGAGAGTCTCATCGACGTATATTTCGTCAAGACCGTACTTCGAGAGAACGGCGGGCTCGCGGCGGAACCACTTTCCGCAGGTGAAGTCGGGGAAGGATACGGGTGCGCCACCCTGAGCGAGGGACATCTCGGAGAGCGGGCCTATTGCCATCCAGGTAGCTGTGTCGTACGCATCGATGGGTGTATCCGTGCCGTTTTTAACAGCCTCGATGAACGCACGGTTTGTGAGCCAGTCGATACCGCCGTGGCCGAACGAGGTGTCTACGCCCTCTGCCCACACGGGGTGGTCATACTTCTCACCCTCGTCCTTGAGGTTTCCTACTACGGGCTCTGCCATACCATCGACGAAGATGGTGGCATCCGTTCCGCCTTTACCCTCTTCGATAAGGCATCCTCTCGTACCTCTGACCGTCCAGTCGCCAGACTGATAGGGTCTTGGCAGAGTGGTGTCGAGAGTCAGTCTGACAGTCTCGCCGCCTGCGCACGTGATGACGGACGTAACGATGTCGGGCTGCTTGAAGGTGGCGTTCTTAAGAGGATGGTCGTCGGTAGCGTATCTTTTCATAAAGTCGGAGATAGCGACGCTCTTAGAGCCGAACGAGGATATGGCGAGACAGCGGTTTCCTCTATTGATTCTGAGTATCTTCGAGATAGGACCGAATTCGTGCGTAGGATAGGTCTCTGCGCAACGGTTCATATACTCGTACTGACGGTAGTGGTCGGTGTCGATAACCTGTCCTTCCTTGATGTCCTTAATACCGTGTATAGAGGGGTCGGTTACTCCAGTAACGGCGTCCATAGCCTTGAACAGCTCGCCGGGTACGAGATAGTGAGCATAAGCGCCGGTGCAGTGCACGAGCTCGCCGAATACGCCCTCTCTCGCCATTCTGAGCGCCATCATATGAAGCCTCGAATAGCAGTCGTTCTCAAGCATCATAAGGGGAGAGCCAGTCTTCTCATAGGTTTCGACAAGGTCGTAGCACTCGGAGATATCGTATGCGCAGCCAACCTCGGTGCCGACGTACTTGCCTGCCTTCATAGACTCGAGGCACATCTCAACGTGGGTGGGCCAGCCGGTATAAATAACGACTGCATCAACCTCGGGGTCGAGGAGCATCTCGCGGTAGTCTGTGGTCTGCTTTGCTGCTGGTCTGTTCCTCTCCTTGAGTATATCCTGACCTACCTTAAGCTTTCTTTCGTCTTTGTCAACGAGCCAGGTGATTTCAACGTCGGGATACATACAGTAGGTATCCTTGAGCATTCCGGAGCCGCGTCTGCCGATACCGATAAAGCCAAGCTTGACCTTATCCTTTTTTTCTCTTTTAATAACCATTTTCCCTCCAAGAAAGTTTTTCATCCTTAATTATATAGGATTGTTGCTTGGTAGACAATGGCTTTTATTGCAAGAAACATTACTTTTCTTGCAAAACAATGATGCATAGACAGGATAATAAGAGCGGGAAAACAGAAAAGCCAAAGTCCGTGCATTTGCGCTTTAAGCGCCCTGCAAGGTAATTTTAATATATATAAGTTTCTTTGTCAATAGGTTGGTTGATATTTCACAGTGTGAAATAAAGGCACAATTTTTCGCTCGGAATTTCGAAAAAATCCTGTTGACAAGACGAAAAAAAGTGCTAAAATACTTAATTGTGAGAAATGGCAAAGGAGATAAGGGATGAACAGGCTGAAAATCATTCTAAAAGCGAACGTAGTTACTCTGATAGCTCTCGTTGCGGCGGTTGTTACCTCGTTTTTCGTACCTCCGGACGAAAAATATCTCGGTTATTTTGATTTTAAGACGCTGACCTGTCTCTTTACCGTGCTTGCGGTAGTCTGTGCGCTGGGAAACGTCAGATTCTTTTACACCCTCGCCGAGAAGATTGTCAAATGCTTTAAGAATGCGAGGGTAGCCGTACTGGCGCTTGTTTACATAACCTTCATCGGCTCGATGCTCATAGCAAACGATATGGCGCTCATAACCTTTTTGCCCCTCGGATATTTTGTGCTCATCAGTGCAAAAAAGGAAAGGTATATGTGCGTTACGTTTATCCTTCAGAATATAGCCGCCAATCTCGGCGGAATGCTGACCCCCTTCGGCAATCCTCAGAATTTATATCTTTATTCAAAGTTCAACATCCCCGACGGCGAATTTGTTTTGATTATGCTTCCGCCCTTTATTCTTGCGGTTGCCTTGATTACTCTGTCGGTAATTATATTCGTCCGCCCCGAGCCTATCGTCTTCTCCGGTGTGGAGAGGCGTATGCCAAAGTGGCGGCTGGCGATATATTTCGCACTGTTTCTTCTTTCCATCCTCGCCGTTTTTGACCTTGTGCCGTATCAGATAGCCTTGGTCGCTGTGCCGCTATGCCTCGTTTTCCTTGACAGAAAGGCGCTTTTGGACGTCGACTACGGTCTTCTTCTTACCTTCGTGTTCTTCTTCATCTTTGCGGGGAATATGTCGAGGATAGAGCTGGTGCGAGACTTCTTCTCATCTCTGCTCGACAAGGGATGCCTTGCGGTCAGCGCTCTTTCCTGCCAGTTTATCAGTAACGTGCCCTCGGCTATTCTGCTCTCTCAGTTTACGGATAACTATAAGGAGCTCTTATACGGAGTAAACATAGGCGGCTGCGGTACGATTATTTCATCGCTTGCGAGCCTTATAACCTTCCGAGAGTACGTCTCGCATAACAAGGGCGGTGGCGTCAGATACCTTCTCGTTTTCTCGGGCTTTAATTTCGCCTTTCTTGCAATAATGCTGGCCTTCTGCTATCTGCTTGTGCGCTGAGAGCGAAGAGGGAGCGTAGCCGTTGTTCCCTGCAGAGAGCGCTTGCATATACCGAGCGGCAGAGGGCGCAGGCGGTCGCTCCTTTCGATAGATGCGGGGAGAGCGCCGTTCGAAGGCAAGAGGGCGGCAGGGCGATTTCCTATTCTTTTATCGAGGTTTTGCCTCTTTCTTTGATTGTTCGAAGCAGATTTTCGCACGGGCGGTTCGTTTTTTCTCTATCGGATTTTGCGCCTGGGCTTAAGTCTTGAGAGCGTGATTTCGGACGGCGGGGAAAAATATATTGACAAAAGAAAACGGCTAATGTATAATATACGCAAGACCATAAGACGGAAGGAGTAGCTCAGAGCGTGCTTCAAGAGACGGGGCGGTTGGTGTAAGCCTCGGTGCGTGAGAGTGAAGGCAGTCTGTCTTGTCCGGGGCGAGAAAGCTTTTTTGCATAAGTCCTGCGGGTGCGCCCGATAAAGCGCAGGGCTGTTATGGCAGTCCGTGAGGGTACGGTCGGAAGATTGTACCGAAGCTCGGTGGTAACACGCAGGAGGCGTCCGTGGCACAACGTAGGGTGTGCTGCGGTTTTTTTATTTTACACGGGTGACCGTTACCCGTAAGGAGGAGAAAATATGAATCTTAAAATTTTGAAGCTGCTTGAGAAGAATGCGAGGACGGAAATATCGGATATAGCCGTAATTACGGGGCTATCCGAGGACGAGGTAAGGAGAGAAATCTCCAATATGGAGAAGGAAGGAATAATCTGCGGCTACCGCAGCGTCATCGACTGGGAGAAGGTCGACAGAGCGGCGGTGAGCGCTATTATAGAGCTGAAGGTAACTCCGAAGGCGGGGCTCGGGTTTGAAGAGGTGGCGGAGAGAATCAGCCGCTATTCCGAGGTCGAGAGCGTGTCGCTTATGTCGGGAGCGTGCGACCTTATCGTCGTCGTAAAGGGCAGAACCTTCCAAGAGGTATCGTCCTTCGTGTCGAAGGAGCTGGCTGTTATCGACTCGGTTATGTCTACCGCAACACAGTTTATAATGCGCAGGTATAAGGAGAGCGGTCTTGTACTCTCTGATACGCCCGACGACGGAAGGGAAAAGGTTTCACTATGATAGATTACGACAGAGTCCTGTCACGGGTGATAAAGGGCATTAAGCCGTCGGGAATCAGAAAGTTCTTTGATATTGCGAACAGTATGGAAGGGGTAATATCTCTCGGAGTCGGAGAGCCTGATTTTCGCACGCCCTGGCAGATACGCTCGGCAGGAATACGCTCGCTCGAGCAGGGGCAGACGAGATACACCTCGAACAGAGGTCTTACTGAGCTCAGATGTGAAATAGCAAAATACGTAAAGAGAAAATACAGCGTTGAATATAAGCCCGAGTCCGAGGTGCTCGTTACAGTCGGCGGAAGCGAGGCTATTGATGCGGCGGTGAGGGCTATTGTCAATCCCGGCGATGAAATAATAATTCCCGAGCCGTCCTACGTGTGCTACGAGCCTATCACGGAGCTTGCCGGCGGAGTCCCCGTTGTGATAAACACAAAGGCAGAGAACGATTTTAAATTGACTGCCGAAGAGCTGAGGTCGGCTATAACGGATAAGACGAAGGCGCTTATTTTGCCCTATCCGTCTAACCCAACCGGAGCAATAATGGAAAGAGAAGACCTCGAGGCTATCGCCGAGGTATTGCGAAAAACCGATATCGTGGTGATTTCCGATGAGATTTACGCAGAGCTTACCTTCGGCGGGAAAAAGCACGTGTCAATCTCGCATATCGACGGTATGCAGGAGCGCACGATAATGGTAAACGGCTTCTCAAAGGCGTTCTCTATGACGGGGTGGAGACTCGGCTACGTGTGCGGCCCTGCGCCCCTGCTTCGTGAAATAACAAAAATACATCAGTACGCTATAATGTGCGCTCCCACAACGTCGCAGTACGCCGCAATAGAGGCACTCGTCAGCTGTGAGGGCGAGGTAGAGGCTATGCTCTCCGAGTATGACGACAGACGAAAGATTATAGTAAACGGATTTAATAAGCTCGGGCTCGAGTGCAGAGAGCCGAAGGGGGCTTTCTACGCATTTCCCTGCATCGTGTCGACCGGGCTTTCATCCGAGGAGTTTTGTGAAAGGCTCTTGTATTCGAAGGGCGTCGCCCTTGTCCCCGGAGATGCATTCGGAAAGTCGGGCGAAGGCTTTGTCAGAGCATCTTACTGCTATTCCGTCTCGCATATAAAGGAAGCCTTAAAACGTATAGGAGAGTTTCTCGAAGAGCTCAAAGCTGATAAATAATAACGCAAAGAGCGTATAATGCAAATGATTGTTTGCATTATACGCTCTTTTTAGTCTTGGGAAGCGTTTCTGTAAGCCAGCGGGGTTTTTCCGAATCTTTTTTTAAACTGAACGAAAAAGTAGCTTTGCGTGGGGAAGTTTAGCTCGGCGATTATCTCTGAGACGGGCTTTTTTGTGCTGGCAAGCAGCATTGCGGCGGCCGAGAGACGCTTTTCGTTTATAAGCTCGGATAGGGTAGTCCCGTATGCCTTTTTGATTATCCTTGCCACCTGCTTTTTACTCAGATACAGCTTGCTAGCTACGTAGCTGAGGTCGATCTTCTCGGTAAAGGCCTCGGATATTGCGTTGTCTATTGCGATGAGGTATTCTCCGCTTTTCGTGCTGTCGTTTTTCTTCGCTTTCAGCGATAGGTGCAAAAGATCCGCAAGGGAGAAGAGCGTGAGAGAAAGAAGAGACGAAAGCTTCATCTCGCTCATTTCGCTCTCGGACGCCATACAGCGCTCTATTTGCCCAAGATAGAATATGAGCTCCTCACCCTTCAGAATTCTGTGGACACTTTTTTCTTTGAGAATATTGAAGAGTCTCTCGCCGAATCCGCCCTTATCCGCATTCACCTTTGCTAAGAAGCGATAGGTGTTCGCTCCGCTGATCGAATAGTGATTTAACCCCGGCGGCAGGACTGCAACTGCGTTCCTTATAGTCTCCTCTCCTTCCTCGGTGACTATCTTCAATTCTTCCGCACCGACAAAGAAGAACTCAAAGTATGAGTGATAGTGCAGAAGCAAAGCGCTGTTTTGCGAGCGGGACTCTTTATTTTCGCTTGTGCGGTAGGTCCTGTCGAGCACTATCTCTACCTGCGTGCCGCCGAGGTCTACCTGTACGTATCTCGTGTTTTCCTTCATATCTCGATTATATATTTCAGAGGCGAGAATGTCAATCGGGTTTTATAAAAAAGTTCAAAATTTTTGGTTTTGATAAAAAAATTAAATTAGAGGACATAAAAAGCAAAACGTGTCGGCTCTGTGGATTGAAGGGTGTAAGAGCTTTCTGCTACAATAAGCGTGTAAGATTAAATAAGCTTTAGAAAGGTACGGGACAATGAACAATAATTTTTTTGAGGGAATTTACAGCGCTCTGTTTTCGATTTACGATGATAATCTCGACGTAAAGGGCGATTCTGTCGCCGCTCTTATGGATTATCAGCTTGCGGGTGGAGTCAAGGGCTTCTACGTCTGCGGCAATACCGGCGAATGCTCGGTGCTCCCCGTAAAGACGAGAAAGCAGATGCTCGACACCGCAGTGGCGGCAAACGAGGGCAGAGGCCGTATAATGGCGCATATCGGCGCAACTCATTTCGACCAGGTTATGGAGCTGCTCGAGCACGCAAACGACAAGGATATAGACGCTGTATCGTCTTTACCCCCGGCCTTAAGCAAGTATTATTCGGCGGACGAGATTTTCGAGTACTATAAGCGCATTGCGAAGGAAAGCCGTCACCCCGTGTATGCATATATCACCCCCGTGCTCAACTGCGACCCCGTGGTTTTCGCAAGGAAGCTCTCCGAGGTGGATAACATTCAGGGAATAAAGCTTACCATAGCGGATTACTTTGCTTTCGGGTCCATTATGAAGGATTTCAAGGGTAAGATGAATATACTGAACGGCCCCGACGAGACTATGATCTGCGGTCTTTCAGTAGGTGCGGACGGCGCTATCGGAACGTCGTATAACGTCCTGCCTAAGGTGGCGGTAGGTATTTACGACAGCTTTATGAGAGGCGATATGAAGTCGGCGCTCGTATATCAGAATAAGCTCAACGACTATATAAAGGTGCCTGTCGGTACTAATATTGCGACCTGGAAGGCTACTATGTCTTTACTGGGCTTCGATATGGGCAGCACCGTCTTCCCCGGAAAGGCTCCCGACGAAGCAGGCTTGAAGGTTCTTAAGGAAAAGCTCGACGCAATAGGCTTCTTTGATATGGTCTGATTATAGAAAGGACAAGAAAAGGTGTGAATCCAAAAAAGGAGTGGCGCACCGAGGAACGCTTGCGACGGAAAGGTATCGAATAGAATAATAACTACCGACAAAAAAAGGACGAGGAGAGCTCTAATGCGTAGTGCCCTTAAGGACACTGCGCAACGAAATAAATCCCTTTCGGGATTTGTGAAATGCACTTTGTGCGTGAAATTCGCTTTCAGCGAGTGAAATGCCTGCGGGCGTGATAGGGGTTCCCCGAAGCGAGTGCGCGAGCTTTGGGGGTTCCCGTGAGGGGATTTATTTCATTTCACATCGAGCAGAGCGAGATAGTTCACAATGTTCGACAGAACATTATTTCACATTTTGCAAGGCAAAATATTTCACTATATGCATTTGTGACCACAAATGCAGTGCTTCGTATGCCTGAATTAAAGGCTACAAATCAAATGACAAAACCAACGCAAAGGCACTTATGGCAAAACTGCCATAAGTGCCTTTTTATACCGTCCGAAAAACGAATTTAATTTGTTTTTTGTGCTTTGGGAATTTCAATTTCTCCCTCACTTTTTTCAAAAGCTTTTATTTCCTGTCTAATTAAATAAAGTATTTCTCCGTTCGCCGAGCGACCGTAATACTTCGATATATAGTGAAGTTTATAATGAAGTTCCGGATCAATTTCAATTCCAAGGTGCTTATTATTTTTATTTCTCATAAAAATCTCCAAAATAATCTTAATGTAAGTATATTTTAAGATTATTTTATGGTATAATGTTGTAAGTATACTTAATTTAAGTATACAAAATATTCGATTGGAGATCTTTATGAAAGTTGCAGTTGTTGGTTCAAGAAGCATTTTAACAACCGATATCAGTATGTATATATCCGACGGAGATGAAATCGTTTCGGGCGGGGCGGTCGGCGTAGATTCTTGCGCGGCGGAATATGCGAAAAAGAATGGCTTAAAGCTGACGGTCTTTTTGCCTCAATATGAGAGGTACGGTCGTGCCGCGCCAATCGCGCGAAACAAAAAAATAGTGGATTATGCGGATAAAATCATTGCTTTCTGGGACGGGAAGTCAAAGGGGACGTTATCGGTTATAAAATATGCCGAAAAAACGGGAAAACAATGTGAGATTATACTTTGCAAATAATTTGTTGTGTCTTTAATTAAGACATAGATTGTCAAGAAAAGAGGACAGAGAGTGTAAAAACATTCTCTGTCCTTTTCCTGTTGGTGGGTGCTATTTCCTGTTGGATTTAAAAACTGTCCTTTAGGGTAAATCTCTAAATCTCTGCGTCCTTTTTTGACGGGAGACGTGCCTCTAAAAAAACGGAAAAAGACAGAGAAACTCCCAACCTTAAGCATCGGAAACGGCACAAAAACGCAAAAAGGTTGACAAAGCCGCAATAGTGTGCTATAATACATCCGAATGTTGACCTGTCAACATATATCGGGCGATAAAAAAAGAGGTTAATGTGGAAACTGAAAGGTTTGGGAAATTCACGCTTTTAATAGACGGAATTCACAAGAACGTGAGTAAGATCAAGACGTATACAGCTCCCGAGCTTGGCGTAAAGAGCGTGCACGTGTTCTGGCTTTACACGCTTTCTCGGCATCCCGAAGGACTTACAAGCGCAGAGCTCGCATCGCAGAGTGACGTCGACCGTTCTCTTGTTTCCAGAGAGATCGTTGCGCTCAGAAAGGGCGGGTACATTGTATCCTTGGGCGGTGACGGCGGCAGGAGCTATAACTCGAGGCACAAGCTTACCGAGCGGGGATTCGAGCTTGCCGACAGGATAATCGAGAAGGTGCTCACGGTGCAAAAAGAGGTTGGCGTCGGCATCAGCGAGGAAGAGCTGAACGCTTTCTATTCTACTCTTGAAAAGCTGCACGGTAATTTTGCTGCGCTTGCTTGTATAAAAGAAAAGAAAAACGGCCAAATATAACTTGATTAAAGGTAAGGAGAAACCTTATGAAAAAGAAGTATCAGCTTCACGACTATTGGACAGTTGAGAACATTCGAGAGTTTGTAGACACTATCGGTGAGAAGTACCTTGGCAGAGTTGCTTACAGATTCAGACCCGATCCGCACGATAAGGAGAGCACGGCTAAGACCTACGACCAGCTCAGAGATGACGTCAGAGCGCTAGGAAGTGAGTTCGTTGCCAGAGGATATGCAGGGAAACATATTAACCTTATCGCAAAGATGAGCTATGAGTGGATAGTTGTATATTACGCTACTCTTGCTATCGGCTCGGTTTTAGTACCCCTCGACAGCGAGTGGGGCGGCGAGGAGCTGGCTGACACTGCAAAGAGAGCAGATGCCGCCGTGATTATCTGCGAGAAGAAGGGTAAGGAAAAGGGAGAGGTTGTAAGAGCTGCCACCGAAGCGGAAGCGCTTCTCGTGCTCGACGGAGATGAAGAGGACGGTATCAGAGCTCTTATCGAGGCCGGCAGAGAGAAGTTCCTCTCGGACAGTGCGCCTTATTATAACGCTCCGATCGATCCCGATAAGCTCGGACTTCTTGTGTTCACATCCGGCACTACCGGAAAGGGCAAGGGTGTTATGCTAACACAGCGTAATTTTATGTCCTGCCTGTCCTCTGTAATCCCTTACATCAACTTCTCTGCTAAGACAATGAACGTTCTGCCGGCTCACCATACCTACGGTTCGAGCGTAACCATATTCGGTCAGAATATGATAGGCAGCGATATATACATCTCCTCGGGTCAGAGATATCTGATGAAGGAGATAGGAGAGGTTAAGCCCGGACATCTCGTGCTCGTCCCCCTGTACCTCGAGACCTTCTACCGCAAGGTAACGGCAAAGATAAAAGATCAGGGCAAGGAGAAGCTCGTCGGAAGAATGATGAAGATATCGAATGCGCTCAGAAAGGTCGGCATCGACCTGCGCCGTGTGTTCTTCAAGTCTATTCTCTCTGCCTTCGGCGGCGAGCTCAATATGCTCATCTCGGGCGGTGCGGCGATAAATCAGGATATCATCAGCTTCTTCGACGGTCTCGGCATTTCCGTGCTTAACGGCTACGGCATCACCGAGTGCGCACCCATAATTGCGGTTAACTACAGCAAGCACGTGATATACGGAAGTGTCGGCGACGTGCTCGACATCGATACGGTAAAGATTGACGAGCCCAATGAGGACGGCGAGGGAGAGATACTCGTCAAGGGCTCTAACGTAATGCTCGGCTACTACAAGAACGATGAGGCGACCGCCGAAGCGTTTGATTCCGAGGGTTACTTCCGTACCGGCGACTACGGTAAGCTCGATAAGGACGGCGTGCTCTACATCACCGGAAGAAAGAAAAATCTCATAATTCTCTCGAACGGAAAGAACGTATATCCCGAGGAGATAGAGAGCGAGTTCGTTGCAATTCCCGGTCTTGTCGATATAGTAGTTTATGAAGGAAAGAGCAAGAGGGGCGATGCCTACAACGCAATAGTTGCGGAGATTTATCCCGACAAGGAGATTCTCGCAAAGAACGGCGTCGAGGACGCATACGCTTACTTCAAGGGCTTCGTTGACGAGTTCAACAAAAAGTGTGTATCCTATAAGAAGATAGGTGTCTTGAAGATCAGAAAAGAGGAGTTCCCGAAGAACACCCTTCGTAAGATAATGAGATTCAAGATGGATATGACAATAGATTAAGAAAAAGGCGGGGAACCGATAAGATTCCTCGCCTTTTTTATGTAAAGAAAAGAAAAGAGTCAGATAGAGGAAGAATCTACCTGACCCTAAATACATTTGCGGTTATCCCCAAAGATACCCGTCACAACCAAGAGGAAGAGAGCAATCTGACAGGATAGCTTTGGAGGAGAAATAAGATTATAGGTTGATGGTCTTGCTGATGCCATACAGCCTTGCCATTGCGTTCTGCTTTCTCTTAATCTCCCCGTGCATCTTCTCAATCTCACGCTCCGAGAAGATATCGAGGTCGCCGTCCTTGAGCTTACCTTTATACATTCTGTCGAGCACGAGAGCGTATCTGATATCTCTCGATACTATCTTACCCTTAATCTCGCACATAACGAGGTTCGACTTGCCCTTGAGGAGCTCTTCTACGGCTATAACGCCCATAGTGGAAGCAAGAACCCTGTCCTTGAGAGTGGGGTTGCCGCCTCTGACGACGTGAGCGAGTCTTGCGAACTTTGTTTCAATACCCGTCTCCTTCTCGATTCTCTTAGCAAGAGCGGGTCCGTACTCATTTCCCACGCCCTCGGATACGAGTATAATGAAGTTTCTCTTTCCGAGATTCTTCGAGCGATTCATATTTTCGATTAAGAGCTCCTGGTTGAAGGGGAACTCGGGGATTACGACAGCGGTAGCGCCGGAAGCAATACCTGCGTTAAGAGCTATGCATCCCGCACCTCTTCCCATAACCTCAACTACGTTACATCTTGCGTGAGACTCACAGGTGTCACGAAGCTTATCTACAAGGTCGACAACGGTGTTCGTTGCGGTATCGAAGCCGATAGTGTTGTCGGTAGAGGAGATATCGTTATCAATAGTGCCGGGTATACCGATGCAAGGGATTCCGTGAGCGGTTAGGTCGGTAGCGCCTCTGAAAGTACCGTCTCCGCCTACGCATATGACACCCTGGATTCCGAGGCGATGGCAGGTATCAACAGCCTTAGCTATACCTTCGGGGGTTGCAAACTCAGGACAGCGGTCGGAATAGAGCATTGTGCCGCCCTTGTTGATAATATTTGATACGTCTCTGATTCCGAGAGGCTTCACGTCGCCGTCGATAAGTCCCGAGTATCCTCTGTATATACCCATAACCTCAACGTCGTGAGCTATGGCGGTACGAACGACAGCTCTGACAGCCGCATTCATTCCGGGCGCATCTCCACCCGAGGTGAGAATGCCTATTCTTGTAAATTTGTTCGACTTTTCCATCCTAAGAATCCGTCCTTTTTTTAAATAGAGCGCTTGCTCTTGTTATTTTGCTTTTTTATTCTTTGTTATTATACACTACCGAACAAGGTTTTTCAATAACAAAAACGAAAAAATTTGCATTTTGTATTTTTTGTTGGTGCTGTGGATTTTCGGGAGAAAAACGGTTATAAAGCAGACGTTTATACCCACCCGAAAAAATGACAAAGGACAATTGACAAATAAATATTTTTGTGTTATAATTATCTATACTTATTTTATTACGAATTTTACAGCACGTGACAGGGGGTAAAGAATGGAAATTGCTATCATAGCTGATGATAACAAAAAAGAGCTGATGGCTCAGTTTTGTATTGCATATTGCGGAATATTATCAAGACATCATCTTTCGGCGACGCACATAACCGGCAAGTACATTTCTGACGCTACCGGTCTTGAGATAGAGACATTTCTTGCAGGCAGCGCAGGTGGTACGGAGCAGATTGCATCGAAGATTTCTTATAATGAGATAGACCTTGTTTTCTATTTCAGAAGCACCGATCCCGCTGATCCTCACTACGAGGGCGAAATGAATCTGTTGCGCCTGTGTGACGTGTACAACGTACCTCTCGCCACGAACATTGCTACGGCAGAGGCTCTTGTTACCGCACTTGATAACGGTAGTCTTGGCTGGCGTGAGTTTATTAACCCGCGCAGCGAGTACAATATGAAGAAGCGGGGCTTGAAATAATACGGCATCAGTATTTTGGGCTGTCTTCGTGTTTTTCGAAGGCAGCCTGTTTATTAAGAATGCTTCGGGCGGGAGCCCGATAAACAGGCGCACGGAGGCTATATGGCGGATACTGTTGATGTAAAAGTGAAGATAACGTCAGTCATAGATAATCTCTCGGACACGGGTGACGGCTCTATTGAGCCCGAGATTACGTCGGTGAGCGCAGAGGGAAAGCTCGCTCGGGATGGTGGGGCTATCCTGCTTAAGTACTCCGAGAGCACCGAGGGCGGTAAAATATACACCTTTATGGAAGTAACAGAGAGTTCCGTGGCCCTCGACAGAAAGGGCGCAGTGAAGTGGAAGGTGAGATTTTCCGAGGGGGAAAGAGTTGACACGGTATACGAGATACCGCCCTATTCTTTTGACGCAACGGTAGAAACTCGTAAGGTGCGCTCCGCTCTTACGGAGAGAGGCGGAGAGCTCAGACTCTTTTACAGTATGAACATAGGCGGGCAGGAAAAGCGCTGCTCGATGAAAATAGAGGTTACCCCTTAATAGCGGGAAGGGCGGAAAGGAGCTGCTATGACGATCGATGAGCTTAAGGCAAAATTGAAGAGCGACAGTCTTTGCGGTTGCTTCCTTTTTGCAGGCAAAGAGGATTATCTCAAAAAATATTATCTTGGCAGCTTCAGAGAAAGAATTCTTACCGACGAGGCGTTCGAGCCCTTTAATCACGCAGTCTTCGACGGCCCGGACGTGAGTCTCGCCGAGATTCAGGATGCGATAAAGTCGCCGCCTATGATGGCGGACGGAAAGCTGATAGAATGGCGCTATCCCTCTTTTGAGAAAATGAAAAGAGAGGAAGAGCTCGCATCTCTTGAGAAAACCTTCGCAATGCTCAGTCAGTACGACTATGCGACTCTCGTGATTCTCGTTGCGGACGGCGAGGTCGATCTCGGCAGGCCGAAAAGACCGAGCCAGTTCGTAAAAAGATTCGCAAAGCTGGTGAACATAGTCGATTTTCCGATATCCGGGGACGCCCCGCTTGCGGCGTGGCTCAGACAGCACTTTCAGAAAGAGGGTGTCAGTGCGGACGCCGATGTATGCCGGGCTCTGATTTTTCGCTCGGGTCACTCAATGACGGTTCTCAATAACGAGGTAATTAAGCTCTCGGCATACGCCATATCGAGAGGAAAGGCGAGCGTTTCGGTCGAGGACGTTGCAGAGGTTGCGTCATCGACGCCCGAGAGCGACACATTCGCTCTGTCGAACGCTATACTTGAAAAAAACAAAAAAGCGGCATACGACGCACTTTATGAGATGAAGCAGAAGCGGGCTGACCCGCTTATGATAATCGGAATGCTCTCGAAGACCTTCTCCGAGTTGGCGGTCGTAACGGCTATGCTCTCGGATGGGATGGGCGCATCGGATATATCAGCTGAGACCGGTATATCGGGATACCCGCTTACGAAGTACATAAACGCCGCAAAGGGTATATCGAGAGCCAGAGCGGCAAAGGTATTAGCGGAGCTGTCACGCGTTGATACGGAAGCTAAATTTGGCGGCATCACAGGCTATACCGCTATTGAAATTTTCATAGCAAAATGTGTATAATGCAAATAATTGTTTATATATAGAGGTTTAAAATGGGAAAAACAAAGAAGAACTCAAATTATCTTACCAAGAAAAAAGAGGAAGAGGCAAGGGCTAGAGCCGCTGCGGCAGAGGCTCGGGTGAAGAGAAACAAGTCGCTCATCATAGTTGCGGCTATTCTTTCTGCGGTTTTGTTATTCG
>JAZORO010000075.1:0-1444 GCA_045656605.1 Eubacteriales bacterium
GATTTGGTACGCCACCTGTGGCGAGATCTGCGAGTATATGAAGGCATACGAGTCCCTTGTATTCTCCGCCGACGGCTCCACCGTCTATAATCCCACCCTCAAAACTCTCTGGTTCAACCAGGACGGCAAGCTCTACTCGATCAAATCTGGAGAGACGCTGAATATTTGATAATAAAAAGACCGTCGCTTTACGGTCTTAAAGAAACAAAAAAGACACCTCAAGGGGTGTCTTTTCTTTTGGTGCTCCTGCGGGAATTTTGCGTCGCTTACAAGGTCTCGCCCCGCGAGACGCGCCGCAATGTTACGAATCCCATTCGCTTGCGCGAAGCGGGATTGAGCTCCTCACAAGAAGCAAAAGAAAAGCACCCTGCTATGAGGGTGCTTTTCTTTTGGTGCTCCTGCGGGAACTCGAATCCCGGACCCTTTGATTAAAAGTCAAATGCTCTACCAACTGAGCTACAGGGGCATATAAATCGCGCTTACATATAATATCATATTCCGCTTCGTTTGTCAATAGTTTTTGCAAAAAAGTTTTCACATATTCTTAAGGTTAGGCTTGCATTTTGCAAGCAATAAAAAAAGACCGCCAAGCGACGGTCTTTTTGCTTTTTAATAAAATTACTTAAGAATAAACTTGTTGAAGCTCTTTTTTCCTCTCTTAACGAGAATGCCGGCCTCAAGCTGCTCCTTGGTGATAAGGGTCTTAACGTCGGTAACCTTCTCGCCGTCGATAGAAACGCCGCCCTGCTCGATGGCACGTCTGCCCTCGCTTCTGGAGGGAACCATCTTGCCGAGAACAAGCAGACCGTTAAGGTCGATCTTGCCGTCAACGAGAGTAGCCTCATCAACCTCTACGATGGGAGCGTTCTCTGCGCCGCCGGAAACGAAGAGCGAGCGAGCCATAGCCTGAGCCTTTTCAGCCTCCTCCTCACCGTGAACAAGCTTAGTCAGCTCGTATGCAAGGATTTCCTTCGCGCGGTTAAGCTCTGCGCCCTCCCAGGAGTCCATCTTGTCGATCTCCTCGACGGGAAGGAAGGTAAGCATTCTGATGCACTTAAGAACGTCGGCATCGCCCACGTTTCTCCAGTACTGGTAGAAGTCGTAGGGAGGAGTCTTGTTAGGATCAAGCCAAACTGCGCCCGAGGCGGTCTTACCCATCTTCTTGCCCTCGGAGTTGAGGAGCAGGGTAATAGTCATTGCGTGAGCGTCCTTTCCAAGCTTACGTCTGATAAGCTCGGTACCGCCAAGCATATTCGACCACTGATCGTCGCCGCCGAACTGCATATTACAGCCGTACTCCTTGAAGAGATGGTAGAAGTCGTAGGACTGCATGATCATGTAGTTAAACTCAAGGAAGGAAAGACCTTTTTCCATTCTCTGCTTGTAGCACTCCGCAGAGAGCATTCTGTTAACAGAGAAGCACGCACCAACCTCGCGAAGCACC
>JAZORO010000076.1:0-19181 GCA_045656605.1 Eubacteriales bacterium
TATTGTAATTTTGCTTTTCTAGCCCCGTTTCGTCGCTCAGCGTACCCTTGTACGCTTCTCGCTCCTCAGCCGGGACTTTCCGCTCCGTCTCCCTTTGCCCGAGGGCTTCCGTATACGGGTGTAAACGAAAAGCAAAATGGGGTTGATTTATCATTTTTCTACCCCTTGCACGCTTTGGTGCTTTCCATTTGTAATAAGGTTGAAAATCCGCCTTTTCGGGCGGGTTTACTAAGCTAAGCGGGATAATAAGCTAAGACTATAAATTAAAGTGGCTTCTTTTACGACAAGAGCGGCAACCTACCGTATGGCGGTTGCCGCTCTTTTTATATTTTATTCGTTTTTTAAGGCGGTTTATCTTAAGATCATATTGATGATTCTCTGCATAATTGCGCCGACACCGCAGATGTATCTGAGCGAGCCGACAACTGTTACGGAGCAATCAAGATCCTCACGAGCACCGTTTATAGCTACGTTGTACTCATCGTACGCTTCCTGATACTCGGCGAGAGCCTCGGTAACGCCCTCTATATCCTCGGATGCATACTTAGCGTTTGCGCAGCAGTCAACGAGAGCTGCATACTTATCCTCAACCGTCTCGGCTGCGGAAAGTCTTACTACAGCTGCCTTAAGTCCTGCGGAGCATTCGTCGATAAGCTCGAGCTCATCTCCGACTCTCTCATAAATAGCGATAGCCGCCTGAGCCTCTGCACTGCCTACGTTCATAGCGTAGTAGTATGCGGTAGCGAGGTCGTATGCAAGGCGCTTCTCCGCATAGGTTACGCACGTCGCTAGCTGATTCGCCTTATTGATGAAGTATATGGTGTTCTGCTCGAGAAGGTCGTTATAGTCGCCTTCCTGAACGCTAACCTCTCTCTCATAAACCTCGAAGCGAGCGCAAAGCTCCTCGAGCTCTTCGTTACCTTCTTCGAAGTAAACCTCATTCTTAGCTATATAGTTCTTGATAACCTGGCAATATCCCATCTTCTCGACGTAAGAATCTGTCTCGAGAAGAAGGTTGATAATATTGGTAAGGTAATCAATAAACTCTCTCTGAAGTCTCGGATAGAAGTACTCTCTCTCCATCACAGCAAAAGTCGCACGGTACTCAGCAAGATTGGGATAGTCGTCATAGAACTTTCCTACCAGCTCCATATCTCTGAGAATGACTACGTACTTATTAAGCTTCTCGTAGTTTTCTTCCCACAGTTCAGGAGTGTCATAATCCTTAATCTGACCGAAGAATCCTACAAAGTCCTTAGAATTCGTCTTGGCGATCAACCGGTCTATGATGTTATCGCCGTCTACATAAACCTTATACGCTTCGAGGAAATCCTGGAACTTAGTCGTTTCAATATACTTGTCGACAAGAACAGGGTTGCCTGTCTCGGGGTCGATCTCTTCGACCTTCTCGATTATGAGCGAGAGCTCAAGACTCTTTACAGTATCCTTAAGTATCTGGTAGTACTCGCGCATTTTTGCTTCTGTGGAAGCGCCCTTGAATATAATGGACGTGTTCGTGAACTCAATTATAGCATCCTCGGCTACGATCTGAGCCTCGAGCTTTGCAAACTTAAAAGCGTAGGCACGGTACTCGAGTTTAGGCGTCTCGCCGTCCGCAAGTCCGTATCCGTCAAAGTCGTCGTAAACCTCATTCTTAACAGAAGACAGGAACGCCGTAACGTTTGCTGCGTGACCCTTTCTCTTCGCGAGAGTATCAGGCTTTCTCTCGACAGCCTCAAGCACGTCGACGAGCTCCTTATACTTAGCAAGATTATTCTTTCGATACGTAAGATACATCTTATCCTTATCGAACGCAAAGTACTTATCTACAGCATCTCTGATAGCAGCGTCCTCAGTCTTATATCCATTAGTGCTATCATCCCAGAATTCACCGATAAGCTCCGTTGCAGCCTCATATGCAAGGACTCTCAAAGGCTCGGCGACGTTAGCGTTTGCGAACACCTTAGAGTAATATACAAACTTAGACTCGGACGCGCTGCCTTCACCGCTAAAGCGGTTAGAGGTTCTGGGAGCACTTCCGTCGTAAACAGTAAGTTTATCGATTGCGAGAGTACCGCTCGAGCTCGCAGCACCCATATAAATGTCCGAGAAGGTGGAAACCTGCTGAGTTCCCGTACCGCCGTCGCCGTCGTAGGAGCACACGTACTTGTAATCAACGTAGAGGTCAACCTCATATGTCAAAGCATCTACAGCGACGGATATATGTACCCATTCGCCTCGTACGAAGGGATTGGTAACTACAACCTCGTCCGTCTTGGGTTTAATGATATCACCGTTAGCATTCATATGGAAGAAATAAGGATAGATCTTCACGCCGCCGTTAGAGTTACGGCTAAAGCCCTTTATATGAACGCCACCATCGAGTCGAGCGTCGTCAAAGAAAGCAAGGTCGAACTCATACACACATCCGTAAAGCGGGGAGCCGACGCCGGGGAGCGTCGTCTTCATATGGCTCTCGCCTGCGACTCCGGGTTCGCCACCGTCCTCGTTACCCTGAATATAGAGGTAGAAGTTGTCGCCGTCGTATTTTTTAGCTCGGGTTACCTGATCCTTGCCCATTGAGGAAAAGTTGGGAGTCTTTTTGTCAAACTCATCCACAGAGACAATGCCCTTGAACTCACCGAGCTCGACGTTTATGTCTATATTCTCTCTAAGCTGGAGAACGTAGGCATCATACGCCTCTTTAGCATCCATATACTCCTCGATGAAGTCTGCATATGCGGGTATCTCGCTGAGGAGCCCCTCACTCTCCGCTGCCTTTACAATCAAATTCATACAACGTAAGTGATAAGTTCTCTCACGATACTTATCATCGCTGTCTGTTACGGTAGAAAGAATAGATTTATATTCCTCGAGCAGAAGTTCCAAAACCTTGATGGCTTCATCCTTAACTCTTGTTGTAAGAACGGTGTCAGAAACAGGATGCTTGCTGATCTGCTTAACTGCAAGAGCTATATTGTCAGCCCTCTTTGCTGAGTCAGACTCCGTCTCAGAAGCTGTAACACATTCGGTTATCAAGCTCTTATTAGCGGAATCGAGCGCTGCCGTAAGGTCGGCATATCCTTCTGCCTCGGGATCCGTGCCGGCATAATATTCATAAGCTGTCTCGAGCGCAAGCGACTTATCGTACGCGCCGGTAGTGATAGCATTGGCAGCATCAATCTTCTCCCGGCACTGCTCGATAGTATAGAGCGCCTCTGTCTTGGCAGCTAAAACAGAAATTATCACACCGGTGCATACAACTGCAAGGATACACAGAAAGGCGATAATTTTCTTTGCGTTTTTCATACAAAATCCTCCGTGAAATGGGTATCGTTTTGTCACATTGTTTTGCGTGAGTTAATTATAACATTATTTTATATAAATTTCAAAGGTTTTTTCGACTTTTGTTTATTTTGTATATAAAGTTCTCTTTTTTTCACAAATAAAAACCGTCAGCTTTAGCGCTCCCTTTCCGCCTGCGCTCGCCGCATTTGAGTCGTATTTCCGCCTTTTGCCTGCGCATCCGATAGCGCCTGCCGACAAAATTTGCGATTATAGCTTTTTCGAAAAAATCGGTCGTCGCTCCTTGGTTTAAGGCTATAATTGCACTGTTTTGTAAACTATTGTTTTCTTTTTCACTATTTACATTCGCAGAAAGCAAAAAAGCGGAAGGGGCAAACTGCGTCCTTCCGCTTCGTTTTTCTTCATTACACTCATCACTTGCTTTAGCGATACGTCTTGTAAGGATTGAGAAACCGAGCGCCCCGTCACTCTTTCCCTCGCACTCAGCCTTACATCCTCTTCCAGTACTTTCTGTCGAGCGAGCGATACATTATTGCCTCGGCTACGTGGTCCTCGGTGATATTCTCCGAGCCGTCGAGGTCGGCGATAGTCCTCGCCACACGCAGGACTCTGTCGTGCCCTCTTGCGGAAAGACCGAGCGACTCGAACGCATCCTTCATAAGCTCCGACGCCTCTTCCGACAGCTTGCAGTGTCTTCTGAGCATTTCAGAGGGCATATCGGCGTTCAGTATCCCCTCGGGGTCGCCCGAGGCGCGCAGGCGCCTGTTCGTAAATTCTCTCGAAGCGTTTACTCTCTTTCTGATTTCTGCCGATGGCTCGCCCTCAGCATTCTTCCCCGATATGTCGTCGTAGGAGACGCTCGGCAGCTCAATCTCGATATCTATCCTGTCGAGCAGGGGGCCTGAGACCTTCTCAAGATACTTAACTACCGACTTCGGCGTACAGGAGCACTTCCTGTTCGGGTCGCCGAAGTAGCCGCATCGGCAGGGGTTCATAGCGCATACGAGCATAAAATTAGCGGGATAGGTGACCTTAGATGCGACACGGGTCACGCTTACCACTCCGTCCTCGAGCGGCTGGCGCAGAGCCTCGGTCACCGTCTTCGAGAACTCGGGCAGCTCGTCGAGGAAGAGTACTCCGTTATTTGCGAGCGAGATTTCTCCCGGTCTCGGATTTGCTCCGCCGCCGACAAGCCCCGCTATACTAACCGTGTGATGCGGCGAGCGGAAGGGGCGCTCGGTTATAAGCCCCTCTCTGAGCGTACCCCTCACGGAATGTATCTTCGTCGTTTGCAACGCCTCTTCAAAATTCATATCCGGGAGTATCGAGGGCAGGCGCTTCGCCAACATAGACTTTCCTGCGCCGGGAGGGCCTATCATAAGCACGTTATGTCCACCTGCGGCGGCTATCTCGAGCGCCCTCTTCGCCTTTAGCTGTCCTCTGACGTCCTTGAAGTCGGGCGAGCCCTTGTCACTCGAGTAGCCGAGCTCGGGCATTTCTCTCTCGGCGGGAGTTATCTCTTCCTCGCCCTTTATGTGGTTGACAAGCTGTCTTAAGCTCTTTACTCCATATACCTCTACGCCCTGCACGACAGCCGCCTCGGCGACGTTCGCCTCGGGCACGTAGACCGAGCGTCTCCCCGCATCTCTTGCCGAGATAACCATAGACAGAACTCCGCCCACAGCCCTCACCTCACCGGAGAGCGACAGCTCGCCGACAAAGCACTTATCCCGAAAGTCGTAATCTCTCGGTATAGTACCCTGGCACTGAAGTATCGAGAGAATTATCGCAAGGTCAAACGCAGAACCCTCCTTCTTCACGTCGGCGGGAGCAAGGTTGACCATTATGTCAAGCGGCGGAAAGACAAGTCCCGAGTTCTCGCAGGCGGACTGGACCCTGTTCTTCGCCTCTTTCACTGCGGCATCGGGCAGTCCGACAAGCTCAAAGCGGGGTATCCTATCCCAGCCCGAGCATTCGACGGTAACCTCGAAGCCGTCGATACCGACAACTCCGGAGCTGTATACCTTAGAAAGCATAAATCATCCTCTTTTCCGAGGGCGCCGCCCTCTCTTTGATTCGCCGCCTTCCCGAACACGGGTGTCGGCGGCTAAAGCTTCTCTTATGAAGATTATACCTCTTTTTGTACGAGAAATCAATAGTCTAGGTTGACTTTCGTACGAAGGGCGTTTATAATTATCTTGGATGGGGCTGTTCCCACCAATAAATACAAGGCGGTAAGAGAAAATGACTCTCACACTTAAAAACGTAATTCTCCGAGGCGACCTCACCGATATAGTCGTCGAGGACGGTATAATAAAATCGATAGGCAAGACGAATTCCGAGGGCGTCGAGTTCGGGGGGCTCAAGATTTTCCCCGGTCTTATAGACACGCATAGCCACGGCTGTATGGGCGAGGACACGATGGACGTCGGACTCGAGGGTATGGCTCGCTGGGAGCTTTCGCACGGCACGACCACGTGGTATCCTACCACTATGACGATGAGCGTCGATGATATCGTAGCGGCGACCGAGGTACAGACCGAGTTCGAGGACGGAGCGAACATCCCCGGCTTCCATATGGAAGGCCCATTCATAAACCCCAAGTTCAAGGGCGCTCAGGACGAGCGCCACGTGCTCGCTCCCTCGATGGAGATATTCAATAAATGCAAGAAAATCAAGAAGGTGACGATAGCGCCCGAGGCAGAGGGCGGAATAGAGTTCATAAAAGAGTGCCCTGCCGTCGTCTCTCTCGGTCACACAGCCGCAGATTACGACACGGTTATGAAGGCGTTCGAGGCAGGCGCTCGCTCGCTCACCCACACTTATAACGTAATGCCCGGCATACACCACAGAGCCCCCGGTCCTATCGGTGCGGCATCCGACTTCCCCGAGGCGTACTGCGAGCTTATCTGCGACGGCTATCATATCCACCCGTCGGCGGTCAGAATGCTTGTGAAAATCGTAGGCGAGGACAGAGTCACCCTTGTCAGCGACTCCATCGCTGCGGCAGGCCTTTCCGACGGCGAATACACGCTCGGCGGTCTGCCCGTCTTCGTCAAGGACAGAAAGGCTCTGACCGAGGGCGGAAACCTTGCAGGCTCGACCTTCTGCCTCTTCGACTGCGTGAGGGTCGCTATCTCTATGGGCTTCTCCGAGGATGCGGCGGTGAAGATGGCGAGTGAGAACCCCGCAAGGCTGATGGGTCTGAACAAGGGTAAAATCGAGGTCGGCTTCGATGCCGATTTCATACTCGTCGACGAAAAGTTCAATCTTGTGAAGGTCGTTAAAGGCGGAAAAATCTTTGACGGCGTAAGTGCTCTCTGATGGATAAGGAGAGCATATATACCCGTACCGAAATGGTTCTCGGGAAGGAAGGCGTCGATAGACTGAGGGCATCCCGTGTCATAATATTCGGGGTCGGGGGTGTCGGCGGCTTTGCGCTCGAGGCTATGGCGAGATCAGGGGTCGGCTCCTTTACTCTCGTCGACAGCGATACGGTGAACGTAACGAATCTGAACAGACAAATTATAGCAACTACCGACACAATAGGAGAAAAAAAGGTCGACGCAGCAAAAGCGCGCATCCTCTCGATAAACCCCGAAGCGGTGGTTGACACACGCCCCGTATTCTTCAGCGAGGAAAACAGGGATTCCTTCGACCTTTCCGAGTACGACTACGTAATCGACGCCATAGACAGCGTAAGGAGCAAAATAGCGCTAATCTGCCTGGCGAAGGAGTACGGAGTAAAAATCATATCCTCAATGGGGGCGGGCAACAAGCTCGACCCGACCCGCTTCCGCATCACCGACATCTACAAGACCTCTGTCGACCCTCTCGCAAAAGCCATACGCTCCGAGTTGAAGAAAAGAGGCGTAAAGGAGCTAAAGGTCGTATTCTCCGACGAGCCCCCTGTTTCGGTCGAAGGCAGAGCGGTCGGGAGCCTTGCATTCATCCCGTCGGTCGCAGGTCTGATTATCGGCGGTGAGGTTATCAAGGAGCTCTCGGGTATTTAAAGAGGGTATATAAAGAGGGGCGGAAACCTGCCTTTCACACCTTACCTGCGAGTTACATCCATAGCGGAATCGCAAAAAAACGCTCTACCCTCGGGATAAAGCGGGCCACATCAAGACGGTTCAAGCCTAAAAGAAAGCAGCTCCAAGTTGCGTTAACCCTAAAGAGCAACCCCGTGCTGCGATAACCCTATAAAAAGCATCACCACTATGCGCTAATCCTAAAAAAGCAGCCTCGAGCTGCCTCAAACTAAAATAAAAAACGAGCAGCCTCAGTCCTGTTGCGGTCTACGTCCCACAGAGCTGATGCGGCTCGTTTTTTCTCTATTTCTCACGTCTTGCGGAATTGCCGTCTGCGCCCTTCCTTATACCCCTTCTCGGACGGAGAAATCTATCTCGTTTCAATTCGTTCTATCCTTTGTCCGCAAAAGACTTTTTCCGCTTTCCTTCAACTCTTCTTTCGCCAGAGGGAGCGGCTCTTCTCGTCTTTGCTCCTTCTCTCCTACGCCAAGCGGAGCAACCGACTTTTATAACTCTATCCCGTTTACGAGGCAGCTCACTTGTCAATAATAGTTTACAAACGAGAGCCTACCCCCATCCGATTTTGAAGCACGGGTCAGGATATAAGGAAAGAGAGGTGTTGATTGTATGGAGAAAAGTAAATATGCAAGGCGTGGGATAATAGCAAGGCGAGGGGTGTTCATTGTTGTTTGTTCTTCGCTTATTTTAAGCCCTCTCGTTGCCGCCTTGCGCTCGTCGAGTGTCACGGTGGCGGCTGTAAACGCCGTGCTCGGTCTATTATTTCTCGTTGCTCCCACGCTTATCGAAAGGCGCTTTTCTCTGATTATACCGACCGTCTTCCACGTTTATTATTACCTATTTTTATGGTTCTCGATTTTCTTCGGCGAGCTTGTGGATTTATACTATATTTTTCCCTTTTGGGACGACCTACTTCATTTCTCGTCGGCATTCGTGCTTTCGGCTTTTATTTTTTCGCTCTTTGACCTTATCTTCTCCCGTCGAAGCGAGAGGTCATTCGGCTTTACGCTTTTTCTTCTCTCCTTCTGCCTATCCGTCACTGTCGGGGTGCTCTGGGAGATATTCGAGTATGCCGCAGACGGCTTTTTCGGATTTAATATGCAGAAGTTTATCTCCTATGACGGCGGTGGATATACAACCCTCGTAGGCAGAGAGGCTCTTAAAGACACGATGAGCGACCTTATGCTCGACTTGTTAGGCGCTCTGTCTTCCTCTGTGCTCTCGCTCGTGCTCCGTGCGAAAAATGGCAGAATCGCCCCCTTCCTTTCCGTCGAGAAGCGTTGACCCAAGCCCCCGCCCGAAATACCGCAAGACTCTCTGCATAGAGCGAGAGGCAAGGCGGCGAAAAGGTGTGAACTATCTCAAAAAGCTCTTCGGCACACCGTGGAAGCAAGAAGGAATAAGAGGCGGTTTCAGCGACGAAGATGCAAGGCGGAGTGAAAAAGAATGAGTACAGCCGTCGGCGGTGCAAAAAAGAGCAAAGGCGCAAAGCCTCTTATCAAAAGTCAGGAAAAGCACCTCGCCCCGGCGCAATCGCACGAGAATACAGATGTAAATAGTTCTAAGCTAAAAAGCACTGGGGCATACTGTTAAAGTGCGGCAGGCGTAGCGAAGCTATGCTGCGGTAAAGGGTGTGCTGACGGCGTATTTTTCACTCCGCACCGCAGCTTAGTTTATGCCTTTTCGCTTTCCGTTAATAAAGAATTATTGACAAACGATGAACTTTATGTTACAATTTCTGTGATTTGCCCTTCGCATTTACAGAATCAGAGGGCACAAAAAGGCAGAGCTTTATATGAAAACTAAAATAGCAACGAAGCCATACCGTCAGATTCTCGACGAAATAAGCGTAAAGAAGCCTCACAGAAGGCCGAAAAGACCGAACATCTTCTTCCGCACTCTGATGCTGCTCGTATCCCTGCCCGACCTCATAGCGGCGAAATTCTCCTTCAAAAGAATAGGAATGGAGCGGCTCGGCAAGAAAGAAGCGGCATTCTTCCTTATGAATCACTCGAGCTTTATTGACCTTGAAATTGCGGCAAGGGTTCTTTACCCCCGCCCCTTCAACATCGTAGCCACGACGGACGCCTTCTGGGGCAAGGACTGGCTGATGCATCAGCTCGGTTGCATACCTACCAAAAAATTCACTAGCGACACCACCCTCGTCAGAGATATAATGTACGCAAAGAAGAAGCTCAACAACAGCGTGCTTATGTATCCCGAGGTCGGATATACCTTTGACGGCAGGACGACTACTCTGCCGAACACTATCGGTAAATGTGTAAAGACGCTCGGTATACCCCTGTGCTCCGTGCGCACTTACGGTGCGTTCAGCCGCGACCCGCTATACAACAATCTGCAAAAGAGGCGTGTCAAGGTGTCCTGCGAGGTGGAGTATCTTTATTCTGCCGAGGAGCTCGCCGCAATGAGTGACGACGAGGTACAAAAAGCAGTCGAGGAGCAGTTCTCCTTCGATTCGTTCAGGTGGCAGAGCGAGAACAATATTAAAATAGACGAGCCCTTCCGTGCGGACGGTCTCGAAAGAGTCTTATACAAATGCCCCACCTGCAAAAAGGAAGGCAGAATGAAGGGCGAGGGCGTATATCTCGAGTGCCTTGAGTGCGGCAGAAAATACTACCTTAACGAATACGGCAAAATGGAGAGTGCCGACGGGGGCGTGTGCGAGTTTCCGCATATCCCCGATTGGTACGCCTACGAAAGAAGCTGTGTAAAAGAAGAACTCGAAAAGGGCGAATACTCGCTTGACGTACCTGTGGAGATTATGGTCTCCTACGACACGAAGGGCGTATACAGGATAGGCGAAGGCAGACTCACTCACACCTCTTCGGGATTTACGCTCGACTCCGACGACGGTGAGCTGCACTATGAGCAGAAGCCGCTGTCCAGCTATTCTATCTGCGTCGACTTCAACTGGTATGAGATAGGCGACATCATTTCCTTCGGCGACCCGAAGATGCTCTATTATTGCATTCCGCTCGTCGACGGCGTGCCTGTTGCCAAGGCGAGACTGGCCGCAGAGGAGCTCTATAAAATTGAGATAGGCAAAAAGGGCAAGCGCAATAGCGGCAAGGACTGACTAGCCGAAAAAATTGAGAAGGGCTCGGCGGATGCCGCCCCGTATCGTGAAGAAATGCGTCTGGAATAAAAGCTAAGACGAAAATCAAAGCTAAAAAAGAAGAGGGTAAACCGAAAGAACGGACTTACCCTCTTTTTCTATTCATTTAAAAGTCGGCGTCCCAAAAGTAAAAAGCGCCAAGAAACAATAATAAACGATTCGCCGTCAGCGAGACGGGCGGTTCAGTCGAAAAGCGAGCAAGACCCCGTACAAGCGGCTGTGCCGGAATCAACCGACCCTATCCATACAGTCGAGCACGTAGGCGACGAAAACGTCCCTACCAACCGTAAGAGCGCCGGTATCTATTCTGAAACTTGCCGTATGCAGCTCCGCATCGATACCTTTATCCTTGTTTCCCGTGCCGAGCTTAAACATACATCCGGGCGTGCTCTTGAGAAAATAGGAGAAGTCCTCGCCTCCGAGAGCCCGTCTGAGACCCCTCACACAGCCACTTCCGAGCAGTTTTTCACCAACACGGGTGAGCCTTTCCGTTACCTCGGGGTCATTATATACCGCCGGGTAATGCTTCTTCATAGCGAACTCAAACCTGCCGCCGTCAAGCTCGGCTATGGACGAGCAGATAGCCTTTATCTTATCAAGCACACGCTTCTCCGTCGACTCGTCGTGGGTCCTCAGCGTGCAATACATACTGCATCTGTCGGCAATCACGTTGTTAGCCGTGCCGCCCTCGATTCTGCCTGCGTTGAAGACTATGGGCTCTCTCGGGCTTATCTCCTTCGCTATCATAAACTCGATAGCCGTGTAGGCTCTCACCGCCATAGAGATAGCGTCCTTTCCGAACTGCTGAGCCGCAACGTGCGCATTCTCGCCGTAGAAGTCAAGCGTGAAGCCGTCGCTGTTTGCATTTATATAACCGGGGCAAACGGCTATTTCACCGACGGGGTAGTAATTCGAGACGTGAAGCGCAAGCACCTCGTCAACGCCGTCCATAACGCCGTCCTCCGCCATAAGCATAGCGCCCGACGGTGGGTACTCCTCTGCCGCCTGGAATATGAATTTCACTCTCGGTATAAGACTCTTATCCATCCTCGCAAGCTTACGAAGAGCGCCGAGAGCCATAGCCGTGTGAGCATCGTGTCCGCAGGCGTGCATCACGCCCTCGCACTCGGACGAGTAGTCGAGACCCGTCGCCTCGGTAATGGGAAGAGCGTCCATATCCGCTCTAATCGCAACCGTGTACGAGTCACAATCGGGGTTGAGCGTGGCTACGATGCTGCTCCTTCCGTACTCCTCGACATAAGGAACTCCGAGAGAGTCGAGCTCACGCCGCACGAGCTTAAGCGTCGAGTCGAGCGAGAATCCTATCTCGGGATACCTGTGCAGCTCCTTGTATATCGAGAGCTCGTATGCGCTATCGCCCTTTACCGACATCACAGAAGCTCCACCGTCTCGTAAGGAGCGAGAACGAGAGAGTCCTCGAAGTCGAAGAGCGCAGGGTCAATGCTGTCGAAAAGACCGTAGTGAAGAGCCGATGCCTTCTTCGCTCCTATTTCATATGCGAAGTCCGCTGCATCTCTCGGGTTCATATTGCATCCGACGCCGTTTATGGGCAGGAAGGCGTAATCCACGCCCGAGTCGACTAGCTCGAGCACGTCGTCGATAACGTCAAAGTTATATATCGTGTCGCCGCTGACGTAGTAGGTCTTCTCTCCGTCGTCGATAATAAAGCCGACGGCGGTGCGGTCGCTGTGCGCCGCTCTGACGGAATAGAAGGTTACGCCCTTCTCACTCCAGACCGAGTGCGCAGGGAAGACGACGTAATTATTCTCGCCGCCGAACCCTCTGAGCGTCTCATAGCAGCTCTCGGGCGCAAGAACCGTCACAAGCTTCTCGCTATCCGCAAGGTAATGCCTGAGAGTATCGGGGTCAAGGTGGTCGAGGTGATTGTGCGTTATAAGTATAACGTCGGGCTCAACCTTAAGAAATCTTTCATCTACGGGAATACGCCTATGCTTTGCCGCATCTCTTTCTCCAACCGAGTCGGAAAGATAAGGGTCGACAAGTATTTTTATTCTTTCACACTCAAAATACAAACCCGCCTGGGTTAACCACGTAAGCTTCATAATAACCTCCGTTACTATTTTGGCGAAAAACGCCTTTTTTATTTTTAAGTTTAGCGCCCACTGACTCTTTCCTGTCGTAAAGCGCCGCTATGACCGTCCGCCTCTTACGTTGCGAGAGCCGATGCGCCGCAGTCTACACGTAAGCGTCCCACCGCCACAGAGCGAAAGAGCACCGTTTTATTGCAGCACGGGCGCATCTCTAACGAAAAACGTCAAGAGCAATAAGGATTCCGCCTACAACACCCGATATGCCGCCGACAACCGCCCCGGCTATTACGTCACGGACAAAATGCTTACCGAGCAGAACCCGTGATATCGCAACGAGAGCCCCCGAAGCAATGACCGCAAAACCGAATACAGGCTCTCTAAACCACAGAATCGAGCCGATAAGAAAGGCTGAGAAAACGTGCCTAGAGGGAAACGACGAGCCCCTCCTGCTTTTAGGCACGGGAAGTCCGAGCTCGGCAAAATCAAAGAGCTCATACGGACGTGGCGCATTAAAAAGCCTTCTGAAAAGAGAAACGGCGACAAACGGGAAGAAGGTAAAAAAGAAAATCTCAAGCGTCAGTATCAAGGAAGAAAGAAGGCTCAAAAGAAGAGAAGCAAAATAAGACAGCGAAACAAACGCCACGGCAAGCTTATCGACAATGCCGAGAGTTTTATAAAGCGACTGCTTAGAATACACCCACCGATACAGCTCGGGGTAGCTTCTTTTCTCTCTTTTCACTCTTTTCGCTCCTTTTTCTTTACACGGGTAGGGTGTTTAAAATCCGTTTTACACGTGTGGTAATTTAAAATATGCTAGGTGCGAGACCTGTTCTTTCTCTCGGACATATACTCCGTCCATCTCTGTATTTGCCTACGGAATACGTGAGGCAAAGAGGCGAAGACGAGTCCGAGCGCAAGCATTCCGAAGAGGAACGGAAGATTCTCTCCTGCATCGACGAAGCCGAAGCTGACGTTGAAAACGCCGAACAGATTCGTTATTCCGACGGACTCAAGTATAGTTACGGTAGGAATAATCAGGGCGAGAGCGACGCCGACGAATGCGGCAACGGCTATACGCCACTTTGTAAACGGGCGACATATGTAAACAAGGTTGATAAATCCTACAAGGACGATAACGCACATTGCGACGCTTCCTCTTGCCTCGCTCGATATGCCCGAGGAATACTTGCCAATAAGCAGGGTAACGAGAGTAGGTATAAACATAGCGAGCGAGCACGGCAGACTCCTTATGACAACCGAATCGAGGAAGGAGCCCTTGATACGCTCGTTATTGGGCTCGAGTGCGAGGAGCACCGAGGAAATTCCGATAATGAACAGCTCGAGAAGCAAATAATGCTTCGGCTCAAAGGGATAGCCCGATACAGTTACTACCGCAAACAGGCTCACGAGCACGGTGAATATCGTCTTCATAAGGAAGAGCACGGCGGACTGACGCACGTTATTGATACAGCGCCTTCCCTCTCTGACGACTCCCGGCAGAGCGCCGAAGTCCGAGTCCATCAGAACTATCTGAGAAATGGCTCTCGCCATCTCGCTTCCGTCAGCCATAGCAATGGCACAGTTGGATTCCTTAAGAGCGAGGGTGTCGTTTACTCCGTCGCCCGTCATAGCCACGGTATGGCCCTTTTCCTTGAGCGTCTTGATGAGCAGCACCTTCTGCTCGGGGGTAACTCTTCCGAAGACAGCGCACTCGTCAGCGAGAGCCACCAGCTCCTCGTCCGAGAGAGTCTCACAGGAGACGAATTTATCGGCATCCTTTATACCGACCTTTGCCGCAATGGTAGCGACGGTCTCGGCGTGGTCGCCGGATATAACCTTGACGGTTACGCCCTGGCTCTGGAAGCCCTCTATGGTCTCTTTCGCATTAGGTCTGATTCTGTCGGCGATTGCTATGAGAGCCACAGCCTCTCCGTCCGTACCGTCCTCGTTAAGTCTTGCTAAGAGCAAAACACGCTTGCCGTCCGAGGCATAGCCCGCAATAACTTCGTCGAGCTTCTCGGATACCGGGCAGGGCACGAAGTGCGGCGCGCCGATAGCGTATCTTCCTACGCCCTCTATGGTTGCATCGTAATATTTTCTTGAAGAGGAGAAGGGCGTTCTGTCAACAACCCTCGACTCAAGTCTGCCGAAGCGGGCGGAGAGCGCCTTCGACGTCGGGTTAATACCCTGCTCCGCCCCCTCGAGATAGCCTATAATCTCACCGATTCTCTCCTCGTCCGTGCCGTCGTGAGAATACACCTCAACCACCTCCATCGTTCCGTCGGTGATTGTTCCCGTCTTATCAAGGCAAAGCACGTCTGCCGAGGCTAGCATCTCTATCGAGTACATATCCTGCACCTGCGTCCTCTTTTTTGCGAGCGACATAACGCTTAAGGAGAGCGTTATCGTAATAAGAAGATACACGCCTGCCGGTATCATACCGATAACCGAGCCGCAGGTCATCTCGATAGCGTCCACCCAGTTGCCGTAATAGCCTCTGTTTGCAAGCAGCACGGCAGCCGTAAGCGGTATCATAAAGAAGCCGATAGTCATTATAAGCCTGTTAAGGTCACGGAAAAGATTCGATGCCGGAGCCTTGAACTTCTTCGCCGCCTTCTCTATCTTATGAGCGTAGTTGTCGTTTCCGACTCTGTCAATCTCTGCCATAACCGAGCCGCTGACAACGAAGCTGCCCGCAAAGACTCTGTCCCCCGCCTGCTTCTTTATAGGCTCGGACTCTCCCGTGAGCATACTTTCGTTCGTCTCGCACATACCCGAGACTACGATAGCGTCGCACAGAATCTGCCTGCCGAGCTCAAGGCACATAAGGTCTCCGACCACCAGCTTTGACGAGTCTACGTCGACACGTACCCCGTCACGCACGACCGTCGCCTTCGGGTCGGTAGTCACAGAAAGCTTGCGTACGGCAATCTTCGCACGTATCTCCTGTATGATAGCGAGGAGAATATTCGGTATTACTACGGCAAGGTATCCGAGGTTTGTAATCTCAAGACTGCCGAGCTGTCCGAGGAGAATTATTATAACTGTAATCAGAGCGTACATAAGGTTGAAGAAGGTGAAAAGGTTATCCGCAACGATCTTCAAATAGCTCTTACCTTTTGTATCGCTCGTCTTATTGACCTTTCCTTCATTCACTCTTGCCTCTACCTCTGCCGAGGTGAGCCCTGTCGGGGTTTCTTTCAGAATTTCTCTTTCTTTGGTTTCTAAGCTCATATCTTTCTCCGGAATAAGGGCTCCGCCGTTGAGTCGGACGCCGCTTTACTTTTAATATAATTATAATATAACATAACCGCGCGTATTTGTCAACCAAAAGAGATTTTTTAAGTTGCTCTCGCCATAGCAGAAGTCGCACGGCACACCGCATCGTAAGCTCTCAGAAATACGACATCTAATAGCGGAGCAGTTAATGCTCACCCGTGTGGCAAACAGAGAAAAACAGAGGCTTTTTTCCCTTGACTTTTTCTAAAATTTATTATATAATAACGTGAGATAGACGAAAAATGCCTTTCCGTCGGGCTCTTTACGCCTTTTCGGCTCGGGCATTAGGTTTTTTAACGGTGATAAAACAAGCAAATATATGACAGGAGAAAATCTCGGATTATGGAAATCTATGAGAAGGTGTCGACGAGCCTGAACTTCGTCGACAGAGAAAAAGCAATCAGAGCCTTCTGGGAGAAGGAAGGAATCTTCGAGAAGAGCATTGACATCCGTGAGGGCAAGGACAACTTTACATTCTACGACGGACCGCCCACGGCAAACGGAAAGCCTCACATCGGTCACGTCCTGACCCGTGTTATCAAGGATATGATTCCCCGTTACCATACTATGAAGGGCAAAAGAGTTCTTCGTAAGGCGGGATGGGATACCCACGGTCTGCCCGTCGAGCTCGAGGTTGAGAAGAAGCTCGGCATTGACGGCAAGGATCAGATAGAGAGCTACGGACTCGAGCCCTTCATCGCTCACTGTAAGGAGTCTGTATGGAAGTATAAGGAAATGTGGGAGGACTTCTCGGGTACTGTCGGCTTCTTCGCCGATATGGACAACCCCTACGTCACCTACACAAACGATTATATTGAGTCGGAATGGTGGGCGCTCAAGGAGATTTGGAACAAGGGTCTTCTCTACAAAGGCTTCAAGATAGTTCCCTACTGCCCCAGATGCGGCACGCCCCTGTCCTCTCACGAGGTTGCTCAGGGATATAAGACGGTTAAGGAGAAGTCCGCCGTCGCAAGATTCAAGTGCAAGGATGAGGACGCATACTTCCTTGCGTGGACGACTACGCCCTGGACTCTGCCCTCTAACATTGCTCTGTGCGTAAACCCGAAGGACACCTACTGCAAGGTATCCTGCATCGACGGCAACGTATACTATATGGCTGAGGCTCTGCTCGACAAGGTGCTCGCCCCTCTTGCTAAGGAAGGTGAGACCGCATACGAGATACTCGAGAAGATGCCCGGCTCGGCGCTCGAATACAGAGAATACGAGCCCCTCTTCGCCTGCACGGGCGAGGCGGTTAAAAAGCAGAAGGCTAAAGCGCACTACGTTGTATGCGACGGCTACGTAACTATGTCCGACGGTACGGGTATCGTACACATCGCCCCCGCTTTCGGCGAGGACGACTCGAGGGTAGGCAGAAGGTACGACCTGCCCTTCGTTCAGTTCGTAAACGCAAGAGGCGAGCTCACCGACGAGACTCCCTATGCAGGTGTGTTTGTAAAGAAGGCGGACCCGATGGTTCTTGCCGACCTCGATAAGGAAGGAAAGCTCTTCTCCGCTCCGAAGTTCGAGCACGAGTATCCACACTGCTGGAGATGTAATACGCCCCTCATCTATTATGCCCGTGACAGCTGGTTTATTAAGATGACCGCTATCAGGGAAAACCTCATAAGAAACAACAATACCGTAAACTGGATTCCCGAAAACATCGGTAAGGGACGCTTCGGCGACTGGCTCGAGAACGTACAGGACTGGGGCCTTTCGAGAAACAGATATTGGGGCACGCCTCTCAACATCTGGGAGTGCTCCTGCGGTCACCGTCACTCCGTCGGCTCTATCGAGGAGCTTAAGAGTATGTCGGATAACTGTCCCGAGAACATCGAACTGCACCGCCCCTTCATCGACGAGGTCACAATCAGATGTCCTCACTGCGGCGGCTCGATGAAGCGTGTGCCCGAGGTTATCGACTGCTGGTTTGACTCGGGCTCTATGCCCTTCGCACAGTGGCATTACCCCTTCGAGAATAAGGAGATGTTCCACTCTCAGTTCCCCGCAGATTTCATCTCCGAGGGTGTCGACCAGACTCGCGGTTGGTTCTACTCTCTGATGGCTATATCCACGCTCATCTTCGACTGTGCGCCCTACAAGAACGTACTCGTGCTCGGACACGTACTCGATAAGGACGGACAGAAGATGTCGAAGTCGAAAGGTAACGCCGTTGACCCCTTCGAGGCTCTTAAGGCTTTCGGCGCCGACGCTATACGCTGGTACTTCTGCTCCGGCTCTGCCCCCTGGCTGCCCAACCGCTTCTACGACGAGGCTGTAACAGAGGGTCAGAGAAGGTTTATGGGTACGCTCTGGAACACCTATGCGTTCTACGTTCTCTACGCAAACATCGACTCCTTCAATCCGAACGATTATACTATTGACAAAGACAGTCTTTCGGTTATGGATAAGTGGATTCTCTCGAAACTCAACAGCACGGTTAAGTCGGTAGATTCCTACATCGGCTCGTATAAGATTGTCGAGGCAACGAGAGCTCTCGACGACTTTGTGGACGAGCTCTCCAACTGGTACGTACGCCGAAGCCGTGAGCGCTTCTGGGTGAAGGATATGCCCACCGATAAGGTGAATGCATATATGACCCTCTACACCTGTATCGTAACTCTTGCGAAGCTCTCCGCTCCCATAATTCCGTTTATGGCAGAGGATATATACAGGAATCTTGTCGCAAGACTCGACAAGAATGCGCCCATCTCTATACATCTGTGCGACTACCCCGTGTGTGACGAATCCTTCATCGACTCGGCTCTCGAGGAGAATATGAAGCGTGTCACCGAGGTTGTTGTGCTCGGCAGAGCGGCGAGAAATGCTGCGGCTATCAAAAACCGCCAGCCTATCGCAAAGATGTACGTAAAGGCAGACTCAACGCCCGATGCGAGCTACGTCGAGGTTATCCGTGACGAGCTCAACGTCAAAGAGGTTATCTTCACCGACAGCGTCAGAGCCTTTACTACCTATTCCTTCAAGCCTCAGCTCCGCACCGTAGGTCCTAAGTACGGTAAGTATCTCGGAGCAATAAAGAATTATCTCTCGTCTCTGGACGGAAACGAGGCGATGGACTCTCTCGAGGCTAACGGCGAAATCACCTTCGAAGCAAACGGTGCGCCCATAACCCTTACACGTGACGATCTGCTTATCGAGATGACTAAGCTCGAGGGCTTCGAGTCGCTCTCCGACAGAGGCGTGACGGTCGTTATCGACAAGACGCTGACGCCCGAGCTCATAGAGGAAGGAAACGTCCGCGAGCTTATCTCCAAGATTCAGACAATGCGTAAAGATTCCGGCTTCGAGGTTATGGATAAAATCCGCATCTCCTTC
>JAZORO010000077.1:0-18716 GCA_045656605.1 Eubacteriales bacterium
TTAGTTTTGGTTGGCAGACCTTCTCTATTTTACCAAAGGAGGATATTTTTGTCTATGCATAGCTAAAGCTTTTTGGAACCACCAGCCGGACTGGTGGTTTACGAGCGAACCCTTTTTACAAAGGCTTCGCTATACAAAAAAAGCAGAGCGACCGAAGCCGCTCTGCGATAAAGCTTTATTTTATTGAGCTATGAATTACTCCTCGTCGCTCTTTTCGCCAATCTTGCTGCCGATAAGAGAGAGAGTTACGTTTACAAGTATACCGAGGATAAGAGCGCAGGCGATAGCGGTGATACGGATACCGCCCATATTCATAGCGAAGCCGCCGATACCGGGGATAAGGATAGCAGAAGCTGTGAAGAGATTAGAGCTCTTCTCAAAGTCAACCTTCTGAATCATCTTAAGACCGGAGACTGCAATGAAGCCGTAAAGGGTGATGCAAACGCCGCCCATAACGCATCCGGGGATAGAATCGAGGAATGCGACGAAGGGAGAAACGAAGGAAACTGCAGCAGCCATAATAGCGGTAAAGAAGATAGTAACCACAGAAGCGTTCTTGGTGATTGCAACGCAACCGACAGACTCGCCGTAGGTGGTGTTGGGGCATCCGCCGAAGAGCGCACCAACCGCAGAGCCTACACCGTCACCGAGAAGAGTTCTCGAGAGGCCGGGCTCTTCAAGGAGGTCTCTCTCAATGATAGAGGAGAGATTCTTATGGTCAGCGATATGCTCGGCAAACACAACGAAAGCAACGGGAACGTAAGCAACCGCAACGGTAGCAACGTACGAGAGGCTGAGCTCCTTGAATCCACCGAGAGCGGTGATGAAGGTGAAGTCGGGCAGAGCGAGGAAGGTGGTGATACCTACGCCGTTCTCAACAAGCTGCTTGAAGGGAGTGAAGTCAATAACCTTGAGAACATCAACGCCTGCTGCGTAACCGATAACGGTAAAGATAAGAGCTACAACGTATCCGGAGAGAATACCGATGATGAAGGGGATGAGCTTTGCCATCTTCCTTCCGTGAGTGGAGCAGATTACAACTACGAAGAGAGTAACGAGCGCACAGATAACGGAAAGCCAGATAGGTGCGGACATAATGTAAATGCCGTCGCCGTCAACGGGACCGTAAGAGAATACGTCCTTAACAGCTGCGCTGGAAAGCGAAAGACCGATAAGAGCAACGGTAGGGCCAATAACAACGGGGGGCATAAGCTTGTTAATCCAAGCAACGCCTGCATACTTAACAACGATAGCGATGATAACGTATACAAGACCTGCGAAAATAGCGCCGAGAACAATACCGAGATATCCTACCGCTACGGAAACCGCACCCGAGAAGGCAGCTATCATAGAGCCTATGAATGCGAAGGACGAGCCAAGGAATACGGGAGACTTAAACTTAGTGAAAAGAAGGTAAACGAGAGTACCTGCGCCTGCTCCGAAAAGAGCTGCTGCAGAGGACATATCCGCCTCGAGGTTTGTTACGTTAGAATTAACTATAACGGGAACAACGAGAGTAGCCGCCATAATAGCGAGCAGCTGCTGGATAGCGAAGACTACGGTCTTACCGAAGCCGGGTTTGTCCTCGACCTGATAAATGAGTTTCATTTCTTTCTCCTTTTGCCCAAACGGGCGAATTTTTATTTCGGGAACTTCTACACGGGTGGCCGAAGAGTAGCTTCTCGCCTTCCACTGTAATATGCCGAAAATTTCCCAACGCTTATTTTAGCATAAAGATTTGTATTTGTAAACGCTTTTTTAACAAATTGTGTTTTTTTGTCGTTTTTTACAATATAATATATTGTATGTTGTGTATTTTTCACCCTCTCTGTTTAATTTTATCCTTTTTCATAAAAAAGCCGATTTAATCTTGAATTATTCACAAATGTGGTGTATAATGGTAAGGACAAACCAAGAAAGGATACTGAAAATGAATTATTTTGCATTTTTGCTCGAGGGTGAGAACACGACAAACACAGGTGGCACAAATCCCCTTATCACTATCGGTATATTCGCTCTTATCTTCCTCGCTATGTGGTTCTTTATGATCCGTCCGCAGAAGAAGCAGGAGAAGAAGGACGCAGAGATGCGTAACGCTCTGCAGGTAGGCGACGAGGTTACTACCATCGGCGGTATTATCGGCAAGGTCGTTTCTATCAAGGAAGAGACCTTCGTACTCGAGACCACGAAGGACAGAACGAAGATACGCTTCTTAAGAGGCGCTATCAGAAGCGTCGACGTCAAGATCTCCGACGTTGCTGCAGCTGCTGCCGAAACAGCAGAAGCATCCGACGACAAGGGAGAAAAGGCTGAATAATTTTCACCTCTTCCGGAATAAAATCGAAGACCCGTGAATATGGTTTAACAAAGCCGTATTTACGGGCTCTTTATTTTCTGTAAAGACGAAATCCGGAGGATGAATATGAAAAAGAAAAGTCAGAAGGAAAAAGGAAAGGGTAAAATCCTACTGTTGAGCACGCTAATTAACTTTATCACTGTGTTTGCCGTATTGGTAGTCACATCCATCCTACTGCTTCTGCCGGAGAATCCCTCCTCGCTTATCGGCATAGGGACGCTTTTTTCGCTGCTTATCTCTGCCGCAATATCCGCACTTATAATAAAGCGTGTGTTCCCCGAAGGCGGGATTCTCTCATCGATTCTGTCTGCGCTGTCCTTCTCTCTTATCCTTCTGATTATCGGGCTTTTTGCAAGCGGGGCTGAGCTGCCGCCCGTGTGCTTATTCAACTATCTTTGCTATATGGCGCTTTATTCGCTCGTATCGTTTATTAATCCAAAGCCGAAAAAACCACGGCGCAAAAGATAAAGCAAAACAAAAAAGGAACGGTATATTCAAGCTCTGTGTTCGAGAATACCGTTCCTTTTTCTATTCAAAAATTCAAATTACGTCACTTCAGAAGCTCAATATAATAAGGAAGCGCCTCTTCAAAGTTTACCCCGTAGAAGCGATGGTCGGGGTCTGCGAGCGTCTTCTTCATACACTCGAGAGTAAAGTCGACTGCAATACGCAGGGCATCCTTCACGCTCTTCCCTCTCATAAGCGCTCCGACAGTAGCGGAAGCGTAGATGTCGCCTGTGCCGTGGAAGGATTCGGGCAGCTTCTCGTTTGCGTAATAGTAATATTCGCCCGTCTTACCGTCAAGAGCGTAAACGCCTATCTCACCGTCCTTAAGTCCGATGCCGGTAAGTGCGGCGCATCCGATGCCTTGCTCTACGAGCGAGCGCAGAACACCCCTGATATACTCCTCGTCGTAATCGGGCTTATACGGTATACCGAGCATAAAGGATGCTTCGGTAAGATTCGGTATAACGATATCCGCCTTCTTGCAAAGCTCAGCCATACTAGCAGCAAACTCGGGAGTAAAGCCGGGATACAGCTTACCGTTATCCGCCATAACGGGGTCAATGACAACCGTAGCCTTCTCGCCCAGGGTATCTATAAAGTCAGACACGAGACCGAGCTGACGGAATGAGCCAAGGTAGCCTGTATAAATAGCGTCGAAGTCGATAGACAGCTCCTTAAAAGCGTCCTGTATCTTAGGAATCTCGTCGGTAAGGTCACAGAAGGTATACTTCGGGAACATCGTATGGGTTGAGAGCACCGCAGTAGGCAGAATACCCGCCTCTACGCCTGCCGCAGAGATGATGGGCAGAGCAACGGTTAACGAGCACTTTCCAACGCAGGAAACGTCCTGTATCGTCATAATTCTTTTCATAAAACAATCTACCTCTTTTCAGTTTTATGCTTTATATTATACACATACTCAAGGCTTTGTCAATAATTCGGCACAATTTTTCAAGTCTGTTTTCTGCATAAAATCGCCCGCTCCCGAAAGAATAATCCCTTAGTCGTAAAACTCTATATCTGCGCCTATGGCTCTGAGCTTCTCTTCTGGATTCTCGTATCCCCTTTTTATAACGTCGGCATTCTCGATTACACTCTCACCCGACGCCGTAAGAGCCAAAAGCATCGCCGCAGCGCCGCCTCTGAGGTCGGGGGCTGTAACCGCAGCCGAGCTTATATCGGACGAAAAAATCTCCGCACCGTCAGCAAGCACTCTGCTCGTAACGCCCATAGCTCCAAGTGTCGATAGATAGCCGAATCTGCCCTTCCAGACTCTCTCTACCACAGTTCCCCCCCTACCCTTCGCCAAAAGCACGCTTGAAATGGGCTGCAGGTCGGTGGGAAAACCGGGGTACGGCTCGGTTATAATCCGTACGGGAGATGTCGGAAGACCGGACAGCGCCAGCGAATCAGCACGGCGAGACAAATGCACTCCGCACTCAAAAAAAGGAAAAAGAAAAGAATAAAGCTCGGACTTAGGCACGTTCTTTACCCTCACGCCCTCGAAGAGCGCCGAAAGCGCAAGAAAGCTGCCCGCCTCAATCATATCGGGCGGTACTGTAGCCCTCGCTCCCTCGAGCATCCTGCCCTTTACGGTAAGGGTATCCCCATATCTTTGAATTTCAGCGCCTGCCGAGACGAGGTAATCTATAAGCGCATCGATATGCGGCTCGCTCGCCGCACCTTTGATGGTGCTCGTTCCCTCAGCGCTCGCCGCAAGGATTAGCGAGTTTACAGTCGCACCGACCGACTTGAGCCTTAGTGTTAACTGTGAGGGCTTCAGCCTATCGCATACAAGCATATCGCCGCATTCGGAAGCTCCGAACGCCTCGGCCGCATCCATATGTATATCAATCGGCCTGTTCTGAAAATTACATCCGCCGTAGTCCATAAGCCTCACTCTTCCGAACCTGGCAAGGCAGGCTCCGATGAGATACGTCGATGCTCTGAGCCTGGACGCCATATGCCGACAGCTCTCGCAGTACTCTACCCCGTCCGTGTTTACGACGGTAGCATCGCCCTCTTTTCTTACACTCACTCCAAAGCTTTCTAGTATTCCGAGCGCAAGACGGACGTCGCCTATATCGGGCAGATTATAGATATACGAATCGCCTCTGACGGTAAGCGAAGCGAAGAGTATGGGCAAAGCGGCGTTCTTCGAGCCGGAAACGGATATTTCTCCCGTCAGAGGGCGAGCGCCCCTTATAACGAATTTAGACATAAAAACCCCCAAGGATGGATAGAATTCCACTGCTTGCATTTTATTCTATCCCTTCCTCGGGAGTTACAATTTATTCGGTTTTACTGTAATACGCCACAGTGAGTCTTGTAACAAGGCCGTAGCTGACTATGCCTTCAGTACCGTTAGACTTCAGATAAGAATCGTTTATCCTATCCATAATTTTGCCCAGAGGACTGTCCCTGTGAGCAAGAGTGACCTCGGTTGCGGCTCTGACGTCGCTCCACGCTCCGTCGTCAAGCCCCGACATTAAATCTTCATACAGCGTCTTATCCGCCCGATAGACCGATGAAGCCAGATACTCGAGCATATTAAGATATCCGCTGTACCTGACGTACGGGTCGGACGAGCCGATGCAAACCAGGAATGCGACGAAGTTCGCCTCATCCTCACGGCATATCCCTCTCTGATGCGCAAGCTCGTGCGCCACGGTATACGGCAAAGTATAATCGGGGTATTCAATATTTATATTAGCCTCGCCCGTAAAGTAGCCGTATATGCCCGTAATACCCATATCGGACATAAGACTGCTGTGCCGTATCGGCTTCGCCACAGAGTAGAAGCTGTGCAGGATAGGATACTCGAGGGCAAAGTCAGAATAGCTCTCGCATATAACGAGGCTCATATCGTACAAAGATAAATCCGTATCGCTTACGCCGCCGTCCGAGTTTACAAGAGGGGCGAGCGAATTCACCTCATCTCTCATCAATAGTGCGACCCTGTAAAGCTCATCCGTCTCTATCTCCTTCTCGAGAGTAATATTCATACTTTCGGATATCCTCTGCGTCCTATACCCTACGCCGAGCATAAGAAGATAAGAAGAATACAGAACAGAGATTACACCGAGGACGGAAAACAAGAGTCGAAATACACGCTTTCTGTCCCGTGCGAGCTTATATGCCATAATGCCAACTAAAACGATGAGCGGCAAAGCAAGAATAATAACCAGCTCGAAAAGCGAGAACGGAAAAATAAAGCTAAGCTTTGCGGCAACGTATCTGAAAAAATGCGACACCGTACTGTTTACAGCTCCCGCAAATTCAGGGCTGACAAGCGATGCAAGGTATACGCCGAAAGCGAGAATAAGGACGAGAAAGGATATCATCGTCCAGGTAGGAACGTATTCTTTCGCTTTTTTCAAAAAGCACATAAGCTATTTATACCCCCAGCTTTTCAAGTCTTCTGCGTGTCGGTCCGGACAGTATCAAATACAAAACAACAAGAAGCAGAACGAAGAATACCGAGAGGATAACAAGGGTGAGAATAAGTCCCAAAAGCATATAAACGACGAGTCCGAGAGAATACAGCAATATTGCGAACGCCAAAGGCGCAAGAGTCGAGATAAAGCAAGCGAGCGACTGCTTTACCACCTCAGCATCGTTAGAAAAGTCAAATTTCGGGAATGCGACGTTTATGACAAGTCCGAAAACGGCGAAGATGAAGTCCGCAATTATGGGAAGCAGTATAACGAAGGGAATGCAAAGCGGCTCAAGCCCAAGGCTTACGATTGCCGCCACTGAAAGAACAAGCGACGTCGGCACGGACAGACACAGGTGAGGTATAAGCTTAGCGTGCAGAATATCGATAGCTCTGACGGGCGAGGACTTGATTATCCAGAAGCTCTTACCCTCGAGCGAAACTGCCGACGAAGTCAGCGTAACAACCGACGAGAGGAAGGTCACTGCAAGTATCATAATAAGAGGTACGGCGTCTCCAATATCCGTAGGGATAAGCTCGAAAGCCGAAATAATTGCGTCACCCTTAATGATAAGAGCCACCGCCGCAATCACTTTAACTACTGCGCCGAAGCCGCCGTTGAGCATATATGCGCTCGAGGAAAACAAGCGAGAAAACTCCTTCTTCGCCATAGCGATAACGGGAGAGCTGGTGCTGATATCCGAGCCGCAGTATACCCTCTTCTTTCCGCCTGAGTCGGGTATGCTGATAAGTCGGAAATACTTTCTGTCCAAAAATACGTAGGCAAAAAAGACTGCGCCTAGGGTAATCAGCGCTACCAAAAGCAAAGGCAGAGCTCTGAAGAGGAACGCCTCTCCGACACTGCGGATTACCGTAAAGCTTGCGGCAAGCGAATTCACGAACGCCTCGACGTCCTCTCCTTCAAGCATACCCAATATCTCGGTGAGCTTATTCGTAGCCAAGAAATATACGCCTATGAAGGCGAGGGTCACGGCAAGGGTGATGAAGCTGTTGCTCTTCACCTTCTTCGCAATAAAGGCTACAAGATATCCGAGGAAGCTCGATAGCGCCGAGCCACACACGGGCAGCAATATACCCATAACGAGAACGCCGGGGATGGCTAGGAGCGTACCGCCGAAGATAAGATAAACGACAAGAGCCGGCAAAAGAACTACAAAGCTCTCGATAACGTTCAGAATCACTACGGGAACTATGCGTGATATCAATATATACCCGTAGGGTATAGGCATAGACATCAGAAGCTCGTTATCCTTACACTCGAAGAGTTGACTCTTCGTCTCAAGTATAGACAGAAGAAATACAAGCGAGAAGGATATAAGTCCGAAAAGCGCAAAGTAAAGCCAGTCGTACCCGAGCGGAATCATCAGGGGTGCGAGCATCGCAGCGCTGGATGCGAACATCAAAACAAAGACCCCGACACAGTAAACAAGCAAAAGAGACAGGAGCACCGCTCTTACGGGGCTTACCTTTTTGCCTTTCTTATCAGTGCCGAAGGAACCGATAAGCGAAGCGAAGCGCACGAAAATCAAAGCCTTAAGCATTATCGTCCTCCAGAAGCTCGAGGAACACCGACTCGAGCGACTCGTCTCCTCTTACGGACGCCATATCTCCCTCAACAACCAGCTTTCCGTCCTTGATTATTGCGACACGGTCACATAGCTTCTCCGCTACGTCAAGCACGTGCGTCGAGAAGAAGATAGCTCCCCCGCATTCACAATGCTCTCTCATCATCTCCTTAAGAGTGTGCGCCGCTCTCGGGTCAAGACCGACGAAGGGCTCATCCATAAGTATAAGCTTCGGCTCGTGGATAAATGCGCTGAGCACTGCGAGCTTCTGCTTCATACCGTGGGAATAGGTGGATATAGACGAGGAAAGATTCTCGTATATACCGATTCTCTCACCGTAGTTCTTTATCCTCTCGGCTCTGACGTCACGAGGTACACCGTATATGTCGGCTATAAAATTAAGATACTTTATTCCCGAGAGAAAGTCGTAAAGGTCGGGATTGTCGGGAATATAGGCTATCGCCCCCTTAGTTCTTATGGGGTCGTCCTTCACCGATACTCCGTCTATATATACTTCTCCTTTATCGAAGCCGAGTATACCTGCCGCCGCCTTTAAGGTGGTAGTTTTTCCCGCTCCGTTATGTCCGATAAACGCACATATCTGCCCTGGCAAAATCTCAAGGGTGAGGGCATCGACAGCCTTCTTCTCTCCGTAGTATTTAGTCAAATTTACAATTTTAAGCATTTTCTCTCCTTAATCAGCCAAAATCAGGCAAGTATATGAAAACAGCAAAGCAAAAATCAGTCTATCCTCACTCCCTCGTGAGTCTCGGTGAGGGTAGAAGAATAAAATGCGGTAAGCGCTCTTATCATCTCGGCAAGGTCGTAAGCTCCTGCGCTCTCTGAAGCCGAGTGCATAGCGAGCTGCGCAAAGCCTATATCGAGCGCCGCCATCGGTGTACCTGTGAAGGCTATCGCACCGAGGGTCGAGCCACCGGGCAGGTCGGCTCTGTTGTAGTAGGTCTGCGTTTTTGCACCCACCCTACCGCATATCTTCTTAAACAATGCATATGACGCTCCGTCGGTAGTGTATCGAGCCTGCGAGTTGAACTTTATTACGATTCCGCCATTGAGCACCGGCGCATTGTCGGGGTCGGAAAGCTCGGGGCTTGACGGATGCTTTGCGTGGGCGTTATCTGCGCTGACAAGAAGACTGTTTCTGAGCATACGAGCGTAGGTCGTCTCATCGCCCGCAATAGCTCTGAGGGTAGACGGTAAAAGGTCGGATGCCGCCCCCTGTCTTGTGTCGGAGCCTACCTCCTCGTTATCAAAAATTGCAAAGACGGGAACGGTATCGCAAGCGTCGCACGTAAGGAATGCCTCAAGAGATGCGTACACACACTCAAGGTCATCGAGGCGAGGCGAGAGAATCATCTCCCCACGCTTACCGAAGGACGTCCCTCTCTCCCTGTTATAAACGAAGAGGTCGTATCCGAGGATATCCTCACGCTTACAGCCCGCAAGAGAGGAGAGCTCGGTTATAAATCCGTCCTTGTCCGTATCGGTGGAATAGAGGGGCAAAAGATCCTTTGCGGGATTGAGCTTCACGCCGTCGTTAACAGAACGGTTGAGGTGTATGGCAACACTGGGTATGGTAGCCACGGGCTTTACAAAATCGACGAGCCTATGCTCTACTCCCGCAGGCGTATCCACGGTAACTCTGCCCGCAACCGACAAGGGTCTGTCGAGCCAGGAATAGTATATCATTCCGCCGTATTTCTCAACCTCAAGCCTTGAGTACGCAGCTACGGTGAGGGGTGTGAGCTTCACCTTAAACGCAGGACTGTCTACGTGAGAAGCTACTACAGAAAATCCGTGACGCACGTTTCTGTACACAAATGCGACCATAGCGCTGTCAGCCCTTTTCACGTAATATTTGCCCCCGTCCTCAAGCTCGCTGTGAGCGACGTCGTAAAGACGTGCGAAGCCCTCGGAAATAAGTCTTTTCTCAACTGTGTCTACTGCGTGGAATGCCGTAGGACACGCATCTATAAAGTCAAAAAGCTTGTTTACACTTTCCATATTATCCTCCGAAAAAATATCTTCTTGTATATTTTACACTACCGACTCAAAAAAGTCAACTTTGCCTCTTGAAAAAAAGGAGTGCGTATTGTAAAATATATACAATACTATTTCCGTGAGGTAAAAATGCTGAATCTGAACGAATTATACCCTTGTGACAGGGTTTTCTATTATTTTGAAGAAATCTCCAAGATTCCGCACGGGTCGGGAAATACACGTATGATTGCGGACTATCTTGTAAGAGTCGCAGACTCGCTCGGGCTTGAGTACGTAAGAGACGAGTATGATAACGTGATTATACGCAAGGGGGCGACCGAGGGTTATTCCCACCGCCCGACCGTAGTGCTGCAGGGGCATCTCGATATGGTGTGCGAAAAGAGTGCAGAGTGCGAGAAGGATATGGAGAAGGACGGGCTCGATATCTACCGTGACGGCGACTATATAAGAGCCCGAGGCACGACTCTCGGGGGCGATGACGGTATTGCGCTCGCATACGCTCTCGCATTACTTGAATCGAAGGATATACCCCACCCTGCCATAGAAGCGCTCTTCACCTCGGATGAGGAGATAGGGCTTCTCGGCGCTACTGCGCTCTCGGCAGATATGCTATCGGGCAGAATACTGATAAACATAGATTCCGATACAGAGGGCATCTTCACCGTAGGCTGCGCGGGCGGTATGAGAAGCGACGTCTCGCTCTTGATAAGCAAGGTAAAAGCGTCCGGTAGTCCCGTGAAGCTCACCCTCTCCGGGTGCAAGGGCGGACACAGCGGCGTTGAGATAGATAAAGGCAGAGAGAATGCGATAAAGCTGCTTTGCGAGCTGCTCTCGGGGTGCGATATACAGCTGGCTCTGCTTTGTGGCGGCAACGCCGACAATGCAATACCGAGAGAAGCGTATGCCGTGATATACGCCTCGGACTCCGTTAAGGAGGAAATAAAGAACAAAGCCAAAAAAATGAAGAATAGGCTCTCAGCCGTCGAGCCCGATCTGAGAGTAGACGTATCCCCCGTCTCCGAGTGTGCCGATGCCGTCTGCCCCGCCGACTCAAAAAAGATTGTATCGCTCGTATGCGACCTGCCCTCAGGGGTTATCGCTATGAGTCGGGATATCGAGGGGCTCGTCGAAACGTCCTTGAATCTCGGAATTATGAGGCTCACCGACACGTCATTTGATCTTTCCTTCTCCGTGCGGTCGGCGAAGGGCGCAGAGAAAAGAGCTCTTGCAGACAGGCTCGCAGAAATTGCACGTGAGTACGGCGCATCCTACTCCGAGAGAGGCGGATATCCTGCGTGGGAATACCGCAAGGACTCGCACCTGAGAGACGTGTGCGTTGAAACGTATCGCAATATGTATAAAAAAGAGCCCGTAGTCGTGACGATACACGCAGGACTCGAGTGCGGAATTCTATCCGAAAAGCTGCCGGGCCTCGACTCTGTGTCCTTAGGTCCGGACAATTACGATATACACACTACCGAGGAGCACCTTTCCGTATCCTCGACCATCAGAGTGTGGGAATTTTTAAAGACGGTTTTAACTAAAATATAAATTTCAAAGGAGCTAAAAATGAACAAGACCAGATTAAAGAAGTATGCGTCGCTCATCGCCAGAGTCGGCGCAAACGTACAGAAGGGACAGGAGGTCGTCATAAACGCTGACCTCGACCAGCCCGAGTTCGTCAAGATGGTAGTAGACGAGTGCTACAAAGCAGGAGCAAAGCTTGTAAGCGTTGAGTGGAGCTATCAGCCTCTCGCCCGGCTGCACTACAGATACTGCTCGGAAAAGGTGCTCTCCACGGTAGAAAAGTGGCAGATAGAAAAGCTCGAGCACAGAGTAGAGGTTCTCCCCTGTATGATATACATTATGAGCGAGGATCCCGACGGTCTGAACGGCATCAACCCTAAGAAGATGGCAAAGACTATGGCGGCAAGAAGCAAGGTAATCAAGCCCATAAGAACAAAGATGGAAAACAAGTATCAGTGGTGTATCGCCGCTGTACCCGGCAAGGACTGGGCTAAGAAGATATTCCCCGGCGAGAGAGTCAGCGTAGCTATGGAGAAGCTCTGGGAAGCAATCCTCGACACCTCGAGAGTCTATGACGATCCCGTAGAGGAGTGGAGACTGCACAACGAGAACCTGCTCAAGAAATGCGACTACCTCAACTCGCTCGGTCTTAAGGAGCTGCGCTTCAAGGCATCTAACGGCACGGACCTGAAGGTCGGACTCATCGAGGACGTGCTCTTTATGGGCGGCGGTGAGAATGCGCTCGGCTCGGGCATATACTTCAACCCCAACATTCCCTCTGAGGAAGTGTTCACCTCTCCTATGAAGGGTGAGGCTGAGGGTATCGTTTACTCTTCCCGTCCTCTCGCCTGCAACGGCTCTCTTATCGAGAACTTCTGGGTTAAGTTCGAGGGCGGCAAGGCTGTTGACGTCGGAGCTGAGAGAAACGAGGCTGTGCTCCGTGAGCTCATCGGTATGGATGAGGGTGCGGCATATCTTGGCGAGTGCGCACTCGTGCCCTACTCTTCTCCTATAAGAAAGAGCGGCATACTCTTCTATAACACTCTCTTCGACGAGAATGCAGCCTGCCATCTCGCACTCGGCAGAGGCTTTACAAACCTTCTTAAGGGCTACGAGAATCTCACCGAGGCAGAGTGCCACGAAAGAGGCATCAACGACTCGTTCGTACACGAGGACTTTATGATAGGAACCGAGGATATGTCCATTATCGGCGTGACCAAGGACGGCAAGGAAGTCGAAATCTTCAGAGACGGCGAGTGGGCGTTCTGATTTGCATTTAGCGGATAAATGTAAATAATACTAGCCATTTCTAATTAATATTTCTAAAAAAGCAAGAGCTCAGCATTTGTACCGTTTCGGTATGCCGAGCTCTTTTTATATTCTTTTCCAAAAAAAGAGAAAGTCTTTTTCCCGTGGAATCGTTCGTTTGGAAATCGAGATTATTCACTATTCTGACGCACGCCTTCCGAGGCTGTGGCACCCTGCGCTTTTTACCGTTACGTCTCTCTTACCTCGCCGTACTTACGTATGAGAGCTACGGCAGAGCGCAAGCCGTCGGTAGCCGACGATACTATGCCGCCGGAATATCCCGAGCCCTCTCCCGATGGGTAAATGCCCGTAAAGCCCACAGCCTCACGGCTTACCTCGTTACGCACCAAGCGTACGGGAGAGGTGGAGCGTGTCTCTGGTGCGGTCAGTACCGCATCGCCGAGCATAAAGCCTCGCATCCAATCGTCGAAATCAAGAATTCCTTCTTTCAGAGATTCTGTTACGTATACGGGCATAACGGCGTCAAGGGCGCCGTAATTTACGCCGATGGGATATGAGGGCTTTACGGAGCCCGAGGAGTTACCGGAGCTCGCAGTACCCGATAAGAAATCCGAAAGGAGCTGTGCCGGAGCGGAATATCCGCCTGTTACTTCATAGGCTCTCTTCTCTATTTTTCTTTGAAGACTAAAGCCTGCCAAGGGGTCACTCGAATCGAAATCGGAAGGGTTAACCGAGACGAGAAGTGCCGAATTCGAGTTGTCTGCCATTCTCGCAAACTCACTCATTCCGTTCGTGACGACCGATTCCTGCTCAGAGCTTGCCGCAACGACGGTGCCGCCCGGACACATACAGAAGCTATATACGCTCCTGCCGCTCTTCAGATGCGTTACAAGGTGGTAGGACGCCGTATCCTCTATATGCTCTGCCGAATCCTTATACACCAATGAGTTTATATATTCTCTCGGGTGCTCAATTCTCGCTCCTATGCCGAATCCCTTCGCCTCTATACGAAGCCCCTTGCGCTTAAGCATCAAAAACGTATCGAGGGCGCTGTGTCCTGTCGCAAGTATTGCCGCACGTGTCGGAAGCTCTGCTTTCACACCGTCCTTTTCATACACTGCGGCAACGAGGCTTTCTCCTTCCGTCTTTAAATCAACGAGCTTTGCTCTGAATATAAACTCGCCGCCGAGGGAGATTATTTTCTCTCTTATCGCCTTTACGATATTCGGCAGCCTGTCTGTGCCGAGGTGTGCGGTATCAGAGAATGCGATATCATCCGTAGCGCCTGAGAGTATAAACTCGTCGAGCACGGCGGTATTGAATTCGTCACGTGCTCCCGTCTTCAGCTTTCCGTCGGAAAAAGCACCTGCCCCGCCCTCTCCAAACTGGATGTTGCTCTCGGTATCGAGCACGCCCCGAGTCAAGAATCCGCCGACGGTCTTCACTCGCTCGTCGACAGGGTCTCCCCTCTCAATTATAATAGGACGAGCTCCGCTCTTTGCCAAAGCGAGCGCCGCAAACAATCCTGCAGGGCCTGCGCCGACAACAATCGGACGGAAACCGCTGCGGAATACGGGTACGCAAAGCTCGGGCTTCTCATATTCCCAGACCCTGTTCCTTATTTTCAAGAGTCCCCGCTCTCGCTCCGAGTCCAAAGAGAAGGCAACCGTAGCCCGATAGACGGGCGGCTCGGTATCCGAAAGCTTCAGAGAGCGGCGCAGGAGTCTTGCATCCTTTATCTCGCTCTTTCCGATAGGAAGGACACGGCAAACAGCGCATTTAACGTCGTCGGTAGTATACTTTATAGGCAGCGTTATATCCGTTTTTATCATTTTTCAGTCCCCCCTTCCTTCACTTTTTTATATTTTATCACCCTTTCGCTGCATTTTCAAGAGAAAAAATAAAATCCGTTCTCACAAATGAATATCAAGTGACAATCCAGACAAAAATACATCATATAAAAACCGGGAGGTGGCTATGAAAAAAACGGCTTCTGTATTTTTAATCTTAATACTGGCATTATCCTTAATCTTCTCATTTGCAAGCTGCAGGCGTATGGCTGAGGACGTCTCTGTGCTCTATTACACCTTCTCCGACGCTTATATCTCGTCTGTAAGAGCGTCTATGGATTCATACTTCAAGTCTATGTCGCTCGGATATCACAACTACGATGCGGGAAGCAATCAAACAACGCAGACCGAGCAGGTAGACACAGCAATATCAAAGGGCGCAAAAATACTCGCTGTAAACGTAGTGGACACAGGCTCTGACGATGCGGCAAGAGCAATAATCTCGAAGGCGAGGGCATATAATATCCCCGTAATCTTCTTCAATCGTTCGGTAAACGAGGACGTGCTGAAGGAATATGATAAATGCGTATTTGTCGGTACGGACTACGAGATGGCGGGTAAGCTGCAAGGCGAGATGATAGGCGAGCATCTTGTCGAAAACTACGATGCGCTCGATATAAACGGCGACGGAAAAATCAGCTACGTTATGTTCAAGGGGCAACAGGGCAACGCCGAAGCAGAAGCGAGGACTCGCTATGCCGTCGAGGAATGTAACAAAATTCTCGCCGAGGCGGGAAAGGCAAATCTCGTATTTTACGACTCGAACAACACGGGCGGATATCTTGTTGACCAGGATGGAAACTGGTCTAACGCCGCCGCAAACAACTATATGAAAACTATACTCTCGGCATATTCGGAGTCGGGCGGAAATATGGTAGAGCTGGTTATCGCAAATAACGACGAGATGGCTCTCGGCGCTCTTGCGGCTCTCGAAGAGGCGGGATACAACAAAAAGGGAGCGAGATATATCCCAATATTCGGCGTAGATGCCACCGAAGCGGCTAAGGCTAAAATAAAAGAGGGAGCATTGACGGGTACGGTAAAGCAGGATGCGGACGGAATGGCCGAGGCTATCGGAAAAATCGCAAAGAACTTCCTTGAGGGAAAAGATGCTCTCGACGGCTTTGACGAGTCGATGCTTGCGTCCGAAAGGCGTATTAACGTCCCCTATTCCTTATATACGGGTAATGAAGAGAAATAAAGAAAAGAAGAGCTATATACTCGAGTTTTGCAACGTATCTAAATCCTTCCCCGGGGTAAAGGCGCTCGACTCTGTCTCCTTCGGAGTATATCCCGGAGAGGTGCTCGCTCTTATGGGGGAGAACGGAGCCGGGAAATCAACGCTTATGAAGTGCCTCTTCGGAGTCTACAGGCGCGACGAGGGCGAAATACTCCTGAACGGTGAGCCGATATCCTTCCGCAGCCCGGACGAGGCGCTCAAGGGCGGCGTTGCGATGGTGCATCAGGAATTGAATCAAGCGCTGAAGCTATCGGTGAAGGACAATATCTACCTCGGAAGATTTCCAACATATGCAAAATTTCTACCGCTCGTCGACGAGCGATGCGAGCGTGAAAAAACGAAAGAGGTGCTCTCGAGCCTCGGTATAAATATCGACCCCGATACTGTTATGGAGAAGCTGTCGGTATCCGAGCGCCAGCTTATAGAGATAGCGAAGGCGGTGTCCTTCGACACGTCGGTAATCGTTTTTGACGAGCCGACCTCGTCTCTTGGCGAGAATGAAGCGAAAAGGCTCTTCTCTCTCATCGAAAAGCTGAGAAGCGAAGGCAGGGCTATAATCTATATTTCGCACAAGATGTCCGAAATACTTGAGATAGCCGACAGGGTCACGGTTATGCGAGACGGCAAATTCATCGTGAGCGAGGAGAAGAAAAACCTCTCCGTTGACAAGATAATAAAGTATATGGTCGGGCGTAAAATCACCGATAGGTATCCGAAAAGGAGCTCTGCTCCGAGCGAGGTATTCTTCAGCGCAAGGAAGCTCTCCGGCGAGTACTCGAGGCTTAAGGATGCATCCTTCGAGCTGAGGCGGGGCGAGGTTCTCGGGGTTGCAGGGCTCGACGGCTCGGGCAGAACCGAGCTTATCGAGGCAATCTTCGGTGTGTCGAAAAGGCGCACGGGCGAGCTTTTACTCGACGGTGTGCGGATAAAGAACAGGAATCCCTTCGAGGCAAAAAGAAATGGCTTTGCGCTCATAACCGAGGAAAGGCGGCGTGACGGAATCTTCGCCGTGCTCGGAGTAGATGAGAATATGACTATATCGACCCTCGGCGAGCATATGTCCATCGCAGGGCTTTTGAGTGCTAAAAAAATCAGGAGCTCCTCTCTTGAGGGTATTGAGAGCTTAAAGATAAAAACACCCGGTCCGAGAACAAGAATAGGTACTCTCTCGGGCGGAAATCAGCAGAAGGTGATACTGGCAAGATGGCTTCTGACAAAGCCGAAAATTCTTCTTCTCGACGAGCCGACAAGAGGAATCGACGTCGGAGCAAAGTACGAGATATACAGTATAATAAACAGGCTCGCTGAGGGTGGGTTGGGCGTCATTATGGTATCGTCGGAGATGTCCGAGCTTCTCGGTATGTGTGACAGAATACTAGTAATGTCTGCCGGCAGGCTCGCCGGCGAGGTTACAAAAGAGGATGCAAGCCAAGAAAGAATTATGGAGCTTGCTACGAAATTTCTTTGATAGCCAAAGAGGGGATATTTCAGTGACCGAAAAAGAAAACAAAGAAACAAGAAACGACGGCTTTATGGTAAAGCTGTTCGGCTCTATATGGGATAGGTACTCCGCCTTTTCTTCGCTCCCTATGAATGAAAAGCGAAGCAGGACTATTGAATTTCTACTAAACAACGCTATGGTTATTCTTATAACCCTATCCATTGTAGTAATAGCCATTATGCGCCCTAGATTTCTCTCCGTGGCATCTATTATCAATATAATTTCCCTTACAGCGGCTAAGCTGCCCATTGCGCTCGGCATAGGCGGAGCTATAGTTCTTACAGGCACGGATATCTCGGCAGGCAGAGCCGTAGGTCTCACCGCCTGTATCACCGCATCGCTATTGCAATCCGAGGAGTTTGTCGGAAAGATGTTTCCTAATCTGCCTACCCTGCCGATAGTTGCGGTAATTCCGCTCGTGCTCATAGTAGGAGCTCTCATCGGCGCTATGAACGGCTTTTTCGTAGCGAAATTCAAGCTGCATCCGTTCATAGTTACCCTCTCGACACAGCTTGTGTTATTCGGAATAATCCTTCTATATCTGCAAATCGGGAATAACGGCGGTCAGACTCTCTCGGGGCTCGACCCGTCGTATCTCAACTTTGTCAGCGGGCCGCTCTTTAAGATTAACGGTATACCCGTGCCAAAATACGTCCTATATTCGGTGATAATAACCGCTATAATGTGGGTGATATGGAACAAGACTGTATTCGGCAGAAATATGTTCGCCGTCGGGTCGAACGAGGAAGCGGCTAACGTCTCGGGCGTAAACGTATTCCGCACGATTATCGGGGTATTTATGCTTGCGGGAATAATGTACGCCGTCACGGGATTTATCGAGGGCGCAAGGATTGGCTCTATCGCATCGTACACAGGTCAGAACTATGAGAGCGATGCCATAGCCGCCTGTGTCATCGGCGGTGTCTCCTTTGTCGGCGGAACGGGTAAAATCGGCGGTATCGTTATCGGCGTATTGCTCTTGCAAATAATTTTCGTCGGCTTGAATTTCCTTTCCGTCGACCAAAATATGCTTTATATAATCAAGGGCTTGATTATACTTTTAGCCTGCGCTGTCGATATGCGCAAGTATCTTAAGAAAAGATAAAGAATCGGTACGCCGGGCGTACTCCGACGTCGCATCCGGCGACAGAGCTTTTTCCGCCTCTGCGAATACTGTGCGACGCCACACCCGGCGCTCACCGAGTCGTGAAAAATAAAAAAAGCGGAGACCTGCGTTGTCCGTTAAGGGCATCACGCCTGTCTCCGTTCTTTTATCTTTGTTAGCTTAGCCGTAAGAGAGTCGAACTAACAAGCCTGGCGACGATAAATTTTAGCGTCTTTCGTCGTACTAATCCTTGTTAAGTGCTACTTAACTGCGGCTCATTACACCAAAATCCGCAAAAAAATTTATTCGCCGACGGGTGT
>JAZORO010000078.1:0-67119 GCA_045656605.1 Eubacteriales bacterium
TGGTCTGAGTGACAAGACTTGAACTTGCGGCCTCTACCACCCCAAGGTAGCGCTCTCCCAAACTGAGCTACACCCAGATTTCCTATGTTATAGGATAGTGCTTTTTTCAAAGCCACTATATTATATCACTGGGATTTATAAAAGTCAAGGGTTTTTTGAAAAAATGCTAAAAGGCATAAGGAAATAAGGCTTAGGGGCGTTTTGCTTTATTTGTTTCTGCGGAATTCTAAGGGAGTGATGCCGTTTTTGCGTTTGAAAACGCGGTTAAAATAGGAAACGTTGTTAAATCCGCACTCGAGCGCTATGTCCAATACGCAAAGGTCGGTTTCTATTAACAGCTTTTCAGCGTTTTCAAGCTTAATTGACAGACAGTAGTCGGAGAATTCGAGTCCCATCTCCTTTTTGAAAAGGCGGCCAAGGTATTTTTCGTTTTTGTGATACAGAGAGGCGAGCTCTTTGAGCGTGAGCCTTGTATCAAAGCTTTCCTCGGCATACCTTTTTAGCACCTTGACGAGCCAGTGGATTTTTTCTTTTCTCTCCGGAGTGTGCGAGGAGAGAAGCAAAAGATACTCTGAAATTATTGCCGCAATATCGTATAGCTCCTGCGGAGTACATCTTCTCTCACATCCTAAGAGTTGCTCGGAGAGACTATGGGCTGATACCCCGGTATATCGGCAACTACGTTCAAGCCTTTTTGCAGTCTCGGCCTCGTCAACTATTGCACCGCCTACGTATATAATAGCGCCTACCGAGTTATCCTTTATAACCGGATACACTACCTCGAACAGACCGTAGAAGCAGTGACCGAAAAAGGGCTTTTTTTCTTTTACCGCCTTGCTGGAACTAAGCGATTTACAGCTCACACAGCTAAGATATCCCTTGTCAGAGGATTTCGCAATCTCACAAAAATCCTTGGCGTGTATTGTATTTGAGAAGCTAAGCTCGGTATCCTCGCAGCTTAGCATACCGCTGAGATCAAGTACGCAGATATGAAGACCTCTTTCTTTTGTAAGAAGATTCAGCAATGTTTGTAAGCGCCCCATAGTACCCTCTGAACTACATCTTTTTTAGTTATTATAGCAAAAAAAGTTTCCAAAATGCAATAGATATCTGCCTTTAGTGTAAGACAAGCGGCGCTTTTATGCGGTATAATGACGGTGGTGCAAGAGTTTCTTTACTAAAAGGAATAAAACAAGTATCTTTTATAGGAGAGATACCGTGGCGCTGATGTCTATTGCGTCACTGTCCGAGAAGTCTATCGCCCTGGGCGGAGCTCCGGTTGAAATTCCTGATTTTACTAAGGGCAAGTGGTTTGGCAAGATTCCTAAGAACGACGGCAAGTACTCGCTTGATCTTGTAGTCACCGACCCGGATACTCCGATAGTACCCCGGTAAAACATACGCCCGTCCGAAATTCCGGACGGGCTATTATAAAAAAGCCTTGTGAAGAAAACACAGTATATGAGAAAAATTTTAAACACGAGATCGACATACTCGTTAGTCACGGCGGCGATTGCGGCGACATTCGTCGTTAAACGGGGAGACGTCGGGGGTATAAATATAGAATGTGAAAAGAAGCTCAATTGCCCGCACGCATATCTCTCCAATTTTAAAGAGGAGGCGCAAAGATGATTATCATACATAACTACCATCCCTTATACACAAAAAGCTTTTAGAGCTGGGAATGGCGAGAAAGGGAGACGGATTTAAGATCAGCTCTACCTTTTGCCAAAAACCCGAGCTTCTTTTCAACGAGGTGGCAAGGAAAGGCGGCGAGCTCTACGAGATAGTCCGTGATTACGGCTCTTGCTTTTATATAGATCGTTAGCAGGGTGGCTCCTATTTCTTTTCGTATCCCTTCTCCGAGGAACTCATAAAGACCTACGACGATCTTACCGGCGGAAACTTTTTGGGTCTTCAGCTACACGAGCTTGCCGAAACCAGAGTCTATGACTGGAATAGGATAAAGACACAGCTTATAGAGCAAAAGCTTTCCTGGAACGAGGAGAATATTTACGAGGCGGTAAAGAAGGTCTCGTACAACAAGGATTTCCTCACTTCTCGCAGGGCACTGCCGGAGAGTATGCCTCGCTGACGCCGCCCGAAACCGTAACCGACTGGTATAATGACGTCGAGTGGGTGGTTAAATCCAGAATGAAAAGGTGGAGTGGCAGGATACTCAACTGTGATTCCTGCCGTATTTACGCACGCATTGAAGAGGATAACGATATTGACGTCTCTTTCGTTGAGATAGGCGGTCTCACTCCGAGAATGCGCTTGCAGTTTGCGCTCAGACGCGGAATGTCTCGCTCGAGAGGTAAAAAATGGGGTGCGTACCTCGAGCCTTGGAATGATACCGACCTCACCGCCTATTGCTTTATGAAGGACGGCGAGAACGAGTGGAATGTCACAAAGCAGAATTTTGTTTATTTTGCCGCAGGGCCCGACGGCGGCACGTCTATGTCACTGGCGAGGAGAATGATGTACTGTTCCCTTTTTGCGGGGGCTGACTACTTTGCCGAGGAGTGGGGGATGGCGAACATCTTCTACGACTGGGAGAGCTTTGAGCTTTCGCCCTACGGCAGAATAAAAAAGGACTTCTTTGATTTTTCTCGAGGCTTTGAGAAACTAAAGGCAGATATTCCGATCGCCATAGTCATCCCGAGAGAATACAAGATTTTTCCGACTCACGGCGAGATTGACTATACTAACGACATTACCGACGGCGACTATTTTGAGATAAGCAACCGCATAAACGAGCTGTTTGACAACGGTTCTTTGCTCGGTTATGAGGATAAATTCCTCACCGCAGGCAGATACGGAAGTCTTTTGATATTATTTATGACGACTCCTACGAGAATCCGGAGAAAGAATACGGACTTCTGGTGGATTTCTCGGGCAGACTCTCGGGAGAGCAAACTGTAAACGGATTTGATAGACAGGCACTCATAGAGAGGCTTGACACGTTCTTTAAGGAATATCTGCCCTTTGATTACTCATCTGACGGCGATATAGACTATATGCTTTTTGAGAGCGACGGCGAGAAATACGTTTGCTTTCTTAACCATAACGGAATCACGAAGGACGTGGAAAAGGTGAGCGTGTGAATCCCGATGCTACCGTAAAGCTCAAGACGTGCTTCGATAACGCCGAAGTTTTGCAAACCTTGAATGTTTGCGGTTGTAAATACGATGCTGACGGCGGCAGCTTCGATGCAATACTTGGCGGCGGTGAGTTTATCGTGGTGCGATACGGGTAAAGGTAGAGATAATGAATTGCTAGTCAGTATATATTTGCGTTACGACAAAGCGCTCCGTCTCGGCGGAATTATTTTAGAGGGGTATAGGCTCTTCAATAAAAACACCCCCGAAAGCGGGGTTTAGGCCTTCACCTTTCACGCATCCGCTCCGGGGGTATCAATATTAAGATAGTATACGAGTACTATTTTTTACGGCTGGAAGTAATAGACCGTCACAGGTGAATTAAAGTGTGCCCTTTGATCCAAGAACGTTGATAATCTTGTGGCTGACCATCTTCTTAACCTCGGCTCTGGCAACCTTGAGGTACTCTCTCGGGTCAAATGCCTCGGGCTTCTCTGCGAACACTCGGCGAATACCTGCGGTCATAGCGAGTCTGATGTCGGAGTCTATGTTGATCTTGCAGACTGCCATCTTTGCGGCGCGTCTGAGTTGCTCCTCGGGAATGCCGACTGCATCGGGAAGCTTACCGCCGAGAGCGTTGATCTCGGATACGCACTCGTGAGCTACGCTGGATGCGCCGTGAAGAACGATGGGGAAGCCGGGAAGTCTTCTGCCGACCTCTTCGAGAATGTCAAATCTGAGAGGCGGGGGAACGAGAACTCCGTGCTCGTTTCTGGTACACTGCTTAGCAGTGAATTTATATGCGCCGTGAGAAGTACCAATAGAGATAGCGAGAGAGTCAACGCCGGTTCTGGTTACAAACTCCTCTACCTCCTCGGGCTTTGTGTAAGTAGAGCATTCGGCGCTAACCTCGTCCTCAACTCCTGCGAGAACTCCGAGCTCGCCCTCAACCACAACGCCGCGAGCGTGAGCGTACTCAACAACCTTCTTCGTGAGGGCGATATTATCCTCGAAGGAATGATGAGAGCCGTCAATCATAACGGAGGTGAAGCCGCCGTCAATGCAGGATTTACATACGTCGAAGTCTGCGCCGTGGTCAAGGTGAAGAGCTAAGTCTATGCCGCTATCCTCAACTGCAGCCTTTGCAAGAGCCATAAGATAAGCGTGCTTAGCATACTTTCTTGCGCCTGCGGAAACCTGAAGAATGACAGGAGACTGCTCCTCGGCTGCCGCCTCGGTGATAGCCTGAATAATCTCCATATTGTTAATGTTGAAAGCACCGATAGCATAACCGCCCTCGTAAGCCTTCTTGAACATTTCCTTTGTTGTTACAAGTGCCATTTTGATACTCCTTTATCTTTCTTTTACACATATATTTTACTCTTTTTTAAAGAAAAATCAAGACTTATTTCGAAAAAATAGCAAATTAGAATGGATAAAAGGAATCAAAAGCAGGGGCGTAGGAATTGTTGCGGTATTTTATCTGTTGTTTAAAAAATCAATTTGCCTAAAAGAGACTTATATGCACCGTTGCATTAGGGCGCTCGGCGGCAAGGGGTGCGCCGGCTTTTTGTGAAGCTCTGCAGTCGAGGTCGAGCGCTTGTTAAATTTCAGAATGAAATTCCTACCAAAGTCAACGGGAGTCGGGATTTTTTGTTTCTCACCCTTGCACGCTCTTGTTACATAGGCTCACTTCTTGCGCAGTAAAGGTGTGACGCACGAAGGGCGCAAAAACGAAGACGCCCCCGATTGCAGGTTGCTTCGCAGTTCTTTACGGCAAGAATTCCTCTGCCGACGGCAGCATATGAAGGCTCCGCCCACTCGGCGTTCGTTCCGAAGTTCTTATCCTCGCTTTTTGCTCTGCGCCGAAGTGATGCCTTTAAACTTATGTAAACCTAAGCCTTTGTTGACAAGCGGTTTTTACTTTGATATAATTGTGTCGTGATAGGCATTAAAACCAAGGAAGCGATAATATAGTATAGGATGATAAAAAATCAGAGCTTGCGGCTGTATTTATAAAACTGTCAAAGAAAGCAGATTGAAAAAAAGTTAGATTATATTTGGATTTAAAAAGAAAGAGGTACTGTATATGAATAAATTTGACGTTATTGTAGCGGGGGGCGGATTTGCCGGTGTTGCTGCTGCTTTGGCGGCGAGCAGAGGCGGAGCAAAGGTTTTACTTGTGGAAAAATCGAACTCGCTCGGCGGCGCAGCTGTTAATTGTCTGGTCAATCCTTTTATGCCCTACAAGACGAAAATAAACGGCAAGAGTGTTTCACTGTCTGCCGGAATTTTTAAAGAGATACACAGAGAGCTCGAAAAGCGCGGGGCGATGAAGGGCGAGAGCTTTTATGAGGAAGAACTGAAAAACGTTTTAACCGATATGGCGCTCGAGTCCGGCGTGAAGCTTTTGTTCCGTACTGCAATTACCGGAGTTGAGAAGGACGGGGATAAAATCACCTCGGTGCGTCTTTCCTCGCTTGGAAATGAGTTTACAGTACCCGCAAATTATTTCATCGATGCCTCGGGAGATGCAAATCTTGCATATATGGCGGGGTGCCCGACTAGGCTTGGACGTGAGCCGGACAACCTATGTCAGCCTATGACTCTGTGTTTCAGAGTGGGAAATATAGACGTGGATCGTTTTATGAAGAGCAAGCCGAGACTTCAGAAGCGCTGGAAAGAAAGCCTTAAGAAAGGTGAGCTTGTAAATCCGAGAGAGGATATACTCATCTTTAAAACTCCTGCAAAGAACGTACTGCACTTCAACACCACCCGTGTCGTAAAAATGAATCCCACCGACCCGTGGGACGTGACTGAGGCTGAGATTTTGGCCAGACGTCAGGTGAAGGAAGTCTATGAGTTTATGAAGAAGAATGCCGAAGGACTTGAAGAGAGCTACATAGCGGCAACAGCATCCGAGATAGGTGTCAGAGAGAGCCGTATGATAGTCGGAGAATACGTTCTCACCGAGGCGGATTGCAAGGCTACAACGAAGTTTGAGGATGGAATAGCCGCTTGCAATTACGATATAGATATCCATAACCCCGAGGGCAGCGGTACAAGCCACTATTACTTCGGCGATGGGGAGTATTATACAATACCGTACAGGTCTCTACTGCCGAAGGGCGTCTCAAATCTTCTCGTTGCCGGCAGATGTATATCCTCGGATCACGGCGCTCAGGCATCGTACAGAATAATGCCGGTAGTATGCTGTATCGGCGAGGCAGCCGGCACAGCAGCCGCCATAGCGCAGTCGCTCGGAGTCAAAGCCGCAGACGTGCCTGTGGATGAGCTTGTTGAAACTCTCAAAGCAAACGGCGCATTTATCTGACGCAACAGAATAGAAAAGAATCCCTGTCTGAATACTGTTAAAATCAGTATGCAGACTAAGGGATTCTTTTTTATGTGTGAAATTGAACGTATAATTCACCCACTCCGAAAAATTAGATTAAATAGTTTAAAATGACAACAATTATTTACTATCTGATGAAGTTAGTGAAGATTTTCTGTTCCTTCTCGGGGAGTGTCAGCTGCTCTTTTGCAAGTCTTATCGCCTTGATAAGGAACGCCATATTCCTGCCGAGGGTGCGCATAGTCTGCACGCCCTCGAGGTCGGACTCGGCTTCCTCTGCCCCTTTACCGTGTATCTGATTCCAGTAGGTGGAAGAGACTATGGGCATACCGCTGATAGTGAAGTATTTGTTGAGTGCGTCGAAGGTGGCGGTGCATCCGCCTCTGCGAGCGGCAACCACCGAGGCGCCGAGCTTCATAGTTTTATCGAATCCGGACGAGTAGAACAGACGGTCGAGAATTGAAGTCAAGGTGCCGTTGGGAGATGCATAATAGACGGGCGAGCCTATGATAAGTCCGTCTGCTTCTCTTAACTTCTCGGCGAGGACGTTTACTATATCGTCGAATATGCATTTACCCGCTTTTCTGCATCCAAGACAGGCGATACAACCCGCCACTCTTTCCTTACCGACGTGGACAATGTCGGTATCAACTCCGTTTTCATTCAGCGCATCCGCCGCTGACTTAAGCGCTGTGAAGGTCGTGCCCCTCTCGTGTGGGGAACCGTTTATTATGAGAACATTGTATTTTCCTTTTTCGATTGAATTCATCTGCAACCACCCTCCGTTTTTGAAATTATATGCTCGGGATTACGAAAATATTATACAACGTGCTCCGCCTTTTTTCAACACGTAAACGGTAAAAAGCTGTAAAATATTTGTGCATCGTTTATAGATAAACAAAAATATTTGCACGCTACTATTGATATTGGTGAAAAACCGTGTTATAATTAAAAAAATAAGCCCGAGCGCGGGCGAGCCCAAATGCGAGGAGGTAGCTTATGGAAAAGCGGTTTCTGAGTCTTCTTTATCCAACGGAAGAAAGCGCACTGTTCCATTCAAACAGAGATAATTTACCCAAGATATCCGAGGACGTATGCGAGGAGCTTGGGTTAAAGGAAATATTCGGAATAACCTCGGCTTCCATATGCGATTTTTTCACATCCGATCCTGCGGTAATAAAATACAGACAGGCGGCTATGGAGGACCTGCTCACATATCCTGAGCTGCTCGGAACTCTCGGCGAGATAGAGAAGATATTGCAGGATATTAGAGAGCTCAGAATACTTGACGACGAGGATGGTGGCTCGGGCGAGTCGTATCTTTACAGTATAACCGAAATCGAGCTGTATGTCTCCTGTATAGATACCCTCGGTAAGGGATTCGCCGAGATAGTCGGTGAATTTAAGAGCGATGCATTTGCTAAGCTGTCGAGCTATGCTAAGGAGATAACAACCTCGGAATATTACGCCGAGCTCAATGAGAAGCTGAAGGCTCTTTCCGGCAGAGTCAGCGACGTTAAAAGCATAACGATAGGTGTAAATCTCGATAATCAGCTGCGCCCCGAGAGCGCAGGAGTCATATCCGTAAATGCGGAGAGATTCAAGTCCGGAAGGATGCTTGATAAAATATTAAGGCTCTCGTTCAAAAATGATGCATTCACCTGCATCGCTGAGCTCTCATCCTTCGGCAAGGGGCAGAGCGATAATAAGAAGGAGGCTCTCGAGGGCGCCTTCAACACTGCGATAGAGGACGTTTTCCGTTCATCGGTCAAGGGGTGGAGAAGCGTTGTTGCGGATTACGTTATGGAGAACACCGACTTTCTGCTTGAGCTTTTGCCGGAGATTGAGTTTATGTCCAAGTCGGCTGAGCTTGTCAAGAGGCTAAGACAGAGGGGCGGATGCGATATGGTTTACCCCGAGCTTTGTCCTCCGTCCTCCAAGGTATTTGAGGCTAATGAGATATACAATCCAAGGGTTGCCCTTGCTATCAGCGATAACATAGTCAAAAACGACTTTAAATTTGATGAGAATGCGGGTATATACGTTCTTACCGGACCGAATAGAGGCGGAAAGTCTGTCATAACGGTTGCGGTAGGAGCGGCGCAGGCGCTTTGTCAGCTGGGCTTACCGGTGCCTGCAAGGGAAGCGAGAATTTCTCCCGTAACCGGTATTTTCACGCATTTTCCCGAGGGGGCTGACGATACAATAGATAAGGGCAGACTTGGCGAGGAGTGCGCAAGACTCAGAGAAATATTTGACAGTGTTGATTCCGACAGTATGATTTTGCTCGACGAGTCGCTGTCCTCGACCGGCGCTTACGAGGCGGCGTATATTGCCTCGGAGATTTTGACCGCATTCGCTACTCTGAGAGTAAGAGGAATATTCTCGACTCACCTGCACGAGCTTGCGGCAATGGTGCCCGAGATAAACGAGCGTTCCGTTGCTTCGGGCGGGGCTCCTATCGACACGCTTGTTGCAGGAATAGAAGAAGGCGAGCGCTCGTTTAAAATTCATAGGATGAAGCCCGACGGCAAATCCTACGCAAGAGATATAGCGGATAAATACGGTCTGTCGTTCGAAGGAATTATGCGAAGGATAGGCAGGACTTAAAGGAGACGCACGTTTTTTGTGCGTGTTTATCGAGATATGATTATTGGAATTGACGTCGGCGGAAGCACGACAAAGATAGTCGGATTCAAAAACGAAGGTGGGAATAGGGTGCTCGTAGAGCCCCAGTTCATTAAAGCGAACGACCCTGTTACGGCTACCTACGGGGCATTCGGAAAATTTACCGACGAGAACGGCATTGCGATATCCGAGATTGAGAGGATATATATGACGGGTGTCGGCTCTTCCTTCGTAAAGCGGGATATGTACGGTATTGAGTGCAGGCGTGTGCCTGAGTTCAGCTGTATCGGAAAGGGTGGACTCTATCTTTCCGGGCTTGATAACGCTCTTGTGGTAAGTATGGGCACCGGCACGGCGCTCGTGCACGCAGGCCCCGGCGGTATCAATTATCTCGGCGGTACGGGAGTCGGAGGCGGTACGCTCGTAGGACTCTCGGGATTGCTCCTCGGCGCTCAGAGTATAGAGCATATAGTCGAGTATGCCGATGGGGGAGACCTGTCGATGATAGATTTGAAGATTAAGGATATAACGGCGGGGGGCTCGCTCACAGAGCTCGTCGGAGATATGACGGCATCCAATTTCGGAAACGTATCCGACGTGGCGAGGAAGGAAGATCTTGCTCTTGGAGTGGTCAACCTCGTCTACGAGACTATCGGAATGGTTTCTGTATTTGCGGCAAGGCACTGCGGCGCTAAGGACATCGTCCTTACCGGAAATCTCGCACGGTTGCCCTTCTGCGTGGAGAAGTTCCGTGAATTCAATGAAATGAGCTACGGTGTCAACTTCATCATTCCGAAAAAGGCGCAGTACTCTACTGTAATTGGTGCGGCGCTCAGCGAGAGCAAATAATTTATGCCGTAGTTGCGGCAGAATCGGAGATATCGATGAACATTTTTCGTTTTTTGATACCGAAGAGTCTGGTAGAGTACGTAGAAGAGGATGATACGGTACGACAGGCTCTTGAAAAAATGAGGTTTCACCGTTACGCTGCAATACCCGTGCTTGACAAAGAGGGCAAGTACGTGGGAACTCTTCGTAACGATGATATTTTCAAGTACTTCCTTGACAACGGTACGTTCAATTCAAAGGCTGCGGAGCAGGATTGCGTGATGGAAATTCTTGATAAGGGTTATTCTGTGCCGCTGTATCAGAGCGCCTCTATGTCCGAGCTTTTCGAGAGAGTTAAGGAGCACAACTTCGTACCGGTTGTCGATGACAGAGGCTGTTTTGTCGGTATAGTTTTAAGACGAGACGTGATGAACTATCTCTGGACCTACTACAGGAAGGAATAGCGTAGATACATAGCTTCCGAAAAGGAGATACCGAGGTCAAAATACCCGAGTGAATAATCGGGGATAGGGACTTACGAAGACGATATAAGAATCTTACCATTCTAGGCTAATGCAGTATAAAACCGAAAGGAGCTAATATGGCAGACGAAATCAAAAAGGACGAGCTCGCACCGGACGAGAATAATACCGTGACGGATTCTGAGGAGCAGAAAGAGTCGCAGACAACGGATGAGTCCCTGAGCGATGCGAAGGAGAAAATCGACAGAGCAAGAGCTGAGGCTGATGCTCATAAGGTTATCAGAACCCGTGAGGCAAAGGAAAGAGCTAAGGACGAGGAGCGTCAGGAGGCGGAAAGAGAGCGCAAGAAGGCGGAGCAGGAAAAGCAGGCTCGCGACGTCACTGAGGCTCGTATTGCCGCTATGGAGTACGCAGAAACGTATAGGCAGAGACTGCGTGAGCAGAAGGCAGGCGTCGTCTCCCAGGCGAAGCAGAGAGAGCTTCAGCGTATGGAAGAAGAGAAGGCACGCGCCAAGGCTGACGAGCAGAGAGCTATCCAGGAGAGCATAGAGCGTGAGCGTGAGGCGGCAAGAGAAAGGCGAGAGAGAGCCGAGAGCCTCTTAAAGAAGCTTGACGACGGCTTGTCCGCTATTCCTGTGGTTGAAGAGAACGGCTGCGACGATGAGCCGGCTGCCACAGCTCCGGTGACCGAAGCATATGAGAGCGCACAGGCTGAAAATACATACGTTGGTACGTCCGCAGTTCCCGATACAGATACTAATGAGCAGGATTCCGGTACGGATTGCGACGAGCCGATCGACGGCACTATATCCATAGATGGCGCTGAGGTAGCTCATATTCTCAGCTTTGACGTGGCGTCTATCGAGATTCCCGGGCTTGCAGTTAAACCTCGTGAGGTCGAAGCGACGGGAGTTGCAGTGGTGGCTGAGCAGACAAAAGAGGAGCTTCCTGCTTCCTCGGACGGCGCTCAGCAGACTACCGATGCCGCAGATTCTGATGCCGAGGCTCAGAATTGTTCCGACGAGTCCGACTCGGATACCGAGGCTCCGGCGGAGGAGATAGAAGCGGCAGATGATGCGGAGACTCTTCCTGACAAGAAGGCTCTTAAGAAGCAGAAAAAGGACGAGAAGGCTCGGATTGCCGCCGAGAAAAAGGCAGAGAAGAAGAGGCGCAGCGTAGAGGCTGATTACGTGCTCATTGCTAAAATGAGCGAAATAGATGAGAAGAATGCAACAGCTCCGAAGAATGAAGAGCCTAAAGGTAGCGATGAGTACGTAGGTGCCGGTGTTGGTGTGGGTATTGCAACAGGCATTGCTGTCGGCAAGCAGTCTCAGGCAGGCTCAGCCGAGTTGCCCGTTTATCCGGTTCTGCCAAAGATAGAGGATACGCCTAAGGCGACGCTGTATCCCACGAGGGAGCCGGTGCTTTCCGCTGCCGAGAGAGCGAAAATCGAGCGTGAGGAGATGACAGCTCTTCTGCGCAAGGAAGGAGCAAGCGGCGATAAGAAGCAGAAACCGGTAAAGGGCAAAAAGGGAGAAGACTTTGACCTTTCACTAACCGACAGGCTTTCGGTAACCGATTCTTCTAAGGCGAAGGACAGAGAGCTCGAAAGATTTGCCGCATCCGAGCTTGATTCATCGGGCAAGGGTCGCAAGGATGCCGAGCAGCGTGTCATCGAAAAGCAGATGGAGAAGGAGATGTCCCGCCTGGCATCGAGCGGTGTTGACAGTGGCAAAAAAACCTCCTCTAAGAAAGACAAGAAAGCAGAAAAGCCTGCGACGACGGTCACCTTTGACAAAAAAGAAATTGCGAAGATAGTTGCAATTCATAAAAAAACCTCGATACTGTCGGTTGACAGCCGCTATGAATACGAGATAACGAAGATGGAGCAGGAGCTCGAGAAGATAGTCGGCACTTACGCTCTTAAAAACGGTAAGACAAAGAAGAGAATGCGTTATCTCGAGGCGAATATAAAGAAGCTTAAGGCTGAGCGCAAAAAGGCGGTAAAGGCTATACGTGCTGATGACGAGCGTTATTATTACACCGTCATAAGAGATATGAGGAGCGAGAAGCTCGCACGTAGGGCTGATAGGTATCAGGTGCTTAAGCTGCGTGAGGAGCTGATAGGACTGCTTAATCGCAGAGATGCTCTCAACCTGAGGCTTTCCGAGTATTATCTCGGTAAGGAGAAGAATGAGAAGCACGGCTCGGATGCAGACACACGCAAAGCATACGATAAGGGCGCACGCAAGGAGAGAAAGAGATATCGCTCGCTCGTTAAGAAAATTGATGCGCAGAGGATTCTGCTCTCGCAAAAGCAGAAGGTAAAGAAGCTTGTTGACGAGCAGATAGATTTCGGCGGAAGCATTTCGGAATTGACCTACGTTCTTAAGAAGAGAAAGCCTAAGGGCGATCTTAAGAGGGAGTGCACGAAGGCTCTTAAGGAAACGAGAAAGAAATACAAGGACAATAAGAAGCGCATCGAGCGAGAGAGTGTTCGAGCATTCAAGGATGGAAAGAAGGCAAAGGGAAAGAGAAACGCTATGATAATCGGATGGATTTCGATAGTGGTTATAGCGGCTCTTGCGGTTGCGTTCTTCATATTCAAGGATGAGATTCTCGGATTTATTTCGACTCTTATTCCCGAGCTTGTAGGATAAGGAGGGCATAGTATGGGACTTTTTGGAAAAAAGAAAAAGCCTTTGGCGGATATTCCTATGCGTGAGCTTGCAAACAAGGACAGAGAGAGAGCCATAGCCGAGCTCGAAGCAGAGAAAGCCGAGCTCGTCGGTGATATAGAGGCGCTTATGAAGCTTATAGCTAAGGAAAGCGGAAAAAAGCATCTCGGTAAGCGCAGGTATAAGCTCGGAAAAGGGCCTCAGGACTATACCGCAAAGTAAAATGAACGTCCGATTTGCCATTTTTAAAAGAAACATTTATAAAAAATAATATTTTTTTGAAAAAAGCATTGATTTTTGTTATAAATGTGCTATAATATGGTAGGATAGAAAATGAATAAAAAGGAGAGTGACCTGCGGGTCACTCTCGTTTGTTGTCTGACAAAAGTGTAAAAGCATAGGTAAAAGTGAATTACGGAGGGCTATTGATTTGAAGAAAAACGTCAGAGAAACAGTAACAGAGGCGATCCTTCCCACCGTTGAACAGCTCGGTTACAGGATATGGGACGTTACCTATTCCAAGATAGGTGCGGATTATCATCTTGAGATAACCATAGACAGCGACGATGGAATAGGGATTGATGATTGCGAGCGTGTGCACAGAGCTATCGATCCGATACTCGACGAGTGCGACCCTATCGAGGGCTTCTATTACCTCGAGGTTTCCTCTCCCGGAATTGAGAGGGAATTGCGTACGGATGAGCATATTTTGGCTTGTCTTGGATTTTTGGTTGAGGCTAAGCTCTTCGCTGCGAAGGATGGGAAAAAGACGGTTTCGGGAGTTCTTGAGAGCTTCGAGGACGGCGCTGTTGTGATAAGAGAGGCAGATGCCGAGATTAAGCTTTTGCGCTCCGAGATATCGAAGCTTTCCACAGTATATACCGAGGATAATTAATTTTAAGATAAAGATAAAAGAAAGGAAGTCTAAGCTCATAACGAGTCGACTAAGGTAAAACACGGAAAATGAACGCAGAATTGTTCAACGCCCTTGATCTTCTTGAGAAGGAAAACGGCATATCTAAAGAGTACATGCTTGGCAAAATCGAGGAGGCGCTTGCCAACGCTTGCAGAAAAGAGGTTGGCGCCACCGCAGTTATCAGAGTTCATCTTGACCCTGTCAAGAATGATATGAAGGTTTATCAGCAGCGCACGGTTGTTCCCGACGGCGAGGTAGAGGATGATAGATGTCAGATCTCTCTCTCCGACGCTAAGGCGCTCAGTCGCCGCCATAAGCTTGGCGGAGTCGTAGAGACAGAGCTTAAGACAAAGACGTTCCGCCGCTTCTCCGCTCAGACCGGTAAGCAGATGATTATACAGGCTATTCACACAGCCGAGCGTGAGAATCAGGCGAGAGCATACGCCGAGAAGCGCGAGGAGATAATTACAACCGTAGTCGACAAGGTGGATATGCTCACCGGAAACTTAAGACTCGCTACCGGAACAGGATATGCCACTCTTATGAAGGCGGATCAGATCCCCGGCGAGACCCACGAGGTAGGCGACAGAATAAAGGTGTTTATCTCCGAGGTTAACACCGGAGAGACAAGAGGCCCTATCGTAAGCCTCTCGAGAGTGCATCCCAACTTTGTGAAGAGACTCTTTGAGCTCGAGATACCCGAGATACAGGACGGTACTATCGTTATCAAGGGAGTATCGCGCGAGGCGGGTGCGAGAACTAAGATTGCGGTTTATTCAAGAGATGAGAACGTGGATGCGATCGGCTCTTGTATAGGTAAGAACGGTATCAGAATCAACGCAATTCTCGATGAGCTTCAGGGCGAGAAGGTTGATATAATCAGATACAGCGAAAGCATTGAGGAATACATAGCGGAGGCTCTTTCTCCCGCTAAGGTTCTCTCGGTCGTTATGGATGGCGAGCGCTCCTGCAAGGTTACTGTTGCGCCCGAGCAGCTTTCTCTTGCAATCGGTAAGGAAGGACAGAATGCTAAGCTTGTCGCAAGACTTACCGGATGTAAGATTGATATAAAGGCATAAAAATGACTGATAATAATGTGAAGGTAAAAAAACAGCCCGTCCGCAAGTGCACAGGATGCGGAGAGCACTTTCCGAAAAGTGAGCTTGTGAGAGTTCTCAGAACTCCGGACGGACAGATAATAATAGACCTGACGGGTAAGAAATCGGGCAGAGGCGCATATCTTTGTAAAAGCGTAGCCTGCTTAAAAAAGGCAAGACGCTCAAAGAGGATTGAGAACTCGCTCGAATGTACTATCCCCGACGAGGTTTTTGATAGACTGGAAGGTGAAATTATCTGTGAGTGATATCCGACAGGATAAGCTTTCGGGGATGATGGGACTTGCTATGAGAGCAGGAAAGGTCATCATAGGCACCGAACAGGTATGCATAGCACTGGGTAAATCAATAAAGCCGAGGCTCGTGGTTCTCTCCGATGGTGCATCGGACGGCACGAAGGCAAAGGTCGGTCACAAGTGCGAATACTATGGGGTTGAGCTTATTACGGTGAGCATCGACACAGGTGAGCTCGGAAGAATTCTCGGAAAGAGCTATGCCCCCGCTTGTATCGCAATTACGGACGAAGGGCTTGCTAAGAGAATCAAGGAGCTTGGCGCAGCGGTCGCAAATTAGTAACGAAAGGAAGTTTGCCTAATCCGGTGGCAAACGGTGAAGTATATGGCAGCAAATAAGGAAAAACAGTTAAAGGTAGCCGAACTGTCCGGTGACTTTTCTATGAAGTCCAAGGACGTTGTTGAGGTGCTGAAAACAATAGGTATAGAAGGCAAAAGCAGCTCGGGAAACGTATCTGACGAGGAGTTCGAGAGATTTATTCAGCATATGACCTTGACTCATCAGATCAAGGATCTTGATAAATATCTTGACGGTGAGGCAACTCTCACGGTCGTTTCCGCAGCAAAGGCTGAAAAGGCGAAGGAAGAGCCTAAAGTCAAGGAAGAGGCTAAGCCCGCAGCTAAAGAAGAGCCTAAGACGGAGAAGAAACCCGAGGCGGCAAAGGCAGATGTTAAGCCTGAGGTAAAGCCTGAGAGAAGACCTGAGCCGAAGTCTGAAGACAGACGCTTCTCTAAGGATGCCGCTCAGCCTGTAAGGAGCGACAGACCTCGCACGGACAGAGGCGAGCAGAGAAAAGACGGCTATGCTCAGCAGGGCGCTTACGGCAACAGAGGCGCAAACAATGGCAATAACAATTACAGAGGCACTCAGCAGGGTCAGCAGGGTCAGCGCCAGGGAGGATTCGGTCAGCAGGGCTCTAATCCTCAGCGCCAGGGCGGATATCAGAATCGTGACGGCAGAGATGCGCAGAGATACGGCGGATATAACGCAAGACCCTCTGACGATCCGTTTGCAAAGAGAAGAGCTGATATGAACAAGGGCCCCGAGGCCAGACGTCCCGCCGCATCTACGGCTCAGCAGGATGCGTCCAAGGCCGCACCCAAGCCACAGGCTGTAGCGGAGGCTCAGAAGCAGGCTTCTACCCTTCGTCCTGCACAGCAGGCGCAGCAGGCTCAGCTTGAGAAGAAGCAGAAGAGTCAGGCACAGCAGACTCAGCCCACAGCTCAGAAGAAGGACGAGAAGAAGTCGCCCGCTCAGAAGCAGCAGTTTAAGACGATAACTCCCACCATAGACAGAAGCGCTGTCAAGGGCGGAGTAAATCTCGACAGCTATCCTACCGCTCCCACTCCCGGAAAGCGTGTCGTCGACCTCAGAGATGCAGACGTCGACCTTTCCAAGTATGACGATCATTACAACGATCAGTATTACGCTATCGCTAACGGCACTGATTCGAAGAGCTCTAAGACAAAGCTCAAAAAGCAGGATAACAAGGGTCAGAACGCAAAGAGCGCTAAGGAAAAGGAAAGAGCGGCGCAGGAAAAGATAAAGAGGATGGAAGCCGAGCGTGCGAGAAACAAGCAGCTCGAGATAACCGTTCCCGATGAGATTACCGTAGGAGAGCTCGCATCCAGACTTAAGAAGACCTCTGCCGAGGTTATTAAGAAGCTTATGCTTATGGGTGAGATGAAGGGCGTCAACGACGTTGTCGATTTCGGCACTGCCGAGCTTATAGCAGATGAGTTTGGCGCTAAGGTAACCCGTGAGGTTGTCGTTACTATGGAGGAGCTGCTCTTCACCGAGGCGGAGGATGCCGAAGGCGATCTTGTTGAACGTGCTCCTGTAGTGTGCGTAATGGGTCACGTCGACCACGGTAAGACGTCTATACTTGACGCAATCAGACATACAAACGTGACACGGGGCGAGGCAGGCGGTATTACTCAGGCTATCGGCGCATACCGTGTAAAGGCCGGCGGAAAGGATATTACCTTCCTTGACACCCCCGGACACGAGGCGTTCACAGCCATGCGTATGAGGGGTGCAAAATCCACTGACATCGCTATTCTTGTCGTTGCGGCTGACGACGGAGTTATGCCTCAGACTGTCGAGGCTATAAACCACGCAAAGGCTGCAGGTATTGATATAATAGTAGCTATAAACAAGATGGATAAGCAGCACGCTAACCCCGATAACGTGCTTAACCAGCTGACTCAGTACGAGCTTGTACCTGAGGCTTGGGGCGGCGACGTTATTACGGTGCCCGTATCTGCACTTACAGGTATGGGTATCGAGGACTTGCTCGAGAGCGTTCTTCTTGTCGCAGAGGTCAAGGAGCTTAAGGCTAACCCCTCTAAGAGAGCTAAGGGCATAGTAATAGAGTCTAAGCTCGACAAGGGAAGAGGTCCTGTTGCAACTGTACTTGTACAGAACGGAACTCTTCATCAGGGTGACTACGTAATCGTAGGAAACGCAACCGGTAGAGTAAGAGCGATGGTGGATGATAAGGGCAAGACCGTCAAGGTTGCAGGTCCTTCCGTTCCCGTTGAAATTATAGGTCTTGACGACGTTCCTCAGGCGGGTGACGAGCTCAATGCCGTTGAGGATGAGAAGATGGCGAGAAACCTTGCCGAGCAGAGAAGAGAGAAGATGCGTCAGGAGATTCTTGCAGCTAATGCAAGAGTAAATCTCGACGAGCTCTTCAGCCGTATCTCTGAGGGCGTAAAGGTGCTTAAGATTATTGTCAAGGCTGACGTTGCAGGCTCCGCAGAGGCAGTAAAGGCGTCTCTTGTGAAGCTGTCGACGGATGAAGTAAAGGTTCAGGTAATCCATTCGGCTGTCGGCGGAATTACCGAGAGCGACGTTATGCTTGCGGCAGCGTCGGATGCTATTATCGTCGTATTTAACGTTCGTCCCGATAAGAACGCACTTGATTCCGCAGATCGTAATAAGGTAGATATCCGTACTCACAGAATTATCTATGAGATAATCGATGAGATTGAGGCGGCTATGAAGGGTATGCTTGCTCCTACCTATAAAGAGGTTCTCCTCGGACACGCAGAGGTGCGTCAGACTATCAAGGTGCCCGGTGTCGGAATTATCGCCGGATGCTATATCCAGGATGGAAAAATTACCCGTCAGGCGCAGATTCGTATCGTACGTGACGGCGTCGTAATCTTTGAGGATAAGATATCCTCTCTCCGTCGCTTCAAGGATGACGTGAAGGAAGTAAACGAGGGCTATGAGTGCGGCGTTGGCATCGAGAAGTTCAACGACATCCGTGAAGGTGATATGCTCGAGGCGTTTGTAATGGAGGAAGTAAAGCGATAAGATCGCTTCTGTCTTGTTAAGGTTCGTTTTGAAATCAAAGTAAGTTAATAAAATCGACAGCTACGGTAAAACACGGCTTTTAACAAGACGTCCCCAAAAGCTATAAAACTATGCGAAAAAGGCGAAGCGGAAACCCTATGTTCTGCCTCGCCCTTTTTGCTTCAGCTCTTTCAAAAGGCGTTAAAGCCCGTATATAAAAAGCTCACACGAGGGCACAAGTGGCTACCCGTGTGAGCTTTTTTTCACATTTTTGCTATAAAATTAATCCTTTTTTTCTTCGTCGTTGTCTTTTTGTGCAGATAGCTTTGCAAAGAATTCCTCGTCCATCTGTCTGAGCTTTGCTTCAAAGTCGCTCTCGGCATTGCTTATACCCGGAATCTTTTTATACCATCCTCTGCATCCGTCGTCGAAGTCCATCCTGGATAGACGCTCTGCATTGAGCCGGGGATTGCCGAGGTCGAGTGAATACTCTTTTCTTGTATACTTATTGCTCCCGTACCAATTATCAGGGTCGGCAAAGATAACCTCTTTTAATCCGTAGCAACTTCTAAATGCAAGAGGCTCAATCCGCCTGACAGAGGCGGGGATGACAATCTCGGTTAGAGCATAGCAGTGCTCAAAGGCGTCGGCTTCGATGGCGGTCGTGCTATCCAATAAAGGAAATACGGAAAGAGATTTACAATGGCTGAACACTCCTTCGCTTATGCAAGAGGTGGGGTTGATTTCTTTCAAAGATACGCAACCGGAGAATGCGTATGGTGAAATATAACACCTCGGCAGATAAATGCTCTCGAGCGATACACAGTTGCGAAAAGCTCCGTGTCCGAGCATTGAAATGCCGTGAGGAATATCAATATCCTTAAGAGACGTGCAGCCGGAAAACGCCTGGTCACCGATTTCAAAGCCCATAAATTCATAGTCAAGAAATGATTCGCCGTCGTTGGGCACTTTAACGCATAAGAGCTTTTTGCAATCTTCAAACGCATAGGCTCCGATACCGACCACAGGCTTGCCGTCGATATACTCAGGCAGGACAACCTCGGTAGCCTCTTTGTCGCAGGATGTTATTGTGAGAGTATCGTTGCTTTCGTTTAAAGACAGCGTTAGAGGGCCGTAATTGATTATATTCATCATATCGTCTTAATTCCTTTTGTTGTTTTCAATATTTCTTATCTTGTGGAATATGTATTGTTGGGCGTAGCCTGAGTATTCGCCGAAGCTAAGAGGATCGAGCTCGCCGCCAAAATATGTGTCGATAGCCTTTTTCATCCATACGTCTATCGGAAATGCTTCAAGATTATTGAATGCAAACAGAGCAACGCAGGAAGCTACCTTATCTCCGACTCCCTTAATTTTCTTCAATTCCTCGAGAGTGAATGAGTATCTGCCTTCATTGCTTATTTTATGAAGATCAACGTCGCCGTTTTCAACCGCTGTCGCCGCATCGACGAGGTATTTGTATCTGAATCCGGGCTTTGAAGGAAGAAGCTTTTCCGGATGGGCGAGAACGTCCGATGAGCTGGGAAATGTATAGCATATTCCGCATTTTCTGCAATTATATTCGCACGGGGTATCACTAAAACCGGAGATAGGGCATTTCTTCTCTTTGTCTTTCTGTAAACAAAGATTTACACCGTATTCGACGCATATTTCTCTTATAATTTTTCTGATCCTCGGGATATTGTTGTTTTGTGAGATGATAAAGCTGAAGAGCGTCTGCCAGGGGTCTTGCTTTAAAATCGCAATACCGGATGCTTCTTGCGCAGCACCACGTAACCATTCAGATTCAGTATGATCTTCAACGTATGATTTGATTTTGTTTAAATCAGTGTCGAGTGCGAAGAAGGGTCTCGCCACCTTCTCGAATATATCGTCTTCAATCTCGAAGAAAATAAGCTCTCCCACAGCTCTTTGCGCCACGTTAATTATGTATTCTCCGACGACTATAACGTACTCGTCCACTCCGTCTGCAAAGGATGGCACGCTCTCGTATCTAAAGCACTGTCCGCACTCAAACGTGTCCTTTAAGCTATAGGAGCCGAGCCCTGTAACAACCAGCGCATCTCTTCCTGATATTTTGGTATAAGTTTTAGAAAACATTTTTGTCAACTTCCTCTTGAAAAAAGGTGCTTTTTATAGTATAATAGCCTTGAATAATACTTTTATATATATTTTACCATATATTTTGACTGTTTACAAGTCTTTTTTGGGAGGAACCGGTGGAACAAATCTACACCATACCCGTCAACGAGGCGTTCGACGCCTGCAAAGACAAGCCTGAGTGCGGTTGCCCTATATGCACGCTGTATAAGAGGCTTCAAGAGGATGAGCTCGATATTATACTGGGCGCTTCTATGATGGAGCCCGACATAAGGATAAAGACTAATGAGCAGGGCTTCTGTCTCACTCATTATAACATGATGCTCAGCAGACGCCGTATGCTCGGTATGGGTCTGATGATGGAGAGCCATCTTGCAACGGTGAAGAAGCTTCTCGACGGACCTACCGTGCTCGGCAATAAGACGCAGGCGGCAGTTTCTGCTCTTGGAAAGCTGGAGGGTGAGTGCTACGTTTGCGGCAGGATAGAGAAAAATCTGTCGGCTATGATAGCTACGGTGGTCTATCTGTTTGAGACGGATCGCGACTTTGCGCTTAAAACAGCGGCTCAGCCCTGGTTCTGTCTGCCTCATTACAGAAGAATGGTGGACTATGCATCGAAAAAGATGCCGAAGAGAGTCTTCCGAGAGTTTTACGACACGGTTTATAAGGTGCAGAAAAAATATCTCGATACGCTAAGCGAGGACGTCAGTTGGTTTTGCAAGAAATTTGATTACAGGTATGACGAGGAGCCGTGGTACAACTCCAAGGACTCGGTTAAGCGAGGCGTGAGGTTCCTCGGCGGATGCTTCGGCGAGGAAGAACAACGCAAGTAAGGACGTACATAGATAACACATTATGGAGGAACGGTATGATTATTGAGAAAATCGACGTAAAAAGCTTTGGACTCATAAAGGATCTGACGCTTGAATTCTCGGAAACCGTAAATGTCATCGAAGGTGAGAATGAGGCGGGAAAGAGTACGATTGCCGCTTTCATCAGATATATGCTTTTTGGCTTCGAGGGCTTGGATAGCGATGATATAGTCAGCGAGAGAAAGAAGAGGATCAACTGGGATACGGGAGTTGCTCAGGGCTCGATGCAGGTCAGAGTGAAGGGTAAGAGTTACCTCATAACTCGCTCTACCGTGCCGGTCTGCACTGCGTCTCAGAGAGAGAGCTATAAGGAAGAATCCTCCATCATAGACCTTGACACCGGCGCAACGGCATTTGGTAAGATGTCGGCGGGCGAGGTCTTCTTCGGCGTGGATAACGACCTTTATTCCAACACAGCCTTTGTCGGTCAGATAGGCGATTCGGCTATCAACGAGGGCTCTGTTAAGGAATCTATTGAGAACATACTGTTCTCCGCATCCGAGGCGCTCAACAATCAGCGCGCGGCGGCGAAGGTAAGAGAGAAGATGCAGACGCTCTTGCATAATGAGGACAGAGGCGGAGTTATAATGGATCTCATTGCAAAGCAGCAGGAGCTCGAGGGCGCTATGGAACGCTCATATGAGGATAATATGCAGGTGCTCGTAAAGGAGACCGAACTTTACCGCATTAGAAGCGAGAGACAGGAAGCAGAGGCGGCGCTTCATAAGTATTACGACGAGGATAACTGCTACAGGAACGTTATGCTCATACAGACCTTCGATCAGCTGCACGAGCTTGAGGAGCAGTGTACAAGATGCTCGGAGGAGTATAACAGATTTATTGAAGAAAATACACACTCGGGATACGTGCCTACGGAAGGATATCTTACCGACATAGCCGTAGCTCGCAGAGGCGTTGACGATGCATACAGAGTGCTTGGCGATGCTGAGAGGGCTTACTCCAAGGAGAGGAGCGCAATAGGTATTACACGGGAGATAGAGGGTGCGATAGAGCTGTCTGATGAGCTCGGGGGAGAGGATAGAATTCTCTCGGATGCAAAATCCTATCACGGCGGATTTGTCAAGAATCTTCTCTTTGGAATACTCTCCTCGCTCGGCGTCATAGCGGCGGTTGTATACGAGATAGTTGCAAAGGGAGCTCTTACGGATGCGCTGTTCAGAATACTTGTCGGCGCAGCGGGAGTTGCGGCACTGTCCGGTGCTGTAACATTTATACTTCTTATGTTTAAGGACAAAAAGTGTCTTAACAACCTCGCTTCACGCTTTGGCGTTGCCGGGTACGGAAACCTTGTCGGCAAGATATCCGTTATAGCCGAAGCCAGAGCTAAGAGAGACGGCATGATTCATTCAACCGAGAATGCCAGACTCGCACTGGATAAGGCGAGGGTAGATTACGATAATGCAAAGAGCGAGCTTACACGAGTAATCGTACGCTGGGGCGGCGAGCCTCCCGTAGGTTCGGCGGGCGACTATCTTGATAAGCTGGAGGCAAGAGTCACAGCCTTCCTTGAGAAAAAGCGTATTAAGCTCGAGGAGAAGTCTACTACCGAGCTTATGGTCAGAGAGATAAGAAGAACCCTCGCAGACAAGAATGAGATAGATATAAGAGGTCAGGTTCCCCCGCTTAAGAGAAAGTCTATGGCGGCTATAAACCACGACGATATCATCACCGGCATTGCCGCAAACAAGGCGAAGATTGCCGAGCAGGACAGACTCGCCTTTGCGGTAGAAAACGAGCTTATGGCTCTCAAATCTAGGTCGGGTGACCCCGGTGAATATTACGTAAGAATAAAGGGACTTGAAGAAAGAATAGAAGAGTTAAAAAAGAAGCACAAAGCGTACTACGTCGCTCTTAAGACTATCGAGGGCGCATCCGAAAATCTCAGAGCGGGTATATCCCCGAGGCTCGGAGAATATGCGACCGGGCTTATGAGCATTATGACGGATAAGAAGTATTCCGATTTTGACGTATCCGACGGTCTTAAGGTTACTTATACTACCGAGAACGGTGAGAAAAAATCGGTGGACTTCCTTTCGGGCGGAACGAGAGACCTTGCATACATTGCTGTAAGAATGGCTCTTATGGATATGCTTTACTCCGAGAAGCCCCCGATGTGCTTCGACGAGAGCTTTGCGCATCAGGACAACAACAGGGCGAGAGCTATGATGAAGGCTCTGTGCCACCTGGCGGGCGAGGGATACCAGAGCTTCGTATTTACCTGCCGAGGAAGAGAGGCCGTGCTCGCTAAGGAGCTAATAGAGAGCGCAGGTGTATATAAGCTTTCTCTTTCGGAAGCTTGATTAGTGTTAACAACTTTTTGAGGTGAAAAATGTCTAAGAAAAAAGTATTGATTATAGGCAGCGCAAATATGGATCTGTCTATGAATATGTATAAGGTTCCCGCTCCGGGCGAGACGGTTATTGACGACGGCGGCGTGGCTTATATACCGGGCGGTAAGGGCGCCAATTCTGCGGTAGCTCTTGCGAAGCTCGGCGCTGAATGTGTGTTTGCGGCTAAGCTCGGAAAGGATTTGCACGGTCAGAGGCTCTACCAGTATTACAAGGATTTGGGTATCAATACCTCTTACATAAAGGTAGACAGCGAGAATCCCACGGGACTTGCCGTAGTAATGCGCGAGGGTGACGGAACGAACAGGATAGTCGTATATCCCGGAGCAAATGCGCATCTCGGTGTAGATAACGTCGCAGAGGCCTTCGAGTGTGAGCCGGATGCAGTGTATCTCGGATTTGAGATACCCTTTAATATAGCTCTCGCCGCAGCCAAAATAGCCGAGTCGAAGAATATTCCCATCTTCATTGATGCGGCTCCTGCGGATAAGAGCTATCAGCTGGAGAGTCTGCCTCCTGTCGAGATATTCTCTCCTAACGAGACGGAGACCCTGGAGTATACGGGAATCAAGCCTCTTGGCGCAGACGCATCCTTGAGAGCGGCTCTTGCACTTTACAAGAGAGTTAAGTGCAAGTACATAGTTATAAAGCAGGGCGAGAGGGGCGCATTTGTTTACGACGGTAAGCGTTACTTCTTTGCGCCGGCTATGCACGCAGGTAAGGCGGTAGATACCACCGCTGCAGGAGACGCTTTTACTGCGGCTACCACCATACAGTATTTGCGCAACGGATTTGATATAAAGGATGCGGTTGCATACGGTACAGCGGCAGGCGCTATTACCGTCACCCGTCCCGGAGCTTCATCCTCTATCCCCACCGAGGAAGAGGTCTTGGAGCTTCTTAAGAATGCAGACTGAGCGAGCTAAACGAATAAAAAAACCAGCTAAATAACAGGGAAAGAAGGTATTCGGAGTTGAATTATAATTTAAATACGCTTACGTTTCCATCGTCCGACGGGGTAAACACCGTCTATGCAGAGATTTATACTCCGAAGCACTGTACTGCCAAGGGGATAGTACAGCTTTCTCACGGTATGATAGATTATACGGGCAGGTACAAGGAGCTTGCAGACTATCTTACCGCACACGGGTATATTTTTGCCGGTCATCATCATCTCGGCCACGGTAAGACGGCTGCGACAAGGGATGATCTCGGCTTCTTCGCAAACGAGGGCGGTTACGATTACGTCATCAGGGACGTACACACTATGAACCGTCAATTGCATCAGAGTTTTCCTACGCTTCCGGTGATACTTCTCGGTCACAGTATGGGCTCGTTTATTGCGAGAATTTATGCAACTATGCATCCGCACCACATACAGGGACTTGTTATCCACGGTACGGGCGGTCCGAATCCTATGGTTGGTATGGGATGCACGCTTGCAAAGATTATCAAGAAGCTTTACGGAGCACGCCATAGAAGCGAATTCATAAGGAAGCTCGCCTTCGGCGGATACAACAAGCGTTTCCCGAAGTCCGAGGGAGAATGGGCTTGGCTCACTCGTGATCTTGAGACTGTGAAGGACAGAGATACCGATGAGTATACGTCTTTCACGTTTACGACCTCAGCATATATAGATTTGTTTAATTTTCTCGGAGCATCCAACTCAAAGGATTGGTTTGAAAATTATCCGAAGGATATGCCGACGCTCATTATGAGCGGTGACGCCGACCCGGTAGGCGACTACGGAAAAGGACCGAAACTTATATACAAGAAGCTTATGATAGAGGGCTGCACGGCGCTCGAGATGAAGATGTACGAGGGCGCAAGGCACGAGCTGTTCAATGAGACGAACAGAGAAGAGGTCTTCTCTGACCTTGTCGCTTGGCTCGACGGAGTGAGATGATGCTGAATGCTCTGGCACTGGTAGGACCTACCGCCTCGGGCAAGACCGCCCTGTCGCTCCATATAGCAACCGAGCTCGGCTGTGAGATAATATCCTGCGATTCTATGCAGATATATAAGTATATGGATATAGGCACGGCAAAGGCGACTGCGGATGAGCGTAAGTGCGTTAAGCATCATATGATTGACTTTCTGTCTCCGCTTGAGGGATACAGCGCTGAGGAATACAGGAAGGATGCAGAGGCGGTCGCAGCCGATATAACCGCAAGGGGAAAGCTACCCTTGTTCGTAGGCGGTACGGGGTTATATATAGACACTGTTATGCGCGGCGCCGTCCAGGATTCGCCATCGTTCGACCCGATTGTGCGGGATAGGCTTAAGGCGATTTCGGAGAGTGAGGGCGGAGCGCTCGCCTTGTGGAAGAGATTATCCGAGGTTGACCCCGTGTCGTCCGAACTGATTCATATGAATAATGTGAAAAGGGTCATCAGAGCTCTTGAAATATACGAGCTTACCGGTAAACCGAAGTCTTACTTCGATGAATGCTCGAAGAAAATCAAAAGCAATATAAAAGTGAAAATGATTTCTCTCGATTTTCACAACAGAGAGAATCTATATAAGAGAGTTGACTCCCGAGTTGACGATATGATTTCGGCGGGGCTTGTCGACGAGGCTCGCAGGCTTTATTCCGAAGGATTTTTGAAGGACGGGACTACGGCAGCATCGGCAATCGGGTATAAGGAGCTATATCCTTATCTACTCGGAGAATGCTCCTTGGAAGAAGCCGTCGAACAGATAAAGCTCTCTACGAGGCGCTATGCCAAGCGCCAGCTGACCTGGTTCAGACACGAGGCGGGGGCTGAGAAGCTTTACCTGGATTCTGAGGAAGGCACTTTGAAGGATATGAAGACGGTGAAGATCGAGGCTGTTGCTTTGGCAGAGAGCCTAGTCAGAGAATTTTAAAAAAATACATTAAAATACAGGTGAAAAATGAAATCAACCGATTTGAAGAAGGCGCTCAGAGAGGGCGCTTTTGAAAAGTATTCAGCTCTTTATAACGATATTGACGCACAGACCGAGAGATTTATAAAGGCGATAGAAGCATTTGAGGTCAGGTTCGGATCTGATAGGGACGTGATGATCCTATCCGTGCCGGGCAGAAGCGAAATATGCGGAAACCACACCGACCACAATCTCGGCAGAGTTCTGGCGGGTGCGATAAACCGTGATGTGATTGCAGTAGCTTCTCCGAATAGCGAGAAGAAAATTTGCATTCTGTCCGAGGGATTCGGCGAGGACGAGGTATGTATTGACGATATAGCTGATAAGAGTAATTTCGAAAGCTACAGCTCACGCTCCATTATAGGCGGTATGGCTTACGCTATATCCGAAAAGGGGTACAGTGTAGGAGGATTTGACGCTTATACCACGACCGAGGTGCTGAAGGGCAGCGGACTTTCCTCTTCTGCGGCGTTTGAGGTGCTGGTAGGAAGTATTATCAACCACCTTTATGCCGGCGGGAAGATAAACAATAAGGATATCGCTATAATTGCGCAGTATGCTGAGAATGAGTACTTCGGTAAGCCCTGCGGTCTTATGGATCAGATGGCGTGCGCTGTAGGGGGATTTGTGTATATAGATTTTAAAGACCCCAAGAAGCCTGAGGTAATCTCTATAGAGCCGACCATCAAGGAGAGCGGATTCTCTCTTTGCATCATTAATACGGGCGGCAATCACGCTGACTTAAACGAGGATTACGCCTCTATACCCAGAGAGATGAAGGCCGTGGCGAGGGAGCTCGGCAGGGATGCGCTCAGAGGTCTGTCGGAGGATGAGATTATAGCCGCTATACCGGCGCTGAGAGGGACGGTGGGAGACAGAGCTATACTCAGGTCTTTACATTTCGTGAGAGAAAACGACAGAGTTACCGTAGCAAGAGACGCTCTCGCATCCTGCGATATACAGAGATTCTTCCGCATTCTTAAGGAGTCGGGCCGCTCTTCGTTTGAGTATCTTCAAAACGTATATACAAATACAAACGTAAAGGAGCAGGGACTTTCGCTTGCGCTGGCTGTTGCCGACGGATATCTTGGCGACATAGGAGCATACAGAGTGCACGGAGGCGGATTTGCAGGTACAGTGCAGGTGTTCTTGCCCTCGGGAGTACTTAAGGACTTCTGCTCCGCTATGGATGCAATTTTCGGCGAGGGAGCGGCGATGCCTCTCGATATCCGTCCTGCAGGAGCTATCAGATTGTTTTAAGACTAGCAGTCCTTTTTATAGGACATCTGTGAGTGTAAAATAAGGGTGTAAAAAACAACGGAGGAAAATAAAATGGCAAAAAAGGCAATGGCAACTGTTGAAAAGAACGCAACTTCGGATAAAAAGGCGGCTCTTGAAACTGTAATATCGAGAATAGAGAGAGAATGCGGCAAGGGCTCTATAATGAGGCTCGGAGAGAATTCGGCAATGAACGTATCTGCGGTCTCTACAGGCTCTTTGTCTCTTGACTTTGCTCTTGGTGTCGGCGGAATTCCGAGAGGCAGAATTACGGAGATCTACGGCCCTGAGTCTTCCGGTAAGACGACAATAGCTTTGCACGTTATCGCAGAGGTGCAGAAGCAGGGTGGAGAAGCGGCGTTTATCGACGCAGAGCACGCTCTTGACCCCGTGTATGCGAAGCATCTCGGCGTTGATATCAACAATCTTCTCGTATCTCAGCCCGATTGTGGCGAGCAGGCGCTCGAGATAGCTGAGACTCTCGTAAACTCCGGTGCTATTGACATAATAGTAATAGATTCGGTAGCGGCTCTTGTTCCAAGACAGGAGATAGAGGGAGATATGGGTGCGAGCCACGTGGGAGTGCAGGCAAGACTTATGTCGCAGGCTATGAGAAAGCTCTCGGGCTCTATTGCGCGTTCCAACTGCATTGTTATCTTCACAAACCAGCTTCGTGAGAAGGTCGGCGTGATGTACGGCAACCCCGAGGTTACAACGGGCGGTAAGGCGCTCAAGTTCTACGCATCCGTACGTATCGACGTGAGAAGAGTAGAGTCCTTGAAAAACGGCTCTGAGGTTTACGGTGCCCATACAAAGTGCAAGGTAGTTAAGAATAAGGTTGCGCCCCCCTTCAAAACCGCAGAATTCGATATACTTTACGGCTCGGGAATTTCCAAGTCCTCGGAGATTATTGATATGGCGATTCAGCTCGAGATAATCGAGAAGAGCGGTGCTTGGTTCTATTACGAGGGAGAGAGGCTCGGACAGGGTAAGGACAACGTAAGAAAGTTCATAGAGTCGGATAAGGACTTTATGGATAAGCTAGAGGTGAAGATAAGAGATAAGGTGAAGAACATCGCCGACACAGACGCCGTGGCTGATGACTTTGACCTTTCCGACCTTGATGAGGGCGATGATCTTTCCGACCTTTAATAGCCGGCTTTGATAATAAAATGCAGTAGCGCCCACACGGTAATCGAGGGCGCTACTCTTTGATAGATTGGAGGGAAGGGCAGATGCGTGTTAAGTTTGTTCGCTTTTCTGACAAGGGCAGAGTTACGGTCGGTATAGAAAACGACGGACAGAAGCCGAAGCTTTACAATATAAGCCAAGAAACCTATCACGGTGTAGATGAGCCGAGGGCAGGAGTTGTGCTTGACGGGTGCTCATACGAGATGATAGCCTCTGATGATGAGAAATACAGAGCTATGAAAAAGGCGTTGTCTTTGCTTGCCTATGCCGATAACAATAAGGCTACTCTGTATGCGAAGCTCGTACGTGCGGGCTTTAGAAGAGACTCGGCGAGCGAAGCAGTGCGGCGTTGCCTTGAGCTGGGATACGTGGACGAGCACAGTCAGCTTCTGAGACTTGTGGCAAGAGAAGCTAATCAAGGCTTGAAGGGACCCGTGTATATAAAACGCAAGCTTATCGCACGTGGATATAAGGCGGCTGATATAGACAGAGCTATACGTGAGCTGACCGAGCTTTGCGAGATAGATTTCTCTGAGTCTTTTGCAAGACTTCAGGAAAAAAACGGGGTAACAGACCCCGAGGAGCTTCTAAAGCTGAGGATGAAGAACGGATTTATTGAAGTATAAGCTAAAAAATTAATAAAGCCCAGGGCACGCATACTCGGAAGAGTAGCTGCTCGGGGCTTTTTTAATCGTATTAAACTCTGAAGGTTATATCGCCGTACGTAGGCATAGGCCAATATTCACGTGAGCAAAGCACTTCCATAGAGTCGACAAGACGTCTGAGAGCGGTCATCTTCGGAATTACGCTATTCTTGTAGTAGAATGCCGCATCCTCGTCGGTAGACTTTTTAACAGCGTTGTTTTCGACACGCTCCAGCTCCGAATATGCGGAGTACGTTCTGGAAAGCAGGGTGGAGAGCTTCTCGACAAGATCACACTCGCATCCACAGTCTGCGCCGGGCACTGCCGTCTTCTTTACACGGATTCCATCAGCGAGCTTAGCTATGTACGAGCTTACGGCGGGGATAATATCCCTGATAGTCATCTCAAGCATCGTCTTAGCTTCTATATTCTTAACCTTACGGTAAATCTCAAAGAATATCTCTCTGCGTGAGCGCATCTCGGTCTCGCTCATAACGCCGAATCTGCCGAAGAGCTTCACGTTCTTCTCGTCTGTGAAGTGGTCGTATGCCTCGGGAGACGTCTTGAAGTTGTAGAGCCCTCTCTCAGCTGCCTCCTCCTCCCACTCCTTCGAATAGGAATTGCCAGAGAAGAGAATTCTCTTATGCGCCTTGAAGGTCTCGGATATAAGCTTCGCAACCGCCTCGTCAAAGTTCTCGGCTGCCTCGAGCTTGTCCGCAAAATCGGCAAGCGATTCGGCTACCGCAGTGTTTATAACGATATTCGCAAGCGCAATATTTTGTGATGATCCGACCATACGGAACTCGAACTTGTTGCCGGTGAAGGCGAAGGGAGACGTTCTGTTCCTATCGGTGTTATCCATTCTTATAGAAGGAACGGAGGGCACTCCGAAGGACATATATTTTGTATTCTTTTTCGAGTAGGTAGAGCCGTCGATAATCGAATCTACAATAGTCTCAAGCTCATCACCGAGGAATATGGAGACAATTGCGGGGGGCGCTTCACCGCCGCCGAGACGGCAGTCGTTACCTGCTGTTGCGGCAGAAATACGCAAAAGATCCTGATACTTATCGACAGCCTTGATTACCGCCGCAAGAATCAATAGGAACTGCTTGTTTTCCTCGGGGGTCTTGCCGGGCTTAAGAAGATTCACACCCGTGTCTGTGGATAAAGACCAGTTGTTATGCTTGCCTGAGCCGTTTATGCCTTCGAAAGGCTTCTCTGAGAGCAGGCACGCCATACCGTATTTTGACGCTATCTCCTTCATATATTCCATAGTCAGAAGGTTATTATCTACGGCTATGTTGGTGGTGCAGTATATAGGTGCAAGCTCGTGCTGTGCGGGAGCTGCCTCGTTGTGCTTAGTCTTGGCGCTGATACCGAGTTTCCAGAGCTCTCTGTCGAGCTCGTGCATAAATGCGCTGACCCTCGGACGGAGTACGCCGAAGTAGTGATCCTCCATTTCCTGGCCCTTAACAGCGGGCGCACCGAAAAGTGTCCTGCCGCAGTAGAACAGATCCTTTCTCGCCTTGAAGTCCTCTTCGTCGACAAGGAAGTATTCCTGCTCAGCTCCGACAGTAGCGGTAACCCTCTTCGCTGTGGTGTCACCGAAGAGGCGTACTATTCTTAACCCCTCGGTGCTGATTGCATCCATAGAGCGCAGAAGCGGTGTCTTGGTGTCAAGAGCCTCGCCGGTATAAGAGCAGAAGGCGGTGGGAATATAGAGAGAGCCGTCCTTGATGAAAGCGTAGGATGCGGGATCCCAAGCCGTGTAGCCCCTTGCTTCAAAGGTAGCACGAAGACCGCCGGACGGGAAAGAAGAAGCGTCGGGCTCGCCCTTTATCAGCTCCTTGCCCGAGAATTCCATAATAGCCTTACCGCTGCCGACAGGAGTGAGAAACGCATCGTGCTTTTCTGCCGTAACGCCCGTCAGAGGCTGGAACCAGTGCGTGAAGTGGGTAGCTCCGTGCTCTACCGCCCAGTCCTTCATCGCTCCTGCAACCACGTCGGCGATAGAGGGGTCTATCTCCTTGCCCGTAGCGATAGTGTTGAGCAAGGACTTATATACATCCTTAGGCAGCCTTTCTCGCATCACGTCTTCGCTGAAAACCTGTGAGGCGAATAGGTCTGGGATTCTTTCGGTCTTTTCCATAAATGAGGATTCCCTTCAAGATTTAGAGTTTTTATATATTATATACTATGAGTTAGATGTTGTCAAGAAAAAAACGCCTTTACAGACACTAAAACGGAAAAAATGGCAAAATTCTTATTCTTGGCACTTTAGATATATCTATTGACTTTTATAAGGGCATTTGATATAATTATGTAGATTGAAGAGAAAATAAATGAAGGATTTGCGGATGTATTATATAACGTTAGATCTGGAGTGGAACCAGGCGTACGCTCAGAAGGCTTTGGCTGTACAGCGTAAGCTAGCATCTAGGCTTAGGGGCGAGGTTATACAAATCGGCGCCGTTAAGCTTGATGAGAGGCTTAATATTTGCGGTTCATACCAGATTATAGTAAAGCCTAAGTACTTTAAAAAATTACATAAGCACGTATCCTCTCTTACGGGTATAACTCAGGAACAGATAGATATCGGCACGTTTCTTCCGGATGCCGCCGAGAGCTTTAAGCGTTGGTGCGGAAATAATTTTGTTTTCCTTACTTGGGGCCCTGACGATATACCTATGCTTAAGGAAAATTTCCACGTTAATTCCATACCGTCCGGTTGGCTTGATTGCACTTATGACCTTCAGAGGATATTTGCGAAGCAGACTGACGGCGGCTCGAAGCAGTGGTCTCTTGAATACGCTATGGAGTATTTTGAAGTTCCGCAGAATTTGCCCGCTCACGACGCTCTTAACGATGCATACTTCACAGCTCTCGTAGCGCAAAAGCTTGACGTCGCAGGCGGCATTAAGAGCTATGATGAGCGAGAGGGAGATTATCTCGAGAGTGTGGTTGTCGGCGATGCGGACGCAGGGGATGACGGCTACGTCACAATCGGAGAGATGCTTGAAGATGAGTCTGTTGTGTCACCTAAGTGTCCGATATGCGGAGAGAAGCTCGAGAGAAAGGATAAGGCGCTTCATACGAAGGGGCAGAGATACACCTTCCATATGGGGTGTAAGAATGACGGAGATATGCTCCTCGTCCTTAAGATGCACCGTAACTTTAACGAGACGTGGAGAGCAAAGCGTACCATATCCCTTGCTAAGGAAGAGCAGATCTTGGAATTTAAAAAGGGTATTGAGAGAGGCAATGCAAAGCGTAGAGTTGTGCGCAGAAAGCCACGTCGCCCACGCAGAAATCTATCGGCAAATGATGCTGAATAATGCAAAATTAACAATATTTCGAAACTCGTTTTGTTTAATTCAACAAAATTTTCTAAAACTATTGCTTTTTAAAATACATTATGCTATAATTGTTTCACGGTAGAGATTATACTTATCTATTTGGAGGTAAATATGAAATACGAAGTTCCTGTATGTGAGTTGCTTAAGTTTAATACTTCAGATATTATTACTACCAGCGGCGATCACGGTATGACCGATCCCGTTGATCCTAACTCCGACAGCAACTAATTACGTGATATAACGAACAGAGGGCATAACTATAGTTGTGCCCTTTTTTATTTTTTTTATTATGCGCAGGCGGAATAAGCTTGGGTATCGTAATATATCCGTTTGGATTCAGGTTGAAACAAGAAGCGCCGAGCATATTACGTGCAGTCGGAACTTTCGGAAATAAAAAGGACAACGATTTAGATTTGTACTCTTAAGAGTAGTTTTTATACTAGATAGAATACGATACCTACCGGCAGAAAAAGGGACAGAGAATGTTTTTTACAATCTCTGTCCCTTTTTATTTTTTCTTGTTTTCTTGGCAAGTACTGCATTTGCGGGCGCAAATGCAAATATTATTTTGTCGATATGTTTCGCTCTGCCAAACTCGATATTATATAAATCCCCCGTTCCCAGAGCAAACACATTGAGCCGAAGGGATATCGAGTGGCGCTTAACCACATATCGCAAATCCCCGAAGGAATTAATATCGCTGCGTAATGTCCTTAGGGCACTACGCATTTCTCGTTGTCCTTTTTTATCAGTTAGCCTTAGTTTTTTTGCTCTTTGAGATGAAGAATAAAACGACGGCTAAAGCCAAAGCAACGGCTGTAGCCACTGCCACAAATATCCAATTAACGTCAGAGAGCCCCGACATATCGAACAAGCCTGTCTCTCCGTTCTGCGTATGCGGAGCGATCAGTATGACGTCGATAATCAATCCTACGAGAAGAGAGAGTCCGCCGAGGGCGTAGCCGAGCCCCTTCTTGTCAGAAGAATTATCCGACCTTGCTATTCGGGCGGGAATAGCACGAGTAAAATCGATAACTCCGCCGAGATAATACGCCGTAGATGCGAGGACGATACATTCGGGAAGCATATACGTGGCGTTATAGCCTATGGAATAAATCAGCGCAGCTTCTGTCGGTATTGACAGTCCTGCCCATACGGTTGCGCCGGATATAGTATGACATACGTAGCGAAGTAAGGATACAAAAATTGCGCTGAGAAGCAAAGAACTCCTCTGAGAGAGCTTTTTCGTTCTGAATATTCCGCCGAGCCCGACAAGAGTGAACGCAATTATGTAGTCAATAAGTATAATTGCAACGATAGATTGCCAGGTTGTGAAATAGGAGAGCGTCTTCAACCCCAAGAGCTGCTGGAGCGTAGCATAGACGATTCCCGCACCGAGACCCCAAGCCGTACCGTTTCGATAGGCGAGGATTACGATGGGCAGCATAGATGCCGCCGTCACAGAGCCGCCATACGGCATTTCGACGAATTTGAGAATGCTGAGGATGGTAGCGAGCGCTACCATCAGCGCTGCTTCTATAAGCAGCTTTGTTTTTGACCTTTTCATAAAAAAAGACCTCCATTAAAAAATACCGCACAGGATATACAATCCGTGCGGTATGATTTAATGACAATCACTCAATCTCCCTACGACGGCATTATCCGTATCAGGTTAAAGGGTTTGACTCTCGTCATCTCAGCCGATAAAGGCACCCCTGATTCTATATTCTGTTCGGTTAAGCTTATTTTAGCACACAAAAATCGCTCTGTCAAGGGATTTGCGTATAATCAAACGAATCTTCTACAAAGGAGACGTGAGCCTTATCGTCCATAATTATAAGCAACTCGCCCTTTACCACGGAAACTGTGACCGTCTCGCCGGTAAAGCTGTTTGATACCCCGAGAGGGAACTCGTCTGATAGGAATGCATCCTCGCACTCATATTTCGCTCCCTTAATATCGACTCCTGCCGCCTGACCTATTGCGAAGACGGATAAAGCAGCGCCGGGCTCACAGCCCGAAAGCTCTACCGCTTCGTTTTTGATAACCAGCGCTTTAACTCCGTCTCCGAAAAGAACAGCGCTATGTCCCCTGCGCTTTGAGTATAAAAGGAGAGAAACATTCGCAAAAGTATGGTCGTCTCTGCCACCCATACCACCGAAAATCTCAAAATGCTTATAGCCTCTTTTCACACCCTCAAGATAAGCGAGGAAGGTATCTGTCTCATCCTTTTCGGCAGGAACACGTATAATCTCTACACCCTCGGGCTCATATCCGAGAGAGTCGAAATCCCCGATAAGCAAATCACACCTTGCTTCGTTTTTGGAAAGCCACTCGTATCCGCCGTCAGCAGCTATGACAATGTCATTCCTGTTCGGCGCAAATTCTTTGTATATTCCGGCGGCTCCGATAATGTAACAGGTTTTGTTTTCCGCCCTATTTTGTGAATAAAAGTTGTCAAATTCCATATTATTCCCCTAAACCAAGTATCTCATCAAGAGCTCGCATAACACCGAGTTTTCCGTAATCGTAGCTTAAGCCACCCTGCATATAAGCGGTGAACGGCTCGCGCATAGGGCCGTCGCACGACAATTCGTTTGTCGCTCCTGTAACGAACGTGCCTGCCGCCATAACCTCGGGGTGAGGATATCCCGGCATTTCGGAAGGCACCGGCGTTGCATACGACTCTACGGGAGAGCCTTTCTGTATTCCGATGCAGAACTTAACAAGCTTATCGCCCGAGTGTAGATTTATCGTCTGGACGATGTCGGTGCGCTTCTCATCGTATTTCGGACTGACATCGGGGAATCCCGCAAGCTCAAGAAGCCTTGCCGCAAACACCATGGACTTAAGAGTTGCCGCTACGGTTGTGGGCGACATAAATAAGCCCTTGTAGAACGAGGCGAGCTGGTTGAAGTTAGCTCCGAGCTCTTTTCCGACACAGGGAGCGGTGAGCCTTTCTGCGATATCGAGTATGACGTCGCTTCTTCCCACGCAGTATCCGCCGCTGAGCGCATAGCCCGCACCGAGGTTCTTCATCATAGACCCGACAAACACGTCGGCCCCTACGTCGGTAGGCTCTCTGTCCTCGGTAAACTCGCCGTAACAGTTGTCTACCATTATTACGGTATCGGGAGAGACCTCTTTAACCACTTTTATTGCTTCTGCTATCTTGTCGATCGTCAGACTTTTTCTCTGCGAATATCCACGGCTTCTCTGTATAGCCGCAACCTTAACGTCGCCCCTTTGCATTCTTTCCTTGATTTTCTCAAGGTCGAAATCGTCGCCTATGAGGTCTATCTCCTCGTATTTTATGCCGTTTTTGATAAGGGAGTTGCGGCTGTCTCCTGCCGTACCGATAACGCTCCTGAGAGTATCATATGGCTCGCCGGAAATATATACAAGCGTATCTCCGTACTTAAGTAAGCCGCCGAGAGTAACCGCCAGGGCGTGAGTGCCGGACATAAGCTGCGGCCTTACGAGCGCATCCTCCGCTCCGAAAATCCTTGCATAAACCTCCTCGAGCTTATCTCTGCCTGCATCCGATGAGCCGTAGCCTGTGGTTTCAATGAAATCGGATGTGGAAACTCTGCACTCCTGGAACGCCTTCAGCACCTTTGCCGAGCAGAGGAGTGCGTTCTCGTCTATTTGCTTGAATACCTCGAGGCAGTCCGACTCGGCTTTCTTTGCAAGCTCTGCCGTCCTGTCGCTTATGTTGTAACCGTAATACATATATTTTCTCCTGTACTATATTTCTAATAAAAGCTTCGCAACTTCATCGAGCGAATGTATTTCATAATCGGGAATTACCCCTTCGGCTTTACGGTGATGAGGGTTGAACCAACAGGTCTTTATCCCCGCATTTACGCCGCCCAGAATGTCGGAAGTAAGGCTGTCTCCTATGATAATCGTCTCGTCCTTGCAAAAACCGTCTATGTGTGAGAATACGATATCAAAGAATTCGGCGGACGGCTTTACAGCACCCATTTTTTCGGATATGAATATCTGCTCAAAATATTCTTTTATCCCCGCACTTTTTATTCTCGGTGCTTGAACTCTTTCCGTACCGTTGCTCGTTATAAAAAGCCTGTACCTCGGTGAGAGCTCCTTGAGCATAGCTTCCGCTCCGTCTATAAAGTAGTGTCCGATGCCGAGTCGCCTTTCGTACTCCTTCTTAACGGGCAGGGCGGAGACCAGGGGCTTATTAAGCTTATCAAAGAGTATTTCAAATCTTTTTACCAAGACTTCATCTCTTGTCCATTCTCCCGATTCAAGCCTTTCCCAACAGGATTTGTTTATCCTGCTGTAGAGCTCGGTTACTTCATCCGTAGGCTCTATGCCGAATTCAAGAAGGGTGTGCGAGATAGCTATTTTCTCCGCTTTTTTAAAGTCCAGCACCGTGTCGTCAAGGTCTAGGAGCACCGTCTTTATCAAGGCTATAACTTCCTTTCTCGTTCTTTACGCAAATATTCTATCACAATTTTTTTCTCATTTCAATAGAAAAATAAAAAGGCGACTTTATTTTTAAGGCATAGTTTCCACAGAGGCGAGTAAAGCAAAAAAAGAGAAGATATAGCGTAATGCTCCTGACGAAGCGTTTACGCTGTATCTTCTTCTTATTATTAAGTCAAAATATCGGTTGTGAATATTGTTACAGACCTTCTTTAACCTTAATGCGGTTGAGCGCTCTTGCAAGCTTTGCCTTTGCCAAAGCGATAGCTTTGCCATCCTTAGCCGAGCAGAGCAGGGCGTACGCTTTCTCCTTCGCCGCCTTCGCTCTGTCGAGATCTATATCGTCCTTATATTCAAAGGTTGTAGCGACGAGAGTCACAGTATCACCGCATACCGTAACGAATCCGCCCGAGGTGGAGGCGACTCTGTCGCCGTCCTTCGTCCTTATACGGGTTCTGCCGGTCCCGAGAGAAGCAATATAATCGACGTGTCCCTTTAGAATCTCAACGTCTCCGTCGGACGTGTGTGAAAGAAGGCTTATAGCGTTTCCGTTAAATACCTCTCCGTCGGGAGTCGCTACTATAAGATGAAATTCACTCATAGCTTACGCCTCGCTCTTCAGCTTCTTCGCCTTTTCTACCGCCTCGTCAATAGTACCAACGAATAGGAACGCAGACTCGGGAAGATTATCGTGCTTACCGTCGAGTATCTCTCGGAAGCCTCGAATCGTTTCCTTTAGAGGAACGTATCTTCCTTCCATACCCGTGAACTGCTCGGCTACGGTGAAGGGCTGAGAGAGGAATCGCTGTATTTTTCTTGCACGGCTTACGGTGAGCTTATCCTCTTCGGAGAGCTCATCCATACCCATAATTGCGATTATGTCCTGAAGCTCCTTGTATCTTTGGAGAATCCTCTGAACGTCTCTTGCAACCTCATAGTGCTCGATTCCTACAATTTCCTTCGACAGAATTCTCGAGGTTGACTCAAGAGGGTCGACGGCGGGATAAATGCCCAATGACGCAATGCCTCTCGAAAGAACGGTTGTAGCATCAAGGTGCGCAAAGGTCGTTGCGGGAGCGGGGTCGGTAAGGTCGTCTGCCGGTACGTAGACAGCCTGAACCGATGTGATAGAGCCACGCTTTGTCGAGGTGATTCTTTCCTGTAAAGCTCCCATTTCTGTCGCCAGAGTCGGCTGATAACCGACGGCTGAGGGCATTCTTCCGAGAAGTGCGGAAACCTCAGAGCCCGCCTGCGTGAATCGGTATATGTTATCGATGAAGAGCAGGACGTCCTGTCCCTCCTTGTCACGGAAGTACTCCGCCATAGTCAGACCCGAGAGACCGACTCGCATTCTCGCTCCGGGCGGCTCGTTCATCTGACCGTACACGAGCGCAGTCTTGGAGAGAACTCCGGATTCCTTCATCTCATTATAAAGGTCGTTTCCTTCTCTTGTCCTTTCTCCGACACCGGTAAATACGGAGATACCGCCGTGCTCCTTTGCGACGTTGTTGATAAGCTCCATAATAAGTACGGTTTTTCCCACGCCCGCACCGCCGAAGAGTCCTATTTTTCCACCCTTAGCGTAGGGAGCAATAAGGTCTACGACCTTGATACCCGTCTCGAGTATCTCGGTGGTACTTTCCTGCTCGGAATATGCGGGCGGATCTCTGTGTATGCACCATCTTTCAGCTCCCTCGGGGCTGGGAAGGTTATCGATAGGCTCGCCGAGAAGATTAAATATTCTTCCGAGCGTTTCATTTCCTACGGGTACGGTGATACCCGTGCCGGTATAAAGCGCATCCATTCCTCTGGACATACCGTCGGTGGATGACATTGCTATACATCTGACCGTGTCGTCTCCGAGCTGGCTCGCTACCTCGAGCACGACCTTTCTGCCGTCGCTCTCAACCTCGATAGCGCCGAGCAATTCGGGGAGCTCTCCTTCGAAGCGAACGTCGACGACAGGTCCGATGATTTGTACTATCTTGCCGATGTTTTTCTTCATCTGCCAATAATCCTTTCAAAATCCTACTTTAAAGAGCCTCTGCTCCGGATACAATCTCGGTGATTTCCTGCGTAATAACCGCCTGACGGGCTCTGTTGTATCTGAGTGAAAGCTCGTCTATCATCTCCGAAGCATTTTTGTTTGCCGAGTTCATAGCCGTCCTTCTCGCACCCGTCTCGGAAGCCACCGATTCCTTCATAGCCGACCAGACAACGCCGCCGATATAGCTCGGCACTATTACGTTCAGCATTTCGCTCGCATCCTCGTCCGATTCTACCGCAGGGCTGTTATCCTTTACAAGACGAAGCGGTAGCAGCTCCTCGGATGTGGGTGACTGGGTCAGCATAGAGACAAACTCTGTATAAACGAGCGTTACTTTTCCGTAGAGCCCCTTTAAGAATCCTTCGCATATCGTGTCGCCGATCGCAATCGAATCGCCAACGCTGACGTCCTCAGCCGAGCCATAGGCATCTGAGAGCATCTCATATCCTTTTCGCTCGCAGTATTCGAGAGCCTTTTTACCTATGGGCAGCCATACGGCATCCTCGCCGCCTCTGTGCGCTTCCGCAAACTTGAATACGTTCGAGTTGTATCCGCCCGCAAGTCCTCTGTCGCCGGCGATGATAACGTAAAGCGCCTTTTTTACACCGTTGCCCTCAATATAGCTCGACGGCTCGTCAAATTCGGAATGCGCAATTCTTGAAACAGCACTGCCAAGAGCATCACGGAAGGGTCTCGTTCTTTCTGCGAGCTCCTTAGCGCGGCGCAGCTTAGAGGTAGCAACGAGCTCCATAGCTTTGGTTATCTGCATAGTGCTCTTGACACTTTTTATCCTGGCTTTAATATCGTTAAGTGATGCGCCTGCCATACGCTCATTCCTTTCCTAGAGTTAGTTAGCGTCTAAAAATTTCTTCTTTACGTGAGCTATAGCTTCACTTAACTCCCCGGCTGCCTCATCGGGGAGAAGCCCTGTTTCTCTGATGGAAGAGAGGAGCTCGCCCTTAGTAGCGATCAGGTATTCGAAGAGATCCGATTCAAAATCATTTATCCTGTTTACAGGAACGTCTGCCAGCAGATTATTAACTACCGAGTAAATAATAGCAACCTGGAGCTCTACCGCAATGGGAGCGTTCCTGTTTTGCTTGAGTACCTCGACGATTCTCTCACCCTGCTCAAGTCTGGCTTTCGTATCGGCGTCGAGATCCGAGCCGAACTGTGCAAAGCCCTGAAGCTCTCTGTACTGCGAGTAGAGAAGCTTTAAAGTACCGGAGACCTTCTTCATGGCCTTAATCTGAGCATTTCCGCCTACGCGTGATACCGAAATACCGGGGTTTACAGCGGGGCGGACGCCTGAGTGGAAGAGCTCCGACTCGAGGAATATCTGTCCGTCTGTGATAGAGATTACGTTTGTGGGAATGTATGCGGAGACGTCGCCTGCCTGCGTCTCTATAATCGGCAGAGCGGTAAGAGATCCGCCGCCGCACTCGTCCGACAGCCTTGCAGCACGCTCGAGAAGTCTTGAGTGCAGATAAAATACGTCACCGGGGTAAGCCTCTCTTCCGGGCGGTCTTCTGATAAGAAGCGACAGGGCACGGTAAGCAACAGCGTGCTTTGAAAGGTCGTCGTAAATAATCAAGACGTCCTTGCCTTTATCCATAAAGTATTCTCCCATAGCGCATCCGGCATAGGGTGCGATGTACTGGAGAGGCGCAGGGTCGGATGCGGTAGCCGCAACAACTAAGGTGTAGTCCATAGCGCCGTTCTGATAGAGCGTATCGACGACGCCCGTAACGGTAGACTGCTTCTGACCTATGGCTACGTAGATACAGATAACGTCCTTGCCCTTCTGATTTATAATTGTGTCGGTGGCGATAGCCGTCTTACCGGTCTGTCTGTCACCTATGATAAGCTCTCTCTGGCCTCTGCCAATGGGTATCATAGAGTCAATAGCCTTGATACCGGTCTGTAAGGGTACAGAAACAGACTTTCTTTCTATAATTCCGTAGGCACGCCTTTCGATAGGGCTGTATTCCTTCGCCTCGATAGGAGCTTTACCGTCTATCGGCTGACCGAGAGCGTTTACAACTCTGCCGATAAGCTCCTCACCTACGGGTACGGAAACGACTCTGCCGGTGCTTTTTACGACGCTACCCTCGCTGATGCCTACGTCAGTGCCGAGCAGGACGCAGCTGACAAAGCTTTCTTCAAGGTTGAGAGCCATTCCGAAGGAGCCGTTAGCGAACTCGAGCAGCTCGTTAGACTTACACTTATCAAGTCCGTGTACCTTCGCTATACCGTCTCCGACGGAGATGACGTAGCCTATCTCGTCGCTCTCCACCCTCTTTGAGTAGTTGCGTATTTGCTCTTTGATTATTTTGCTGATATCTTCTATTCTTGACTGCATTTTATCACCAACTTCGTTAGTAATTTTGGTCAGACGACAAGATCTCTGAGACTCTTTTCAAAATTGTCGAGTCTGGTTTTGACCGAGCCGTCGAGCTGCACTCCCATATATCTCAGCTTCATTCCGCCGAGTATGGATGCGTCAACCGTGTTATTAATAATTATCTGCTTTCCTGTGATTGATTCAAGCTTGCTCTTAAGCCTTAAGAGCTGTGAGTCTGAGAGTGCGACGGCGCTGACTGCCTCGACACGCTCTATGCCCTTATACTCATCGTAGGCGCAGCGATAACCGTCGAGCGCCTTTATGATTGAGAAAGCCATCCTCTTTTCCACCAACAGCTTTATCATATTTACAAGATACTCGTCCAGAGCGCCGAATGCCGCATCGGCAATACCGACTCTCTCCTCCTTTGAAAGCGCAGGGGAGTCGAGCAGCGCAGGATAGGATGGCTCGCCCACAATCACCGTCCTGACACAGCCGACGTCACCGAGCACGAAATCCTCTCTGCCTGCCTCTCTTGCAAGCTCGAAGAGTGCCTTACCGTATTCCTTAACGTCAGTCATTGCCGCCACCTATATTATCGATGAATTCGTCGATAAAATCTTTGTGCTCAGCCTCGGAGACGTCTCTCTCGATGACCGCAGAAGCTATGCCGATAGCAAGAGATGAGACCTCATCCTTAACCTCGTTTATAGCCTTCTTCTTCTCGAGCTCGACCTCTTCTCTCGCTCTTTCAAGTATTCTCGCCGCCTTTACGTCGGCATCCTTTATGATTTCCTCTTCCTTCAGCTGTGCCGCTCTGAGCGCACGACGTCTGATTTCCTCACTCTCGTCGTTTGCCTGCTCGAGCTTTTCGTCATACTCGCTTTTGATCTTTGCGGCTTCAATCCTCGACTGCTCAGCATCCGCATACATATCATCGATTTCCTTCTGACGTGAGTCGATCATATTTTTAACCGGCTTGAAGAGAAGCTTTTTTAGAAATAAATACAGTATAAGCAGATTGCACCATGCGAAAATCATCGTCCAGAAGTTCACTCCGACGAATGATTCAAATTCATATAAAAACCACTCCATGGGGCTCTCCTTTAAAAAAACTAAAAAACTTTATTCGTTCTTCCTAGAGTTAAATCAGCTGATCTTTACGAACATAAGAAGAAGGGCGATAACGAGCGAGTAAATACCGGTAGTCTCGGTGATAGCGCATCCGAGAATCATATTGGTACGGAGATTTCCTGCCATCTCGGGCTGACGTGCCATTGCTTCAAGCGCCTTTCCGACCGCATTACCCTCACCGATAGCGGGGCCTATAGCTCCGATACCCATACACAGACCTGCTCCGAGAGCTCTTGCAGCAGCAATAAGTGCGTTTCCATCCATTTTTAGTTTCCTCCTAAATTAACATTGCATTTTATTTTTATTTAATTCCTTTGAATGTAGATAAACTTGTAACCAAACCCTTTTGAGCATATATAAATTTAGGTTTGTTTTTTTAGGTCAGTCGGCTTTCTTTTCTTCCTTAACCTTCTTTCCTCTTACGGGCATCTCCTCGGGCTGGGGACAAGCGCCGCCGACGTAAATCATCGTCAGAAGGCAGAATACGAACGCCTGCACAAAGCCGGAGAATAGGTCGAAATATATCGACAGAAACGCCGGGATACCGACCTGGAATACGGGCGGCAGAAGCTTGGGCAAAAAGCCGAACAGCTTAGGAATCCAGCCCAGAACCAGAGTAGATAGGATTGAGAGAGCCGAGTAAATCAGCGCTGTGAGCACCGAACCGCCCGCCACGTTTCCGAAGTGACGGAACGCCATAGACAGAGGCGAGGCTAACTCGCTGACGATGTTCATCGGGGTCATAACCACAATAGGCTCGGTAAAGCCCTTGAGCCAAGCCTTAAAGCCGAAGTTTTTGATATTGTTGTACCACACCATTCCGGTAGTGACAAGCGCCCACGCCGCAGTTACCGACAGGTCGGCTGTTGCAGAACGGAATATCTGCGTCATACCGATAGTGGTGCAGAAGAACGAGCTTAAGAAGAGCGTTCCGATATAAGGGGCAAAGCGCAGATTATGCTCGCCCATTGTGTCCTTTACTATTCCGTAAAGCATTCCGACGAGCTTTTCGACAATTACCTGGAAGCGTCCCGGTCTCTTCTTTAAATTTTTGGATATAAAATAAGAGATTATTATCAGAGCCACCGTGACGGTGAAGAGAGTGACTGTGGTCTGAGTAATGGGATTGCCGAGTATGTCACCGAATTTTTCGTACAAAGCTCGTATGCGAAGTATTATCTTCGGGCCATTTACGTTTAAATCCATATCAACTCTCCTTTCTCTTTCTGATAAGCTCTGAGACGTATATGATAGGTCTGTATGCAAGCAGAGGTATTAGAGTAGCTATTACCTCAAAATAGTCAAGCGTGAAGGCAAGCACGAATGCTCCGAGCATGAGGAGTGTACGCAACACGTAGGAGCGTGTCGCCGCAAACTGTACAGAGGCGGCATTCTCTTTGGCGAATTTCTCGGCTTCCTCGTCGGATAATTCGCCGTCTCCTCGCTTTTTCATAAACTTGTCTATCGCACGGTTTACGGACAGTGTAAGTATCAGAAAATTGACAACGGTGACGATGCTCCCGAGAGCAACACCGGTAATAACTTTATAGCTGAACTTATCTAAAAGAAGGTAAACACCTGTGACGGCAAGCGAAACTATAAGCTCGCCGATAAAGATGATTGCGGTTTCTGTAAGGGTTGTCTTATTCGATTCGCAGTTAGTCGACACGTCCGTCTTCCTTTCTTTCAGCGTTCGCCTTTTGCCTTACGGGCGGCTCTTCACCCCTGTCTTTCTCTCTTTCCAGTCTTTCGAGATTTTTGCAAGCCGAGAGTATCAGCTTAATCATTGAGTATATCCCGGAAAGAGCGCCGACGGCAACAAGAGGCGCATACACCCACTCGGGCGCTTCACAGTACTTGATCAGCAGCCATCCGATACCGATGAAGATTCCTATCTGGAATATCAGATTGAAGATAGCTCCTCCAACAATGTTTAAAACGTGCAGAGCGCTTATAGTTTCTTTGTACACGCTCCTTTTCGCCATGCGTTCCTCCTAAAGTAAAGTGAAAAATACCAATCCTATGTTATCATAATTTGTACCGAAAATCAAGGTGTATTCCGAAAGTTAATTATTTAACGTAAAATGAAATAATAATAATATAAGAAAAAAGCACTCACTGAGGATTCTCCGCCGGGCGGCAGAGAAAGTCTCTGTATGGGTGCTTTTGTGTTTATGTTATATCTACGCTTTTCTTACGTAGCCGAGTATAACGTCTCTTTCCGAGACCTCGTCGCTGTAAAAAACGGAGCGTATGAAAGTATCCTTAGCGACGGCTAGCTTCTCCTCGCTTGATGAGAATAATACCGCAATTGTGTCTCCTATCTCAACACGGTCTCGGGTTTTCTTCAAGAGAAGAATGCCTGCCGAATAGTCGATGCTGTCATCCTTCTTTTCACGGCCTGCGCCCAGCTTTACAGAGCACATTCCTATCGCCTCGGTATTCACAGCGCCGATATAACCGCTTCTTTCAGCTTTAATTTCCATAGAGTATCTTGCAGGCTCGAATTTATCCGGATTTTTTATATACTCGACGTCTCCGCCCTGACGGCTGACCATCTCGATCAGCTTTTCAAGAGCCGAGCCGCAGAAAATTGCTTCTTCGCACCTGCGGAGAGCTTCATCATATCCAAGTCCGAGGGAGAGCATCGCCATTTCCGTAGCAAGAGCCAGGCATATTTCCTTAAGATCGGAGGGCCCTTTTCCGCTTAACACTTCGATAGCTTCCTTCACCTCGAGACTGTTTCCTATGGCGTGGCCGAGAGGTCTATCCATATCCGTGATTATTGCGCTGACTCGCCTGCCCGCCTTTATGCCTATATCAACCATCGCCTCGGCAAGAGCTCTCGCATCGTCGACGGTCTTCATAAAGGAGCCCGAGCCGCACTTCACGTCAAGAACGATTGACTCAGACCCTGCCGCAAGCTTCTTTCCCATAATCGATGATGCGATGAGAGGGAGCGAGTCGACGGTAGCGGTGACGTCTCTGAGGGCGTATAGCTTCTTATCTGCCGGGGCAAGGTTGCCTGTCTGACCGGCTACGGCTATGCCTATTTCTGCGACCTGACGTTTGAATTCATCGGGCGTGAGTGAGGTAGATAGGCCGGGGATTGACTCGAGCTTATCAATTGTGCCGCCTGTGTGTCCCAAGCCCTTGCCGCTCATTTTCGCTACGTTAGCTCCGAGGGATGCGAGTATAGGAGCGACAATCAGAGTAGTCTTGTCTCCCACACCGCCCGTAGAGTGCTTATCGACGGTTGAATACAGAGCGGAGAGATCTATGCTGTCTCCGCTTTCCGCAATAGCAAGCGTGAGCTCGGCTGTTTCCTCGGCATTCATACCCTTAAGGCAAATCGCCATAAGCAGAGAGCTCGCCTGATAGTCGGGTATGCTCCCGCTTGTATACCCGTTTGTAAAATAGCGTATCTCCTCTTTTGATAAGGGCTCGCCCCGCTTTTTCTTTGTTATAATTTCATACATATCAAGCATATTACACCTCAAAAACCAACCCCTGCTCTTAGTAGCTAAAACGCCGAGGAAGGGAATATCAGAGAAGCTCCTTGCCAAAGCCGTGAGGCAACAGCGACGAGAGGGAATAACTCTCCGTGCCCTCGCCGCTCTGCACTATGATTTCAAAATCGGGCGAGCAAAATTCCGCCATAACCTGGCGGCATACTCCGCAAGGGGTGAAGCCGTCCTTGCCGCACTCTCCCTGTCTTCCGCCCGAGACGGCGATACAGTCAAAATCACTTTCCCCGTCGAGTACAGCAGCAAAAAACGCCGCTCTCTCAGCGCAGATGCCCGGAGACATAGCCGAGTTCTCGATGTTTGCGCCCTCGTAGATTTTTCCATCTTTAGTTCTGAGCGCACAGCCTACCGAAACGTGTGAATAAGGACAGTAGGATTTTCTTCTCGCTGCATCGGCGCATTTGAGAAGAGCGAGCGCATCTGACTTTGATATTTTCATAAAAAACACCTGCTATTGTAAATAATAGTTTATAAAACCTGGCTTAAATCTTCAAAAATATCCGAATCCGTTTCTACACCCAAAGAGTCGCATACAAGCCTTCCGACCGAGCCGAATCCTCTTTTTGTGCCGAGATTAATACCGACCTCGCCCTTTCTATATATCAAAACGGGCACGTATTCTCTCGTATGGTCGGTACTGTTGTCCGACGGGTCGCAACCGTGGTCAGCCGTGATAATCAGCAGGTCATCGTGAGAGAGCCCGGCTGCGATACCCGGTATAGCGGCATCAAACTCGGACAGGGCGCGTGCGTATCCGTCCGCATCCTGCCTGTGTCCGTATAGCATATCGAAATCTACGAGATTTATAAAGCACAGACCCCTGAAGCTGTGACGGACGAGCTGCCTTGTCAGCTTTATTCCCTCGGTGTTTCCGTGTGTCGGGATGCTTTCAGTTATTCCTTTTCCTGCGAATATATCGCTTATTTTGCCGACTGCAATTACGTCGAGCCCCGCATTTTTTATTTTGTCAAGAGCGGTTTGTGTCGGCGGCTCGAGCGAAAAATCTCTACGCCTGTCGGTTCTTATAAATCCGCCTTCGGTTTCTATAAAGGGTCTTGCGATTATTCTGCCGACTGCGTTTTTACCCGTCATAATTTTGCGCACGTCTTTGCATATTGCATAGAGCTCTTCGACGGGCACTACCGCCTCGTTTGCGGCTATTTGCAACACACTGTCGGCAGAGGTGTAGACGATAAGCTTGCCGGTATCGGTCGATTCCTTGCCGTATTTCTTTATCACCTCGGTACCGGAATAGGGAAGATTGCATAGAACGCCCCTAGCGGTAACACGCTCGATTTCGTTTATTACCTCATCCGGGAATCCGTCGGGATAGGTGGGCAGCGGGTTTTCAGAAACAATACCCATAAGCTCCCAGTGACCGACGGTAGTGTCCTTGCCTCGGCTGATTTCGGAAAGTCTGAGATGGCAGGCTTCCGCCTTTTCGCAGTCACTTACAGAATCTACCCCGTCGATATTCCCCAACCCCATTTTTATAAGATTCGGGATATATAGCTCCTTGCTTTTTGACACGCTCCTTAGCGTGTTTGCGCCGCTGTCGCCAAACAAGGCTGCGTCGGGAGCTTCTCCTATACCGAAGCTGTCAAGGACAATGAGGAATACTCTTTTATAGTTTTTCATATTCTTTCCTCAAATGGATGCTGCTGTCATAAGCGCAACGGTAATCATCTCCTTAAGAGATGTTTGCCTTTCTTCTGCTGACATTGCCTCTCCTGTGAACACGTGGTCGGAGACGGTGCATATTGCAAGAGCGTTCTTTCCCGCAAGAGCAGCGTTCATATAGAGCGCCGCCGCTTCCATCTCGACACCCAGGACACCGAGCGATGCCCACTTGGTTGCCATATCCTTCTCCTGACTGTAGAAGGTGTCGGATGAGAGCAGATTCCCGACGTAGTATCTCGCTCCGACCTCTTCCGCTTTCTGAGCGGCAACCCTCAAGAGCTTATACGAGGCTATGGGAGCGAAAGAGCCGTTAAGATTGAACTGATTTGCAAATGCGGAGTTTGTGCAAGCTCCCATTCCCAATATAAGATCCTTCACCTTGATGAAGGGTGCGTAAGCGCCGATCGAACCAACCCTGATTATATTCTCAACTCCGAAGAAGTTGAACAGCTCGTGAGAGTATATACCGATAGAGGGCATACCCATTCCGCTCGCCATAACCGACACGGGCACACCGTTGTACAGACCCGTGTAGCCCTGCACGCCCCTTACGTTATTTATGAGTCTTGCATCGGTAAGAAAATTCTCCGCTATGAATTTTGAGCGCAGGGGGTCGCCCGGCATAAGAACGGTCTTTGCAAAATCCGACGGCTCTGCGTTGATATGTGGTGTGTGACTGGATTTCATATTTTTCTCCTCCGCTTACAAATGGATTTTTTAATAGTTGCCTGCCTCTTCGCCCTTAATTATTTTGACAAGTCTGCTTGTGCCGAGTCTGTCAGCTCCCAGGCTGATAAACCTCTCGGCATCCTCAAAGCTCTTGATGCCGCCCGCTGCTTTTACCTTTACGCACGGAGCGACGTTTTTACGCAGAAGCTCGACGTCGGAGAAGGTCGCCCCACCGTGAGAAAATCCTGTTGACGTTTTGATATAGTCAGCGCCCGCATCGGATACGACACGGCACATCGCTACCTTTTCCTCATCCGTTAAAAGGCAGGTCTCGATAATAACCTTGAGTATTTTATCCTGGCATACTGCCTTCATAGCCTCGAGCTCGAGCCTTATATCGTCATACTCTCCGTCCTTTACCTGACATACGTTTACCACGGTGTCGATTTCATCTGCACCGTCGCTTATCGCATCGGATGCCTCGGCGAGCTTAGCCGTTGTTGTGCTGTATCCGTTGGGGAAGCCGATAACGGTGCATATAGCGAGCCGCTCACCTACGTATTCCTTCGCTCTTTTCACGAAATGAGGGGGGATGCAGGCAGATGCGCACCCGTACTTTATCGCATCGTCGAGCACGGTCTTGATTTCTGCCCACGTAGCCGTTCTGTCGAGGAGGGTGTGGTCGCATTTCTTTAATATATCGTTTCTTTCCATTTTTACAGTCTCCCTTTTCTTTTATTTGTTTTTAATTCGTGCTTTATCCCAGCACCTGTGGCACATAGCCGTGTATACGTCGTCGCCGCCGAGAAGAATTTGCTCGCCCTCTGTTACGATTCTACCGTCCTTGCCGATTCTTGCGCTTACAGTAGCCTTGCACCCGCACTCGCAGATGGTTTTAATTTCTGCTATGGAGTCGGCTACCTCAAAGAGCCTTTTGCTTCCTTCGAAGAGGCGGGTGAGAAAGTCGGTTCTCAGCCCGAAGCACAGAACGGGTGTGTTCGTGTAATTGACAATTTTACGAAGCGCATCAATCTGCTCGGATGTAAAGAACTGCGCTTCATCCGCAATTATGACGTCGCAGTCGGAGTGATTGCTTGTAAAATCCTCGTATATATCGGTGCTCTCGGAAATAGGAGTTGCCCTCGCCGACAAGCCTACTCTTGATGATAGAATGTCCGATCCGTCTCTTGTATCCTTCTTCGGCTTTATGAGCCAGACCTTCATACCTTTTTCTTCATAGTTGAATTTTGCAATCAGCGCTTGCGCCGTTTTTGACGACCCCATAGCGCCGTATTTGAAATACAGCTTCGCCATAAATACCTCGCATAAATTTCTCATAATTATTCTATCATATTAACAGAAAAAAATAAAGTACAAATTTAGAAACAGGAAAAATAAATTGAAAAAGGTGTAGAAAAGTTCAAAAAGTTATGCTAGAATATATAAGAATAAAAAGGAAGGAGGGAGAATATGACGCTTATAATCGCTGAGAAGCCGAGTCTTGCACGCAATATAGTTGCGGGCATAGGCAAGATGGATAAGAAGGACGGATATTATATTGGTCTCGGTTATATTGTTACCTGGGCGTTCGGTCATCTCTTCTCCCTTGCGGATATAGAGAAGTACACGGGGGCGAAGGAAGGTAAGTGGAGTCTTGATAATCTCCCTTGCTTCCCCGAGAGGTTTGAGTTTGAGCTCAGGAAGAGCGACGACAAGAAAAGCCTGGACCGTGGCATTGAGAAGCAGTTTAAGGTAATAGAGTATCTGTGTAACAGACAGGACGTAGATACGATTGTGAATGCGGGAGATGCCGATCGTGAGGGAGAGATAATAGTCAGACTCTGCATTGAAAAGGCTCTTAAGACTCAAAAGACAAAGAAGCGTCTCTGGCTCCCCGACCAGACTCCCGATACTGTGCGTTGCGCACTTGCGGATATGAAGGACGAGTCGGATTATGATAACCTTGCCGCCGAGGGCTTTGCAAGAACTTATATAGACTGGCTATACGGGGTTAATCTCACAAGGTACGCTACGATAAAAACAGGAAAGCTCCTCAGAGTCGGAAGAGTAATAGTCCCGATAGTAAAGGCTATATACGATAGGGATTTGGAGATACGGAACTTTACTCCCGAGGACTATTACGTAATATACTCATCCGAGCTTGTAGATGGGGAGCGTGTAGAGTTAACCAGTAAATATAAGTTTACAAAGGATGAGCTCGAGAAGGCGACGTTGCTTGCAAACGAGTACAATAACACAGGGGCTGTCGTAACATTCTGCGAGAGTAAAACGGACAGGATAATGCCGGGAAAGCTCTATTCGCTCTCAACACTCCAGAGCGTGCTCGGTAAGAAATACAAGATGTCTATGGCGGATAGCCTCAAAATAATACAGAAGCTGTATGAGGAAGGCTATCTTACCTATCCGAGAACGAACTCGGAATATATGGCGACAGCGGAGAAGGATAAGGTCAGAGCAATTATATCCGGCGTATCCAAGCTCGGATATCCCGTTAGATTTAAGGATTCAAAATATATCTTTGACGACTCGAAGATAGAGTCGCACTCAGCTCTCACGCCCACGTATAAGATTCCCGACAAGTCGAAGCTTTCGGCAGTGGAGCTGCAGGTTTATTCTACCGTGCTGCGCAGATTTGTAGCTGTTTTTTGTGCTCAGGACTGCATAGCAGAGAAGAGCGAGATAAAGATCAAGGTCGGCGAGCTTGAGGAATTCTCACTTAAGGGAACTGTAATAATTGAGCCCGGATGGACGAAGTATGACGATTATACCTCAAAGGATAAGCTGCTACCTAAGCTTCAGGTAGGGCAGAGTGTAAATATCTGCTTTGCACCGGATAAGAAGCAGACGACACCGCCGAGGCACTATACGATAGAGACTCTTAATAAATATCTGAAAAACCCGTTTAAGGACGACAAGGCTAAGGCAAAAGAGCTGGAGCAAAGCGGAGAGGTCGATGACGCTGAGGATTACAGAGCTATATTCGAGGGCTTGGAGCTTGGCACAGAGGCTACGAGAACGGGAATAATCGATAATGCCAAGAAGAGCGGTTATATAGATCTGAAAAAGGATGTTTATACAATTCTCGACGGCGGTGAGTATCTTATAAATTGCATCACCAGGCTCGGCATAGTGATGGATAAATACAAGACCAGCGAGCTCGGCAAGGCGCTCAAGAGAGTGTTCAGAGGAAGTATGTCCGTAGACGAGGCGGTTAAGCTCGCCGAGGAGGAGATAAGCGAGGTGTTCTCGGCTGATGCCGAGGCGACGAGCCTGCCGGGTGTTAATACGGGCTCCTACGGTGAGATAGTTGGGCCGTGCCCTGTGTGCGGCAGGAACGTAGTCAGAGGCAAGCAGAGCTACGGATGTATGGGATATAATGATGGCTGTAAATTCAGAATAGGCGTTTCCATTTGCAAGAAGGACATACCTATTTACGAGGCGAGGAAGATTCTCACCGAAGGGAGCAGCAGTCTTATGTCGGGCTTCTTATCGAAGAAGGGAACGTTCTTTAAGGGGAGATTGATTCTGAAGGACGGAGATGTTGTATTTGACTTTGAGAGCGATAATAAAGGCTCTGATGAAAAGAGCAAAGCCTCAAAAGCCGCATCCAAAAAAACTGTAAGAAAGAAAAAGTGACACAAGGACAGACGTTTGCATAGTATGAAAATAGCGGAGCATAAGTCCGCATCTTGTCAAATCGGAGGAACATACTATGAACAACAATTGTCTTTGCCATCTTTTCGATGATAACTGCACCTGGATTATAATCCTTGCTATTATCGTCGTTTTCTGCTGCTGCTGCAACAACTGAATGGCATAGCGGTACCGCTTTTTTGCGGTGTGACACACCTCCAAAGTGTCGCTCTATGAGTAAGAAGCGAAGCCCTCAGCCGAGAAAAGCTGAGCTGCTCACGTAAAACGGAGCAGGGGGCGGAGCCGAAAGAGGCGAGAATGCAAATTGCATTCTCGCCTCTTGACGTTTATAGCCTTTTTGGAAAAAGCGGATTTATTTAGGTCGTTTTTAAATTCGCTCTGTCTACCTTAGTCAGCGGTAAAACGAAGCCGCCGTCGGTAAGCGAAGAGATGTCGCAGGCTATTATTCTTCCTCGGTAGACAAGTAGGTTTACGTACACTTCTGCATCTGTATTGTAATTTGTGACCTTGTATGTAAAGCGTGTAACTCTTTTTCTTGCGTACTTTGCAAGGTCGAGACCTTGCTCTCTTTGTAATTGATTGTAATCACGGATAACCTTGTCGAAGTTCTCCGGCATTGCAAACTGCTCCTTCGTTTCGCTTTCCGGTTCTATGGCTACTCCGAACATAGAGATAAAAGCAATCCTGTCCTCTTTTGTTTTCATACCGCCGTAATTGATATTCACACCGTCTGCCGAGGCGTAGACCGTCTCGGTGCTGCCTGAGACGATTATTGCAACCAGAACAGCCAGAACCAAGCATATCAGCGAAAAGAATTTTATTGTAGACGCTCTTATGGAATATATGAACATAACCTTTTCCTCTTCTTGTTTTATTTCTTGTGTTACAGACTATTCACGGGCGGATAAAAAAATACCTCAGAGAAGAAAACTCCGAGGTGTTTTTTTTAATTTTTTAACCTTCTGCTACCGAGCGCTTAACCTTTTTTACAAAGGCAAATGCACCGACAAATCCGAGTATAAACATAACAGCAGCCGCAATCCAGTAAAGCGCAGAGGATGGCAGGCTTGAAAGAGTTAACCCGGCATCCTTAGCGGTAGAGATATATACCGTGGGGACAGAGCCGACTATAAAGCCTATTATAGCGAAATAAGTGCCTCTCGGGCATACCTCGAGCAGCTTTTTCATAATCACTGAAATAATAAAGAAGCCGACGACTACACCCAGACCCGCCGAGAATAGCACCAGTAGCGCTTTTAAGACGTTCTGCCCTGTAAACAGGTTGTCTGTAATGAGCTTGATAAGAGGATTATAATACCCGAGAATCAGAAGTATCATACTGCCCGAAATGCCGGGGATGACAAGCGCACAGGAGCCGAGCACGCCCACAAGAAATAGGGTGCCGTAGCCCAATATATTCAGATTCAGAAGATTGACGTCAGCGCCCGTCGGAAGAAACGACATAGCGCAAGCAAGAATAAACGGAACGGAAAAAGCCAGTATATTCGTAGCCTTGATTTTACCCTTTACCTTGTCGGTTATAGATGGCAAACCGCCAAGAGCTAGACCGACGAAGAGCGAGACTGTCGAAATGGGGTAGCTCTCAAGCGCCCATCCTAGAGGATAGAGAAGGGATATAGCGCCGAGGCATAGACCTATAAAGATTGGTAAAAGAGTAAGAACACTCTTTTTAAATGAGCGGAACAGGTCGGCTATTGCTCCTATCAGTTTCTCGTATATTCCGAGTATCGCCGCCACGGACCCACCCGAGAAGCCGGGTATGATAAAAGCGATACCCATACAGTATCCGCGCGCTACGTCAAGAAGAAAACTAAATTTTCTCTTCCTTTTTTTCTCTTGTACGTTTTCGTTTGAACGGTTATCCATTATGTTGTCTCCTTTTTTAAAGGCTTTTTTTATGCGACAGTAAAATGAAGAGGTAAGACGTGGGGGGCAGATAAGTACCCGAATCAAGAGCCGAGCTTACCGAATCCCTTGCCCTGTACTTCCTTAGAATCGTTGATAATTATGAAGGCGGCAGGGTCGATCGCCACGATTACCTTTTTCAGCCGGGGGAGCTGTCTGGTTTTTATACAGGTTAAGAGCACCTTGTGCTCCATCTCTGTATACATCCCCTTTCCGTCGAGCATAGTTACGCCTCTTGGTATTTTCTCAATTATTGCGTGAGATATTTCTTCTCCTTTGTCTGTGATTATGATACAGAGCTTCGTTTTTTCAAGGCCTGTGATGATAATTTCGGAAATTCTTGTGCTGACGAATATGACGATGAGTGCGTAGAGCATATTCGACGGATTTTTAGTCACTACAGCGCCGAGGGTTACTATTATACCGTCCAGAATTCCGACAAGCACAGGTATCTTAAGATGTGCGAGCTTGATGTTGATCAAACGTGCCAAAAGCTCGGTGCCGCCGCTTGAAATTCATATTTTATAAATAAGCCTATCGACACGCCCTGAAATACGCCGCCGTAGAGAGCCGCAAGAATCGGGTCGGTTGTAAGCGGATCGAGAAAAGCAAAAAGCTCGGTGAAAATACCTATCAGCGAGAATGTCATAAGGCACTTCGCCGCAAATTTTAATCCGTAGCTTCTGGTAGCGAATGCCAGTATGGGGATATTAAGTATTATGATCGTTATACCTATCGGAATATGCGAGTTCAATATTTTTATTACGATAGCAAGACCCGTCATACCGCCGGCGACGATAGAGGTCGGCTCAAGGAAGAGGACTGTGCCGAGCGAATATATAGCGCAGGCAAGAACCGTAAAGAAATACCCCTGAGATTTTCTGAGAAATTCTGACAGCCTATTCATATCACAGCTCCGAGAAATTCATAATATATCTTTCCGCAACTCTGCGGAACTCTTCTTCATACTCCATCGAGGATGCATCGTATACCCCATAGGCGTGCAGACCGGCGGCTTTAGCAGTTTTAACCGCCTCGATATTGTCGTCTACGAATATAATTCCCGACGGGGACGTTCCGAGCATATAGGCCGCCTCTCGGTATATTCTGGGGTCTGATTTAGTCTTTCCGAAATCGTCGCACGACCACACAAATTTAAACAGGTGATAAAGTCCGAGCCGCTTAAGGCAGGGGTCGAGCGTTAGGTGAGGACTTGCGGTGAGGACGGCGAGCGAGTGCCCCGCTTTTTTTAATTCGCAGAGCTTCTCTTTTACGTAAAGCTTTGCGGGGATGCTCTCCACATACTCCTTCTTCATTCTTTCGCCGAGCGAGGCGATTATATCTTCCTCGGTGAAGCCCTTTACTCCGAGAGATTCGATAAAGTAGCTTGCCGTGCCTCGGCTCCCGAGCGGTGTTACGGTTTTTATTAAGTCGTCAGGATAGGCGACTCCGATATCGTCTAGAAAGCTGGCGATAGCCTTGCTGAATACCGGCATGGAATCAATTAAAGTGCCGTCCATATCGAATATATAGGTCATTCTGATACTCCTTGATAGATTTTTGCAAGAGAATACTAGGCTCTTGCCGAGGTGATTTCTTCGTCTTTTGTTTTTTCTTTTTTATCTCCGTCCTCAAGGGCGAGGAAAACTACCGAGAGCATAATTACTGCGATGCCGATAAAGGAGAATATATCCGGCACCTGATCGAGGAAGAGTATGCCGAAAACGGTAGCGGACATAGGCTCGATTATGGATAGAGCCGAGGTTATTCCGGCTGGAATACGCTTCATTGCGAGGTTGAAAAGCGCAGAAGGGATGACAAACGTGCAAAGTCCGAGTCCGACTCCGAGGAGTATTACGGGCAGGGGATTAGCCATTCCTGTTTTGACTATATCGACGGGGTTCGCAACGATAAGAGCGCACAGAGCCATAAAGATTGCAGAATATATAGTAGCGGTAAGCGGGTGACATCCTGCGTTCATCTCTACCTTCGAGAGTATGGTATATGCCGCATAACAAACTGCCGCCAAGAGGGCGAGCGCCGTTCCGAGAGGATTCAGCGTCAAGCCGCCTACGATACCCGACACAAGGCAGCATCCGACGAGCATCAGCACGACAGCAGCGCCCTTAAGCTTAGACATTTTTTCGCCGAGAAAGATTACCGAGTACACCATAACCATAACGGGTGCGGTATACATAAGAACGGCTGCGGTGGATACCGAAGTCATCTTCATCGATGCGTAATAGCAGGCGGCAGCCCCGTAGAAGCTTAAGCCGCTTGCGGCAAGAAGCAGAAGCATTTTCGGCTTAATCTTGAAAAGATGCTTGTTGGTGAGTAGCGCATATATGCATATTGACAGAGCCGCAACCGTTGAGCGTATAGCGGTCACCTGCAGAGCAGAGAAGCCGTATAGACTGAGATAGTGCACGAAGAGTCCCGATGTGCCCCAAAGCATTGCGGCGACGATAACTGAGATAAATGATAGCTTTTTCATTGTCTTTCTCGATTCCTAAAAATTAAAAATACATAAATTCACATTTTACGCCTACGTTGTAAAGAAACGTGCACACAGGTCCGTCAAGTATAAAAAGTATATCCTCAAAGCCCTCGCCTACGTATAGGCTGATATCTAAGGAGAGCTTGTCCTTAAGGGAGCAGATTATATCCTCTTTCGGTATAAGGTCTTTCAGAGTTTCCATAATCATATCGTTGTCGTCAGGTATTGGCACGTCGTTGTAGCCGTATATGACCTGATTTTTTTGCGCAGTCTTACCCGTGTATGGATTAACTTCACCTTTCGAAATGATTTTGTAGTCTTCGAGGTTTATAGCCGCAGTTATTTCAGCGGGGTCTCTGTCGCATTCCAAAAGCAGGAAGCAAATTTCTATTTTCTTCGGTTTCATCAGAAAAACTCCTCTTCAAGCATAGCGCAAAGAGCGTGGTATATAGGCAGATGATATTCCTGCACAAGATACGTCTCACGCTCGGGGACTCTTACGGATACGTCGCACAGCTCGGAGAGCTTGCTTTCTTTCTCGCCCGTCATACATATTGTCGTTATCCCTTTTGCTTTTGCGAGTACCGTTGCGTATACGCAGTTCTTTGAGTTTCCGGACGTGGAGAGACAGAGAAGCACGTCTCCCTCCTCTCCAAGACTCAAAAGCTGCTGAGCAAACGTGAGGGTAGGCTCGGTGTCGTTAGAAAACGCAGTCGACAGAGCCGGGTGAGAGGTTAACGCAATGGCGGGCAGACCGCCCTCGAGATGCTCTCTCATCTCCAAGCCGATATCTCCGTACTCTCCGAGAGCATCGTAGATTTTTTCGTCAATCATTCTTTTTTTCTTGAACTGCTTCAACAGCTCGCCCACGATATGCTCACTGTCTGCGGCGCTTCCGCCGTTTCCTGCAATCAGGAGTTTTTTACCGCTTTTGTATGCCGCTTCCATAGTTAAATATGCAGAGTGAATGTCGTCCTCGCATACGGAGAGGGCGGGGTACCTCGCTATCAGATTTCTTAAAATATCCAGTGTACTGTTTTTCATTATACGTCTCCTTTTGCAATAACCAGGGCTGATACGTCGCCTATATTTTCGCTTAGCTTAGCAGGTACTATCTCGCTTTTTTCATATGCGTGAGGAAGGGCTTCCTTTTTTATGACCCTTTCTGCTTCCGGCAGAATGAGGTGACCGCTTCTCATAAATACGCCGCCGATAACAATCTTCTCGGGATTGAATAGGTCGATGAGGATGCTGAGCGTATATCCGAACATTCTGCCACTCTTTCGGTAGACTCGCTTAGCAAATTCGTCTCCGTCGTCAGCCGCCTCGGCTAAGGCTTTTGCGTTTAGGTTATCCTCGCCGCCAATGCGCTTTATGAACTCGGGGATTTTGCCTTTTTTCTTTTCCTTTTCGAGCTCGATAAGGGCAAGACGTCTGATTCCGCTACCGGACGAGAAGCCCTCTGCGGAGCCTGCCTTGTTGTAGCCGACGGGGCCGTGAGCTCTGAGGCGTACGTGACCTATCTCGCCCGCAGCATCGGACGAGCCCGAGTACAGACGGCCGTTCAGAATAAGACCTGCGCCGAGGCCTGTTCCGAAGGTCAGAAATATCATATTTTCGCAGCCCTTGCCGGCTCCGTATTTCCATTCCGCTACAGCCGAGGCATCCGCATCGTTTCTTAGATAGCTGGGTATTCCGAAGCGCTTCTCAAAATATTCTGTGACGTGTATATCGTCCCAAAGGGGCAACGAGGGTGGTTTTTTTACCACTCCGAGCCTGGAATCAAGCGGTCCGCCGCAAGCGATTCCTATGCCGGCGAGTTCTTCGCCCTCTGCGAGTCTGTCGCTGATAAAAGCGCTGAACCGCTCTAAAATATCCTCGGGAGTCTTACCTGCTGTGGGAAAGCTTATTTTTTTCTCTATTGCGATCTCGTCTTTGAGAGTGCCGATTACTGCGGCGCATTTTGTGCCGCCGATATCCAACCCTATATACTTTTTCATTTTTCTCCGTCCGTGGGGTGCAAAGCTATCCCCGATTAAGCATTTTTTGATAAATTCTTCTTGGATTTTTCTATCACCGTGTATACGCCGCCTATCAATGCCATAGCGCAGGTGATGGCGAGAAGAAGGTAAAATACTGCCATCCAGTCAAACGCATCGGAGACTGCTCCGAGACACCAGGTGCTTATAGTGCTTCCGAGATAGCAGAACCCGTTGAGAATACCTGCGAGGCGTCCCGGGTTGACGTTTGCTCCGAGAGTCAAGGGTGCCATACTGGTGATTATATTGTTTACTCCCGCCATAAGCAGAGAGACAACTCCGAAGCAAGCTACTGTTACCGGTAAAAGAGGGGTGGAGAGAAATACAATAACGATGCCCGTCAAAACGGCAGAGATTCCAAAGAGAATAGCGCAGCTTAACACGTATCTTTTTGTCATTTTGTATATTCTCATAGCGACAAAAGCACCGAGTATAGCCAGCATCGGCAGAAGCAGAGTCAGAAGTATAGACAGCCAATCGGGGGTGTCGTACAGCGAGTTGAGTATTTTGGGAGTCCAGGCGGAGAGTCCGTCTTTGACGAAGTTATTGGCAACCGCAAATAACGCAAGGGCTGCGAGAAGCGAAACGTATCCTATTTTTGCGCCTTCGTGGCTGCCTGATTTTATTACAGCTTCCTCGACTGCGCTCTCTTCCGATTCTCTTTCCTTTCTTAGAGGATTAACAAGGGGGTTGTAGGATAAAAGCCACAAAAGAGCAACAGCGCTCATAAGTCCGGCGGCAACGTAGAAGGTAAGCTGATAGCTGAACAAAGCCACGAACATCGAGCTTATGCCGTATACGATAAACGTACCCGTAGCAACCGTCGTACCCATAACAAGAACAACCGTCGGCATCATACTCTTTTCGACAGTCTCCGAGAGAAGTCTGATAAGAGATGTCCAGAGGAATGACATAGCCACTCCGTTTATGAGCCATATGTATTTGATAAGGTTGAGGTCGCTGACGGTTACGGCGAGGACGTTCATTCCGCTGGCAACAATCAGGCTTATAAAGATTACGTATTTGATGTTGTACTTTTTACAGAGGATACCGTTCACAACCTGACCGATACCGTATGCAAAGAAGAAACAGGATGAAACGAGCCCCGCCTGCTCGTTATTGACGCCAAAAGCTTCGATAATCTGGTTGATGTTTGCATTATAGCTTAATTTTCCTATATAAGAGCAGGAGTAAACCAACCAGCAAAGGGTGAGAAGAAGCGCCGATTTTGATAATCTTTTAGTTTTCATTTTTTCCTTGTTATTCCGTTTATTTGTTTAAGTAAGCCATACGCAGCTTATTTATGGGAGTGCCGAGAAGAATCTGCTTTTTTCTCCGTCAAATCCGAAGCCGTATCTTTCGTAAAAGCGTATACCCTTGTGATTTCCCTCAAGCACCCAGAGCAAAATTTTATTGTATTCTTTGAGCCTTGAAGCAGCCGCATTCCTCAAAGCCCTCGTCCTCGCATTTACCGTATATGATAAAGCCCGTTACACGGTCGCCGTCCTTCGATATAAGCACGTTGTCCTTATATAAGCCTTTTCTATACATTCGTCGAGCGTGAGCTTGTTCGGATACTCGGGGTCGATAATCCCCTTGTATGCCGACTCCCAGCACGAATACTGAACGAGAGCCTTGCCTCTGAGCTCCTCCTCGGTCGTCATAAGGCTTATTTTACAGAGAGCAACTGTTATTCATCTCCGAGGGCGTTCTTGATTTTTAAATAGTCGTTTGTAAGAATGGTGTCTATGCCCATATCGAGGTATTCCTTAGCTTCGATAGGGTCGTCAGCCCAGAAGACGTTACACCTTATTCCGTTTTCGTGCGCCTTCTTAATCGTTTCAGCGGTAAAGTAGGGCTTGTATAGCTGTATCTTCTTTGCGCCGAGGACGATTGCTCTATCGACCATAGACATCGGCTCTTCGTTACCGTCCCAGCCTACGCAGACGGCTATATCGGGCGCATATTCTATAGCCCGTCTTATCATCTCGTCACTCGTAGTCATAAAGTAGACGTGCTTCTCGCAGTCATATTTACGTATGAGAGCAACGATTTCCTTCAGCATCGGCGTATCCGAGTTTGTATCCCAGATTTTGACGTGTACGTTCATTATTACACGTCCTGCGAATTTTTTGAGAATTTCTTCGAAGGTGGGTATTTTCAGCCCGCGATAGCCCTCTCCGGATTTATATCCGAAGTCGAGCTGCAAAAGCTCTTCGTACGTGTGCTCGGAAATAAGCCCGTGTCCGTTGCTTACACGCTCGAGCGATGAGTCGTGCGCAGAGACCAGTACGCCATCCTTCGTTGACCATAGGTCAAATTCTATTTCCTCAGCTCCGAGAGCTACCGCTGCGCCGAAGGCAGGCATACTGTTTTCGGGAGCTACTGAGTTGAAGCCTCGGTGAGCGCATATTCTGGGGTAGCGAAGCACGTGCTCGAAGGGAATTACGGACGCTCCGCCGTTTCTGTACAGCCAGGGACGGCGTCCTTCCTCTATATACTCGTAGTGCGACTTGAGTTTACCCATATGGCCTGCCGGTTTATAATACTTGTCCTTAGGATCAATCTCGCAGACTCCGAGTCCGACTCTCGATTTCATATTGACGAGCACCTCGCCCTTCGGAGAGACAACCATACTGCTTCCGCACAGTTTAGAGTCCTCGCCGAGAGAGACCGATGCACGGATGAGATACGTGTTCGTGTTGTAGCACATAAACTTATTTATTATCAACAGAGCCTCGTGAGAATCTGTGCGCTGGAGCGAGCAGCCGATTATTATGTCGAGATTTTCTCTTGCTATTCTTGCAAAATTCTCGTAGAAATAGAAGTCGTAGCAGGTAAGGAATCCGATACGTAATCCTTCAATCTCAATGACGTAGGGCGGCGCAAACTCGTAGCTGTAAGCGACGTCAAGTCCGTGTCCGCCGAGACTGCCCATCTTAACCTCACTGGGTGCGGGATGAGCCTTGAAATATCTGCCTATAACGTTGCCGTTCCTGTCAAAGGCGTGCGTGGTGTTACGTATTCCGAGTTCCGTCTTGTATCCGGCGTTAACGAATACGATAGCGTTACACCTTTTAGCTGTTTGCGAGGCTTTTTCTAAAAGAATATCGCTGTATTTTTCCGAAGAAATATAAAAATCCTTATCCCCCTTTACGTCTGCAAGTACGTCGCTGTACTCAGGCAGGACGATGAGATCCATACTCTCGTCACACTCGTCAACTAATTTTAATAAATCTTTGAAGCGGGAGTCCAGATCCTTCTCGTCAAAAGAATATCCGGGCTGTATGACGCAAACCTTCATCGTGCTATTTTTCCCCTTTTATTTTTCGTCTATATATTTAAGCAGCAGGTCGGGGAAGTTTACGGTCATTCCGTCCGCGCCTGCGTCGTATACCGAGCGCATAATCTGCTCGTCGAATATTCCCCACGCTCTTACGTTGAGCCCGAGAGAGTGCCAATAGTCTACTCTTTCTCGGGTTACATCGCAACCCTTAGGGCATATCTCATCACCCCCTATATCCATAAGGGCCTTTACCGTGTTATCGCCGATATCGACGGTAAGATATCCTATACGGAGCTCGGGCGCACATTCTTTCATATTCTTTATGTAATCGAAGTTGAAGGAAGTGATTACAACCTTCTTTTCTACACCGTATTCGTATATTAGCTCGGCAACCGCTTTCTCAATTCCGCCGACCTTTAACTCGATTGCAAACATCAGGTCTCTGTGTCCGAAATGCTCGAGAAAATCTCTGAAGGTGGGAATGCGGTCGGTTAAAATCGCCTTCTTAACAGCGAAGCGGCAGAGCTCGTCGTAGGTATAATCGGCGACAGAGCCCTCTTCACCCGTTACACGCATAAGCGTTTCGTCGTGGAAGAGCACGAGCACTCCGTCTCGTGTTATCTGTACGTCGGTTTCTATACCGTTTGCACCCATATACGCTCCCACGTAGAAGGACATCATCGTGTTCTCGGGGCAGTACTCGGAAGCACCTCTGTGCGCATAGGTTATAAATTTTGTGCGGCTTTCCTCTAGTATAATGCCGGTCAAAGTGCTTTTGAGATTTTTTAGGAACTTTTGCCACTCGCCCTTGTCGACGTAAGGATTGATCTCTGTCTTGCCGATAAGGTCTCTCTTTTCAAACGTTTTGTTTTGCCAAGCGTGGTTGCCTATCATAACGTCGACCTGCTCGGTAAGAAGCCTGTCTACACTCCTAAAGAATTCGCCTCTCATAAGGTAGGGGACACATCTTCTGTTCATATAGTCTTTTTTAAGCTGATTTGTGCCTGCGCCTCCGAAGCAGCCTGCTCTGTGTGTTACGCCGTTTTCTGTGACGTTGAAGAAGAAGGAGCAGGAGCCCTCGGTGTGACCCGGGGTGAAAAGACACAGTATTTCGGTCTCTCCGAGCTTTACCTTATATCCGTCGGTAATATCAATGTCGGGTGTGAAGCCGAATCCTTTTATGTAGCGTAAATCACGGAAGGATAAAAGAGTTTTTGCTCCCTTGCAGTGCTTTAATATTTCTGCTGTCGCTTCGGTGTGGTCGGCGTGACCGTGAGAGTGAATAATATATTTTATTTCCTCTACGTTAAAGCCAAGCTCACGTATTGAATTCATAACTATATCTGCGCATTCGACGTACCCCGTGTCAATAAGAATCAAGCCTTCACGCGTCGCTATAAGATGCGATGATGCCTCGACCGTACCGACGAAATACAGGTTTTCTATCATTCTGAATGGTTTAACGGTTGTTAATTGTCTCATCTGTGTTACCTTGTATACTGAAAATATTGTGTCATCAACGTTTTTATCTCTACCATATGAAGGGTATCAGCCTGTACTTTACCTTCTCTTTATATTCCTTGTAACCTGCAAGTTCTTCCGTAAGAAGTCTTTCTTCGGATATAATTCGTATGACGATTATAAAGGGATAAAGACAGAATGGTATCAGTCCCCAGAAGGAGTCGAGTATTAGGGGCATCGGTAAAAACATAAACAGAGTTGCCAGATACATAGGGTGGCGGACTATGCCGTACAGTCCCGTAGATATGACAGTCTGGTTTTCCTGCACCTCTACCGTGCGGGAGAGATATTCGTTTTCACGCATAACCTCGGCGTACGTTACGTATCCGAGGACGAAGATTGCGGATGCCGTGACGGTCAGCCACAGAGGCACGTCCGAGAGCGAGAAACGAAAGTCGAGAGCGCTGACTATAAATCCCGCAGGGAACATCAGCCCCGCAAGCGCAACAACCCCTCTTTGCGCCTTTTCTTTTTCCTTGTGATTTAATCTTTTCTCGAGTAGCTTCGGCGACTTAATTAAGAGCGCAATGCCCAGAATAAGCATAGGTACCGAGAGCAGAATGATAAAGAGCCATCCGCCGGGATAACAGAATGTTCCAGCAGGTAAAAACAGTATGAGGCCGATTAGCGCAATGCCGACGAGCAGCTTTGTCGCAGCGCTGAGTAACAGTTTCATATAAACATCCTTTCAAATTCTAAAGCTCTTATTCCGACAGCCAAAGAGGAATATCCTTGAGCTTAGACCATATAAATGCGCCCATATTCTTACCGCCTAGGTCGTTCAAGTGAATATTGTCGAGCTGGTATTCTCTTTTCCTTACACGACCGTAGCCAAATCCGGATTCTGCGAATACGTTTATAACAGGCACGCCGTTCAATTTCGCAACACGCTCTATCACCTCTGCAAACTCAAGGTTTGGAACCCCTCTGAGAAGAGATGGCATATCGGGAGAAGTATCGTTGCCCGCTATCATAATTATTACGACTATCTGCGCCGTAGTATTTTCCTGCAAGTACCTTATGCACTGATTGAAGCAACCGCAGAAGGACTCGTCACAAGTATCGTAAATGCTTCCGATAGTCGCTCCCTCGTTAGGTAAGACCTCGAGGGTTATAAGGTCGGCGTCTTCCTTGCCGTCTGCGAGGGTCATTACGGCGCTCTTTACGTTGCCCTTGCCGTATCCGTCCGGTGTCAAGCATCCGCCCGGTATACCGAAATTGTGTACCTTGAGCCCTGATAGCTTCTCTACCACGGGCACGTATTTTCCCTGCAATACGCTTGTCATAGACGTTCCGTAAGCATACCAGGTCTTTCCATTCCAGTGATTAGTCATATTTTTCTCCTTTGAGCGCCTTTTTGTCAGATGCTCGTTTTGATTAAAGTTATTTCTTGAAAAGGCAAGCCTTGATAAAATCATCGAAGATAAGCGTGTTGTCTCCGTCTTGCCCATGCAATCTTTCGGGGTGCCACTGATATGCTCTGACGTATTGCGGGTTATCGGAGTAAACGCCCTCGATAATTCCGTCGCTCGCCGTTGCCATAACCCGAAGCCCTCGTCCAAGCTCCCTTATTGCCTGATGATGAAAGCTGTTGGCAATCATTCGCCGCTTGCCGATAAGAGCAGCAAGCGGTGTGCCGGGTATCAGCTCAACGCTGTGAGAGGGAGAAAACCTCGGCTCTGCCTGATTATGCAATATTTCGGTTTCTATCTCGCTCGGAATGTCCTGATAGAGGCTTCCGCCAAAATACACGTTGATGAGCTGTGCGCCCCGGCAGACGGCGAGTATCGGCTTGCTTGTTCCAACAATTTTGTCCAAAACTCGAAATTCCAGCTCGTCGCGCTCGTACTGTATCTCTCCGCACTCGGGCTTTACAGACTCACCGTATCGCTCGGGGTTGACGTCAACTCCGCCTGTGAAGCAGAATCCGTCGCACATATCGGCAAATCTCCGAATTGCGTCGTCGCCCTCAACGTAGGGTAGCATAATCGGAATTCCGCCCGAATTTTCAATGGCTCTGATATAAGTATTCCACACCCGCGTCACTCGCTCACGGTCAACCTCGGCGAGTATTCCTATAATCGGTTTCATAGCATGATTCCCTTTGCGGTTTGCTCTCGTCTGCCGCAAGGTCGGCTCATAAATTTGCGCCTCGCGCACGCCGCACCCGTTTTTATTATATAACGGAATTAACCGCTCTGATTATGATTTCTCTTTCTTTTTCTGTTATCGGCTCGTCAAGCTCGTCAAAGCTGTTATCGGAAATACTGCTTGCTGTCAGCACCTTATACCATGCAAGCGCAAGCAGATATCTGCCGACGCCGAGCGATGCGTGAAACGTGTCTCTGTGCACTCTTCCTATCCCCATATCCAAGGCGCACATCATTGCCTGCCCGGATGGGATAATTCCGTCGGCAGAAATCAGCTCTGCCGCTCTTTCATAAGCTGAGATAATGCCTGCCAGCATTTCCTTTGCCGAGCTGAAAATACCGAGATTCTTGAGCTTTTCGCTCCCATCCTCGTATGCCCAGGTCTGGTGAATAAGTATTTTTGCCCCCTTGCAGCTTTCCCTTACAAATTTTGCAAGCTCCGTAACAAACGGAGAGAAGGTCTCGGCAATGCCGCTGTAAGGGCTCGCCTGCTGCAGAGTAACATAATCCCAGCTGTCGCTTTCGAGGGCTTCCTTGATAGACGATTGTCTTCCTGTTTTTTCTCCGTTGAGCTCAAAGTCATATTCGCATGCGTTTGATAGCATATTGTTGTAGTGGCTCTGCAGGGAGCAGCCGGGGATATAAAGATTGACCGCCTTTATGTCAACGCCCTCTTTTTTTGCCAGACGGTGCAAATATCTTTGAGCATCCTGTGAGAAGCTGTTTCCAAT
>JAZORO010000079.1:0-37382 GCA_045656605.1 Eubacteriales bacterium
CCTTCTTCCCTCACGCGGCGTCGCTGGGTCAGGCTTTCGCCCATTGCCCAATATTCCCCACTGCTGCCTCCCGTAGGAGTCTGGACCGTATCTCAGTTCCAATGTGGCCGTTCAACCTCTCAGTCCGGCTACCGATCGTCGACTTGGTGGGCCTTTACCCCGCCAACTATCTAATCGGACGCAAGCTCATCTCCCAGCAATAAATCTTTGATGGTTGTACCATGCGATACTGCCATTTCATACGGTATTAGCAACTGTTTCCGGTTGTTATCCCGTACTGGGAGGTAGATTGCTCACGCGTTACTCACCCGTCCGCCACTAAACAAAGGACCGAAGCCCCTCGTTCCGTTCGACTTGAATGTGTTATGCACGCCGCCAGCGTTAATCCTGAGCCAGGATCAAACTCTCTAAAAAATTGTATATTAAATCCAGGACTCTTGCCCCGGACTCAACATCTTCTTTAGAGCTATTTTGTTCTAGCTTCTTTTTACTTCTTGAGTTATTTTTTCTTTCAAAGTGTATTAACGAGATCTCTGCACTTTTCAGTGCTCGAAATTTCATGTTGTTCAATTTTCAATGATCGAGTGCCCGTCCTTAAAAAAGATGCTTCATAAGGTGAGCCTGTTTATTATACAACATTGCTTTTTAAATGTCAACCCCCTTTTTAAAAAATTTTCGGTTTTTTTTGTAATATTTTTTTCATCATTTAAAATAACTAAATTTAAGGAGATTTTTTATGATTCCTTTATTTATTAGAACGATACTCATATACTTTTTATTGACTTTTCTGATGAAAATCTTAGGCAAAAGACAAATCGGCGAGCTCGAAGCAAACGAGCTTGTTTCTACCCTGCTGATATCCGAGATAGCATCCGGAGCTATCGGAGACGCCGACGCACCCTTGATCAACACCCTTGTTCCGATTATATTGATTTGCTGTATAGAGGTCATAGCCGCCTGGTTGAAAAACAAGAATACCAAGCTAAAACGAGTAATGGAAGGCGAGCCCATCTACCTTATATACAAAGGAAAGCTAAAGCAAAAAGTTCTCTTAGAAAACAGAATATCTATAAACGAGGTCTTAACCGAAATGAGGACTCAGGGTATAGGAGATATAAAGGACATAAGGTACGGCATACTCGAGCAAAACGGAAAGCTCTCTCTACTGAAATCCGACCACGGCGGCGGAATTGCGCATACGCTGGTAATTGACGGGCGGACGGACGAAAAAACGCTAAAGGAGCTCGGATACTCGGACGAATGGCTGCGAGAGCGTCTAAAGGAAAGAAGGATAAAAAAGGACGAGATCTTTCTCTTCACTCTAGACGATGACGGCGCCTTTAATATTATAAGAAAGGAAGAAAGAGATTGAAGGGTTTCTATTATGCCATTATAACGGTCGTAATTATCTGCGCTGTCGTCTTTAGCGTCAGCCCCCTGACCTCAATTGCTATCGGTCGTATGGAAGAAAGGCTGGATAGCGTCGGCACGCAGGACGGGGAAGCTGCTACGAAAATTCTAGAATATTATAGTAAAATGAAGTTTTTCTTTTCTATAACACTCAAGGACAGCGAGCTTATAAAAATCGAAAATGAGATCTACGACGTAATTTATTCCGAGGGAGACGAGCAGGAGCTTTTAAAAGCAAAAAGCCGCCTCAGAACGACGCTGGATCACCTGAGACAGCAATTTGCTGTAAATATTCGCACTTTGCTTTATCTGAACTCAGTCATATCCTCTTTATAAGCTCCGGTGCGAAGTATAGAGTAATATTCCTTAGTTAAATCGGGGTCGGACAAAATTCCGCACTCCGCCTTTAGAGCCGTAATGATATACTCGGGATTAAGGAATGAGTCCTGCGATGCGGAAAGTAGACATCTGACGAACAGCCTGCCGTCAACGAGTGAGGCATCGGCGCTCTTGATAAGCGACTTAATATTAACGGTCTTAGTCGGCTCGCCGGGCTTGGTCTTCTTCTCAACCGTTATCACATCCGAAGCAAAAAGAGTTCTCGCACTCTCAGCCATAGCTTCATCCGCACCGTTGGTCGTGATGTTTATCTCATATTCCAGCCACTTCAGACTCGTAAGCTTTTCGGACGTATAGTACGCCTCGGTTATCTGCATCTCGTCCGTCATATTATCGTTCAAGCGGCGCATAACCTCGTCTGTGGGTATATCGTCAATCAGTCTCAGATCCATAAACTCGCAAATGCTCTCCGTACCTATCGAGAGAGGAGCGGCAAAAATCATCTTCGGCTTCGGATTGAAGCCCTCGCTGTACCAGAGCGGAAGCCTCGCTCTGACAACTATCTTATGCATCGTGCGTACAAGATCGAGGTGGGATATGTACTGCAAACTACCGACCTTCTTGAATTTAAGCCTGAGAGTCAAATAAGGCATATTAGCAGTTAATTGCACCATCTGGTTTTACCTCCAAGCTTATTTGCTCCGCAACCGCTGCAATGCTCGGCGCAGGACGGTGTCGTCTTTTCCTCATACGCCTTCTGTCGCTCACGCTTCAAGAACTCCTTGGTAACGCCGCAATCTATAACGTCCCACGGCAGAACCTCATCCAGCCCGAAGCCGCGCGTTGTATAGAAATCAGGGTCAACCCCTGCCCTTTCAAAAGCACGCATCCAGCGATCAAAATCAAAATACTCATCCCACGCATCAAACACTGCGCCGTCCTCAACGGCATAGGCTATTGCCTTTGCCAATCTTCTGTCGCCTCGGGCGAGGATAGCCTCTATAACGGAAACCTCTGCATCGTGGTAATTGTATTTTATCTTTCTGTCCTTTATAACGCTTCTCAGATGAAGCTGCTTTTCCTTAAGAGACTCAATACTGTCCTGTTTCTCCCACTGGAATGGGGTGAAGGGCTTCGGAACAAAGCACGCCACGCTGATTGTGACTGTTAGCCCTCTCGGGCGCTCGGCTTTAGGCGTGGAGTAATATTTATCCACCACCTTAGCGGCGAGGGCGGCGATACCCTCGATGTCTTCAAGAGTCTCGGTCGGCAGGCCATTCATAAAGTACAGCTTTACACTGCTCTTTCCGCCCTTGAAGGCTATGCCGACAGAGCGCATCAGGTCTTCCTCCGATACGTTCTTATTGATTACGTCACGGAGTCTCTGAGTTCCTGCCTCGGGCGCAAAGGTAATTCCGCCCGTGCGTACAGAGGAAACCTTCTTCATCAGCTCCTCGGAGAAGCTATCGATTCTGAGCGAAGGAAGCGACAGGCTGACGTGGGCGTCGTCGGTCCAGGACAAAAGCCCATCGGTAAGCTCTCTTATTTTTGAATAATCACTTATAGATAAGGATATGAGGGATATCTCGTCATACCCCGTATTCTCATAAAGGCACTTTGCCGTTTTGCAAAGGGTATCGGGGCTCTTCTCTCTGACGGGGCGGTAAACCATACCAGCCTGGCAGAAGCGACAGCCTCTGATACAGCCTCGGTATACCTCGAGAACAATACGGTCGTGAACGGTCTCGGTATACGGCATAATCAGCTTCGTAGGATACGGAGCTGTATCGAGATCCTTGATTATACGCTTTTTTACCCTTTTCGGTACGTCCTCGTAAAGAGGCGTATATGCCTTTATCGTACCGTCGTCGTTATAGCAGACGTCGTACAAGGACGGAATATATACGCCCTCGATATGCGACGCCTCCCGCAAAAACGCACTCCTTGAGTAGGTGCCGTCCTCTTTCATTTTTACGTAGAGTCTGCTTATTTCAAGCAGCACCTCTTCTCCCTCACCGACATTAATAAGGTCGAAGAATTCGGCAATCGGCTCGGAATTATATACGCAGGGGCCGCCGCCGACAATAATAGGAACGTCCTCTCCTCTATCGCACGCCCAAATAGGAAATCCCGCAAGCTTCATCATAGAAAGAGTCGTGGTATAGCACATCTCGTACTGGAGAGAAAACGCAACGATATCAAAGCTTGAAAGAGCGTCTCCGCTCTCAAGTGCAGAAAGAGGAATGGAGTACTCTTCCATCTTCTCCTTCATATCGCACCACGGAGCATAAACTCGCTCGCACCATATATCCTTATCCGAATTAAGCACGTCGTAGAGTATACGCACTCCGAGATTCGACATACCTATCTCGTAGGTATCGGGAAAGCAAAAGGCAAAGCGACACTTAACGCTTCCCTTATCCTTCATTACTCTATTGTATTCTCCGCCTATATATCTTGCCGGCTTAGATACCGACTTAAGAACGGAAGATATGTCGGGTGTTTTACAATTATCTGACATTTCCATATCCTTATTTTCTAACGTTAAACATAGATATAGCGATAGCGCCGAGGTCGTATCGAATCTCAGCCGAGCTATCGCTGTATCAAATCCATACTAAGATCTCTTTATTCTGAACGCAAACGACGAGCGCAGATGCATAAAAACTGCACAGGCAATCTGCAAGAACGCAAGAGCAAACGCAGGTATACCCAATACGCCGCTGACAGAAAATACTGCGGCGATAACCGCACCGGCTATCATTGCGGCAAGCTCGCCCGTTGCAAATACGTTCTGGAATGCGACGTACTTCTTCGCAAGAAGAATCATATTTACCGCAGAGGATTTATCCCCGAGGGTGACTATACCCGAGCTGATACGGCGGTAAACCTTCTCTTTTCTTCCTATTGAGTTATTGCGCTTCATAACCCTTATCAAATCCTCACCGAGAGTAAGCACCTTCAAAAGTTCAGAGGATATATTAGGGTCTGCGGTGTAAACAAGAGGTACAATACGCTCCTCCTTAAGCGTGGGCAAAAGCATAGTAAATTCCTCGGAGAAGGAGTACCTTATGAAGAATTTCGCATAAACCTCGTCGCCTTCAGCGCCGTACATTATCTTAGTCGAATCGGTAGAGGAAATTCCGCTCTTGTAATCATCCTCGGGAATCCTGATACCGTGGCGGCGCATATACTCCTCCGTACCGGCAAAAATGCGTGTGCCGTCGAGAGTGCCCGCTATACCGTCAACCTCAAGCTGAACGTCGGTAGCGCCCTCACCCGCACGGTCAAGCGAGTTCAAAAATACGTGATAAAGAGGCCCGCCGACAACCGAGAACAAGGAAAACATCTGCTTCATAGCCTTAGGCATATTATACACCTTACCGTACATATGCACCTTCTTTATGCTGACGTCCTCGACACCGAATATTTCGGTATCCTCATAAGCCACGACGTCAATATCGGCGGCACTGTATACAGAGCTCTCCCCGACGAATGCGCCCTCTTCAACCGCAGCAAAATCAGAAAGATTTTCTAAAGGTAGCTTATGCAGAAGTATAGAAAACGCAGGGCACGACATCAGGAAAACGACGGTAAAAGCGTTCGCCGCATACGTAAGCGAGCCTTCATAGAGGAAGAAGCATACAAGGGATGAAACAAGAGAAATACCGAGGCCGCCCCCCAGCATAATCAAGACGTTCAACGAGTTTTCGCAAGAAGCGTTAATCCTTGTGAAAAAGTCGGAAACAAACGCCGTGCGGAAAACTCTCGCAGTGTTGGAGCGATATTCATCAACGGCTCCGTCCAACGCCAGATTCTCTCTCGGGAGCTCTCTTGTCAGACGCTTATCAATAACGCTTTTCGTTGCACTCTTCGTACAGAGTCTGAAGCTCCTATACGCAACCGTACTCTTCGAGTACCCTGCAATAACCGAAGAAAGAGACAAAATAGCGAAAAGAATGCCGTAGGTAGGATAGCCCTCATAGCCCGAACGAACAACGATCACCGTATACACTCCAAGCACCGCATAAGCCACAAGGATAAAGAGCTCGGGAGCACACTTACGCTTAAACAAAAGAGCAACAGAGGCTACAACCTCAGGAATTGTAAACAAAAGTAGGCAAGTGCAGAAGGCAAAGTCAACTAAAGCAGGCATAGCTCGGGAATACGTTAGTCCAAGCTCACTGTATACGTTCACACCTGCAAGGTGCAAAATCTCCATAACAAGCATAAAGAGAAATACCGCCAAAGCCGATATAAGTCTCACTCTTACCGACATAATGGTATCAAGGAATTTATCCTTAAAATTATCCTTCTGTATGGGGGAGGTGAACTCACGATTCATACTGAATCCCCCTCGCTCGGAGCCCGAAAGATAGCTCACCGGCTTCTCGCTCTCATCCATACCCTCAAAGGCACCGTACGTATAGTCATACAGCTCGGTTTCGCTCTTTTCAGCCGGCTTTTTTTCCGCATCACGGATGCAAGAGGAATCGACGTCCTTTTTCTCTTCCGTTACTACTTCATCCTGCTTTTTCTCAGGCTCGACCTTCTCCGTTTTATCTACGGGCTTCAAGGGAGCGAGAGGAATAGCGCCGACGTCGCTTACCTCCTCGGAATCAAATTTATACAAAGTAATACTCTCGTCGACGGGCTCTGAGGTTGCACCGGGATTAGGAGTCACTATGACCTTCTCAATTCTTTTATCTGACTCAAGCTCGGACGTAGCGTCAGAGTAAGCTGACGATGGAGTAGAAACTTTCGTCGCAGTCTTCGGCTTCTCGGGCTTAGGACGGGGGTCGCCCTTCATCCTATAAGTCTCGCTGACCTCGGTGAATCTGGGCATATAGGCAGTTCTAAGCTTCTTCGGATCCTCGATGAAGCTGGGTGTCTTATATTTATCCTCTACCTCGAAGTCCTCGGGAATCGTAAACTCCTCAGGAATATGCTTCGGCGTCTCAGGGACCGCCTTTGCCTTGCCGGCGGGCTCTTTATCTTCATTGTCTGAAAGCGAAACGGAAATGTCCGCCTCACTGTCAAAGACGAGTGCACTATCAGCTATTTCGAACTCCAGACCCGATCCGCCGTCCTCTTTATTCGTTGATTCGTCGGTAATGGTATCTGTCTTTTTTATCTCATCCATATCAAAATACTTCCCTATTTATTTCTCTGCTTCGCAAATTCTGCAAGTACAACCGCCGCGGCGCAAGAGACGTTCATAGAATTTACTCTGCCGTAAAGCGGAATGGAAAGAATAAAATCGCACTTTTCCTTAACGAGTCGGGAAATACCGAAGCCCTCGCTGCCGAGAACTAAAGCCGCAGGTCCTTTAAGTTCAGACTCATAATAAACCGAGCCGTCCATATCCGCACCGTATATCCACAAGCCCTTCTCCTTAAGCTCGTCTATCGTTACCGCAAGATTCGTAACCTTGGCTACACGCATATGTAGGAGCGCCCCTGCGCTGGACTTTGCAACCGTGGTGGTAACCCCGACAGCACGCCTTTTCGGAATAATAACGCCGTGTACACCCTGACATTCGGCACTCCTTATAATTGCGCCGAGATTATGCGGATCCTCGACCCCGTCGAGAATGACAACCAGAGGAGGCTCGCCCTTCTCCCTTGCATAATCAAGAATATCGTCGACGGTATAATATTTACACATAGAGGCTATTGCTACAACGCCCTGATGACGAGCGCCCTCAACCATTCTGTCAAGCTTCGTCTTATCGACCTCAATAATAGGAATCCCACGCTCAGAGACAATACCGAGTATCTGATTGATAGACCCCTCACGCTCGCCCTTCTGTACGTAAAGCTTCTCTACGTCACCCTCGCCAAGCAGCAGCTCTCTGACAGCATTTCTGCCGAAAATCACATTCTCGTCAAGCTCTCTTTTCTCAGGCCGGGGCATCGGCTTACGGTCTCTGTGCTCACCCTTCGGTCTATCTATTCTATTCTTACCGTTCTTATTGTCAAAGCTCATATAATGCTCCAAAACAAAATATTTAAAGTTATACATAGTAAGTATAACATATTTTTTTATATTTGTACAGAGAATTTATTAAAAAAATAAAAAACCCGTCCTATTCGGACAGGTTTTTTATAGACAAACCACGGTCAAAAAGCTAAGCCGAAGCCTAATACTAATTACTGACCTCTCTTAGCTGCAAAGCACTCGCTGCAGTAAACAGGCTTATCCTCGGTGGGCTTGAAGGGCACCTGGCATGCCTTGCCGCACTCTGCGCAGACTGCATCGAACATCTCTCTTGCACCCTTAGTCGCATTCTTCTTAGCGGCGCGGCACTCCTTGCATCTGGAAGGCTTATTCTCAAAGCCCTTGGATGCATAGAACTCCTGCTCACCTGCGGTGAACACGAACTCGTTGCCACAGTCTCTACACTTCAGTGTCTCGTCCTGGTACATGTTTTCCTTTTCCTCGCTTAAAATAAGTATAATTTTGCCCAGAGACGGATTTCAACCGACGCCTTTGTGATACCAACGCTCTCCCTTAAGCTACATGGGCATATAAAACCGATTAATTGCTCCTAGTTATCCCACCGCGGAGCTTTTTAAGTATTCTCGCTTTTGCATTATCTACGGACTTCGAGCTCTTAGAGAGCCTATGCGCAATATCTGCGGTAGTAAAATCCGAAAGCCAAAGCAAAAGAACCGAATATTCAAATGATGAAAGAAGGCTGTGCGCTCTCAAATGAAATTCTCGGCGCTCCTCTTCCCTCTCGAGTCTCGACACAATACCGGAATCAACGGCAATATTCTCGACGTCGAGGTCGGAAACCGTGCCGACAGAGGCGGAACTCTTGCGGCGGATATCCATAATCCTGTTTCTTACACAGACCTTAGCGTAAAGACCAAAGGTGACCTCTGTATTCGACAGGTCATAGGAAAATGCCGCCTTATAAAGTGCAAAGCAGGCGTCGGAAAAGCAATCGGCAATCTCAACACCCAGTTTGCCGGCAAGACTGTGAATCATAGGAGTATAAAGACGTACAAGCTCCGCAAAGGAGTCGCCGTCACCGCTCCTGATGCTCTCAATGAGCGATCGGGAATCGCCACTATTCTCTATACTCATACACTCACCTATCCTGTAGATATTCCTATTATATAGGTAAATTAATACTTTGTCAAGCTATTTGTCAAAAAAAATTAACTATTATTCTATCAATTTCACAATCTTTTGACCTGTAGGGGGCAAAAAATTGTTAAATCATCCGAAATTTTTGCCATTTTGTAAAGAATGCTCTTTTTTGCGAAAGGGAAAGCCAAAAACGCAAAAACCGTCTTCCTCCGCTATGAGATGTATTCAAGCCTACCCGTTGCGGCAAACAGTACGCCTCTGTATACAGCGTCCGGCTTAGCTTCGAAATTTTTCTTTATCAATTCCGCCTCAGACATAGAGTTAACGGTGACGGACGTGTTCATTAGTTCTCCGTGCCGGTCGTAAGCCTCCATCGTTACACGATATCTTTTACCCTCTGTTTCGGATATCACACATCTCGTACGCGCGCCGCTCTTGGATAGAGAAATATACTTTATAGCATACCTCAGGCTACGCTCGAGGAAACTCTTATCGAGACTGTCGTAAAGCTCTGAAGCAACCACTCTGCCCTTGTCGGAAATCATATAATATTCAATCTCGTCGACCTTATCGTACAAAAGGTGCTCCGTGATCACAAGCTGACGAAGGCACTCGGCATAATCGAGCGAGATATCGTTAAGATTCTCCTCTACTATATCAATAATCGTGCCGTGCTCAACAGGATAACCGAGGTTATCGAGAATAAAGAGCATAAAAACCTTTATATCGGTCGTTGTCTTAAGCTCAAAGCCTCTTTCTCTTTTCATTCATTCATCCGAAAATGCGACCGAAATACGCATTTTTCTATCCTTTATATGTGAATAATAACCGCGAAAGGTAAAAAGGATATCTTCCCCTTACCTTCCGCGGTATTTCGTTTTTTAAAGATTAATCATCAAGATAGCTGCGGTAATTTCTCTGCATAGCCTTGGTGAATACAACGTTTCCAAATCCGTCGCTGACAATTCCGGACAATTCATCGCTGACAAGCGCAAAGTTCTGGTTGAATACAAGAGGAATTACGGGTGACTCCTCGCAGAGGATAGCCTCTGCATTCTTGAGATGCTCTGCTCTCTCTGTGCCCTTAGCCTTAAGAGCGGCGGTCACGTGGTAGTCATACTCGGCATCAGACCAGCCTGTAATATTATCTCTCAGAGAGTGCTGACCGTAAAGCTCTGCTCCGCATCCGTTGATGGATGAGGTAAGAGCCGCAAGCGCAACGAATGAGTCGTTAGCATACATCTGCCAATCAACGGCAACGACATCAAAGTCACGCACACCGTAGGAAGCATTCTTGACTATAGCCTGAATACCCGAGTCGCGGATAGTAAGATCATCGCTGATCTTCGTATCAACATATCCGACAGGTACGACAGTAACGCTGAAGCCTACGCTGAGAGACTCCCACGCATCCTCGACAATCGCTGCAATCGCAAGGCTCTCGGCATCATCGTTAACCTTAAGAGTGAAGCTCTTGGAAATGCCGGTAAAATCAACCTCGGCAAGAAGCGCCTCTGCCTCGGAAGTAGCGGCACTCGCACCGATAAGAGCTGCATCAGAGCCGCCGAAAGCATCGGGAACAAAGCCGTTAGCCGCCTTACCGAAGGTTATCGCCTCTATAATCGCATTACGGTCTATCGCAAGAGAAAGCGCACGTCTTACCTTAGAATTTGCGAACAGAGGATTCTCGGTATTGAATACGTAAGTATAGGTCGACGTATCGTCGTAGGCAAAAGCCTTATCCGAATAAAGCTTTCTTTCCTCGAGCGAGGGGTCGGCAAGATAGAAGATAGCGTCATCCATATCCTCATAGGTGTAAAGCGCCTCGCCGCCAAGCTGAGTGAAGAAGCCGACGAGTCTGTCTACGGAGACGTTCTTCGTATAGTTCTTTGCATTCGGAGACTGATGATAGCCCTTATTTCTCTCGATGGTAAGCTCGTTCGCTTCGTTATCGTAGGTTCTGATTCTAAATGCGCCGTTGAATACCATAGTGTTTATCGACTTAGACCAGTAGCCGGAAGCCGCCTCAACCGTCGACTGACGCACGGGAGACGTTGCTACCGATGCAAGATTGCGAAGAAGTCTGTCAACGTCAGCGCCCTCACAGTAGGTAATCTCGAGCTGGTCAACCTCAGTAGCCTTAACACCGATCTCGTCAATGGAGAGATATCCGCTCTTAACGGCTACGGCATTCTCTATATCATATAACAGAGCTGCGGCGGGGTTGGGATTGTTGGGGTCAAGAATTCTGTTACACCAAGCGTAAGCGTAATCCTCAGCCTTTACAACAACATCGTCAGACCAATAAGTTTCTCTGAGAGTAACGGTGATAGTTCTCTCCTCCTTATCGACGACGTACTTAGCAGCGCCGGCAAGCTCAAGCTTTCCTCTCGCATTAATTCTGAAAAGCGGCTCATAAAGCAGGCTCATAAGCGCCTCTGCATTACTGTCGGCGTAATAGTCGGTGGGGTCAAAATCGTAAACGCCGTCACCGAAATATACACTGATTCTGGGGCCGCCGTCCTTAGGTGTGCATCCCGCGAGAGCGGTAAGGCAAAGGAAGAGCATCATAACCGCCAGAAGCAAACTGAGAATTCTTTTCATATTTCCTCCGTATGGAACGTAAATATTTTTATTCTTATATATTTTAGCATAACCGAGACGCTTTTTCAATGTTTTATTCCCATAAGCGTATTTTTCGTTCATTTGCACAAATATGCGCTTTTCTTTTTGTTAATATTTGCCCGTGTGTATGATAAAAAAGTAAAAATGAATATTTATATCTTTCACGGGAATAATTCGCTTTAAGAAAAAACGGTCGGAGGTAACTATGGAACAGTTCTATACATCGAAGTCAGAGGGGGGCTTCGACAGCGACCTTGCCTTAGAAAGAAGAAGGGCTGACGTAACCATCCCCGGAGTGGAGTACAAAAAAGAAAAAGCGCCCTTCGGAATATGGGAGAGAATCAAGATAACGTCTGACGAGGGTGTAAAAAGCATAGGGCGCCCGAAGGGACAGTACGACACTCTCACCATTCCGAGAATGGATTTGCTCGATGCATCCAATCTGGATGATGCAACCGAAGAGGTGGCAAGAGAGTTATGCTATATGTGCGACAAGAACGGGATATTCCCCGAAAGGATACTGGTGGTCGGGCTCGGAAACAAATCGCTGACCCCGGACGCCGTCGGCCCGGAGAGCGCATCCCGAGTAGAAGCCACAATGCAGCTGCGACAGCACGGTGAAGAAATGTTCCTCGGCCTTGAGTGCTCGGAGATAGCGGTTCTGATACCCGGGGTGGAATCCCAGAGCGGTATCGAAACGGCGGAGCACGTATACGGGGTAAGCTCTAGAGTAAGACCTGACCTCATACTGGCTATCGATTCACTCACCTCCCGCTCGCCTAACAGGCTTGGCACCACAATACAGATATCCGACACCGGTATACGCCCTTCATCCGGGCTCGGAAAGGGCTCTATGGCGATAGATGAGGACACCCTCGGAATACCCGTTATCTCAATAGGCGTGCCGACTGTTATCGACTCGAGAATGTTTGTTATCGACGGGGACGAGATTTCCTCGCCCGATTGCTCCTCGGGAATGTTCGTCTCTCCCAAAGAAATAAACGGTATAGTCAAAAGCGCCGCAAAAATCATTTCCGGCGGAATAAACCAGGCCTTTGGAATTTTTTGATTTTCCAATTGATTTTTTCTCCCAAGAAATGTATAATATAAGAAAAACTTGGGGGCGTATATGAATTTTGAGGAAAAGCAGCTGTCTCGCGAAGAGATATTCGACGGAAAGGTCTTGAAGGTAGTGAAGGATACCGTACTCCTTCCCGACGGAAAAAAGGCTACGAGAGAGATGTGTCTGCACGTCGGCGCAGTTGCCGTTGTGCCACTCACAGACAAGGGCGAGGTCGTAATGGTAAAGCAATACAGATACGCTCAGGGGAGAGTGTGCCTCGAGATTCCTGCGGGAAAGCTCGACTCAAAGGACGAGCCCCCGTTCGATGCCGTAAAAAGAGAGCTGCGTGAGGAGACCGGAGCAACCGCAGAAAGCTACACGTACCTCGGAGTAATTGACACGACCCCCGCCCTTATGAACGAGGTGATACATCTGTACCTTGCAGAGGGGCTCTCCTTCGGTGAGGTATCTCCGGATGAGGACGAGTTCATTGAGGTTCTGAATATCCCGCTCTCAACTCTTACGGAAATGGTTATGTCGGGAGAAATCAGAGACGGAAAGACGCAGGTCGCCATACTCAAGGCAGCAAGGATAAAAGGAATTTAATGCGCAAAAAATGCGATACGAAGAAGCGAGGACACCGCAATCTGCGGTGTCCTCGCCGTTCTGTTATAATCAGTACACAAACTCGAACTCAAAGTCATATATATTCACGGTATCGCCTTCCTCTACCCCCGCCTCACGGAGCTTATCTATAACCCCGTTTTTCACAAGCACTCGCTGGAAGAAGTTCAAGGACTCGTAATCCGAGAAGTTAATCTGACCCATAAAGTTGTAGAGCCACTCGCCCTCGACGAAGAACTTTCCGTCCTCACGCTTTACAAAGGTGTCTCTTACACCGGATGCGCTCTCAAGCGCCTGCACCTCGGGAGATATCTCCGACTCGTACACAGTCATCGGGGGCAGCTCCTTAAGCTTATCCGCCGCCACTCTTACAAGCTCGTCGAGATTCTCGCCTGTGTAAGCCGAGACGAACACGACCTCTCTTCCCTTCTCACGGCACTTAGCAAGGAAGCTCTCGAGAACGGGGCTATCCTGCTCTATGCTGTCAACCTTGTTTGCGACCATTACCTGCGGACGAAGCGACAGCTCGGGAGAATAGCTTTCAAGCTCTTTATCTATAGTATCGATGTCCTCAAGCGGATCTCTGCCGTCAGTGCCCGCTATATCAACGACGTGCAGAAGAAGCCTGCACCTGTCGACGTGGCGTAAAAAGTCGTGCCCAAGACCGAGACCCTCGGAAGCACCCTCAATAAGTCCGGGTATATCCGCAGCCAAGAAGCCTCTGTTCTCACCTATTCTGACAACTCCGAGATTAGGAGAAAGAGTAGTGAAGTGATAATTTGCAATCTTCGGCTTCGCCGAGGATATTTCCGAAAGAATAGAGGATTTACCGACGTTCGGGAATCCGATAAGTCCGACCTCTGCGAGCATCTTGAGCTCGAGAAGAATCTCTCTTTCCTCTCCCTTAGTACCGCTCTTTGCAAATCTCGGTATCTGCCTTGTCGGAGTTGCGAAATGACGGTTTCCCCAACCGCCTCTGCCGCCCTTACAAAGCACATACTCCTCGCTTGACGCCATATCGAATATAACCTTGCCCGTCTTTACGTCCTTGATAAGAGTTCCGGGGGGCACGGGAATTACAACGTCCTTGCCGTTAGCTCCGTGCATCTTTCCGGGCTTACCGTTCTCTCCGTTCTCCGCTATAAACTTACGCTTATATCTGAACGAAAGAAGCGTGTTCGAGCCGGGGTCGACTCTGAAAATTATATTTCCGCCTCTGCCGCCGTCGCCACCGTCCGGGCCGCCTGCGGAAACGTACTTTTCTCTATGGAAGGAAACGGCGCCGTTGCCCCCGTCTCCCGCCTTTACATATATTTGAATGTTGTCTATAAACATACGGTTTCTCCTTTCTCAAAGCCTGGAGCGGCATTACGGTGTGACGTCGTCACCCCTCTGTCTTATAACCATTCTGATAGGCGTACCCTCAAATCCGAACGTATCTCTCAGACAGTTTTCAAGATAACGTCTGTATGAAAAATGGAACAGCTCCTCGGAGTTGCAGAACACAACGAACGTAGGCGGAGCCACAGAGCTCTCAGTCATATAATAGATTTTCAATCGCTTTCCTTTATCCGAGGGGGGCTGAACCCTGGTGGTCGCATCGCCGAGCAGATCGTTAAGCGTACCTGTCGATATCCTCTTATGAGCCTCGGCGTACGCTTTGTTTATCATCTCATATATATGCGCTACCCTCTGCCCTGTCAGAGCGGAAACGAAAATAATCGGGGCGTACGGCATATACGAAAGAGCCGTCCTGATATTCTTCGTATAGCTGCCGGTGGTTGAGTTATCCTTATCGATTTTATCCCACTTATTGATTACGATAATTACCGCCTTACCCGCCTCGTGAGCGAGTCCTGCTATCTTCTCATCCTGTTCGGTCACTCCGTCCACCGCATCAATCATAAGCAGGCACACGTCGGCGCGCTCTATCGCCATATTTGCTCTTATGACGCTGAATTTCTCAATTCTGTCCTCTACCTTGGAGTGACGGCGTATTCCCGCCGTATCGATAAAGTTATATACTCCGTATGAGTTCTCCACTCTTGTGTCGGTGGCATCTCTCGTCGTTCCCGCAATATCGGAAACTATGACCCTGTCCTCTCCGCACATACGGTTAATTATAGAAGATTTGCCCGCATTCGGCTTTCCTATAACCGCAACGTTGATAATGCCCGACTCGTCCTCTTCCTCATCGGGGAAGCTGCACTCACTGAACACCTCGTCAAGCAAATCACCCGTGCCCGTGCCGTGAAGTCCGGATACGGCAATAGGCTCCTTCTCAAAGCCCAGCTCGTAGAACTCATAGAACTCAAGCGGAACCTCTCCCACCTTATCCACCTTATTGACAGCAAGCACGATGGGCTTGCCGGACTTCTTGAGCATCACAGCGATATCTCTGTCATCGGCGAGAAGCCCTGCCCTGATGTCGCACATAAAAATTATGACGTCAGCGGTGGCTACAGCTATCTCGGCCTGATTCCTCATCTGCTTAAGAATGGTATCCTCGCTCTTAGGCTCGATTCCGCCCGTGTCGATGAGCAGAAACTTCTTTCCCGCCCACTCGGCATCCGCATATATACGGTCTCTCGTTACTCCGGGAGTATCCTCTACTATTGAGCGACGCTCACCTATAAGCTTATTAAAAAGCGTACTCTTGCCGACGTTAGGTCTGCCGACAATAGCTACTATCGGTTTTGCCATTTTTATCACATCCTTTGGTTTATTCTGAATCCATAAGGTTAAATTTCAAATCCTAAAACCGCCTCTATGAAGGCGTAACCGTCACTGTCGACGGCGCACACGGGTACTCCGAGCCTCGATGAGAGCTCGTCCACAGTCATTCCGCAGAGAAAATCGTTTTCCTCTTCTCTCAAGCAGGACGAGGAGATTAGAAGCTCATCGCCGAGCTCGCTGTCCTTCAGCTGCTCGTAAATATCCTTTCCGGTAAGAAGACCTGCTACGGTGATAGATTCACCGAAAAAGTAATTCTTAATCATCCTAACGTTTACAGAAAGCCCCGAGACAATTTTCTCAAGCGCATCGGCAAGGCGCAAGAGCGTGGGATACGCCGCTTTTCCGGTTGCAATCGTAACCTTGCGCGGCTCGGGCTTCCTTTTTTTGAGAGCCTCGTATACGTCCTCAAGCGCAAAGTCAAACTCATCGGTCAGCGAACGCAAAAGACCGACGCCGTTCTCTATCTGAGGATAATCCTCGTAATAATCACCGTCCGGCAGCTCTTTCTCAGCCTTCAGATAAAACTCGTCGGAGGCATAAATCAGCGACGTACCGTATTTTTCCTTACACAAAGCCGCCTTCGCTTCTATCATATTGATAACCGAGGCTGCCTCATCCTTTGTAAAATCAGAGAGGGGGTAAAGCCCTTCTCTGTGCTTTGTAAGCCCCGCCGGTACTACGGCGATACTGGTTAGGGCAGGATAATACTCCGCAAGGTCGGAAAGCGTTCTCTCAAGCTCTGAGCCATCGTTTACGCCTCTGCAAAGAACAATCTGACCGCATATCTTAAGCCCCGCATTCTTAAAGTCGTCAAGATATCGAAGAACGTCACCCGAACGCTTATTCTTCATCATTCTAACTCTGAGCTCGGGATTTGTCGTGTGTATCGACACGTTTATCGGAGATATTCGCATCTTTATGATACGGGCAACCTCACCGTCGGTCATATTGGTAAGAGTGACGTAGTTGCCGTGGATAAACGAAAGCCTCGAGTCGTCGTCCTTGAAGTATATCGACTCTCGCATACCCTCGGGGTTCTGGTCTATAAAGCAGAAGATGCAACCGTTCTTGCAGGTGTGCTTTTTATCCATAAGAGGGGTCTCGAACCCAAGCCCTATATCGTCATACTCACCTTTTTTTATTTTTACCGAGTACTCGACGCCGTCCCTTTTGAGCGCAAGAGTTACGCTACGCTCGGTCAGATAGAAGCGATAATCGAGAACGTCGTTTATTTCGTTTCCGTTTATACTGATAAGCTCGTCCGCTGCCTTGATACCCGCTTTTGCGGCTCGGGAGCTTTTTTCAATCTCTGTGATTTTAACCATACGCCCCCCTTATTTGCCTCTTTTTTCCTTTGCGCGCCGTATTAACACGTGTGCTGCGCACGCTATCGTTAACGTAATATAGCTGAGTGCGGAGAAGAACGCAAATCCGCCGATATCTATCCACACGTCGGAGACGGACGGCCCTCTTTCGGAAAAAATCTGTATCGTCTCGTCGAAAAAGCCTACGAAAAACGGGATAATAGGCGTAAGCAATGCCTTCTTCACCCTTTTACTCTCGAAAATGAAGATATAAAAGGCTACCTCTATGCCCAAAAGTCCGTATTCGGTAAAGTGGGCTATCTTGCGCAAATTTTCCTGTATGGCGGCTCCGAGAGCCGTCTCGGGCGGTATGATACCCGCTATAAAATCGCCTACCGCATCACTCTGAGCGCCGGACTGCTCCTTCGACAAGGCAGAATTCACGAATATGAACAGTATCGTTGCAAGAAAGGCTATGTAAAATATTGTTCTGACACATTTCAGCAGCTTTTCCCTTTTCATATCCGCTTTTCCTTTCTGTATACTGCCCTTATCAATCCGGGGCGGGCAAGCCCTCAAGCTTTCTGATTTTACCTATCAGCTCTGTGTTTTCAAGATGCGAAAGCACGTAAGGCGCATCTGTCTCAAGATAAGCAAGCGCCTCCTGAGAGCCGTCAAGAGCCGCAACGAGCATAAGATTGTTCGCTCTGTCACGGTTGAAGTCGGTGCCGAGTCCGTCAAGGAAGCATCTGGCATAAAGATATTTACTCTTTCTCGAGAGCTCCTCCACGTAATCCGGCTTATGGTGGGCAGCTATTCTGAACCACTCGAACGCCCCCTTCGGGTCGAGTCGGACTGCGCTCATTCTAGCTTCCTCTTCCCTCGCCATCTCTTCCAGAGAGCCCGGCAGCATAAATACCTCTGCCGCATATTCGGGCTTGTGATAAGGGATGAGGGAAATAAACGACACGTCCGGCTCAAAAAGGTCGCCGAGAGTATGTGCGACAGCCAAATAAAGCTGAGCCTCGATAACTCCCCTTACCGCAGCATCGTGCATATATTCGTAAACCTTCTTATAATTTCTCGGAGTCCCTATGCCGTAGAGGCTCATCACGGCAAGGTTATAGGACGCCTCGCCTATCTTCTCCTTCGCAAAAGAGAAAAAGCTCTTGGCAAGTGCCTTATTCTCTTCGACGCCGACACCCCGATACAGACAGTAAGCGTAGTTGAAGGCGCACTCTGCGTCTGCGTCTCTAGCTCCGTCAAGATACATCTGCGCCGCCTCTTCGTATCTTCCGTCGAGGAATGCTACGTTAGCGGTTTTTACGTCTATCATATTTCTTCTTTCCCGTTTTAGTTATTTACGGTAAACTTCGTTCCTTCTCTTGTGTCGGTGATCGTTACGCCGCGCACAAGAAGCTCGGCTCTTATAGAATCGGCGAGGGCAAAGTCCTTATTAGCCTTAGCCTGACGTCTCGCCTCAATCCTATCCTCTATAAAGGCGAGGAGCTCCGGTGCAATCTCATCGCTCCTGTCAACTCTCTGCTCCTCGGATACAAGCACGGACGCACGTTCAACCAGACCGAGCGCAAGCACCCTCTCAAAATTCTCTATGAGGGCGAGCTTTGTTTTGTCCCCGGTCTTGAGCTTGAAAACGTCGAAAAGCGCAGTGACGGCGAGCGACGTATTGAGGTCGTTGTCAAGAGCGTCGGTAAACCTCTTCTTTCCTTCCTCGAATGCGAGAGCGTCAACCTCTTCCCCATCCCGAGGCTTAAGAGCCGCTATACGTGCAACAAGCTTTTCATAGGATTTCTTTGCGTTATCAAGGTTCTCCCAAGTGAATACAAGATTCTTTCTGTAATGAGACTGCATACAGAAATAACGGTAAACAAGGGGGTCGTATCCTCGCTCCATAAGAAGCGATACGGTAAGGAACTCGCCCTTTGATTTAGACATTTTTCCCGAGCTTGTATTCAGGTGATGGACGTGGAACCAGTGCTTACACCACTCGTGACCGAATGCGCTCTCGGACTGAGCTATCTCGTTTGTGTGGTGGGGGAAAGCGTTATCGATGCCGCCGCAGTGAATATCAAGGTACTCGCCTAGGTGGCGCTTTGCAATACAGGAGCACTCAATATGCCAGCCGGGGTATCCGATGCCCCAGGGTGAATCCCACTTAAGCTCCTGGTCCTCGAACTTCGACTTTGTGAACCAAAGTACAAAATCCGCCTTATTCTTCTTATTACCGTCCTCCTCGACGCTATCTCTGACGCCTACGGCAAGGTCATCCTCGCTAAAGTCGTTAAAAACATAATACTTATCAAGCTTAGAGGTATCGAAGTACACGTTTCCGCCCGCTAAGTAAGCGTATCCCTTCTCAAGAAGAGTAGAAACCATATCGATAAAGTCCGGAATACAGTTTGTCGCCGGCTCGATAACCTCGGGCATTCTAATATTAAGCCTTTTAAGGTCCTCGAAAAAGGCGTCGGTATAGTACTTAGCTATCTGCATAACCGTCTTATTCTCACGGCGAGCGCCCTTAAGCATCTTATCCTCGCCGGTATCGGCATCAGACGACAGGTGTCCGACGTCGGTAACGTTCATAACCCTCTTCACCTCGTATCCGAGATATCTGAGGTATCTGTCAAGAACGTCCTCCATAGCGTAGGTACGCAGGTTTCCTATATGAGCAAAGTGGTAGACGGTCGGGCCGCAGGTATAAAGAGTTACCTTCCCTTCAACTCTAGGCTTAAACTCATCCTTACTTCTTGTCAGCGAATTATATAAAAGCATTTTTCCTCCTTCGACTCCACCCCATTTTGCAAAAAGGGGCATAGTACCTCAGTTTATAATATCGTACATTTTATTTTAGCAGAAAAGTGCAACGATGTCAATATATTTTATTAACTTGCGCACGGGAGCGATAAATTTATAAAATATTTCAAAATGTTTTCTTTTGGTATTGTAATTGTTCGTTAGTTTTGCTAAAATATAGATTAGTGAATTATGCCGTGGCGACGGATTCCGCATTTAAACGAACAAAAAGAGAGCCCAGAGCCGCGCTTACAATAAAAATCGAATGAGAGGCTATATAAATGACCGACAAAAGCAAAAAAGACTATTCCTACTCGTCACTTACCGGCTTTCACAGAGCCGTACCTATAATACTTGCGGCGATAGCCGTCTTCGTGGGGCTATGCTTCATTACGAGCGACATCGGAGCTATCGGAAAGGCTATCTCCGGGCTGTTTCTCGGTCTGTTTTCATACGGTGCCTACGCCATTCCCTTCCTCATTGCGTTACACGCCCTATTTTACCCTGCTGACCTCTTTGAGAAGCGCATACTCTCACGAGCTATCTTCTCCGTCGCCGCAATCATTACCGTCTCATCTATGATATACGTGGTGGGCACGTGGAGCGTAGATGCGAGTTTTAACATAAAGGATTATTTTTCTGACGGAATACTCGGCAAGGGCGGCGGCTTCGTAGGAAGCGTCGTAGGCTTTGCGCTCAAAAAGATGTTTGGAAAGTGGGGCGTTGCGGTAATAGCGACCGCCATAACAGCTATATACGTATCTTACTTCTTCTCCGGCAAGAGAGGATCTCTCTCAAGACTCGGAATGGGGCTGCTCAGGGGCTTTGTATCCGTTTGCGCCTTCTTCGAGAGGGGGATAAAGAAGCTTATCGGCGTCGGAAAAACGAGAAAAATCGAAAAGAGCAACAAAATAAGTCGTGAAAAGAACCGTGAGCTCGGAGAAGATGAATTCTTCGGAGTTACCGAGGGAATGCAGAGTCTGGAGATTTCCGAGCTTGGAATAAGCCAGTCGAGGAACAAAGAGGATATAGAAAAGAACCCTACCCTGCACGAAAAGGTGATACACAGGTCGGATGAAACTCCGAAGGCAAAGCGCACCGTAGGCTTCGACTATGCCGAGGCGACGAAAAAAGCAGACCTTACCGATGCTCTGGACTTAACCGACGGGGTTGTGGAAAAGAAGCGCACCGGAGCGCCCTTCGTTACAGATGTCTTTTCGGACTTCGATTCAGATGGAGCTTGTGAGAGTGAAAAAGACAATAAGCGTCCTTCCTCTCCCGACGACAGCGCAGAATCGGTCTTCACAAAGGATTTCGACCCGTTTGATATATCCATAGCTGACGAAATGGCAAGACGCCCGTCCTCAAAAAGCATCAGCACTCCCGGCGGTATAACGGTCAGCGAGAGCATATCCGAGATCACCCCGGAAGAAGCGGAGAGAGCAAGAAGGCTCGCCGACTTCGAAAGGAGAAAGAAGGCGGCAATAAATGCACGCCGCTCCGAGGCAACGCCGGTTACCACAACGGGAGAATACACGGGCGAAAAGAAAAAGGTGGAATTCACCGAAAAATCGGACGAGAGCTCCGGATATGAGCCCACTGTCGCCGAGACTGTAAGCGTAACCATTTCCAAGTCCGAGCCCGAGGCAACGGATGACAAGGATAACGGCTTCGGCGGATTCGATTTTACGTCGGGTACGTCCAGCTTTACAAGAACCATACACACCGACGACAGAAGAGCTGATTACACGTACGGCTCGGATAGCTCGGGCAGGTCTGTTTCAAGCGAAGAGAGCGACGTTACAGGCGGAGCCGGTCTGGTATTCGAGTTCGACTCGACGACTGACAAAGACCTTGACACAGAGTCCGGTGAAAAAGTGGGCGCTCCCGAATACGGCGGTAAGGCGGCAAACCCTGTCGACTATACCGAGAGAGACGGAGAATACGTCGGCAAAGACGCACAGAGTTCAGACGTACCGACAGCGGACGAGCCTAAGACCATTCTCGTCGAGAGAACCCCTATCGGTGGCGTAAGCTCGGAAAGCTACGCATCGGATTCAAGCTCTTACAGTAACGGCTCGGACGAGGACGAGGATGACGGCGCTTTTGAACCCAACGAAGGGTTCGAGGGCGGTAAGTCATACCTTAGCGATGCGCTTGACGACGGAGAGGATGACGAGATAGACCTCTCTCTCGGCGGCGGCAACGACGAGGATGAGGACGCAAACGATGATGAAATACCGCCCGAAAAGCAGAATCCCATCGTAATAGGCTACAGAGGAATGTTCTCCGTATTCTCAGACGGGGACAAGGACGAAAATACCGACAGCGAGGACGGCGAAGAGGGTGAAGACTGTGGCGAAGGCTCTGATATAGGCTCGGGCAATGCAAGCGGTGGCGGTGCCAACGACTACACCTATCCTGACGAAATAGACAGCTCTGCGGCCGGAGAAGGCGACGAAGAGGGCGAGGATGACAACACGCCTCCGTTCGATATTCCCGTCGCAAAGAAGCCCGAGGAAAAGCCGAAGGAGACGAAAAAAGCTGCACCCGACTACTCGGATTACGTTAAGCCACCCATAGATCTGCTCGGCGTGGACCGTGTGCATAACGATGACGAGATACAGGCGGAAATAAAAGAAAACACACGTATACTTATCGAAACTCTCGAATCCTTCAACGTAACGGCGTCTATAAAGGGTGTCGACAGAGGGCCGAGAATCACAAGATACGAGGTCGTGCCCGCCAGAGGCGTTAAGGTAAACCATATCACAAACCTGTTCGACGATATTGCCTTGAACCTTGCGGCAGAGGGAATCCGTATGGACGCGCCTATCCCGGGAAAATCGGCTATAGGATTTGAGATACCGAACAAGCACCCTGCAACCGTAAGACTCAGAGAGCTGCTCGAGTGCGAGGAATTCATAAACGCAAAATCCACGACCTTTGTAGCCATCGGTAAGGACGTAGCGGGAAGCCCCGTATTCGGAGATATAGCAAAATTCCCGCACGCTCTGGTTGCGGGAGCTACCGGTATGGGTAAGTCGGTATGCATCAACTCGATTATGATAAGCATCCTATATAAGGCAAGACCCGACGAGGTCAAGTTCATAATGATAGACCCGAAGAAGGTCGAGTTCAAGATGTACAGCGGTATTCCTCACCTGCTCATACCCGTAATAACCGAGGCTAAGCAGGCGGCAGGCGCTCTTATGTGGGCTGTCGAGGAGATGGAGCGCAGATACGAGTTTATCGAAAACCTCAATATCCGTAATATCGAAGCGTATAACGAAAGATGCGCTGAGAACCCGAAATTCGGCAAGCCTATGCCGAAGATAGTAATAGTAATCGACGAGCTCAACGACCTTATGATGCAGGTAAGAGACCCCGTCGAGGACCTTATTATGAGAATCGCTCAAAAGGCGAGAGCGGCGGGAATACATCTGATTATCGGTACTCAGAGACCCGACGTCAAGGTAATTACGGGTACTATCAAAGCGAATATAAACACGAGAATATCCTGCAAGGTAACCTCTGTCGTCGACTCGAGAACAATACTCGAGATGGCGGGCGCAGAAAAGTTGCTCAACAAGGGCGATATGCTCTTCAAGCCCGTAGATAAAACGAAGCCCGTCAGAGTTCAGGGCGCATTCGTATCCGACGGAGAGGTAGAAGCGATAATGAACTTCCTGAAGGAAGGAGCGAGCGCCGCTACCTACGACGAGGAGATCTTTGCGGAGATAAACAAGGCTGCGCAGAAGTGCGGAAACAAGAAGTCAGGCGGAGCTATGGATGACGGGCAGGACGAGGATGAACAGTGCGGATATTACTCCGACCAGCAATTCCTCGACGCCGTAGAGCTCGCTATCAGGTCGGGCAAGATATCCACTTCCCTCTTGCAGAGAAAGCTCAGCATAGGCTATGGAAAAGCGGCGAAATATATCGACGCAATGCAGGAGATAGGCGTCGTCAGCGAGCCTAACGGACAAAAGCCGAGAGATGCTCTGATCACCCTCGACGAGTGGTACGAGAAGCTCTCGAGAGTGTCGCTCGACTAAAAATCAAAGGTGATTAACCGAGGGGAGAAATCTCCTCGGTTAATAGGTAATCATTTAAAATTGAAGCTGTGCTTTAGAACGGAGAAAATATGGTTTTGATTCTACTTGCGGACGGCTTTGAGGAATGCGAAGCGCTTATCCCCCTCGACATACTCAGGCGTGCAGACATAGATGCGAAGACCGTCGGTATCGGTAAAAAGGAAATAACGGGCGCTCATCTTGTGCATATCATAGCCGACCTCAGCGAAGAGGATGCAGAAAAGGTAAAGGATATCGACTGCGTCATACTGCCCGGCGGAATGCCGGGAGCTATGAATCTCGACGGCTCGGATTTTACCGACAGGATTATAAAGCGGGTATGGAAGGAAGGTGGCAGGCTTGCCGCTCTTTGCGCAGCCCCGCTTGTCCTCGGAAGACGAGGATTTATGGTAGGCAGGCGCGCTGTGTGCTACCCCGGCTTTGAGGATGAGCTCGACGGAGCCATTATATTAAACAGAAGCGTTGTAACCGACGGAAGAATCACAACGGGCGCATCTATGGGTGCGGCAGAGGATTTTGCTTTTGAGCTTGTCAGGATATTCAAAGGACAGAATAAGGTTGACGACGTGCGCTCGCTACTGCTCCTTGAGAGAGCCGGCGACGTTTATTACGAGATTGACGAGCGTGAGAGGCTTGCGTCGGATTTCTTCGAAAAAAAGCCCGAGAAGAACAAAGCAGAGCGCAAAAAGGTAGAAATACACTATGAGAGCCTCGTCTCGGATGCTCTCGACGGGCTGCGTGACTACATCGACAATCTCTTCGGGGAGGATAAGCTCAAGGGCTCTCCCTACGAGTTTGTTCCGCCACCCGTCGACCTCTTATATCATACGCAGGAGGAATGGACGCCCGGCGACAATCGAGAATTAAGTCTGCAAACGGCACGAAGGATCGCAGACGTTCTGCCGACTATGAATCTGTGGGGTAATATAGAGGACGTCAATACCGGATGCCTTGTATCCCGATTTATTGTAGATATAAAGACAAAAACCACCCCGGGCTACGTATGCAGCAAGGCAGGTGATATTGCTAAAGCGTTCGGATTTGACAATCCGATAAGGATAGTCTACCCTATCGGAGAAAGGAATCTATACGGCTTTGAGATACCGAATCCGACCTTCCATTCCGTATCCCTGCGTTCGCTTATCGAGGACGACGAATTTAAAGAGGCGCTCAGCCCCGTTACGGTCGCACTCGGAAGGAATCTGCACGGTCTCGGAGTATACGTAAATCTTGCCGAAACAACGCCCATACTCATAGGGGGTGACAGCGGCACAGGAAAGACAATGACAGAACACGCAATGATATCCTCTCTGCTCTACAAATCCTCTCCAATGTTTGTGAAGCTGATGCTGATAAACGCAAAGGATCAGAGCTTTGATATCTACGAGGGTCTCCCAAATCTTCTGTATAACGTCGTAAACACGTGTGAGGAAGCTCTCGCACGGCTCGAGGAGCTTAGCGAAGAAATAAGCGAACGCTCAAGACTTTTTGATGCTGAGAGGGCTCACTCCATAGACAGCTACAACTATAAAATGCTCTCGGCGAGCCGCTTTGATAAAATTCTTCCGAGAATAGTTATATTCATAGACGAGCTTGCGCCTATTATGAGTTATTCTAGAGAAAGAGCCGAGAGGGCTCTTATAAAGATAGCTGCAACCTCCATAGCCTCGGGTATATCGCTCGTTATATCTACGTCCACGCCTGATGCCGATACTCTCAGCTCCAATCTGAAGGGCTGGATAGGAGCGAGAATCTCTCTTGCGAGCTCGAATATCGATAACTCTATGGCTGTGCTGGCAAGAGCCGGAGCAGAGACACTCATCGGTCAAGGAGATATGCTTTACGCCCCCACGACGTACACCGAATCTATACGTTTACAGGGTGCTTATACCTCACATTCCGACCGCAGAAGACTTGTTAAATATCTTGAGAAGAACGGTCAGAGGCTGATTGTGGACGACCCGAAGTCACTCCTTGCGAACGAAGACTTCATCTCTGCCGTAGAGCTTGTATTCCAGGCGAAAAAGGCTTCTGCCGCTATGCTTGTAAGAAAAATGAATATGAGCTATCCGACCGCTCTTTGCTTCGTAGAAGCAATGTTCTCGCTCGGTATCGTATCAGACGAGGACTGGAAGAAGGAGCGGGAGCTGATAATGGACGTAAAGGGCTGGCTCAATCTGCTTGCCGAAAACGGTTAAACGAAAAGAAAGGACTCCCAAATGAAAAGAGAAGCTTTAAGAACAGAGATTGCCTTCATTTGCCCCGAGTGCGGCTATTCAACCGTCGGTCTGCTCGGCGGCTTGTCCGCAATTTCAGATATGCTCAGGCTGAAGTGCTCCTGCGGGGGCTCGGCTCTCGATATAAGAAAGACGAGTGAAGGAAGAGTTCATCTCAGCATTCCCTGCGTATACTGTAAGGATAACCACGGATATACCCTATCCCAGGATACTATACTCGACAGGGATTTAACAAAATTAAGCTGTCCGTATGCGAATATGGACATAGCATTTATGGGAGACGAGGACAAAATCCCCGACGAGCTCGAAAGAGTCGGTCACGAGCTTGAGACGGTACTCAAAACCTTCGAGGCAGAGTCGCTCAGCGATATTCAGCCGTCAGATTTCGATGCAGATACTGAATGCGACCCCGCCATTTACGATGCTATTAACTTCTTGGTAAGAGATCTTGAAGCCGACGGTGGCGTTGTATGCCCCTGCAAAAGCGGAAATTACGAGCTGCGATTTATCGACGGCGGTATCGAGGTGTACTGCAAAGAGTGCGGCGCATCCTACGCTTTTGCCGCCACGTCGGGAGCGTCCTGCGAGCAATATATGGGGCTCGACAGAATAGAGCTCAAATAAGGTAGCTGACTAACGGATTTTCAAAGCCCGTAATACTCAAGGATGCCGCGGTAAATCCCCGCTGCAAAAAGATTGGGTGAGTACACCATCAGCGATGCATCCTCGGGGTTTGTTATAAAGCCCATCTCGACGAGAACCGCCGGCATATTCGTGCGACGCAATACATACAATCCGGGGCGTTCTATCACCCCCCTGTTTCTGAGACCCGTCGTGAGGTTCAGCTCTTCAAGGATGTCCTCGGCAAGCCCGAGAGCGACGAGCGAATCATTGCTGTAAATCAGCGCCTCAGAGCCGCTCGCCTCACTTCTTGTAGCTGCGTTTGTGTGCAAGGACAAAAATACGTCAGCCCCCCAAGCGTTCGCCTCTCTGACCCTTTCGCTCAGACTGGTTGCATTAGAGTATCCGAGGACGGTACTCTCGGTGGGGCGGGACAGCCTCGGATCAAAGTTAGGATTCGCCCTGAGAAGATTATAGAGTCTCACTCCGATATCGTAGGTGATATCCTGCTCGTAAAAGCCGTTGCCCTCAGCCCCTGTGTTGAAGTCTCTTGGATTGTGACCTTGATCTATATATATTTTTATTCTCATTTTTCCCTCCGTTTTTTAACAGTATATGCAATAATTGGGAGTTTGACCTTTTATGAACGAAATGAAAAGAATGCTGAGCTTTGTCAGACGTGCGGTCGATGACTACGGTATGATAGAGGACGGCGATAGAATAGCCGTCGGAGTCTCCGGCGGAAAGGACAGTCTGACCCTGCTCGAGGTCTTGGCTGAAATGCGCAGATTTTATCCCAAAAAATATGAGCTGGTAGCGATATCCGTCGATATGGGATTCGACGGCGCAGACTTCTCCTACGTAGAAGAATTCACAAGAAGAATCAAAGTAGAATACTCGGTAGTAAAAACCGACATTGCAAAAATAATATTCGACGTACGTAAGGAGCCAAACCCCTGCTCCCTGTGCGCAAAGATGCGCCGAGGCTCGCTCCACGCCGAGGCTGTACGGCTCGGCTGCAACAAGGTTGCTCTCGGTCACCATTACGACGATGCGGTAGAGACCTTTATGCTGAATCTGTTCTTCGAGGGCAGGCTCGGCTGCTTCTCTCCGATGAGCTATCTTTCAAACAGGCAAATAACCCTGATTAGACCTATGCTGTACGCAACAGAAAAGGACGTCGAGTATTACGTAAGAAAGCGCCCCTTACCGATTATGGTCTCTCTTTGTCCAGAGGATAAGCATACTGAAAGAGAGAATATGAAAAAACTCCTCTGCGAGCTCGAGAGGGGTAACAAGGGTATAAAGCACCGTATATTCCACGCTATGTGCGAATCAAAAATCGACGGATTCAAGTCCTCGGGCAGATATCCTGATGCCGGAAAAATCGACGAATAAGCCTGTTTTAGTAAACAACTGTATACATTTTAAGTTAATAAACAAAAAAGAAGAATGCCTGCGATGAAGCCTCATCGCAGGCATTCTTGATTAAAGAGCGACACTCTCGCCGGATTTCAAAGCGACTATTCTGCCGTCGAGCAGAAAATATACCGTAAGAGAGGATTTGTTTACTATCTTTCCCTCTTTACACTCGACAAGACCCGTTGCATCCTCATAGTCGAAAATCTCTTCGACTGTGGCGTAGTAGAAGTCGAGAGGTCTGTCTCCGTATCTCCTTGCAAACTCTTCCAGCATATCCCACTTTCCCGCTCTCTCATAGTCCACGGAATGCACGCCGAAGGAGAAGAATCTGAGTCTGCCGTTGTCCTGCGCCCTCTCATACCTTTCCGCACAGTCAAGAAGATCTGAGTGACTGGCGTTATAGGTCCAGGCAAACCTATCGTCGGGGAGATTAAAATCGGTCGAGTCACCTAGATTTCCCGTCTTTCTAATACTTCTGAAGCCGAGAGCTCTGAGCCCCTCTCTCACAGCTTCATTCTTCTGCTCTCCGAAGGGCCAGACGAAATCCTTGATTTTACCCTTACCGAACACTTCTTCGAGCTGCTCGGTGCACTCCTTCGCAAGGCGCAGATAGCATTCATCCGTGGCGACAGTACGCCATCCGTGAGGAAGGTGGAAATAGTATAAGCCGTCAATTGTACCCTCGGGATAACGAAAATCGGGGTCGGCTACGGACGAATCAAACCTCTCATCCTTGCACGGAAGGTCTTTCTCCGGAGTCATTGCATAGGGGTGACATTTACAGTGGTTTGCTATTCCGTAGCCATTGTAAAACTCTCTAAGCTCATCGTCAGAAAGAATTTTACTTTTTCCGCACAGGTTAAACGTGCCCCTTATTCCGTGGGGCTTGAGGATGGATAAAAACCTTCTGTCCCATTCGATATTTCCGTCATCGATAGTGAAGGTTAAAGCTTTTTTTGAACCGTTAGGATAAACAAATTCTATTCCCATTTTTTCACTCTCTTTTACTTTTTACCGTAATAAACAGTTGTCCCGGGCTCAACAGAGCTGATAATCCATACGCCTGCGCCGATAACGGAGCCGTCGCCGATCTTTGTCTTACCGCCGAGTATCGTTGCATTTGCATATATTACGCAGTTGTTCCCTATATCCGGATGCCTCTTTATTCCCTTAATCGGGTTTCCGTCATCACCAAGCTCAAAGCTCTTCGCACCGAGGGTCACACCCTGGTATATTTTCACTCTGTCGCCGATAGTAGCCGTCTCGCCTATTACAACGCCTGTACCGTGATCGATAAAGAAATACTCTCCTATCGTTGCTCCTGCGTGTATGTCTATTCCCGTCTTTTCGTGCGCATATTCCGTCATCATCCTCGAAAGGTACGGTATCTTTTCCAGATAAACCTCGTGCGCTATCCTGTAAACCATAATAGCTAAGAAGCCGGGGTATGATAAAATAACCTCCTCTGGACTTACAGCCGCAGGGTCTCCCTCATAAATCGCCAAAACATCCTTAATCAGCTTCTCCTTAACGACGGGGAGTTTATCCATTAAATCTAACGAAATCATCTCCGTATCGACGACGTCGTGCGTGTCGGAGAAGGAGTAGGCGGCGCTAATCTGTCGCTTCAGCATAAGGAAGAGCGCCTCTAGCTTCTCTTCTGCGCTTTTGCCGATAGAATCGCACTCGTAAAAATATTTCGGAAACATAAGCGACTGCATTAGCTTTAAAATTCTGACGACTTCCCCCCTCTCGGGTATAGAAGGAGAGGTAGACTTAAAATATTTGTGCCTCTTCTCGTCAGCTTCCTTCATCCTTTTTAATATACTGTCTATTCTTTCCTGCTTATCAATCATCATATACTCCAAATAATATGCTCTGCCCCCAACAAAATTATATTCCTTCTGCGCTATCGGGTTATTGCCGCCTCAAAATATATAATAAATAGGAAACAAATCGGCAAAGCATATGGGGAGCAAGACCGTCCTGCTCCCCATCAACCTAAAATAATCGTTTTAAATTATATTATGCCACAGCATCCTTTGCTATGATAGCAATAAGCAGGTCGGAAGCCTTTCCGACAGGCGCCTCTGCAGGAACATCCTGCGCCTGAAGTACTGCTGTAACAATTCCATCGAACTCAGCATTGAGAGCTGCTACGTCAGCGTTGTAATCCTCAATTGCCTGATCGAGGATATCAAGGTCATTGCTTACCGTAGAGCTGGTCATATCGAGCTTATCCTCATCGATAGTGAGAGCCTCAGATATTATATTATAACGCTCAAGAAGAGTCTGCGCTTTGCTAAGCCCGCCGAGAATGTAATGAAGCTTAGATGCATAGCCCTTCAGAAGGTCAACGGCTGCGGAAATGGAATCAAGAATAGCGTTAGCCTCGTTGACACCGGGAACACCTGCGATGTTGCCTCTCTCCTTAAGAGCGAGAGCTGCATTAATAAGCGAGGTGGGGTCAGCGCCCTCTTCAAGCGCCTCAAGAGCCTCTACCGCTTCAATATAAGCGTTCGCTGCAGCGTACTGAGCATTTACGCTTGCCTCAATCTCAGCGCAGATAAGCTTAGCCTCGGCAAGCTCGTCAGCGTTGAAGAACTCAACGTCATCGCTGTATGCGAGAAGCGCCCACGCATTCTCAACGAAGGTCTTCTTTGCATTTATGTAGCTTGCAAGCTGCGCATCTGCAACAAGCTTTATGAAGTCTTCAGAATTTTTCTTTGCAGTAGCGAAATGAACCTTAACGTCCTCATACTTTGCTATCGCAGCGGTGATACCGGGATAGGTCTCGTTATCAAACTCAACTATCTCAAGGAATGCCGCATATCTGTCTTCGATATCAGCGCCGTCGAGAGTAGCCGCATTAACCTTTGCAATAAAGTCTTCACCCGCTGTCTCTATAGCAGTAGCCTTCGCCAAAACAGCGTTGTAAACCTCAAACACAGCCTTTAAATCATCGCTTACAGTAGCATCAGCCTTGGGGTAACTAAGAAGCAAATCACGCTTAGCTACAAGGTAGGTGTAATCATCGCTATCGGCATCTACGCCTGCGAACACCTCTGCAAATGACTCAGAGTCATTAACGATAGCATCAAGCTCTAATTTCTCTGCCTCGTAAAGAGCTATTGCTGCCTCGACAGCCTGATTCTCCTGTGGCGAAAGGAGAGGACGGTCTTCGGGGATTGATATTCTGTAAAGAGCGTTCGCCTCGAATGCGGCGAGTCTCTCAGCGTAGGTCCAATCGTTGCTGATAGACTCGCTGTAAGCCACAAGCTTATCTGCAAATACTATTGCAACGTACTTTTCAAGAGTAGCGAGAGCATCCAAAACCTCTGCGTTCTCAGAAGTAAATCCGTGCACTTTAACGAGTCTTGCATAGGTCTCAACCATAACGATTCTGTTCTCAACGCTCTCGGTGCCGGCCTCAAGCTTCTCGGCGAAGAGCTTAACAGCATTCTCGGACGCGGTTACCTTATCGTCATCGTCACGAAGGAAGGTACCGCCCTGTATAGCGAGAGCTGCAATCTTAGTCGAAACGGTGGAGTTCTTAACGCCGTTAACGGAACCGAACGTACCGAGCTTAACAGATCCGACAGTTTCGAAGGGGGCAGGAACGTTCTCTACAACCGCCTTATCCGTCGAATCAGCCTTGTTAACAACAGTGAAGCCGTAAGTCTTGGTTGCGGCAACGTATTTGATGCTGACATCATACCACTTATCAGTGCTGAAGGTGAAGCCGTCAACGGTCTTATAAACAGTCTCACCGCCCTCAACGGTGATATACTTAAGCACACCGGCAGCACCGTCGAAGGTAAGAAGGTCGGAGCCTACGGTATGTATATCACCGACGGAAGAATCGTCTATATCATCGGAAAGCACAAGGTGCACAATAGCGTCGCCGGGCCAGTACTGCTTGATAACGTGACCGTTATTACCCGAAGGGCAGGCAGCTCCCTCTGCGTAGGTAGTCAAAAGCGCCGGGTCGTCGATGTCAAGCATTCTGCCATCAGCACTGCTCGCCTTACCGTGCGTACAGGTAGCCTTGTTACACTTCCAATAAACCTTATCACCGCCGGAAGCGTTGATAGAGAAGCTCATAATAACACCGTTGAGAAGCTTACCTGTCTCAGCGTTCCACCTGAGCATCAGGTTGTAATTATAAGACTTATCAACAGGAGCTCCCATAAGATCTACGTAGTTACCGACAACGGCGTCGTTACCGATAACAGCTTCCTCATAAGAGCTGGCCGCCGAGCTTTTAATCACGCCGTCGGTGTAAGCTGTACCTGTAACGAGACTGTCGATATCGAAAGCATCGCTCAAAGTCTGCTCGTAATACTCGAGGACATCATCGTAATCAACCGTTTCGGTATCAGCCGATGCCATAAAAGCAAAGCAGGAAACCGAAAGAGCGAGTGTCAGCAAGCAAACGAGAATTTTCCTTGTAATTTTCATTCTTAGTTCTCCTTAAATTATAAGGTGTGCAAAAATATATTATGCCTGTAATAATTATAGCATTATCAACGTGAAAAATCAATTTGTCAATATGGCAAATTTTCGTCTTTCGTTTTGTTGCATTTGTACAAGATAAAAGTCTCTCCTGCCGTCGTGCATAAGACTTTTTGGCAAATCTCCGCCCCGACAATTCAATAAACCTATGAAGAAAAGACAGACTTGAAAAGTCGGAAGAAATAAGGAAGCGTACGAGCGCATATAGTTTAAAAGATATTTTAGTTTTTTATTTCTTTCGTGTTGATTTTTTAACACGGGTGTGCTATAATTGAGGATAAGAAGCCTGCACTCGTCATTTTTCGACGGTTGCAAATAAAAGAAGGAGGTGCGCAGGATATGGCAAAGAGCATATATACCTACTACAAAGAGCGTCTAATTGAAATAGGCGGAAACAACAAGTGTCTGTATCTCAAGAACGTCGTACGCAAGAGTGCATACGATATCGGTCGCATCTTCGAGGGGCGAGATGAAAAGGTTGCGGAGTTCGTCGACTTTCTTTGGAGCGGCAGGAAACTGCCTCTTACCATAATCGGCAAGGAAGAGAGAGAGGAAATCCTCTGTAACATCGACACCGCACGCAATCAGAGTAAGGCTGATGCGCAGCCCGCCGACCAGGTTGATGCGGCAACGCTGAAAAGGCGCGAGAAGGCACGGAAGGAGTCCGAGGCAAGAGCCATCGAGAACGAGGTCACAAAGCTCAAGGAGCTGTGGCGAGAGATTGAGGAGATTGAGAAGGAGACCGGCAGATACGAGCTGTATCTCGGCTATCCCTTCGTCTTCGGCAGTATAAATCAGGGCTCGCATAAGACGCTCATAAAAGCTCCGCTTTTACTCTTCCCTGTCAGAATTGAAATAACCGATGATACCAGAGTCGAGATATCATTCAACGAGACCGAGAAAATACATATTAACCACGCTCTCGTCTATGCCTACGCTCAGTCAAAGAAATTGAACGTAGATCAGGTGGATCTCGAGTTCGATGAAATAGCGAGCAGATTTTCATCTGTCAAGGACGTTATCGCCTACCTCGCCGAAGCAGGTATAAAAATCGACTGTCTCGCCTCTAAGAACGTATTCAATTACGGAAAGTTCAAGGAGCCGGATACTAAGACCGCTCTGTCGGTAAGATATGCGGCTGTCGTAGGCAGATTCCCTCTTTCGAACTCGATATACAGCGACTACACCCTGCTTGAGAAGAAAAATCTATCTAACGATGCCGTAAACGAGCTTCTGAGAACAGGAAAAAAGCTCCCGAGAAAAAAGAAGCAGAAGCTAAGACGCCAGAGGTCGAACAGTTATATCGTCAAAATGCTCGACTACGCTCAGTCCGAGGTAGTACGCAAGGTAGACGAGAAGGGCAATATGGTAATATACGGCCCGCCCGGTACGGGAAAATCTCAGACAATAGTCAATATCATAACCGACGCAATCTGCAAGCAGAAAAGCGTGCTCGTCGTATCGCAGAAGAAGGCGGCGCTCGACGTCGTTTACAACCGTCTCGGTGTGCTCGGCGAAAAGGCGATGTATATCACCGACGAGACCAAGGAGAAGCACTCGTTCTACGACAGATGCTTAGCCGCCCATCAAAGAGATATGATAGAAGGGCTTGAGGACGTCACGGCTCTCGAAAAGGAATACGATTCGATAGAGGCTAAGATAAATGCGGAGATATCCGAGCTTGAGAAAATATCCGAGGTTCTGAATACGAAGCGTATGCCCTTCGGTCTTTCGCTCTCCGAGATGTACTCGGGCTCTTATAATCTCGGCAAGGGCACAACCGAGTATACAACCTATCTCAAGCTGATTGAGAATAAAGAAATCCTCTCTATGACTCACAAGGCTCTGTGCGAGGCGCTCTTTGATATACGCAGTATGAACCTCGGGGTTATGTACTATAACCTTATGCAGGATAAAGAGAAGAATCCGCTCATAGACAATATGAAGCTTGACCTCGATATCCGCACGCTTTCCGAGGTGAAGGGTCAGCTCGAGGAAATACAGAAGTCCAAGAAAGGACTCTTCAACACCGCAAAATATCCCTATTACAGACAGGTGCTCGCCTTCTATCCGTATATTGACGACGAGAAGAAGCTTGCGTCAATAGTTAAGCTAGAGCGCAGCTTTGCCGATAAGAATTCTCCCCCGTCACTAAAAAACGAGAAAGAAATCAAGGCAAGGTTCATCGAAACAGTAGAAGCTATACGTGATTTTGTCAAGGAGTACGACTTCTTGCACAGAGCTCTGACTCTGGACGGATATCTCTCTGTAATCGACAACGTGCTCAGAGGAAACATATCGTATCTGAAGCTCGTGCACGATGCGCTGGACAACTATATTTCTCAGCGTGACATCGGTAAGCTACTCGAGAGTCTTGATAAGGAGAAGCTCACGATACTGAACTTCTGCTACACCACCTCACGCAGCTACTCGAACTATCTCGACATAATCGACAAGCTGCTCGAAATCAGAGTATACCACGAGATTCTGAGATACGAGGAGGAGTGCAAGGACGACCTTGCGAAGATTGTAGACTTCTCAGATATCACAGCAAAAATATACAAGCTGAAGGAAGCGCAGCTCGAGGTTGCGTATAAGCTCTGCGCAGGCAAGAACAGCAAGAGCTACGACCTTCTCTACGAGAACGCAAAGGATAACAAGGACTATCTGTATCAGATATCCAAGAAGCAGAAGTACTGGCCTATCAGAAAGACTATGGAGGTGTACGGAAGGTTTATCCTTTCTCTCTTCCCTTGCTGGCTGCTCTCGCCCGAGAACGTCTCTCAGCTTTTACCGCTTGAGAAAAACCTGTTCGATATAGTCATCTTCGACGAGGCATCGCAGGTGTTTATCGAAAGCACAATTCCTACGATATACAGAGGAAAGTCCATAGTAGTCGCAGGCGACGACAAGCAGCTGCGTCCGTCGGCTACGTTTATGAAGCGCTATCTCGGAGCAGACCCCGACACGCAGGATGACTATGCGGTACAGGCTGCGCTCGAGGTAGACAGCCTGCTCGACCTTGCGGTAGCGAGATACGAGAGCGCAAACCTTACGTACCACTACCGTTCGAAGAATCAGGAGCTCATCGACTTCTCGAATGCGGCGTTCTATTCATCGGGGCTTAAGATTGCTCCCAACATATCCGCTAACACCTTCGACCGCCCGATTGAGCGTCACAAGGTGGCGGGTAAATGGATAGACAGAAAGAACGTCGCCGAGGCTAAGTGCGTAGTTGACCTTCTCAAGAGGATATTCGCCGAGCGTAAGAACAACGAAAGCATAGGTATCATCACCTTCAACAGCGACCAGCAGTCCTGCATCGCTGATATGATAGATAAAGAGGCGTCGAAGAATCCCGAGTTCCGCTCTCAGATGATGCTCGAGCGTCACAGACTCGAGGGCGGCGAGGACGTCAGCATCTTTATCAAGAATCTCGAGAACGTGCAGGGTGACGAGAGAGACATCATAATCTTCTCTATCGGTTACGCCGAGAACGAGAGCGGAAAGGTTTACACGTCCTTCGGTTCTCTGTCGCTCGAGGGTGGCGAAAACAGGCTTAACGTTGCGGTAACCCGTGCGAAGAGCAAAATACACGTTGTAACGAGCATTGAGCCCGAGGAGCTGAAGGTCGAGAACTCGAAGCACAAGGGTCCAAAGCTCTTGCAGAAGTACCTCTCCTACATCAGGGCTGTTGCTAAGGGCAACGAGGACGAGGTGAGAGTCATTCTCTCCGAGCTCAATCCTACAGAATCGAAGGCGGAGAGCGTATACAGCCGCATCGAGTCCGTCGAGGAGCAGATAAAGGAGCGTCTCGAGAAGCAGGGCTACACCGTGAGATGCGGGCTCGGCGGAAGGACGGGGCGTATATCGCTCGCTATCTTCGACCCCGAGCTCGACAGATATCTCGTCGGCGTGGAGCTCGACAAGGACGCTTACCAGTCGGGCGAATCCTCGCTGGAGCGTGACGTATTCAAGCCGAAGTTCTTGGAGCAGAGAGGCTGGAGCGTTATGCGAGTATGGTGCCGTGACTGGTGGCTCTCCCCTGCTAAGGTGGTAAAGAGCATCGTCACCGTCGCAGAGAAAAATCGCACTTTACTGCTAAAAACAAACTCAAAAGGCTGATAAACAAAGCAGAGGCGGAAGGAAAACCCTTCCGCCCTTTTCATATTTAAAGGAGTATTTTCCCGACGATTTTCGCTTTTGCAAAGCGCCTTTGTTTTTTAGGTATTTTTTGAATATCTGCGCAGAGATGCTTTTTCTATTTTTCTATATTTTGCTTTTTTCATTGTATTGCGACAACACTTAAAGATAAAAATGGAGCGGCTTGAACAGTCATAACCACCGGCCGTGCCGGTGGCTTGCACAGCCCCCTTAGGGCGTAACACCGGCTCGGTGAGCCTATAGGCTCGTCGAAAAGTCTGCCAACCGCGCAGATTTCACCGGCTTACCCCTAAAGGGGTTGTTTTATTTG
>JAZORO010000080.1:0-58119 GCA_045656605.1 Eubacteriales bacterium
CATTTTGCAAAGCAAAATATTTCACTTCTTGCATTTGTGTCTGCAAATGCAGTGCTTGTCAAGAAAAGAGGACAGAGAATGCGGAAACATTCTCTGTCCTTTTCATGTCGGTAGGTAACGTATTCTATTAAATTTCAAAAAGCTGTCCTTAAGAGTACACACCGTCCGGGTAGACCTTTTTATTTTTTCAGCTTATTGAGCCACCGCATCTTCACACGGCAGAGGGTATTCTTCGGTCTAAAAAAACGGTGTGGCAAAGCCGTTCATAAAAATCCTGTCAAAAATCTCTCGCTTTACCGTTGAGTTCGGAATTAAAACGCTATTGTATTTTTACATCCGATGTGATAGAATGTAGTAAACGGGAGGAATATTATGGTTCACATTGGAAACGACTGGGACGAGCTGCTCGCCCAAGAATTTGAAAAAGACTATTACAAAAAGCTGCGTGAATTTCTAAAAGTCGAATATTTCACAAGGAAAATATATCCTAATATGAACGATATATTCAATGCTCTGAGGTACACCTCGTATAAGGATACTCGAATAGTTATACTTGGTCAAGACCCCTATCACGGTGAGGGACAAGCTCACGGCCTGTGCTTCTCCGTCAAGAAAGGCATTAAAAAACCGCCCTCACTAAAAAACATATTCAAAGAACTGTACGATGAGATTAGGATGCCCGAGCCAGAGAGCGGCGAGCTTACAGGATGGGCGCATCAGGGCGTACTGCTCTTAAACACCACTCTGACCGTGAGAGAGGCGCTACCCACAAGTCACAAGGGGCAAGGCTGGGAAATCCTCACCGACAGAATTATCGAGCTGATAAACGAAAAGACGGAGCCTGTGGTATTCATTCTGTGGGGTGCCGGCGCAAGGTCGAAAAAGCAGCTCGTAACCAACCGCAGACATTTAGTTTTGGAATGCGCACACCCGAGCCCTCTTTCGGCATACAACGGATTTTTCGGATGCGGTCACTTCGTGAAGGCGAATGCCTTTCTTACCGAAAACGGTATTGTACCTGTCGATTGGAGCAAAACCGTATATTGAACAATTTATCTTTGTGCAAAAAAATAATGAATCTTGTCAAATTTGTGCGGTTTGCCTATTGCACAATGATATGATTTGTTTTATAATATAGGTGGAAAAATATTTTAGCGTCCATTTTACTTAGTTTTTTTAGAAACAGCTTCCCCAAGTAGCGAGTAAATTTGGGCGCTTTGCATTTTACACCCAGGGGGTTCTTATGAAGCTTTTAGAGGATAAAATCATCAAGGACGGAAGAGTCCTTCCCGGCGACGTATTGAAGGTTGACAGCTTCCTAAACCATCAGATAGACGTCGAGCTTATTTCCAAATGCGGAGCTGAGTGGTACAGACTCTTCAAGGACGAAGGGATAACCAAGATCCTCACTATCGAGGCATCCGGCATCGGTATCGCCTGCCTTGCTGCAGAGCACTTTGGCGTACCTGTTGTTTTTGCTAAGAAGTCGAAGAGCAGCAATATCGGAAACGATTTTTATACTACTAAAGTAGTATCCTACACTCACGGTCAGACATACGACGTTATTGTGTCAAAAAAATACATATCCAGGGATGACAAGATTCTTATCATCGATGACTTTCTCGCCAACGGAAGTGCTCTCAAGGCGCTCATCACTCTCGCAGAGCTCGGCGGTGCTACCGTTAAGGGCGCAGGTATAGCTATCGAGAAGGTATATCAGAACGGCGGAAATGAAATACGTGAGCACGGCTACAGAATAGAGTCGCTCGCCCGCATCTCGAGGATGAGCTTCGAGGACGGAATCGAGTTCTGCTGAAATTAATTCCATTTTAAAGAGGTTATTCGGGTGAAACCCCATAACAAATATTTTTATACGGAGGAACATTCTAATGTTCAAGAAAATTCTTTCTCTTGTTCTTGTTCTTGCCCTCGCCGTCTCTCTCGGTGTTGTATTCACTTCCTGCACCGGTAATGATGGCGATATGATGCTCGCTCCCGTTGCGAAGGAAGAAATCAAGATAGGTCTTATCACTCTTCACGATGAGAACTCTACCTATGACAAGAACTTCCTTGACGCTATGGACAGAGCTGTTGCAAATCTTGGCCTTAACAAGGACACCCAGCTTATCGTTAAGAAGAACATCGACGAGTCCGATGACTGCTACCAGGCAGCTGTAGAGCTTATCGATGCAGGCTGTAACGTAATCTTCGCTGACTCCTTCGGTCATGAGGACTTTATGATGAAGGCTGCCGCTGAGTATCCTAACGTTCAGTTCTGCCACGCAACAGGAACAAAGGCTCACACCTCTGCACTCCCCAACTATCACAACGCATTCGCTTCTATCTACGAGGGACGTTTCGTTGCAGGTATGATAGGTGGTATTAAGCTCTTCGAGCTTGAGAACGCAGGCGAGCTTGCTGATGCTAACTATGATGAAGACGACAACATCAAGATCGGTTACGTCGGTGCATTCCCCTATGCTGAGGTTATTTCCGGTTATACTTCTTACTATCTCGGTGTTAAGTATGGCTACTCTATGATGAAGAACGGCATCGCCTTCAACGCTGACGAGGACGTTAAGGATGCTAAGATCGTTATGGAAGTTAAGTATACTAACTCCTGGTACGACGAGGCTGCTGAGAGAGAGGCTGCTGAGGTTCTTATTGAGAGCGGATGCGCTCTTATGAGCCAGCACGCAGACTCCTACGGTGCTCCCACCGCTTGCGAGGAGAACGGTATTCCCAACGTTTCCTACAACGGTTCTACAAAGCAGACCGGTCCTAACACCTACCTCATCTCTTCCAAGATCGACTGGACTCCCTACTACGAGATCATGATCAATGCAGTTATCGGCGGTTACAGAATCACCGAGGAATACTGCGGCGGCTTCGCACAGGGCTCCGTTGCTCTTACCGAGCTCAACGAGGATGCTTTCGACACCACTACCGCTTACGCAGCAGCTCTTGCTGTTAAGGAACTTTACGAGAATGGTCTTAACATCGACGTATTCGATACTGACTTCTTCACTGTAAACGGACAGGCTGTTACAAGCTATGACGCTGACGTTCATTCTGATGCCGGATACGCAAAGGACACTCAGGTTATCCTTGACGGTCACTTCAGCGAGTCTACCTTCCGTTCCGCTCCCTACTTCGATATCATTATCGACGGTATCAAGGTTCCTGCTTCCAATTAATTAAAACAACCCACATACAAGATAGCAGGCGGGACTCTACGCCCCGCCCGCTATTTTTAGTGAATTTGTTTTACACAGACGGAAACAGAGCCTTTTGTTTCCGTCTGTGTAAAACAAATCTATATTCCGGAGGTAAATCTGTGGATAAGCCAATAGCAATAGAGCTGAGGGGGGTATCTAAATCCTTCGGCAGCGTTCTCGCAAACAAGAACGTAAATCTTGACGTCAGACGCGGAGAAATTCTTGCGATTCTCGGTGAAAACGGCAGTGGTAAAACAACGCTTATGAATATGATAGCAGGTATTTACTACCCTGACGACGGAGAGATTTTCATCGACGGAGAGCCTGTCGTCATTCGTTCTCCCAGAGATGCTTTTAAATACAAGATAGGCATGATACATCAGCATTTCAAGCTGGTAGACGTTTTCAGTGCCGCCGAGAACATAGTGCTCGGACTTTCCGATTCTTTTAACAAGAAGAAGGCAGCTAAGGAAGTTCTTGAAATAAGCTCGAAGTACGGCTTCGACATCGACCCGAACAAGAAGATACACGAAATGGCGGTATCCGAAAAGCAAACGGTCGAGATAATCAAGGTTCTTTACAGAGGAGCCGATATACTTATTCTTGACGAGCCCACTGCGGTTCTTACTCCTCAAGAGATAGAAAAACTCTTCGTCGTTCTCAGAAATATGAGAGACAGCGGCAAATCTATCATTATAATCACTCATAAACTCCACGAGGTGCTCTCGATATCCGACCGTGTAGCCATACTCCGCAAGGGCGAGCACATTGACACCGTCGTCACAGCAGAAACCACTGAGAGCGAGCTTACAGAAATGATGGTCGGTAAGAAGGTCGAATTGAACATAGACCGTGACGAGCCCGAAAATCCCGTGGACAGACTTGTCATCTCGGGGCTCGACTGTATGAGTCGTGACGGAATAAAGCTACTTGATGACGTATCCTTCACCGCTCGCTCTGGTGAGATTCTCGGAATTGCGGGAATTGCAGGAAGCGGACAGAGAGAGCTGCTCGAGGCTATTGCGGGACTCCAGCACATCGAGCAAGGAGATATTACCTATCTTACTCCCGAAAGCGGAGAGACTGTAAATCTGCGTGATAAAACACCGCTCGAGATACGTGATCTCGGAGTTCGTCTTTCGTTCGTACCGGAGGACAGACTCGGTATGGGTCTTGTCGGGGATATGGACATCATTGACAATATGATGCTGAGAAGCTACTCGGCAGGTCGTTCGTTTTTCCTTGACAGAGAGCCTTCTAAGGAGCTCGCCGAGGACGTTATCTCAAAGCTTGAGGTCGTAACGCCTGATGCAAATACTCCCGTCAGACGTCTCTCCGGCGGAAACGTACAGAAGGTTCTTGTCGGACGAGAGATTGCATCCGCTCCCACCGTTCTTATGGCTGCGTATCCTGTAAGAGGTCTTGACATAAATTCGTCTTATACCATCTACAATCTCTTGAATGACCAGAAAAAGCGCGGCGTTGCCGTAATTTTCGTCGGCGAGGACCTCGACGTCCTGCTTGAGCTGTGCGACCGAATACTCGTTATCGGCTCGGGCAAAGTAACAGGTATTGTGGACGGCAGAACTGCTACTAAAGAAGAAATCGGTATTCTTATGACTAAGACAGAAAGGGCTGTGTGATATGGAAAATACAAAAAAGACAGATATGGGCAAAAAGCCTCACGAGCCCTTATTCCACCTTGTAAAGCGTGACGTAAACGACAAGTGGACTCCTGTTATAATTCGTGCTGTGGCTATACTTGCGGCATTTGCGCTTTGTACTGTAATCACCCTTCTGCTCGTCGATTCCAACCCCATTGAGTTCATCGGACTAATGCTCAAGGGCTCCTTCGGCACTATGAAGAGAATTCTAAACCTTGCGCAGAAGCTCGCTATACTTCTCTGTATATCCTTAGCCCTTGCGCCTGCATTTAAAATGCGCTTCTGGAACACCGGAGCCGAGGGACAGGTTCTTATCGGCGGTCTTGCGTGTGCGGCTTGTATGATATGTCTCGGAGACATTCCCGATCCCATACTTATTCCCATAATGGCTCTGGCATCTATTGCCGCCGGCGCTATCTGGGCGCTTATACCCGCTATATTTAAGGCTAAATTCGGCACTAACGAGACGCTCTTCACACTTATGATGAACTACGTTGCAATGCAGCTTATCGCATACTTCTCCACCATCTGGGAGAATCCTAAGGGTTCGGGTCACATCGGTGTTATAACCTCGGGTAGATTCCCCAAGCTCTTCGGCCAGCACTATATACTCAATATTATCATCGTCGTTTTACTGACGATAGGTATGTTTATATACCTCAAGTATACGAAGCACGGATATGAAATCGACGTCGTGGGACAGAGTGAAAATACAGCAAGATATATCGGTATAGACGTTAAAAAGGTAGTTATACGTACTATGGCTATATCGGGCGCTGTCTGCGGAGTTGCCGGTCTGTTGCTCGTAGGCGGTACCGACCACACAATAACCACAAATACCGCAGGCGGTCAGGGATTCACAGCAATTATGGTCACCTGGCTTGCTAAATTCAATCCCGTATATATGATTCTGACTTCTTTCCTGATAGTCTTCCTACAGTCCGGTGCGAGCGAGGTAATCAGCAAATTTTCCGGCTCTCTCAACGGCTCGTATGCAGATATTCTTACTGGAATCGTCCTGTTCTTCATCATAGGCTCGGAGTTCTTCTTAAGATATCAGATTAAATTCCACGCAAAACACGGGGAGGTAAAGTAATATGAATTTTATTGCATTTCTTCAGCGTGCTATAATTCAGGGCACTCCTCTTCTATACGGCTCGATGGGCGAAACGCTGACCGAGAAGTCGGGAAACCTAAATCTCGGTATACCCGGTATAATGTATATGGGTGGTATCTCGGGCGTTATCGGCGCATTCCTTTACGAGAGAACGCTCGGTCCTAACGACGTTCCGAACGCCTTCATCTCGATATTCCTTCCGCTCATATGCGCTCTCATAGGCTCGGCTCTTATGTCCTTGCTTTACTGCTTCCTTACCATCACGCTCAGAGCGAATCAGAACGTTACCGGTCTTGCGCTCACCACGTTCGGTGTCGGTGCCGGCAACTTCTTCGGCGGATATCTTGCGCACTTCTCCACAGACGGCTCTACCGGCGTTTCTATCAACAAGGTGAGCAAGGTCTTCTCAACCACTCTTCCCTTCGCTGACAAGCTGGGCGTATTCGGCAAGCTCTTCTTATCCTATGGCTTCCTTGTGTACACGGGTATAATTTTAGCCGTTGTTATGGCGCTCGTGCTCAAGCGTACGAGAGTCGGTCTGCACCTTCGTGCGGTTGGAGAAAATCCCGCTACGGCAGACGCCGCAGGTATTAACGTTTCCGCATACAAGTACGGAGCTACCATCATCGGCGGTATGATAGCCGGTCTCGGCGGTCTTTACTACGTCGTCGACTATATGGGTATATGGTCAAACGATGGATTTGGCGACCGAGGATGGCTCGCTATCGCAATCGTAATATTTACAATATGGAAGCCCGACCTTGGAATACTCGGCTCATTCTTATTCGGCGGCTTGTATATTATTTATCTCTTTATTCCCGATTTGTCACGTTCCTCGCAGGAGCTGTTCAAGGTGCTACCCTACGTTGTTACCATTTTTGTTCTTGTGTTTACAAGCGTGCGTAACAGACGAGACAGCCAGCCCCCGGCAAGCCTGGGTCTGCCCTATTTCCGTGAGGAAAGATAAAGCTGCTTTAAAGAAAAAACGGTGGAAAATCCACCGTTTTTTCTATTTTCAGACGACTGTCCAAAGTCTGCCAGACATATACCAAGAATAAAAAAGCGCTCTCGGTAAAATTCTCCGACGAACTAAAAACAAGGAGCGCCGGCTCTGTTGCAAAAGTCTGCCCCGATTTATGAGCCCTGCCATAAGTTTTATAGAATGATTTTAAAAAAACAGCCTTAAAACAATTTTAAAAAAGCCAAAAATACTCTATTTAATCCCGAGGTTTGCATAAAGCTTTTTCAGCTGACGAACAGTGCGTACAACAGTAACCTTTCCGGGATAGTCAGTTATTACGGACTCAAGCTTACGTCTGCGCTCCTTAGTCCTGCCACCAAAAAGAAGCCAAGTAATAAATTCTCTATCGAATTTCTCATCGCACCCATCTGCCATATCGGGACGGGTTACACCTCTGTAATTTTTAAATCGCCTGTATGCTCTGAAAAAGCAGGTAAAGCGCCCTAAAAGCAAAAGAATAATTTCATCAGCCTCGTCGAGCCTCTGCTTATAGCAGACCTTGGAATAGTTGCCGTCAATGACCCAGGAGCTATTCTCTTCGAGAAAAGCGGAAACAATCTCATTCTCGCTCTCCCTGGTGCGCTCCTGCCAGCCGGGCAGGTGGTGGACCGAATCGAGGTGAAGGGTGGGTATTCCCCACTTTTTTGAAATCGCCTTTGCAAGAGTCGACTTACCCGAGCCGCTATAACCTAAAACTAGAATTTTCATTACACCTTACCAAGCAACGTAAAGACGTAGTAACCGATAAGAACTGCTCCGAGAATAATTCTGTATACTCCAAAAACGGAGAAGCTGTGACGCTTTACAAAGTTCATAAGAAACTCGATAACAAGATACGAAACAACGTAGGAGACAGCGATACCTACAAAAAGAACTACAACTTGGAAAGGCATAAATACAAAGCCGTCAAGCAGCAGTTTCACCAGCTTTAAGAAGGAAGCTCCGAGCATAACGGGAATTGCCATAAAGAAAGAGAATTCAGCCGATGCTGTCCTCGATACGCCTGTGAGCATACCGCCGAGAATAGTACTGCCCGAGCGAGACGTGCCGGGAACCAAAGAAAGCACCTGAAATGCGCCTATCACAAGCGCATCCTTATAGCCGATATCATAAACACTCTCTATTCTATACTTTCTGCCCTTGTTTATCTTCTCAACAACAATAAAAGCTACTCCGTATACGAGAAGCGCAATAGCCACGGTCGGGAAATTATAGAGGTATTTATCAAGAAGGTCATCGAATAAGAATCCCAGAATTGCGGCGGGAATAACACCTACAATAACCTTACCCCACAGGCCGAGAATTCTCCCTCGCTCTTCCTTCGAGTTCCCTTTAGCGAAGGGATAAAGCTTGTTCCAGAATATAACCGGCACAGCGAGAATGGCGCCAAGCTGAATTACGACGAAGAACATCTCCTTGAATGCCTCGCTCTGGTTTAGCGAGAGGAACTCGTCAACCAGAATCATATGTCCCGTTGAGCTTACGGGAAGCCACTCCGTGATACCCTCTACGATTCCGAGAAATATAACCTTAAGTATTTCTATAACCTTATCAATCATCATTCTGCCCTCACAATATCCCCCTCTTTCAAGGCAAAGGGAGATTTCATATAAAACCTCATATAAGGATGCGGCGTTGCGGTAATAGGATTCATCCTCTCATCGTAAAGCTCTTCTACCGTGAAGGATTTGCCGACCTCTCCCGGAGTAAGAAGACTTGCCGAGTCGCCTACCGACATCTTATTTCTCTGCACGAGCAAGGCTAGCCCCTGCTCTTCATCATATTCGAGTACCATAGCGAGGTATGCCTTATCCTTTATATAGCCTTGAGTCCTCGAAAGGTTCGCATCAACATGCGAGTCGTCGAAGTAGTAGCCTGTGTGGTAATCACGGTGGCTGACGCTCTCAAGCTCGCCGTACCACTCGGGGTTATAGACATAGTTGCCCGAAAGGTAGGAATCTATCGCCATTCTGTAAGTGTTTGTAACCACTGCGGTATAGTATGCGGACTTCATCCTTCCCTCTATCTTAAAGGAACTTATACCCGCCTCGATAAGCTCGGGAATATGCTCTATCATACAGGTATCTCGGCTTGCCATAATAAAGGTCTCGCCGTTTACCTCTTCTATCGGCATTCTCGAGTCAGGTCGCTTCTCTTCCGCTATTTCATAGCCTCTGATAGTGTAATTCCATCTGCAAGGCTGAGCGCACATACCTCTGTTTGCATCCCTTGAGGTAATGTGACCGGAGAGAAGGCATCTGCCGCTGTATGATATGCACATCGAGCCGTGTATAAAGCACTCTAACTCAACATCATCAGGGATTCTCGCTCTTATCGCCTTTATTTCTGCGAGAGTGAGCTCTCTTGCCAGCACAATTCGCTTTGCGCCGAGAGAATACCAAGCAAGACAATCCTCGGCGCTGACCGCATTAGCCTGAGTTGATACGTGCAGCTCTACAGAAGGTAGGATACGCCTGGCAAGCATAAAGACGCCGATATCGCCGATAATCAAAGCATCGACCCCTACGTCACCAAGATCGGTAAGGTACTCTGTAAGCGTCGGATATTCATACTCCCTAGGCATAGTGTTGACGGTCAAATAAACCCTCACGCCTCTTGCGTGTGCGTACTTAACGGCTTCTCTAAGCTCATCAAGGGTGAAATTGTCCGCTGCTGCACGCATTCCAAAAGCATTGCCTGACAAGTACACCGCATCAGCGCCGTACAGAATCGCCGATTTCATCTTTTCCATATTACCCGCAGGAGACAAAAGTTCGGGTCTTTTCATACGTCTTTACTCCTTCTTTTAAACTGTTTTCTGAAATGATTATAATATACTTTTAAACGCTTTTCAAGTAGTGCTAAAAAATCCCACCGTTCCGAAATGAAAAAATCACGGCTCGGGTATCAGAATCAATTCTATTTCCCAAGCAGGCACTGAGCGTGTCCTTCTCATATAAATCTTATAAAAAGGATATTTTTCTTTCAAATAGTTCGTGATAAAGAATATATCCCTGCTCCTATGGTACACCGATACAAGAAGTATCGGCGCATATTTCTTTATCGTTCTCTCAGCACCGACGAGCGCATCGTATTCTGCGCCCTCGACGTCCATCTTTATGTAATCGGGCGTAAAATCAAGGCTGTCAACCGTAACGAACGGGACGAGCCCGACGCTGTGCTCATATGATGCGGTAGCTGTCACAGTAGAGTTTCTGTTTCCGCTCGAAAGTATTTCACCCTCTCCGGAGAAGCTGTATACAGCGGCATTAATTGCTCTGACATTAGCGCACTCAATACCCTCGATATTTTTCAAAAGGCGTTTATACGTCTTTTTATCCGGTTCAACCGCAACGATCTCACGTACGCTGTCGAATACTCCTATAAACTCTGCGACAGTATCGCCGCTATAAGCGCCGAGGTCTAGGATACGTGAAACTTCAAAACCCTTAAATAAGGAATATTTCTCAAGCTTACCGAAGGAGCAAGCGAGCAAATCCGAAAGTCTGCCGAAAAGCCTAAATCTTACGATCGAGGCAAAGCAATTTTTCGACTCGACGTCGCTAAGCGACTCGTATGCCGAAGCTATGCTATTATAATTTATATTGTAGAAATCCTTATCGAAGTATTCATCCATTCCGGCTATAGGCATATCCGGAATGCGCAAATCGTACGACGAGTCAAGCTCATCTATAAGAGCTATCACCTCTTCCCGTGTGCTTCCGAAGGAAAGAAGTATGAGAAAATCCGGATAAAGCTCCTTAATTTCCGAAAAGCTCTTAACCCTAACTCCTCTGAATGAATGCCCACGAACAAATCCGTCCGATGCAAAAAAATCCACAACCTTAACCCCGAGACTCTCAAGTCTGTCGCAGAGCTTATCTGCGCCGTTACCCATACCGTAAACAACAATGGGCTTATCTGCTTGCTTTATCTCATCCCAAAGGTCAAATTCCAAGGAATATGGCGGAAGTGTATATTCTATATCACTCATAACGGCTCCTATCTTAATTTTTCTCTTGAATTCCACTCTGCTTTGTGGTAGAATAAAAACAAAAACGAGGTTTGTTATGGACTGTATCTTCTGCTTGATTTCAAAAAAAGAAATTCCTTCTAAAATAGCTTACGAGGACGACGTGTGCCTTGCCTTCCACGACATAAATCCGCAGGCTCCGGTGCACTGTCTCGTAATTCCAAAGGAGCACATCCCCTCTATCGACAGCGTGAGCTCGGAAAATGCCTCAACCGTCGCTCATATAATCGCTAAAATACCCGAGATAGCGAAGACGCTCGGACTCGAAAACGGCTACCGAGTAGTATCCAACGTGGGTGAAGACGGATGCCAATCTGTAAAGCACCTGCACTTCCACATACTCGGTGGAAAGAAGCTCAGCGATAATATGGCGTAAAAACGCCTTCTATCAAAAAAAGCGAGAGAATAAAAATAAAGGAGCTGCAACTCGCAGCTCCTTTATTTTAAGTAAGGATTTATACTTTCTCCTTAACCTTAGCCGCTTTACCGACTCTGTCTCTGAGATAGTAGAGCTTCGCACGACGAACCTTAGCCTCGCGGAATACTACAATCTTCTCAACGTTGGGAGAATGAATGGGGAAAGTCTTCTCTACGCCTACACCGTAAGAAACACGTCTAACGGTAAAGGTCTCAGAAATTCCGCCACCGTGCTTAGCGATAACGGTACCCTCGAAGAGCTGAGTTCTCTCCTTCTCACCCTCGGTGATACGGATGTAAACCTTTACACCGTCACCAATGCCAAACTGAGGAATCTCAGTTTTAAGCTGCTCACTAACAAAAGCCTGGATCTTTTCCATTTTGGCCCTCCTAAAACTACGAACATTCGTGCAGAGCGATGCAGAGGACTGTTCTGATATTACACCGATGCACACCCTTTCGGGCATACGCACAGTTGGTATCATTATAACACAAACGTTTCTAAAAATCAATAGTTTACGAAAAAATATTTTTTTAAATAAGTTCCTCGGTTGTTGCAGTTCTTTTTGCGAAAATATTTAAAATACAGTATTGTATTAACGGTAAAAATATGGTAGAATATTATAGATAACCGCAAAGGAGGTGCCCTATGCAGTCCGATGAAAAAAATATCGACGAATACGTTTCCGAAGAAGCTGTGCTGACAGCCGAGGACGTCGATAACAATGTGGAAACCGGTAACAAAGAGGATATAGAGGAAGCTGAAAGTCTCGACGGTGAAAAAGCAGATGAATCGAATGATACCGAGGCCGAAGGCGACGCTCCTGCCGATACGGATTTCAGTACTCCCGAAGGCTATTCCCTATCGACCGTATCCGAGGATGAGATAGGCGCTTACATCCCTCCGAAGGGTGTCAGCCCCCCGCCACCAATATCCGACGACGAGCTCGCCGACGGTGGTATGACGGCAAAGCGCACGGCATTCTTAAACTCTGTATTTGATTTCGTCGAGCTGTTTGTTTTCACACTCGTCGCAGTGCTTTTGATTACCTCGTTCATTATCAGGCCTTCGATTGTCGACGGTGACTCTATGCAAAACACTCTTGAAAACGGCGACGTGCTATTAATATCCGATTTTTTATATACGCCGAAAAGGGGCGATATAATCGTTCTCGAGGACTATTCTACCGAGTTAAAAAAGCCGATAGTAAAGCGAGTTATCGCAGTCGGCGGCGATATTATAAGAATATCACGAACTACGATTTACGTAAACGGGCAACCGCTTGACGAAAGCGAATACTTAAGAATCGATTATCCCCTGCTATATCAGTACGACACCGTGAATATCTACCCACATCTTGACAACCCCACGTTAGAGTACGGACCCGATTATTATCAGTTAGAGGTGCCTATGGGTGAGCTCTTCGTAATGGGAGATCACAGAAACGCATCTACTGACTCGAGAGCGATAGGTACAATAAAGGAAGAGTCGGTTCTCGGCAAGGTCGTTCTGAAGGTCTATCCTTTTGGAAAGCAGGAAAAATAAGCAAAAAGGAAGTTAATATGGCTACAAACCCAATACAGTGGTTCCCCGGGCATATGGCGAAGACTCTCCGTATGATGAAGGAAAGCCTCGGCTCTGTGGACCTTGTCCTTGAGCTTCTCGACGCAAGAATACCAAAGAGCTCGAAAAACCCGGAGATATCGGCGCTTATCGGAGATAAGCCAAAGATAATACTCTTGACCAAGGCCACCCTGGCAAATCCCGATGCAAGCCGCAAATGGTGTGAATATTACAAAAAGAAAGGCTATACCGCCCTGCTTTTTGACTCTGTGACCGGGATGGGAATCGACGCTCTTGCCGATGCGGTAAGAACTATTATGACGGACAAGCTAGAAAGATATAAGGATAAGGGTATGTCCTCACGCAAGCTCAAGGCTATGATCGTAGGTATACCGAACGTAGGAAAATCCTCTCTGATAAACAGACTCGCCGGCGGAAAGAAGGCTAAGGTAGAAAACAGGCCCGGAGTAACACTGACAAAACAGTGGATACCGACCGAGGTAGGGCTGGATCTGCTCGATATGCCCGGCATACTCTGGCCGAAGTTCGAAAGCTCTGAGGTCGGCGAAAACCTGGCTATGACCGGAGCTATCAAGGATCAGATACTCGACACTGAAGAAATCGCAATGCTCCTGTGCGCAAGGCTTATGAAGGTCGCACCCGAGGAGTTTATGAAAAGATATAAAATCACCCCCGAGGAAGCCGAGGGCCTCGACTGCTATGATTTATTTATGCTCGTAGGCAGAAAACGAGGGCTTCTGATCTCGGGCGGAGAAATCAACTCGAAGAGGTGCGCCGATATGCTTCTCGAGGAATTCAGAAGCGCTACTATCGGAAGAATTACTTTGGAGATGCCTTAAGTATGCCAAACTACGAATATGAAGAGAAGCACTATGCCGAAGGAGCGACGGCAGTATGCGGCTGTGACGAAGCTGGCAGAGGTCCTCTTCTCGGCCCTGTCGTTGCCGCTGCGGTAATACTGCCGAGAAACCTCGTTATTGAGGGGCTGAACGACTCGAAAAAGCTCAGTGAAAAAAAGAGAGAGCTTCTCTACGATAAGATTACAGAGCTCGCTCTCGCCTACTGTATTGCAGAAGCAAGTCCCGAAGAAATTGATGAAATAAATATACTCAACGCCTCTATGCTCGCAATGAGGAGAGCTGTCGAGGGCCTTCAGATCAAGGCAGACTTTGCGCTTATCGACGGCAACTGCTCAAGAGGCTTTACCATTCCGACCGAGACTGTGGTCAAGGGCGACGCAAAGAGCTGCTCTATCGCCGCAGCATCAATTCTGGCTAAGGTGCACCGTGACAGAGGCTGTGCCGAGTTTGACAAGCTGTATCCTGTATACGGTATAGCAAAGCACAAGGGCTACCCCACCAAAGAGCATATGGACGCCGTAAGAAATTACGGACCGTCTCCGATACATAGAAAAACCTTTTTAAAATTTCTCGATAAAGACGGAAATTAAGAATGAACATTTTGAAAGTACTGACCCAAAAGCGTATTCTCGGTAATTTCGGGGAGTGCGCAGCGGTAAAGTTTTTGAAAAGGAACGGATATAGAATCCTCGACAAGAACTTTGTAGCAAACGGGAATGAAATCGACATCGTTGCTATGTCAAGGGAATGCGTTGCTTTCATTGAGGTCAAAACAAGGACTGTACCGAATCCATTGGCATATGAGCCACGTCCGGCTTCAAGCGTTACTCCCGAAAAGCAAAGAGCTATAATTTCTGCGGCAAAAAGGCACCCTGCCTTCTATCTTGAACGTCCGAAGCGATTCGACGTGATCGAGGTCTACACCGAGAAGGTAAAGGGGAAACCCACCGTCAAGGAGATAAAGCATCTGCTAGGCTCTTTCAACTATAATACGGCTCACAAAAGGAGATAGAATTTTTTCTTTGCCGAAAAATCCACAAACCAATAAGGCATCGTATGCCTTGCACCAAGAAAGGAAAACCACTGAAATGAAATACGTCAGCACAAGAAGCACCGACAAAGATGGTGTAACAAGCGCATATGCGATTAAGACGGGGCTTGCCGGTGACGGCGGTCTTTATATGCCCGAAACTATCCCCTCTCCGGGAAATGGCTTCTTCGAATCATTGATCGAAATGAGCTACACCGAAAGAGCGGTCAAAATCCTCTCTCTGTACCTGACGGACTATACAACAGATGAGCTCACCGAAGACGTAGAGGGAGCATACTCTGAGAGTAAATTCGGCGCTAACCCCGCCCCTGTTTCCTACCTCGACGAAAAGACCGCTATGCTAGAGCTCTGGCACGGCCCTACGTCCGCCTTCAAGGATATGGCTCTGCAGCTGATGCCGAGGCTCTTTGTAAGAGCGCTCAGAAAGTGCAATGAGACACGTAAGGCGCTGATACTTGTCGCAACGTCTGGAGATACGGGAAAGGCCGCACTTGAAGGCTATCGCGACGTACCCGGCACAGCGGTAAAGGTGTTCTACCCTACCGACGGGGTCAGCAGAGTGCAGAAATTGCAGATGCAGACGCAGGAAGGCGATAATCTCTCAGTAGTCGGAATCGAAGGCAATTTTGACGATGCGCAGAACGGCGTGAAGCGCATATTCGGAGACCCGAAAATGGCGAAGGAGCTCGACGAGCTCGGCGTATTTCTCTCAAGCGCCAATTCTATAAACTGGGGCAGACTCGTACCTCAGATCGTATACTACGTTTCTGCGTACTGCGATCTCGTTAAGGACGGCAGGATTCGTTTCGGCGACCCGATAGACGTATGTGTACCTACCGGCAATTTCGGAAACATATTCGGGTGCTACATAGCAAAGAAAATGGGGCTGCCCGTCGGTCGACTGATCTGCGCCTCAAACTCAAATAACGTTCTTACTGACTTTTTCAAAACAGGAACATACGACCGGAACAGACCCTTCTTTACAACCGTATCGCCCTCGATGGATATACTCATCTCCTCTAATCTCGAGAGACTCTTGTATATAACGCTCGGTCCTTACAAGACAAGAGAATATATGAAGGAGCTTGCGTCAAACGGAAGGTATGCTCTTGAAAAAGGCGACCTTGAGCTTATCAAATCTGTTTTCTCGGGATATTATACCGATGAGGAAGGGACCAAAAAGACTGTAAAGGACGTATTCGAAAACAAAAAACACCTCATTGACACCCATACCGCAGTAGCTGTTCACTCAGCCTGCGAATACAGAGATGAGAATGAGGTGAATGGTATACTTCTTGTTGTCTCCACCGCATCGGCATATAAGTTTGCTAAGGACGTATACGGCGCAATAACCGGTGTCGATAATATAGACGGAGTTGAGGCTCTCGATGCGCTCAGCGAGCTTACGGGAGTAGAAATCCCCATTCCTCTGGCAAATCTAACCAACAAGAAAATCCGCCACGGAAGCAGTATTTCAAAGGAAGATATGGACGAGGCTGTCAGAGAGTTTGCGAAAAATTAGCACTCCTTCGGCTTGAAGGTTACGCAGGAAGTGTTAGCCGAGCAATTAGCCTCGCAAGGTCCGACGTAGATATGCCCTGCACAGCACTGATGGTCTCCCATATGATAGGCGCAGTTCTTTACATCGCACTTGATGCCCTTGATGACATCCTGTGACATTCCCTGACAGTTTTTCTTACAGTTATCCATAAAACACCTCTTCTTGCAGAATTATATCTGCGTTATTTCGGGCTTTTTGCCCTATATTATCCTTTTCCAAAGTCAGAACATTTATTCAGAAAGGAGGCAAAAGGATGTCATTATTTACCATTTCGGATCTTCACCTATCGACTCTTGCCTCTACCAATAAATCAATGGAGGTGTTCGGACGAAGATGGGATAACTATATGGAAAGGTTAAAATCAAATTGGGAAAAGCTAATAACGAATGATGACACCGTAATAATACCCGGCGACATCTCCTGGGCGTTGTCTCTTTGCGAATCGGTCTCCGACCTTAAGTTCATCGATTCTCTTCCCGGACGCAAGATTCTCGGAAAAGGAAATCACGACTTCTGGTGGACGACTATGAAAAAGCACAACGAGCTTTTCTTAAAGGAAGATATCTCTTCTATATCATTCCTTTTCAACAACGCTTTTGCCGTAGAGGACTTTATTGTGGCGGGCACAAGAGGCTGGTATCACGACGAGGATGCAAGGGGTATACCGGGCAACTCGGATTTTGAAAAGCTCACGCTAAGAGAGGCGCAGAGGCTTGAGATAAGTCTCAAGGAAGCTAGCAATCTAAAGGAAGAGACCGGGGGAGAAATTATCTCCTTTATGCACTTCCCACCCTTCTGGAACGGGAAGGAATCCGGAAAGCTCATAGAAATTATGCTCGAATACGGTGTAAAGAGAGTGTACTTCGGTCATATACACGGGAACTATACTCTGCCAGAGGTCTTCAATCACAGGGGGATAGAGATGAGGCTCGTTTCAGCCGATTATCTCGGATTCACCCCAAAGCATATCTTTAAATTGTAAAAACGGCTTTTGTTGTTCGTTTCGCCCTGTTTTATCTGACAAATAGGCCAAAACGGTTAAAAATCAAGCTAAAAACCACAAAAAAGTGAAAATCTATTGACAAACCTGCATCAATGTTGTAAAATTAAATGGTTTTAAAAAAATGAATTATAAAATATAAATGTATTTTCGGAGGAAAAGCAATGAGCCTTATCAAAAAGGAGCTTACAGAGAAGTCCGGCTATGTGATCGAGTTCTCTGTAGACAAGGATGTATATGCTGCAGCAGAGCTGAAGGCATATAAGAAAAACGTGAAGTCTATAAATGTACCCGGCTTCAGAAAAGGAAAGGCGCCCATGCAGATCATCAAGAAGATGTACGGCAAGGACGTATTCTTTGAGGATGCGATCAACGATTGTATTCCCGACGCATTTGAGGCGGCAGTAAAAGAGGCGGGCTACGATATCGTAGGCAACCCCAAGTTTGATCTCGTAAGCGCTGAGGGCGATATCGTGCTCAAGGCAGAGGGCTTTGTTAAGCCTGAGGTAAAGATTGAGGGCTACAAGGGCATCGAGGCTGAAAAGAACGTCGCTCCCGTAACCGACGAGGACGTTGCGGCCGAGCTGGACAAGGTTCTCGACAGAAACGCAAGATTCGTTACCGAGGCAGAGGATGCCGTTAAGGACGGAGATACTGTTTCTATCGACTTCGAGGGCAAGATTGACGGCGTTGCATTTGACGGTGGCAAGGGCTCCGATCACGAGCTTAAGCTCGGTTCGGGCAGCTTCATCCCCGGATTTGAGAGCCAGATCGTAGGACACAAGCTCGGTGAGTCCTTCGACGTTGAGGTTACCTTCCCCGAGGACTACCACGCTAAGGAGCTTGCTGGCAAGCCTGCGGTATTCTCCTGCACACTGAAGTCTCTCAAGCAGCTTCCCGTTGCTGACGACGAGTTCGCTAAGGATGTTTCCGAATTTGATACTCTCGATGAATATAAGGCTGACTTGAAGTCTACAATTGAAAAGAGAAACGAAAGCGCAGCAGAGCGTGAGTTTGAGAATGCTGTAGCAGATAAGCTCATCGAGCTTCTTGTAGCGGAGATTCCCGAGCCTATGTTCGCTATGGAGACAGAAAACTATCTTCGTGACTACGATACAAGACTCCGCCAGAGCGGACTCGACCTCGCTACCTATATGAAGTATACCGGTATGACTCTCGACAATCTCAGAGAGCAGTTCAGACCCCAGGCTGAAAAGCACGTAAAGATGCGTCTGGCTCTTGAGGAGATTGCAAAGCTTGAGGCTCTTGAGGTTTCCGCTGAGGAGATCGACGCAGAGTTCGAGAAGATTGCAGGCGTTTACCAGGTTGATCTTGCTGAGGTTAAGAAGATGATCGCCGCTGATGATATCAAGGCTGACCTTCTTACTTCAAAGGCATTGGCTCTTGTAAAGGAAAACGCTAAGGTTAAGTAATTTATAAAAATCAGTTTAACCGATGGTCGCTTTCAATTGATTATCGGTTAAATTTTTTAAATAATTAAAGGAGGCTTAATAAAATGCCATTAGTTCCAAACGTAATTGAACAGACCCCTCACGGTGAGCGTGCGTACGACATTTACTCCAGGCTTTTAAACGACAGAATTATTCTTCTGACCGACACGGTTACCGACCAGACCGCATCTCTTGTCGTTGCTCAGATGCTCTTCCTCGAGGCACAGGATCCCGATAAGGATATATACTTCTACATCAACAGCCCCGGTGGATCTGTTTCTGCAGGTCTTTCTATCTATGATACTATGAATTACATCAAGTGCGACGTGTGCACAATTTGTATGGGAAGCTGCGCTTCGATGGGCGCATTCCTGCTCAGCAGCGGCACTAAGGGTAAGAGAATGGCTCTTCCCAACTCGGAGATTATGATTCATCAACCCTTAGGCGGAGCAAGCGGTCAGGCTACCGACGTTAAAATTCATACCGATCACCTGCTCAGAACACGCGAAAGACTCAATAGGCTTCTCTCCGAGCACACCGGTAAGCCTATCGAGGTTATTGAAAGAGATACCGAGAGAGACAACTTCCTCACCCCCGAGCAGGCTGTAGAATACGGAATTATCGATAAAGTTATTACCAAGAAGGAAATCTGATAATGTCACAGACCCCAAATAACGAGCGCCGTTGTTCTTTTTGCGGTAGAAGCGAAAAAGAAGTCAGCGTTCTTATCCCTTCGCAAAAAGGCGACAGCTTTATTTGCGAGAGCTGTATAGAAATCTGCTATGAATTCATCGATACCCACCTCGGGTTAAGCGATGAAGAAAACAGCGACGCACAAAGCAGCGCTACCGAGCTCGATCTCAAGACCCTGCCCCGCCCCTGCGACATCAAGAAGATGCTCGACGAGCACGTAATCGGACAGGATGAAGCAAAGCTCGCCCTTGCGGTATCGGTATATAACCACTATAAGCGTATTCTCACTCTCGATGAAAAAAGAGAGAAGCTCGTAGAATCCGGTGACGATGACGACGTCGAGATACAGAAGTCGAACGTCCTCTTATTAGGACCGACAGGTGTCGGTAAAACCTATCTTGCGCAGACGCTGGCGCATAGCTTTAAGGTTCCGTTCGCTATAGCCGACGCAACAACGCTCACCGAAGCGGGATACGTCGGAGAGGACGTAGAAAACATACTCTTAAGGCTTATACAAGCGGCGGACTTTGACGTAAAGCGTGCTGAAAGAGGCATCATATACATTGACGAGATAGATAAGATATCGAGAAAAGGCGAGAATCGCTCAATCACGAGAGACGTATCGGGTGAAGGCGTTCAGCAGGCTCTGCTCAAAATTCTTGAGGGCACTGTTGCCAACGTGCCTCCTCAGGGCGGAAGAAAGCATCCGAACCAGGAATTTATACAGATAAACACAAAGAACATTCTGTTTATCTGCGGCGGAGCATTCGACGGAATCGAGAAGATAATCGAGAACAGGAAGGGTGCGGCTCAGATTGGCTTTGGTACAGAAAAGCAAACCGCCAAGGAAAAAATAGCCAGGGGCGTATACAAGGACGTAGAAGCGCACGACATAGTTAAATACGGTCTTATACCCGAGCTCGTAGGCAGACTCCCTGTTATCGTTTCACTTACAAACCTCGATGAGGATGCCCTCGTAAAGATTCTCAAGGAGCCGAAAAACGCACTGTTCAAGCAATACAGAAAGCTCTTCCGTATGGACGGAATTGAGTTAGAGTTTGAGGACGAGGCGTTCAGGGCAATCGCACGTCTGGCTATAAAAAGAGAGACAGGCGCAAGAGGTCTGCGCTCTATTGTCGAGAATCTGATGATGAAGCCGATGTATGAGCTTCCCTCTCGAAGCGACATCGAGAAGGTTATCGTAACAGATGGCTTTGTAAACGGCACGGAAGAGCTGACAATAGTATCAAAAACTCTCCTTCTCGAGGACTAAACAATAAGAAAACAAAAGCTCCCGACGGCATAACGGGTGATGTTCTAAACGAGAAATAAAAGTATGGGCATATGGACTGTACTCTAAAGGACGGTTTTTAAATCCAACAGGAAATAGCACCCACCAACAGGAAAAAGACAGAGAATGTTTTTACACTCTCTGTCCTTTTTTCTTGCTTTTAATGAAATTGTAGCAGGGTACTATGAAATATTCACTTCGTTCAGATGAAATTCAAGGTAACCACCTCGGATGAAATCAAATCCGTCTATATACTTCTAGCTGCGGCTCGGTCAGACTTGCGAGAAAACAAACACCTAGTTGTTTTCCAACACGCTCACGCCGCTTCGCTACCCTGCGAAGCAGGATTTCATTGCAAAGCGACTTCACCCATCGCAGGTGGATTTCATCCGTCGAAGACGGATTTAACTGCGTGATACTCCTCTTGGACTATCACGCTAACGCCCATCGTTTTTTATATAAGCAGTTTATTTTGTACTCTTTCTGTACGCCAAAGGACTTGTAACCATATATTGCTTAAATATTTTGTGGAAATAATTGGGGTTGCAGAAGCCGATATCCTCGGCTATTTCTGCCATAGACATATCCCCGGTCGTAAGCAGCTCTATGGCGTAATTAACACGCAGACCGTTTATGTAATCTATTGGGGTCTTCCCTATGCTGTCCTTGAACATCTTTGTAAAATAGTCAGCCGAGACGTTAATCATATCAGCGAGCTTTTCAATATAAATTTTCTCCTTAAAATGCTCACTGATATACTCAACCACAGGACGAAGGCGCAGTACGTTGTGATAAACCATTCTGTCAAGCTCGTCCTTAGAGCCGCAATAAAATCTCAGCAGCGCCGTCATCATAAGATATACGTTCGCTCTTATAGGCAACTTATAGCAGACCTCTTTATCACTGTACTCGTCGCAGGAATTCTGCATAAGAACCTTAAGAGTGCCGTGCACGGGATGCCCTTCTGAGAAGACGGTTATCTTATTTCTTGCCTGTAGGTAGAACATATAGAATACCTCTGCGTCAAAGTTCTCCATATTATCCTCGAGTATAGATACGTCGAAGATGATCCCTCTGACAACGGCCTTACCCGACTCCGAGTCTATGCGGAACATAAGCTCGGGGGGGATGCAAAGAAAGTCGCCGGCGGATGCTTCTACAAACTCTGTGCCTATCTCTGCCTTTACTTCTCCCTGCACAACCTCAACTATCTCCATTTTACCGTTGCTCTTGCGGGTATTTATAATTCTACCCTCACCCGAAACGCGGTACATAGATATCGGGAACACGGTATTCTTAGTCTTCATTTTACGAATGCCTTTCTTTAAAATTAATAAAAGGTCGCCACTTCCTGCTCGGGCTTTTCCGCCCTCTCAATCTTTTCAACCTTGAGAACAGGCCCCTCGCTCCTGTAAAGAGGAGAATATCTTTCGTCGAGCACACCCTCGACTACAACCCAGTCTCTGGTCTTAAGCTTCATCTTTCCCATTCCGGATGCTACAACGCCTCTGTAAGCGATATCAGCCTCACAACAGGTCATAATATGCCTGCCTATGGCATAATCGCTCTTCGGAAGGCTCGGGTCAAGAGCCACAATGCCTTTGAATCTGACTCTCTTGCCCTTATACTTAGCGAACTCCTCTGTCATATCCCTATAGAACAGAGCGAAATCCTTGTCTTCTATGCTTACAACGGGAGCGTCGATATCAAATGGCAACGGGTCAACGATTGTATCAAACTCAATCTCGCCGTCCATATCCTCGTAGCATATATTAGCATTTCTTGACACACCTCTGACAAGCTTATGCATAGTCTCCTTGTCATACTCCGGCTTAACTCTGTTAAATACAACCATCTCACAGCTGGTAAGCTTATCGACGACGAGCTGACGCATATTGAGATTATAGGCGTTTATTGTGGTGCTGTCCACAACAAGAACCTCTTGATAAACCATCCAGCCGTCGGGCAATGCGTTATAGAACCTATCTATGGTCCACATACCGTTGTACTCAATGATTACTATCTCAGCCCCTGCCCTCTTCTGAAGGGCAGATAGTCTGTCGGGAGTTATATCCTGCACATCGTCAAATGATGCAAAGTGAATATTCTCTCCGTACTCGTCGGGGTAAAGCTCTTCCTCGCCTTCCTCACACTGAATGACGAGATACTGCTTCTCACCGTCGTTAAAGTTAGGGTCACGGAGTGTTTCCGCAATAAACTTCGTTTTTCCGGCTTCGAGAAATCCTGTGAACAGATAAACGGCAATTTCCATTATACTCCAAAGAGCTCCTTGATCTTTTCTTTATCCATTTTTGCACCGATAACGCAGAGTCTGCCGATAACACCCGCCTGTCCGAAGCGCACGTTAGGCTCATCGGGCACGTAGTCGAAGTGTATCCATCTGCCGTCCTCTGCGGCAACAATACCCTTAGCTCTGAGTATCATACCGTAAGAGTCATCCTCGGCAAACGTCTCAAGAATCTCGGTAATACGCTCGGGTGTAAACTTCTTCGTAGTCTCTGCGCCGAAGCTCGTGAACACCTCGTCAGCGTGGTGATGGTGATGATGCCCGTGACAGCCGCAATCGCAATCCTCATCGTGGTCGTGGTGGTGATGCTCGTGGCAGCCGCAATCGCAATCCTCATCGTGGTCGTGGTGGTGATGCCCGTGGCAGCCGCAATCGCAATCCTCATCGTGATCGTGGTGGTGATGCCCGTGGCAGCCGCAATCGCAATCCTCATCGTGATCGTGGTGGTGATGCCCGTGATTATGGTGATGTTCCTCTTCAACCCCTTCTGTGAAGTCTTCGAGGGTATCCTTTCTCTCAAGAGCTCTCAATATATCCTTACCGTCCAGCTGAGCCCAAGGCGTGGTAACTATAACGGCATCAGGATTATGCTCTCTGAGAAGCGCAACAGCCTCGTCAACCTTTCTATCAGCCGCAACGTCTGTATGAGAAAGGATAACCGCAGAGGCGCTCTTAATCTGGTCGTTATAGAACTCGCCAAAGTTTTTCATATACATCTTGCATTTATTAACGTCTGCGACGGCAACAAAGCATCCGAGCTCAGCACCATTGAGGTCCGCCCTCTTTACAGCGCCGATAACGTCAGAAAGCTTACCTACACCGGAGGGCTCAATAACCACTCTGTCAGGTGCGTAATCGGCTACAACTTTCTTAAGCGCCTCGGCGAAATCTCCGACAAGAGAGCAACATATGCATCCCGAGTTCATCTCGGTAATCTCTACGCCTGCATCACTCAAAAAACCGCCGTCAATACCAATCTCGCCAAACTCATTCTCGATAAGGACAACCTTTTCTCCCTTGTACGCTTCCTTAATAAGCTTCTTTATAAGTGTAGTTTTACCTGCTCCGAGAAATCCGGAAAAAATATCAATTCTCGTCATATCAAAAGCCTTGCGGCATCCTCCGTTACTGTTTTCTAATACATTATTATAATGTAATACTTCAATAAAGTCAAGCAAATCGCCTTAATTTATACAAAAATATATATTTTTCCGTCATCACAGCATTCCCGAAAATCCATCTCTGCGCAGTACCTCGTATACCGCTACCGCTACGGAATTGGATAAATTCAGACAACGGAGTGTCGGCAGCATAGGAATGCGCAGGGCTCTGTGGATATTCTCCTCTACGAGCGTCTCGGGCAAACCTACACTCTCTTTACCGAAGACAAGAAAAACTCCGTCGGGATATTCGACGTCTGTGTAGGGTATATGTGCTTTAGCTGAAAAGTAGTATAATTCCGCTCCCTGATTCTTTTCAAGAAAATCAGAAAAATCTTCATAATAGGTTACGTCAAGTTTGTCCCAATAGTCGAGTCCAGCCCGCTTGAGTGTGCGGTCGCTGATCTCAAACCCTATAGGCTTTATTATGTGTAATGCCGCACCGGTGACGGCGCAGGTTCTCGAAATATTCCCTGTGTTCTGCGGTATTTCGGGGTTATATAATACCACGTTCAGTTTCTTTCTCATTTTTCCAAAAAGCACCTCGCTTTATTCCAAAAGCTGTAACCGGACATAACACCTTGAGAAATTCCCCAAGGGTAAAATCCTAATCAAAAATCAATAATAATCATCATTTTCACACCGAAACGATATCTTATTCTATCATATAAAAGCGCTTTTTGTCAACCGAAAAGGCATCGGATGCGCTTTTTAAAATTATAAATTTTTACAAATTTTTGTTTATTTTTTATTATATATATGGTATAATGGATTATCGTATATTCAATCAACATCTGTTATCACGGATTTAAAGGGAGAGTTTTAATGGGTCTTTTTTCAAATCTTTTCGCAAGTTATAGCGAAAAACAAATTAAAAGAATCATACCTATCGTAGATAAAATAGAGTCTCTTGAAGATACTTTCAGAGAAAAAAGTGACGAGGAGCTCAGAGCGTATACGGATAAGCTCAAGGAAGCTCTCAAGGACGGAATGACGCTCGACGACATACTTCCCGAGGCGTTTGCGCTCGTGAGAGAGGCAGACGACAGAGTGCTCGGTAAAAGACCCTTCCGTGTACAGCTTATGGGCGGAGTGTTACTCCACCAGGGCAGAATCGCCGAGATGAAGACGGGCGAAGGAAAAACGCTAGTAGCTACCCTTCCCGCATACCTCAACGCACTTAACGGCCTCGGTGTCCATATCGTCACGGTAAACGACTATCTAGCAAGGCGTGACTGTGAGGAGATGGGAAAGGTATATTCCTTCCTCGGTCTTACCACGGGTCTGATAGTACACGACCAAACGCACGACGAGAAAAAGAAGGCGTATGCCGCCGATATAACCTACGGTACAAATAATGAGCTGGGCTTCGACTACCTCAGAGACAATATGGCTATATACAAGGAGACTCTCACTCAGAGAGGTCACGCCTTCGCTATAATAGACGAGGTAGACTCCATTCTCATCGACGAGGCGAGGACTCCTCTCATAATCTCGGGCAGAGGCGAGAAATCCACCGACCTATACGAAAAAACCGACAAGCTCGTGCGTAAGATGACAAAGCACGTCATCAAGGAAGTAGACACAAAGCAGGATCTTGACAAGTACGAGGAGGATTATATTGTCGACGAGAAGGCAAGGACCGCCGTATTAACAGCTCACGGAATCGATAAAGCTGAGAAATTCTTTGAAATAGAAAATCTCTCGGACCCCGAAAACAATGAAATATATCATCACGTCAATATTGCTATCCGTGCATACGGAGTTATGAAGCGTGATACAGACTACGTGGTAAAGAACAACGACGTTATTATTGTAGACAGCTTTACGGGCAGACTTATGCCCGGCAGACGCTATAACGACGGATTGCATCAGGCTATCGAGGCAAAGGAGCACGTAGAGGTGCAGAAGGAAATGCGCACGATAGCAACGATAACCTTCCAGAACTACTTCCGTCTTTACAAAAAGCTTTCGGGTATGACGGGTACCGCACTCACCGAGGACGAGGAATTCAGACAAATATACGCCCTCGACGTTGTTGAAGTGCCCACCAACAAGCCGATGATAAGGATTGACCACAACGACGCCGTGTACCGCACAAGGGCGGGAAAGCTGCGTGCAATAGTAGCGAAAATCAAAGAATGCCACGAAAAGGGACAGCCGGTGCTAGTGGGAACCGTCTCTATCGAAAAGTCGGAAGAGCTCTCTACCCTTCTCGACCGTGCCGGTGTACGACACAGCGTACTCAATGCAAAGCAGCATAAGAAAGAGGCGGAGATTGTCGCACAGGCGGGCAGCTACGGAGCCGTAACCATATCAACCAATATGGCGGGACGAGGCACCGATATTATGCTCGGCGGCAACCCCGAATTTCTTGCGAAAAGAGACCTGCAAAGAGCGGGATACTCTGACGAGCTCATCGCTGAAGCGACGGGTACAAAAGAGACTGATAACGAAGAAATACTCAACATAAAAAATGAGTTCCGCAAGCTCTACGCTAAATATAAAGAGGAGCTCGCACCCGAGGTGGAAAAGGTAAAGGATGCGGGCGGTCTATACATCCTCGGTACAGAAAGACACGAGAGCCGCAGAATTGACAACCAGCTCAGAGGTCGAAGCGGAAGACAGGGCGACCCCGGCGAGTCAAAATTTTTCCTCTCGCTTGAGGACGACCTTATGCGTCTGTTCGGCACCGACAGAGTGGGAAATATTGTCGGTAGGCTTGGTATGTCAGAGGACGTGGCAATAGATGCCAAGCTTCTCTCAGGCGGTATAGAAAGTGCTCAAAAGCGCATAGAGGACAACAACTTCCAAAGAAGAAAGCACGTCTTGACCTATGACGACGTAATGAATCAGCAAAGAAAGGTCATCTATGCAGAGCGCAGTATCGTGCTCGACGAGAACGACATTAGCGATAAGATCGTCGGTATGATAAAAACGTCGGTCGAGAACAACTTTGACTTCTGCTTCGGCTCGGATGACCCCGGCGAATACAAATTTGACGAGTTCACCCAGCATTACAGAGGCGCTCTTTTAGATAAACACAGGTTCAAATACACAGAAAAAGAGCTCGAGAATATAGATAAGAGCGCCTGGCTCGACGAGCTTATAGCAGAGGCTCTGCGGGTATACAGAAGCAAGGATGCTATGATAGAAGCGATACCGGGTGTTGAAAAGGGCGCTATGCGAATGGTTGAGAAGCGCATACTGCTGGAAAACGTAGACAGGCTCTGGATGGAGCATCTCGAGAATATCGACGACCTCAAGGAATACGTAGGTCTGAATTCATATGCGCAGCGTGACCCTGTCGCAGTATTCAGACTCGAGAGCGGCGTTCTGTTTGACAGTATGATTGACGAAATCAGAGAAAACACAGTCGTTACTCTGCTCGCAGGCTCCCCCACCAGAGAGAGCACTCAGCGTGTACAGGTTGCCAAGCCGGTATCCGCTCCGTCTCCGTCGGGCGACAGAACCCCAGCTAAGTCCACAAAGGTCGGACGTAACGACCCCTGCCCCTGCGGCAGCGGAAAAAAATACAAAAAATGCTGCGGACAGGGCGGTAAATAAGCCGCCCTCTCCAAAAGGAAAAAACAATGGGATTCGGTACTTTATTTATAGGCTACTTTCTGCTTTTAAACGTTACGAACTTCGGTATCACCGATGTTATTGCATCCTCGGTTATGCTCCTCGGCTTTTACAAGCTCTCGGGGGTTAACAAGGAGTTCAGATATGCTTATTTTACAGACTTCGCATTCGTCGGTATAAGCGTATTTGAATTGATACTGACGGTTATGGATATGTTTTTCGGCGTAAGTCAGGAGCTTTTGCTCGGATATTTAAGCGCCGTGCGCTTTGTAATTGTAGGGGCTGTCAGCCTCCTTATGCTGCTCGGAATCAAGGCTGTTGCAAAAGAGGTGGAGCTCGGTGAATTGAGCGGCGGATGCATCGGCAGAATCGTCGTTACTTCAATCGTCTTCTCTGCCTGCCTGTTTTCGGAGATGCGGGTCTTTACGGCTCTGTTCGAAGAAAAGGTTTTGCTCTATATCTTTGTTGGCGCTATAATAGGTCAGCTCATAGCGATAGGAGCGAACCTCGTAACCATATACTCGTCCTATATGAAAATATGTATGCCAGAGGATAACCTAAGCGTACCAAAGGAAGCAAAGCCCTCACGCTTCGAGTTTATCAACAGCTACCGTGAAAGAAAAGCCGAACGAGCAAGAGAAGAAGAAAAATACCGTATGGAAATCTTAAAGAAAAGACAAGAAAAAAACAGGAAGAGGAAGAAATGAAGGCAATAAAAAAAGAACCGCTTGTATTAACTCTTGTAATTATATCAGCAATTCTTTTATTCAATCCAACCTATAATATAATAGACCCTCTGCCCGACTTCATCGCTTTTCTTTCTCTGGCTTTAATTATCGGGAACAACGGCGAGCTTCTCCCATACTTCAAGGAAGCAAAGGAAGCGCTGCTGAAGCTTTCTCTCGTATCCTTTTTGAAGATACCCGGTATGATGATTATGTACGCCAACCTCAGCACGGGCAGAGACATAATTCCGCTCTTCACCCTCACTTTCGGAATATTTGAGCTCATATGGATTATTCCCGCAATAGACAACGGTTTTTCCGCTATATTCTACATAGGAGAGCGCACCGAGCTCAATTCACTAATAAGTCCGTATAAGCTATGCGGAAAAAAAGTGACTACAGACTTCTTAAAAAAGCTCACGCTTGTGTTCTTTGTTCTGCGTCCGATTCTTACACTCTTGCCGGAGCTGTGCGTGCTCACGCTCGAGTCAACCGAGCTCACCGCATTCTTATACAGCCTATATCCGCTTCTGCTTATAGTCTGTGTCGGATTTGTTCTTTTGCTCGGAATATTCTGGATGTGTCACGTTATAGCATACGCACGTGCGACTCTTTCGAAGTACAGCATTTACGGCGTTATTAAGGAGCTCGCAGGCAAAGAAAGACTCGAGTGGCTAAAGGATAAGTGTATACTGAAATCCAAGCTCGCTCACCTCACTATACTCGGGTTGGGCTCGCTCCTATTCTTAGATTTCAGATTTGCTGAGAGCGAAAACGCAAACGTTCTGCCTCATTTTATTTACGGAATTATACTTCTTATTGTAGCTCTTAAGCTCTTCAACGATTTCAAACTAAGACTATTTGCAACACTTTTCTCTATCGGTTTCGGAGTTGCCTCTACGGTCGCATACGTTAAGACCTTCTCCTTCTTATCCGAATACTCCTTCATCGACGTGCTTAAAAACTCACTCGCAAGAAAAGAGTATGAAGCAATCGAGCTCTTCTCTATAATCGAGCTTGTCTGTTTCCTTCTGCTTATGGCTCTTATGTGCATAGGAATGGTTAAATTCATACAAACAAATACCGCAATAGAGCCTACTAATCCTTCCTACTCACGGCAGGATAAAGATTATCACAGGTCAATGTGTATACGCAGCATTATCGCTTTTTCCTTCGCAGCCTTCATTGCGATACTGAAATGCCTGAACGTATTTCTCGAGGGGAATGCCGTGCTCATATTCACAGAATCGAGCGCTATTGTATCGTCGGCCGCTCCCTGGCTCCCTACTCTCATTTTTGCTCTTACGGTAATATTCTTTATCTACACTATGCACTTCATCTCACTCCTCAAGGATGACGTAACAATGAAATATCACAGGGATTAAAAACTTCTTATAAAAAGGTCTGAGGCTCGGACAGGGCTTCAGACCTTTTTATAATATACGTATCGAGATTTTAGCTTACGTTACGTTTATTTTTTTATAATTTCCACATAATATTTTCACATCAAAAGCATCAATCTAATAAAATGCAATGGATAGGAAAAGGAGATATTATGGGAAAATATTTTGGTACTGACGGCTTCCGTGGCGAAGCGGGAGTAGATTTGACTGCTGAGCAGAGCTTTAGAATCGGTCAGGTTCTTGGGATATACTTCGGCAGCGGAGAAAAGAGGCCCAGAGCCGTTATCGGTAAGGATACGAGACGCTCGAGCTATATGCTGGAATATGCGCTTGCCGCCGGGCTTGCCTCGGTAGGCTCCGACGTATTTATGCTGCACGTTATAACAACGCCCGGCGTCGCCTACACTACCGTAACAGAGGGGTTCGACATTGGAATAATGATATCCGCAAGTCATAACCCCTACTATGACAACGGCATAAAGGTAATAGGCAAAAACGGTGAAAAAATTAACGACCGTGATATCGAGCACATTGAGGCGCTTATTGATTCGCCCGAGAAAATCAAAAATTCGAGAGCAGACAAGATAGGCAAAATCACCGACTGGTATTTAGGCAGGAACAGATATATAGGTTATCTGATATCACTGTCAAAATACTCCTTCAAAAACTACAAAATCGGGCTCGATACGGCAAACGGTGCCTCGTTTATGATTGCGAAGAGCGTCTTCGAGGCATTGGGCGCCACCGTCTACGTCATAGGAAACGAGCCGAACGGATTAAACATAAACCTCGGTGTCGGATCAACCGCTCCGGAAAGACTGAGTATGCTCGTAAAGGAAAAAGGGCTGGACGTCGGTTTTGCATTCGACGGAGATGCTGACAGGTGTATTGCCGTAGACGAGAACGGCGAAATCGTAAACGGAGATAAAATACTCTATATTCTGAGCCTCATAATGAAAAAATCGGGAGAACTCAAAAATAACACCGTAGTTACTACGGTAATGTCAAATCTGGGCTTATACAGAGCGCTTGATAAGGTAGGGATCGAGTATGAAAAGACCAAGGTCGGCGACAGATATATATACGAAAATATGCAGAAAAACGGGCACGTCATAGGTGCGGAGCAATCGGGACATCTCATAATCTCTAAATATCTGACAAAGGGAGACGGTATTCTGACAGCAATAAAAATAATGGATGCGCTTATCGAATCCAAGGAGAAGCTGTCCGTCTTGGCATCACCGGTAACTATGCTCCCGCAAAAAACCGCAAGCGTAAAGGTGAAGGAGAAGGACGGCTTGGTTATGCGTCCGCTCGTCAAAGAAGCCCTCTTGCGCTCAGTGCGAGAGCTGGGGAATGAAGGAAGAGTCTTGGTAAGGGAGAGCGGCACCGAGCCTGTAATAAGAGTTATGGCAGAAGCAAAAACCGATGAGCTGTGCGATAAATATCTCGATATGGTTGTAGAGGCTATAATCCGCTCGGACAGGAGCGAGGAGGTGTGAATATGGAAAATGCGCTTGAGTGCTCTGCCCTATTCTCATCTCAAGTTACGTCGGACGTCTTGGACTTCGTCCTGTCCTACACCTACCCGTGGGAGCTTCTTTGCGATATTGGGGATTTTATTCTCCGCTACGGAAAGGAGCTTTGCAAAAAAGAGTTCTATTCACCTAAGGACGGGGTTTGGATATCCAAGAGAGCAGACGTAGCCGCCTCAGCCTTAATTGATGCTCCCTCAATAATTATGGAAGGTGCTCATATACGCCACTGCGCTTATATACGGGGCTCTGCGTTTGTATCAAAAAACTGTACTGTCGGAAACTCAACCGAATTAAAGAACTGTATTCTCCTTGACGGCGCGCAAGCCCCGCATTTCAACTACGTCGGCGACTCGGTGCTCGGTCACCTCGCCCACCTCGGTGCCGGAGCAGTATGCTCAAATTTAAAAAGCGATAAGAGCAAAATCACAGTTACGGTGGGCACCTCAAGGATTATGACAGAACTTTATAAGTTCGGCGCTATTCTCGGCGACGGCGCAGAGGTCGGCTGCGGAGCGGTATTAAATCCGGGCACCGTTATAGGAAAGGACAGCGTAGTATACCCTCTTAGCTCAGTAAGAGGATTTGTGCCCTCGGGAGTAATATTCAAGGGCAGCAAAATGATAAAAAAGCACTGATGGGCTCAAAAATATAAAGGAGTGAGGCAGATTTATCTCTGCCTCACTCTCGCATAATATTAAATTATAGCTTATAAAATCTGCCGTTTCACTGTCTCGTGTCACGAGCCATCTTCAGCTCTTCTCCGATAAAAGCAAGTGTGTCGGATATGCCCATAGCGGCATACTCGTCCTTTTCCTTCCCGCTTACGAAATCCGAGAGAGCGCTGAGGGTGGCTTCTGCCGCATCCTCAAGGGTACCGCAGTTGTTGACGAAGGCGTATATATAACGCCTCAAATCAGTCATATTACTGTAATCCTCGATATTGCGCTCCTTACGCGCCACAAACTTCTTTAGACCTTCAACGGTTGGAGATGCGAGATATCTGTCGTAAAGCCTCTCCTCTATAACGTCTATTTCACCGTAAATATAAACCGTACAGGCAGACAGGCTTGAATCCTCGTACAGAGTCTTCATTCCGACCGTGTCCAGAACAAGCACGGGAGTCTTCCCCTCGTTGTGGGCTCTGTCAAGCTCGGAGCGAGGCGTACCGTACATAGCTCCTGCGTACACCATATGCTCTACAATCTCACCCTGCGAGAGCATACGAGAGAACTCCGACTCGGTAACGTAAATATACTCAGAATCGTTCCCGTCGCCTCTGGGCGCTCTTGTAGTAACCGAGCGAAGGAAGGTGAAATCAGGCTTATTCTTTACGATAAGGTTAGCAACGGCTGTCTTTCCGACACCGGACGGACCGGCTATAACAAGAACTACTCTTTTATCATTCATAGCTTAAGCCTTCGGGAAAATCTTATCCTTGCCGCCCATATATGGTCTGAGCGCTACGGGAATATTTACGCTTCCGTCCTCGCAAAGATTGTTCTCAAGGAATGCTATAAGCATTCTGGGGGGAGCTACAACGGTATTATTAAGCGTATGAGCAAGATAAGGCTTTCCGTCCTCGCCCTTAACTCTGATTTTCAGTCTTCTTGCCTGAGCATCACCGAGATTGGAGCAAGAGCCTACCTCGAAATACTTCTTCTGACGGGGAGACCAAGCCTCAACGTCAACGCTCTTCACCTTCAGGTCGGCGAGGTCACCCGAGCAGCACTCGAGAGTTCTTACGGGAATATCGAGAGTTCTGAACATATCGACAGTGTTCTGCCACAGCTTATCGAACCACATAGGAGAATCCTCGGGCTTACATACAACTATCATCTCCTGCTTCTCAAACTGGTGGATACGGTATACGCCTCTCTCCTCTATGCCGTGAGCGCCCTTCTCCTTACGGAAGCAGGGAGAATACGAGGTGAGAGTATAAGGAAGCGCCGACTCGGGATTGATAGTATCGATAAACTTACCTATCATAGAGTGCTCAGACGTTCCGATAAGGAAGAGATCCTCGCCCTCAATCTTATACATCATAGCATCCATCTCTGCGAAGGACATAACTCCGGTAACGACGCCGGAACGAATCATATAAGGAGGAATACAGTAGGTGAAGCCCCTGTCTATCATAAAGTCTCTCGCATAGGAAATAACTGCGGAGTGAAGTCTGGCAATATCGCCCATAAGGTAGTAGAAGCCGTTACCCGCAACCTTTCTCGCACTGTCAAGGTCAATGCCTGCAAACTTTTCCATAATATCGGTATGATAAGGGATCTCGAAATCAGGCACTACGGGCTCGCCGTATCTCTGAACCTCTACGTTCTCGCTGTCATCCTTACCTACGGGAACGGTGGGGTCGATGATGTTGGGAATAATCATCATAATGCCCTTAACCTTCTCTTCAAGCTCGGCTTCAAGCGCCTCGCAAGCCGCAAGCTCAGCCGCCTGCTCTGCTACAAGCTTCTTTGCAGCCTCAGCCTCATCAAAGCGCTTCTGACCCATAAGAGCGCCTATGGATTTGGAAACCTTGTTCCTGTTCGCACGGAGGTCGTCGGCACGCTTTTTATTGAGTCTCAGCTGCTCGTCGAGAGCTATAACCTCGTCAACGAGAGGGAGCTTGCTGTCCTGAAACTTCTTTCTGATATTTTCTTTTACAAGCTCGGGATTTTCACGCAAAAACTTAATGTCAATCATTTTTATATCTCCTTTATAACAATTACAAAATAAAAAAAGAGTCTCCGCCCATTACAAAAGGGACGAAAAACTCCGCGGTACCACCCGTATTCAGAGCATAGCTCTGCACTCTTCAGCATATAAGGCTGCAAACCTCGACTCAACGCCGAACGCTCCGAGGGTGGAAAGCGATGAACCGAAAACTGCTCACACCTGCCGCAGTCTCTCTGTCATTTCGGTACAACGCATTTTCTCTCATCAATGCTTTTTTATTATATCACACGCATACAAAGATTTCAAGAGAGTTTTATAAAAATTATTTTTCAATATCTCCCTTCTCTTCTCTTGTGAAAATACGTCTGAAAATTGTGCTCCACTCCGCTCTGTCAAGTCTTATAATCCCTACTATGGTAAAGACGAGCGTAACCGAGTGAGTAAGTATCGCCGACGGAGCGAGAACGATATCGTAGATAAGCCAAAAGATGCAGTTGAGTGACGTCGTGATACGGCATATGTACGAACGGTTGAGTGCAATGCCGATACAGAAGCACCATAAAGCAAAGAGAGGAAGTATATCGAGAGCGCCCGTATAAGAAAGCACCGTCGATACGGCATAGCCTGCCATAAACGCAACAACGAGCCAGAGCGGAAAGCGCTTCTCTAGCCTGTCAAGAACAAAGCAGACGACAGTCTGAACAATAGCGAGACAGCAAACGCCAAGAGTCTGGGGATTACCCTCGATGATATACTGTGTGGCGAGGCAGATATTAGTAAGAAGCTGAAGAACAAGGACGAACTTCATATTCTTACACTGCATACTCGATATAGCGAATACAGTAGCAAATACGCCCAGAATCAAAGCTACGTTATCGACAAGCCACCCCATATTCAAAAATCTCCGTTCTGCATTTTAAAAGAATTTTATCACACGGAAAAATAATTGTCAAGCCTTTTATTTTGTTGTTATATATATTTCATCTCCTCTCCCTCGGCATCCGTTTGAAAACTCCGTAGGTTGATACGATAAGCCGGTTTTAAGCTTTTTCCTCTTATATTTTCTAAGGAGTAATAAAATCCCCGAGTCCGTCATATAGTTCTGTGAGAAGAAAACACAAGCTAAAAGGCGGAAAGGATACATTATGCCTGAAAACTCAATTTACAGCGATATAGCAAAAAGAACAGGCGGTGACATATACATAGGAGTCGTCGGACCTGTAAGGACGGGAAAATCCACCTTTATCCGTAGGTTCCTCGACTGTGTGGTAGTACCGAACATTAAGGACGAGAACGACAGAGCAAGGACAACGGATGAAATTCCGCAGAGCGCCTCGGGACGCACGGTAATGACCACAGAGCCGAAATTCGTACCCGATGAGGCTGTCAAAATTTCCGTCGGCGACGGTACGGAGCTGAACGTAAAAATGATAGACTGCGTAGGTTATATGGTCGACGGCGCTCTCGGCGACTCTGAGGATGGCGAGCCGAGAATGATTATGACTCCGTGGAGCGACGAGCCTATGCCCTTCGCACAGGCGGCGGAAATAGGCACAAGCAAGGTTATAAGCGAGCACTCTACCATCGGAATTCTGGTAACAACCGACGGAACTATAAGCGATATAAAGCGTGAAAGCTACGTCGAGAAGGAAGAAAGAATAGTAGAGGAGCTGAAAAAGCTCGGTAAGCCTTTTACCATAATTCTGAATTCCGCAATACCGGGAAGCGACAGTGCAAAAGCTCTGGCACACGAGCTCGAGGAAAAGTACGGAGTATCGGTTGCGCTCGTCAGCTGTCCTGAGCTTAATGCTGACGATATAAAGGAGATACTCGGTCTGATACTCAAGGAATTCCCTATAACCGAGCTAAGATTCAAGCTCCCCGAGTGGACGCTCGCATTACCGAAGGATCACAGACTTATCAAAAATCTTTTGGATAAAATAACGTCATTCACCGAGAGCGCAGAGAAGCTAGGAGACGTAAACAAAGACAGAGCCGCTGAGTGCAGTATGGAGCTTGTAAGCCTTAATGCAGGCGACGGAACGGGTAGTCTCGATATGCCTTTATGCGATGAGACATATTACGAGACGTTATCCGAATTAACAGGTCTGGAAATACACTCAAAGCGGGATATGTTTGAAAAAGCCTGCGAGCTCTCCAAGACAAAAGAAAAGTACGAGTACGTCGAGGCAGCGCTAAAGGACGTTGAAGCGAAGGGATACGGGGTCGTTATGCCAAGAATCGATGAGCTTACGCTCGATGAGCCGACGTTAGTTAAGCAATCCGGCGGATACGGTGTCAAGCTAACGGCAAGCGCAGACTCAATCCATATGATAAAAACGGGAATAAAAGCGGAGCTGTGCCCTGTCGTCGGAACTAAGGAACAATCCGAGGAGGTTATAAGGTATCTAAGCGAGGAGATGAGCGTCAATCCCGATAAAATATGGGAGTCAAATATGTTCGGCCGCTCTCTTTACGATATGGTAAACGACGGAATGAGTGCGAAGCTCGCACATATGCCCGAAGAATCGAGAGAAAAAATGGGAGAGACACTGGAGCGCATAATCAACGAGGGTGCGGGCGGACTAATCTGCATTCTGCTCTGATTTAAATAGACAAAAAGAATCTTAAAAAGGCTGTAGCTCTTGCGTGCTACAGCCTTTTCTCATTATAACTCAGTTATTCGATAACGAAGCGGAATTCCATATTTGTACTCGGCTTCTTCACCTTGAGGTCGGCAAGATAAGCCGTGCCCTCGCAGTGCGCCGCTACCGCATACTTCTCCTCTATTACCTCAACGTCAAAGAGCTCGGGATCAAACTCAAGAGTGGTGTTGTTACATACGAGACGAGAGCCGTCGACGATAATGGGAAGGTCGGAAACGAATCGCTCAACGACACTGTCAGGAGCTAAACTGAACTCATACTTATCGGTAAGAACAACGGAGCCGTCCTCGCAGACGAAGGTTCGCTTTAGGCTCTTGAGAGTCTCTATACCGTACACGTTCTCCATCGAGAAGGCAAAGGTCTTATCGGTTTGCTCGTAAACGGTAGACTTATTGTCAACGCTTGCCTGATACTGACCGTTTATGATAGGCACGGAGTGGCCTCTCGAGGAGCATACAAGAAAATTATATCTGCCCGCGCCAAAGTAGCCCTGCACGTATTCACCCCCGCCGAGGTCGCAAAAGCTGATCTTACCGTCCTTCGAGAACATAAACGAACCGACGTCGTTATGGTTGTGAGTCTCCTTATTATGCCCCGCCTTTGCTCCGAGAGAATATTTATCTATGTGATAAACAAACCACTGAGCGTACTTAAAGCCGTGGCTCTTAGGCTTAAATTCACAGTTCACGTAGTCGGGGTTCTGATAGAGTATCTCTCTTATACTGCCCGCAGAGGGTGAATTAAAGGCTTCGATAGAAGGAATCTCAACGTCGGAGTAAACACTCTTAAGAAGGTGAGAGAGGGGTGCATAGGGCTTGAACTTTCGTCCGCAATCCGAGAAGGAAAGGCACTCGTGATCGTTCATTGCTATCTTCTGCTGGAAGAGGGCGACGGTATGTACCTTCTCTTTCTTGAAGAGGTCTATCTCGCCGTCGGTATACTCTCTGAGCTTCTCGGCGAACTCACAGAATGCGCCGAAGCCGTATGCCCAATATCCGTATCCCTCGATGCAGCAACCCTCGTCGTCAAGACCTCTGAGGTAGCATTCTATACTCTTAAGCATACGGGGTATCTGAGCCATAGTCTCCTCGCGGGTAGCAAGGTAGAAATAGCAGGTGAAGACAGCGTTTATGCAAAACGCAGACCAGTTCGTAGTTCTGTGGAACCAGTAGATATCCTCATCCTTGTGTGTCTCGAAGGACTTGATGATTCTCCTGTATACCTGATCCTTTGCTCTTCTGTAAACAAGCTCGGGAAGCTTATCGCCGACGAAATACAGGATTTGCGCCAATGTTCCGCCAAGAGAGGTAGAGCCGAGATCCATCTCCATAAATCTCTCCTCAAGGCTTCTCGACTCACTTACGTGCCACGGACCAGTCCAGCACTCAAAGTCGCAAATATTCCATATGACGTCTACAAGAGGTGTAATGTACTTCTCGTCCTCAGTGAGCATATACGCATTGAAGAAGGTGTTCATTCTGGTCGTATAGTTCCCCTGAGAAGAGTAATCACTTCTATGTCCTGTTACGTAATAGGAGTGAATATCGGAATATTTAATCCTCGGCGGCTCGGATAACAAAAATTCGTCCGCCTTGGTTATTACGTTTTTTCTGAACTCGGAATAGTAGGGATGGGTTTTTACTCTCTCCCATTTTTCTTTGGTAAACAGCTTTTCCATATCACTATCCTCCATTTATATAAACTTAAATTCCAAGCGCATTCCGTCAAATGGCTCTTTAACCTTCAAAGATAGAATATACGCCGTCTCTTTCCTTCCAAGAGAGCGGTCGATAATCTCCGTTACCACAGCTTCGTCATACAGAGACTTATCATATACAAGCTCCGTTTTACCCGTGCGAACACCGTCAGCGGTAAGCTCGATCGGCTTAAGGGAGACGAATCTCTCCTCAACGCTCTTTACGCCGTTCAAAAATTCATATTCATCGGACAGGGTGAAGAACTCGTCAAAGCATTCAAAGCTACGCTTAAGTCCCTTCATTAATCCGGTGGAATACACCTGACTCATATCGAAGGAGAAGCGCTTATCGGTCTGCTCATAAACCACGGACTTCTGCGACGTAGTTTTCTGATATTCACCGTTTATGACCGGGACTGAATGGCCTCTCGATGAGCAAACGAACAAATTATATCTTCCGTGACCGAAATAACCTGCGGTATACTCTCCCGCTCCGGGATCGAGGAAGGTAAGCTCGTTGTCCTTGGAAACTAAAAACGAACCGACGTCGTTATGATTATGCGTCTCCTCATTGTGTCCCGCCTTTGCGCCGAGACTGTATTTTTCTCCGTGATGGACGAACCACTGCGCATTAATGAAATTGTGACTCTTGGGCTTAAAGCTGGATTCTTCAAGCTCGGGACACTGATAGAGAATACTCGAGAGAATTCTACAAGGATAATCCGAGCATTTTATGGACGGAATCTCAACGTCGGAATACTCATTCTTAAGAAAATGAGAAAGCACGGCTCCGGGCTCGAAACCGATCCCCGCATCCGAAAATGCCAGGCATTGATGATCATTCATCGCTATCTTCTGCTGGAAGAGCGCAACCGAATGCACCTTCTCCCTCTTGAAAAAGTCGATCTCACCGTCGGTGTATGTTCTGAGCATATCCGCAAAGAAGCAGAAGTTGCCGAATCCATAGCCCCAATATCCATACCCCTCAATGCAGCAGCCCTCATCGTCAAGACCCGAAAGATAGCATTCCACGCTCTTGATAAATCTGGGTATCTGGCTCTTTATCTCTTCATCGCTCGCTAAGAGGAAGAAGCAGGTCGAGACGCCTCTGATACAGACGGCAGACCAGTTTGTATCACGGTGGAACCAATAAATCTCCTCATCCTTCTTACGCATAAACGTATCTATTATTCTCTCTTACGTTTGCGTAAGCACGGCGGTACACCAGCTCTGGCAGCTTATCTCCTACGAAGAACAGTACCTCGGAAAGCATTGCTCCTATACTCGTGGATACGAGGTCAAGAGAGCATCTGCGTGCTACGAGATCCGCCTTTTCTGAAATATGAGCGGGGATAGTCCAGGTCTCGAGGTCGCAAAGATTCCAGATAATATCGGCGAGAGGCTCGATGTACTTATCATCCTCCGTAAGCATATAGGCGTCGTAAAGATTCGCCATTCTGTCGTAATATTCGCCCTGGATATTCTCGAAAATATAACGGTTTCCCGTCGTTACGACAAGATGCATATCAGAGAACTTAATTCTTGTCGGGTCGGTAGTCATATACTTCTCTGCTCTTTCGACTATATTATCTCTGAGCTTTGAAAAATAAGGATGAGTCCTAAACTCTGAGATCTTCTCCTCGGTCATCCTTTTAAACACGTTCTTCATTTTCAAACCCCTTCCATTAAACTATCTCAAACTCGCAAACCACATTTTGGGATAGCTCTTTTCTTGTAAGATCAGCTATGTAAAGTGTCTCAAGTCTGTTTCCGTGTCTGGTAATAGTCTCTTCACTAAAGCTGACGTCATAGAGCGTCGGGTCATAGATGAGGCGAGAGGTGAGACAAACGAGAGCACCCTGCTCCCCGCTTATCGGAGAGAGGGATACGAATCTTTCCGTAAATGATGTCGGCGACTCGGTAAAGACGGCGGTATCTACAAGCCGCATTCTTTCCGTCTCGCAATACACGGCTCTCGTCAGCTTATCAAGAGTGGGAATCTTATACGCATTCTCCATAGAGTACACGTATCTATCGTCACCGGAATCGTATATCACCGATTTTTCATTACCAGTAACCTGATATTCACCGTTAATTATTGGCACGCTGTGTCCTCTGGACGAGCAGACAACGAACTTATATCTGTAATCCGAGCGGAAGTAGTAGGCATCATACATCCCGAGTCCAGGGTCGCAGAAAGTAACCTTATCATCCTTCGAGAATATAAACGAGCCCACGTCGTTATGATTGTGCATCTCCGCATTAAAACCTGCCTTAGTCGCTACCGAATAAGATTCGTTATGATACACAAACCATTGTGTGTCCTCGAAAATGTGACTCTTAGGTCTGAAAACTACGCTCTCAAGCGCAGGATCAGCCCAAAGGTAGGTTCTTGAAATCGAGTCGGAATAGTCCTCTGCGCAAAGAGGCGCTATTTCAACATCCGAATAGACCTTCTTTATAAAATGTGAAAGTCCGACGGGCGGATCGTACGTTAATGCCGAGTCAGAGAAGCTGATACACTCGTGTGCGTTCATAGAGACGTTCTGCTGGAATTTTGCAATGCTATGTACCTTCGGATTATCAAATAGATTTATCCTGCCGTCAGTATACTCAAGCAAAAGCTCAGCAAAAATGCAAAAATACGTAAATCCGTATCTCCAGTATCCGTACCCTTCGACACAGCATCCGTCGTCGTCAAATCTGGAAAGATAGCCTTCTATGCTGGTAAGCATTCTCGGCAGCACGCCGTCAATTTCCGCATCGGTGGCTAAGAAGAAGTAGCAGCTGAAAACAGCGCCCGTGCATACGGCGTTCCAGTTATTCCTGTTACGCTCCCAGCGATACTCATCGTGAGAATACTTCTCATACGACTCGATAATCCTGTATCTGACCTGCTCTCTTATACGCCTCTCAAGCAGCTCAGGCATTTCATCCCCGATGTAATGCACAATTTCCGCAAGCCTCATACCCATAATGGACGAGCACAAATCGATAGAACGGTAGCGGAACTCGAGTCCGTAGCTCTCCGCAATATGTGCGGGCGGAGTCCACGTCTCCATATCGAGAACGTTCCAAATTACATCGTATAGAGGTGCGAGATACTTCTTGTCCTCAGTAACCATATAGGCTATGAAGAGCGTATTTACTCTTTTGTTATATTCGTTGTACCTAGACTCGTAAGTATTTCTGTCGCCGCACTCGGCATACAGATGCATCTCTGAGAACTTTATTCTCGGCGGATCGGTCACAGCATAGCTGTCAGCTCGCTTAATAAGACTCTCTCTCGCCTCTTTAAAGTAAGGGTGGGTGCGTACCGTCTGCCACCTTTCCTTAGTAAAATACTTCCAGTTTCTTGACATTTTCGCTCACTTCCCGAGAATATCCGATAAAAGGTCGCAGAAATCCCTCTCTGCTTCTTCTATGCTCTTCTCGTTTACAAAATAATAATCGTATTCGTAGTTTTCCACACCGTCGTCGGACGCATTTCCGTAGTGTGCCTTAGTCATACGGCTTCCGCCACGAACGAGCAGGGTCTTAGCCTCTCCGTCTGTGGCAGCTACAAGCTTCGCAATCTCCTCGGGCTCTCTGATATGTACGAACATAATCTCATACTCCGAGAGAAGGAATTCCTCGTATCTATCCTTAGCCCAAGCGGTAGGATAATCGTTATACTCTATGCAAAGGCGCTTCAATTCGGACAGAAATCTGCGAGCCTTATCGTCCTTCTCGCCCTTCCACCCGCACGAAGAAGCTATCTCCTTTATAGGCGTGATGCTGGAGACGTTCAGAACCGAGAAGTGCTTAGCCGCAAGATCGCAAAGAGTATCCTTTCCGACCCCGCCCATACCGTTTATGATAATAACCGTTTTCCTCTTATCCATGCCGCGACCTTTCAAAAAAGTGTTGATTTACTTAGCGTTTTGCGTCAAGTTTATATTAACATAATATAATATGAATGTCAATAGAACGCTTCTGGTCAAAACGTATATTTTCATTGTTAAAAATGCCGGCACTATTTACTTTTCGTATTTCGTGGTGTATAATTGTAGCAAAAGGCTTATGGGGGACGTATGGAGAGAATACTTTTTGGAAGACAAGAGGACGGACGTGAGGTTTATATCTACTCCTTAAAGAACGAATCCATTGAACTGAATATATCCACAAGAGGTGCGGCTATAACAAAGCTCGTTGCGTTCGGAAGGAGCTGTGTCGCAGGCTTCGACTCCCTCGAGGATTACATAACCGACGGCTCATACCACGGTGCGATAATCGGCAGGGTCGCAAACAGAATAGCAAATCACAGCTTCACGCTTGACGGAATTACATACAATCTGCCCGACAATAACAACGGCTGCTGTCTGCACGGCGGACACAACGGATTTCACTCGAGAATTTTTGACGTAGTCGACCTCGGAGAGGATTACATAACGCTCAGATACCTTTCTCCCGATATGGACGAGGGCTTCCCTTCCGCACTTGACGTGAGCGTATGCTACAGGATTACCGATACTTCGGTTATAATAAGCTACACTGCAGTACCCGATGGAAGAACGCCTATCGCTTTAACGAACCACTCATTCTTCAACCTGGACGGCTTCGAAGGCACTGTGCTGTCGAACAAGGCGCAGATATTCGCAGACAGATACACCGAGGTGGATGCGAAGCTCATTCCCACAGGGGTAAGGCCGTCGGTCTGTGGCACACCGTTCGACTTCAACACTCCCCACACATTCGGTGAAAGAAAAGTCGACGGTAAAATCGGCTACGACCACAGCTTCTTCCTCTCATCGGACGAGTACAAGGAATTTAACGATAAGAGCCTCAGGCTTGCGGCGAAGGTCAAGGGGAGCTGTCTTGAGCTTACAGCATATACCGACCAGCCCTGTATGCAGCTGTATACCGGTAATTTCCTTAACGAGAGATTGCCGAAATTCCACGGCGGACTGACACCGGTAAAGCACGGGCTGTTCTGCCTTGAGGCGCAGACCGAGCCGAATTGTGTAAATCAAGGGGAAGCGATATATTCAAAGGGAGATATCTACAAGCAAACCACGGTTTACGAGTTCAAGCCCGTTTGAAAAAACCTCAAATAATTTTGAAATTTCTTTTAATATTTTGTTTCCATCTTGACTTTCCCTGCGATTTATGATAGAATCCCTATGAAAGCTATGATAGGAACAAGTAGCTGTATTTTTGCGGCTCAGAGAGATGCCGGTCGGTGCGAGGCGTACGTCAGAAATACATTGTCGAATACATCCTTGAGCGCATACCGAAAGTCGTGAGGCGAGTAGGCTATGACGGTGCGCCCGTTACAGCGCAGCGCTTTTTCAGCGACTGAGGTCTTCTTACGAAAGAGGAAGATAAATCAAGGTGGTAACACGGTTAATTTCGTCCTTGGGCTTTTTGCCCGAGGACTTTTTTACTACAAAGGAGAAAACAATGAAACTTTACGAAGAGCTTGTCGAACGAGGATTAATAGCTCAGGTCACGGACGAGGAGCATATCCGTGAAATGATAAACGAGGGAAAGGCGGTATTCTACATCGGCTTCGACTGTACTGCCGACAGCCTTACGGCAGGTCACTTTATGGCCCTTACGCTTATGAAGCGCTTGCAGATGGCAGGAAACAAGCCTATCGCCCTTATCGGCGGCGGTACAACTATGATAGGTGACCCCTCCGGAAGAACGGATATGAGAAAAATGCTCACCCGTGAGGATATCGAGCACAATGCAGAGTGCTTTAAGCGTCAGATGGAGAGCTTCATCGAGTTCGGTAAGGACAAGGCTATTATGGTCAACAATGCCGACTGGCTTTTGAACCTCAATTACGTAGACCTTCTGCGCGAGGTCGGCGCCTGCTTCTCCGTCAACAATATGCTCAGAGCGGAGTGCTATAAGCAGAGGATGGAAAAGGGCTTATCCTTCCTTGAGTTCAACTATATGATAATGCAGTCCTACGACTTCTACTATATGTTTGATAAGCTCGGATGCAATATGCAGTTCGGCGGCGACGATCAGTGGTCGAATATGCTCGGAGGTACAGAGCTTATAAGAAAGAAGCTCGGCAAGGATGCGTACGCTATGACTATCACACTTCTCACCGACTCGAACGGTAAGAAGATGGGTAAGACTGCCGGTAACGCTGTATGGCTCGACCCCAAGAAGACATCGCCCTACGACTTCTTCCAGTACTGGAGAAACGTGGGTGACAGCGACGTTCTCAAGTGCATCAGAATGCTTACCTTCCTTCCTATGGAGAAGATACGTGAGATGAACGACTGGGAAGGTGCTAAGCTCAACGAGGCTAAAGAAATACTCGCATACGAGCTTACAAAAATGGTTCACGGTGAGGAAGAGGCGGAAAAGGCGCTCTCCGCATCGAAGGCACTCTTCTCTTCCGGTGACAGCTCTCTGACCCCCGAGGTTACCGTAAGCGAGGATATGCTGAAGGACGGCGCTATCGACGTATGCGGACTTCTCGTGCTCGGAAAGATGGTTCCCTCCCGCTCTGAAGCAAGAAGAGCTATCGAGCAGGGCGGCGTCAGCCTTGAGGGCGAGCGTGTCAGCGACGTGCGCGCACTCGTAAGCAAGGAGCAGCTCGAGGGCGGAGTTCTCATTAAGAGAGGAAAAAAGAGCTTCAATAAGTTCAAGCTCGGTTAATATTCGGGAGATGAAATAAAAATGGGAAAGCTTTACAGAAATTTCATATTCGATATCATATGTTCGGTTGTGTTTCTTGCGCTAGGAATCGTTATGCTTCCTCCCTTCCATATTGGAGACAAACTCCTCGACGTGCTTCTGGCACTCGTGCTCATAGCATACCTCGCTATATACCTGTTTGATAAGGTAAAGAGAGCGAGAGGCAGCGTTTTCATTCTTATGGTAGTAGAATTCGTCATTCTGTCCTTGATTATTCTCGGACTTTTTCTGCAGCAGTTCGGAGTATTCCATATAAGCAGCATTTGCTCTGCCTTCGGTCTCGTTATATGGCTCAGAGGTGTTGTTGCGCTTATCATTTCCTACCTTACGCTGTCAAGCGCAAAGAAGGATAAAAAGAATCTTCCTATGTTTCTTCTTTACGTTGCGCTTGTATCTGTCGGCGCATTTATGTTTGCGAAGCCTTTGGTTTCCGACCTTGTCGTAAACTGGGCTATCTGCATTCTGTTCTTCCTTACTACGCTTGTATTTGTAGCGCTTACTCTCCTTTACGCCCCCGACAAAAAGAAGGTCGGCAGCAAGGAGTAAATTCAAAATATAAAAAACGGGGACTGCCAATTCTGCTCTTATCAAAGAGTATCGGGAATCCTCGTTTTTTTACTTTTTGTTTTATCGGTTATAATAGTTGTAGATACTCATACTGTTGCCCGTAGGCACGTCGCCCAAAAAGAGTGAGGAATAGCAAAGCTGCAAGCCGCATTCCGCCGGCACGAGATTGCTTCTTCCGAAGGCGTCTGCCTCTGCCTTCGTTGCAAATACACCGAGTATTTTCTCATTATCTCCCGAAAAAACCGCTACTGCGTACTTTAAGATTGCTTCTTTCATTTTTTGTCTCCTTGTGTTTTTGTTTTTGTAAGCTCATTGTACATCAGCGAGTGTACAATAAAAAGTACACCAAAAATGCTTTTTATAGCCTTTTCAGCGACTTTCCTGCTAAAAACATACTATGGATGAAAAAATCCACTCCCTCGCTCCTTGCCAAAATACAAAAAAGAGCTATCCTAAGAAAAGATACTTCTCAATAGGATAGCTCTTTTTTACCCTTCAAACGACCGACTCCGGTCGAGAAAATACAACACCGTTGTCGGTGATTATCTCGTGCTTATCAATATCTGCAATCGACTCGTCAAGAGTAGATCAAAGCTCAATTATTCTCTCATTTTTCCACGGGAGCAGGTTTTACTCCTCTTCGGATATAAAGCCGCTTTTCCCATTCTCAGAGAATCTCGCCTCCACCGGGACAGAGCATTTTTCAAGTAAAGAATTTAATCCTTTTTGCATATTATTCTCTCTCCATTTTTAATGTAATATCTTCAATTTCTTCTCTTTTGGGAATCGATGACACAGCGTATTTTCTCGTTACACCGACAGAAGCAACTCGATTTGCAACGGCAGCTGCAAAATCCACCGACTTACCCTTCGACAGCATTGCAGAGAAAACGCCGTTAAAGGTATCTCCCGCTCCCGTGGTATCAACCGTTTTTCCAAAATTTGCCGCAGGTACGATGCTTCTCGAGGACTTGATAAGGCATCCTCTTTTGCCGAGTGTCATAACTACGTTCTCTTTATCTTCGATACCGAGCGTCTCGTGCTCATTCGGGGTGAACAAATCCACGTTCTCTAAAATAAATTGACAATTTGCTCTTGCGGGAGCCGGGTTGAGTACGCATTTTACACTGTATTTCTTTGCCATCTCAATCGCCCTCACGTTCACCTCTTCGTCAACCTCGTTGCTAAGAAGAAGAATATCGGCTTGCCTTATCTCGTTTTCGTATGCGCTTACGTCAAGGGAAGAAAGCTGTACCCCCTGGTAGACCGTAACGTGGTTGCTCCCCTCGTTATTTGTAACGATAGCCGCAAATGCCGTCGAGCCATCCTTTTCTACAAGGATGGGAGTGACATTCTCCTTTGCGAGAAAGTCGTTTATTTCCGCTCTGTATTCCTTACCGACGGCGGCGATAAAGGTGACCTCAGCGCCACACCTTGCTGCAGCTACCGCCTGATTGAAGCCCTTTCCGCCAAATTCAAAATGTATAGATTTCGCTTCAACCGTTTCACCACCCTCGTGAAATTTATCGACAGGTAAAAAGACGGAATTTCCGACTATACCAATCACCGCTATTTTATTCATAGATGCTTCACCCTTCCGAGATAAACATTCTCGAGCATCACGTTATGTTCTCTGCCACCATCTATATTACCGCTGAGGTATATAGGGGGATTCTTCCCTTCCGACAGAGCCAGCCGAGCGCCGTCAATAAGGCAGGAATTAAGTATAAAGCACGCTGTCGCCGTGGAAAGGCCGCCCATCTTCGCCTCCCCTACCTCTATGCACGCATCTCCGTATGGAACCTTACAGTCGATAGCGATATCTACGTGCTCGTGCAATCTGCCGCCGTGTTCAAAATATTGTGAGCTCGACACGCCGATGCTCTTTACCCCTGCGGCTTTCGCCGCATCAGCCATTTCGACCGGAACCCGATTCTTTCCCGATGCCGAGAATATAAAAATTATATCCTTTTCCGTAGGAACGTATCTTCTGAAAATCTCTCCGGCTATTCCGGGCATCTTCTCCATTCTGCTCGATTTTGCGGCGCCGTTATGAAGCATAAGGTCTGTGTCAAGCATAGCGGAGACGTTTGCCAACCCGCCGGCTCTGTAAAAGGTATCAAGCCCCGGAAGGTGGGAGTGTCCGCAGCCGAAGACGTATATCAATCCGTCAGCGATTATAGTATCGGCGACAAGTCTTGCGGCTTTTTTGATATTCTCGCTTTCTTCGTCCTCTATGCGCCTTAGAATATCCGTAATTTTTGTTAAATATTCAGACATTTGTTTTCTCCTTCATAAGATTAGACATAGTATCTAACCGTCAGTCCTTCTTCAAAACTCGCTTATAGTTTTCACCTATTCTATCCCACAGCTTTATAGGGTCGGGTGCCTGAACGCTCGTGCCGAGTCCGCCTCTGTACGTCCACGTAGCAAGCCTGTCTACTCCCATCGACTCATACAGATCGACAACTCTATCTATCTGAGAGAAGTCCTCGGGCTGAGCGTTATAGCCCATAAGCCAACGCTCCGACTGCTTGCCGTACTTCTTAGCTATTCTAACCGTTCTCTCGGTTATCTCACGGAAGAAGCTCTCGGGCAAAGACCAATTTATTATAGTAGTAGAAAAAACGTCGAAGTAAGGGCAAGCCGCAACCATATCCCAGTTATCGTAGCCACGCAGCTCGGTGACGTAATAGGTATTCTTCGTTGCGTGTACGCAACAGGTAATTTCGAGGTTTGGGTTTACTTCCTTGAGAGCCTTTGAGCAATCCGAGAGAGTCTTAAGAGCCTCTCTCCAGCGGAACTGCTTTACGTCGTCGTTCATAAACCTCGGCATCTCATACCCATAATAGTCCTCAAACTTCTTCATACATTCAGGGCATCTGCAAGACCAGTCGTCGCCCGCTCCGCCCGTGATTGATGCGTAGGCTTTCGGATATGCGTAATGAGGCTCGTCCCAGAAGAAACCGTCGACCTCTGTCTCTCTGGCAAGCTTAAGGCATATGTTGGTGAAGTAGTCACGGAATGAATTCGTATTGAAGCAGGCGGCATTAAGCACCTCTCCGGTATACGCCGAAACCTGTCTGTGATGGATATTGTTCTGAAGAAAAAGGCTGACCTGCTCGCCGCCAAAGTACTTTCCTATACCCCAAGTGTCGGCTATACAGCGAAGTCCCACCTTATGAGCGGTTTTCACAATATTGTTGATATTCGGGAACCAGAAGTCCATATCGAACTCGGTGATGGCGAGGATGACGGTATCGCATCCGTGCTCCTTCATCTCAATAAAATCCTTTTCTGCGTGTTCTACGTAATTAAAGCCGTAGTAGCTGACTGCCGTATGCTTGATAGACACAACAGCACCCCCTTTTTTTTATTTTTGTTTCATTATACTATCCGCAGTAATAATAGTTAATACATATTTCGGTTTATAATTTACACTTTTCATAACAAAATGCTTCTTGACATATTAGTTTCAAAATGTTATACTCCATATAAGACAAGTAGGATGTGTTGATATGTTTTTCGGTTGCGATGATATGTCCGTCAACATACTCGGAGCCTTCGAGCTCAATTGGGACAGCAAGGGAACAGGCTCTTATGAGCGCCCGTTTCATGCGCTTTCCTTCCGTATATGCGGAGATGCGCATCTGACCTCACCCGATGGAACGAAAAACCACTTAAAGACAAACGATATCGCTTTTTTCCCCGCTAACTATACGTATACGCATAGGTCTCAGTGCGAGCATCTTTACGTAATACACTTTAACTGCGATAGCATAATTGAGCGAGCGATAAAAAAGTTCACACCGGAGCACCCCGAGGCATTTGCCAGATTATTCGCCGATATTTACTCCGCCTGGTCAAAAAAACAGTTCGGATATATGTATGAATGCAAAGCGAAGCTCTACAAAATTCTTTTGAAAATGGAAAAAGAGTGGAACGAACAAAATATTCTTTCCGAAAACGACAAAATTCTTGATGCCGTAGACTATATACACGATCACTTTTTAGACCGTACAATGACTGTTGAACACCTCTCTTTTATCTGCGGTATGAGCGACACGTATTTTCGTAAGCTGTTCCGTGCGGCTCTTGGTGTTACTCCGCTAAAATATATAAATCGGCTTCGATTCAAATACGCATATGATTTACTGAGATCGGATTACTATACTATTGAAGAAATCTCCGAAAAATGCGGATTTAACAACGTGCATTATTTCAGTTTATTTATAAAAAAGCAAACCGGATATCCACCTTCCGTTTATCGACTGCACGTGCAAAACGAGGATCAAGGAGATTGATTTTTACATTACAAAAATCCGCATTTCCCCATATATTTACAAAAAACAACGCTTAAATAACGCAGAGAGTGTTTTTCGGGCGGACATTATAACAAAAGACCATAGTTTTTTTGTATAAACACTTGACAATCACCGTTCAATGTGCTAATATAAATAGGCTGATTTTTGTTGTATGCCCCTGTAGCTCAGTCGGTAGAGCACTTGACTTTTAATCAAGGTGTCCGGGATTCGAGTTCCCGCAGGAGCACCAAACACCTGCCTGCCGTACGGCAGGCAGGTTTATCTTTTCGTAAACTCTGCGCCTTTTCTTTTTGATGCTATCGGGATGTAGGGTAACGGTCACCCGCTTGCTTTGGGAGCAAGTTCAAGCAGGTTCAACTCCTGTCATCCCGACCATAAAAAAGCAAGAGGAGCAACTGCTCCTCTTGCTTTTTTAACGGCGCTGAGCTTTGGGAGCTAGAACAACGAAATCCCAATGCGTATAGCCGCTATATTCAGAGCTTGTGCTTTACTTTCGGCTATGTACGGTACCCTTCCGATCATGCAGAGATAGACTATCTGCTATCTCTTTTTTGGTTTCTTATTATTTCCCAGGAGGTTTGATATGTCCAAGAGCATACTTGTTTGGAATTGGCGCTACAGAATCTTTTTCAATTCAAAAATACTCGCCGACCTGGAAGAATTTATCGAGTCTCTGAAGGACGGCGAAAAGGAGATTTACAATAAAATCAAGGACTTTTACCTTGGGTTTTACTCCATTTCGATTTTGCTTGACGAAATTGAGGTTTCTCCCGATAGAGCATCTGACATAATTCCGTACGCCCAAAAAAGAAGAAATTTACTGGTACAGACTCCTTCTATGCTCTATTCTTTTCTGCGCGACAGAATAGTCTCTCTTAATATCGATGATGCTCAAAAGCAACAGCTTTACGATCTGCTCGAGTCATCTCTTAAGACAGATTATTGCGTCTCGTATTCAGAAATAGCTCCTTTTATCTTTGGCGAAACGTTTTACCGTATGGAGTGCGATATCTCAAGAGTCAGCCAAATTGAGGCAATAGACCACGGAGAAATCATTCCCTCACGACGTACGCAAGCTCTGCAAGACGACTACTACAAAAAGCTTAAAAACGACTTAGATCTTATCAAGCGCTTTGGAGCCTGCCCGATTGAGTCTTATAAAATACAGGTAAAGCCCGGAAGTGGGTTTGCCGAGTGGTGGGACAGAGACCTTACAAGCGATAACAGTGATCTCTTGATCATCTTCACAAATTCCGATTCACAAAACACAAACGACCTGTTTTATACTATAGTCCACGAAATGTATCCCGGGCACGGCTTCTTTTACAACAACGTTGCGCACACCGGCAGCCTTATGGACCACGGCGCAATGGCGCTTATTGAAGGGTGGGCAACGTATGCCGAATGGCATGCTGTAGAGTCGGATTATTCAAAAAATATACGAAACAACTCTCTATATTTCCTAAAGGAAATGAAGGAGAAGGATTTAAACAAAAGAGCAACAAAGATCTACAATAAAAAATTGGCGCAGGGATATAGCGAAACGGAAGCTCTCCGCACAATAGATTATGCGACTCAATATATCGGTTTTTTAGATTCGTATTATTACGGTGCCCTGTTTATTGAGCTGTTTTTGTTTGAGAAGAAGCTTTCACCAAAAGACTTTATCAACTTTCTTTGCAACAATAACATAGGAGATTTCTTTGCAATATGGACAGAGAAAAATATTACATCGTCGGCGGATATAAAGTAGGCGACTTTATACACAGGTTAACACCGATTTGGGAAAGACCCAACCTTGTTTCACCCCCATCGCTTTTGCAATATGATTACACGCTCGTCGACGGAATACATATATACTCCAACCCTATCGGTTGCTGTGTGTGCCTGATAGAATACGGGCTTTTTTCCAACGAAGAAATGAAGGAAGATTACAACAGCACCGATAAAAATTCCGTTTATTTTCAAAAATACAAACAATTGTTGTCAAAAATTAATAATTACCATAATTGCGAACTGGACGATGTGGACTGGGTAATGACGCTTTGTTCAAGTCACCTAAGCATCGGTGATTCGCACGTATCAATTGAATCGCCGCTGTTCGAGGAAAATCAAGAGTTTGTTTCATTCATTGATGCCTGCACGATATATCAAAGCGTAGAAAGCATCGCCGCTTTTTTCAAAAATCTGTCTACGAAAAGCAAGCTCACTAAATTCGAGCAGTATCAGATATCCTATTATATGCAGGAAATCAACATACTTACATCTCCGAATTTCTTTCTTACAAACTCTGATGAAAAGGCGCTTATGTGTCGATTCTACGACAAGTGGATGATACCCAACGAAATATCAACTGTACAAGCTATCGCCAATCAAGCCGTAAATGTATTTTCATTTATGTCCAATTACAGAAGAAACAACAAAACCGACTATGCGACGATACTGATGTCTTACCTCAGCTTATTGCTTCTCTACGACGGCATTGGCGATTTGCTGACCTTCATTCTACCGATTTCAAGCGAAATAATAGGTATTGCTCTTAAAATTATGATAGGCGCGATTACTCTTGCTTTCGCCTTCAAAATTCTTACAAGTGCGGTAAAAGATTATAAAGACAAACGAAACTTCAAACGAAAAAAGAAATAACAGTCTAGCTTTTTAATGCTTCACGACTTTTATCCGGCTCAAAGCAAATATCTTCCTATAGAATATATCAGATCTACTGCACACAGAAAGGAATTCTAATGTTCGACTTTTCCTTCTTTATAACAAGTATCCTGCTCGGTGTAGGACTGGCTATGGACGCCTTCTCCGTTTCTCTCGCTAACGGGCTCTCCTCTCCTGATATGAAACCTTTGAAGATGGCGGGAGTCGCAGGGATATTCGCAACCTTCCAGTTTCTTATGCCCCTGACCGGCTGGATACTTGTATCCACCGTTGCAAGCTTTTTCAGCGCTTTTCAAAAATTCATACCGTGGATTGCTCTTATTCTGCTCGGATACATCGGCGGAAAGATGCTCTATGAAGGAATCAAAAATCCCGAGTGCACAAGCGGCGGTAATATCGGAATAACTGCGCTGCTCGTACAGGGCGTCGCAACGTCTATCGATGCGCTTTCCGTAGGATTTACGATTTCCGATTACAAGGCTCCCGAGGCGGCGTTCTCCTGCGCACTTATCGGTGTAATAACCTTCTTTATATGCTATCTCGGTATTGCTATCGGTAAGAAGGCGGGCACTTCCCTTGCGGGAAAGGCAGGAATATTCGGCGGAGCTATACTCATCTTTATAGGACTCGAGATTTTTATTACAAGCTGGTTCTGATTCGAAATTTAAAAAGCGCAGAGATAAATGCTCTCTGCGCTTTTGTTTTTTTAAATAATGCTTTCTGTTTTTATCGCTTAAAAGTGGATTATATCTCTTCTTTTTTATCTGCTATGTAGCTGAAAATGCCGAATACGTATGCTATGGGGGAAATCAAACAGCCTACGAAAATACCGAATATTGCGCACAGTATTCCGAAGAGCACGCCCAAAAGCCAAAAAAGAAGCTTCATACCGATGAGCCAAAGGAATCCGTCAATGCTGAACTCCCAAATCAAGCCTGGAAAGCTTATACTTCTCTCGCAAAACCAAACAATCACATTTAGCGTTGCGCAGTTGTCACCTAAAAGCAAGGATGCTACAAACGTGTAAACAAATATAATGGAAAGAATAGAAACGAGCAAGTTCTCGGGATTAAAGGAAACTACCCCTATAACTACTGCGGCAACAATACCAAGGGCAAGTCCCCACCATATTCTCGGCACAGATATTCCAACCCTGACCGAACTTTTCTCATTGTTAAAATCAGCGGACATATAAAACTCCTTACAATATAAATTAATAAAATTAAATACAGACCGAAGCTTTCAAAACAAAAAAGCACTCATATTCAGCCCCCCCCGGAAAGAACCTGAGTGTAAATATTTATAAGCTCTTATATTCTATTATAATTCGATATTTTTCTCTGTAAAGTGGCGACAATCGCCACCTTACCCCTTTTTCTATTGACAAAAACTGACAAAAGGTGTAAAATTAACTCATCAAAATCACTCCCCCCCGGAGCACTTGAGATTAACTCGCAAGCAAAGGAGGCGTGTGGTTATGCTGAAGTGTATCCCCGAGGCTCGCAAGTTGACTGTGGCGAAAAATCTGCGCCGTATAATAAAGAGCAATCCCAATATACGTACGATAGCACGGTTTGCGGAGCTGCACGGGTGTGACATAAGAACGGCAAAAACGTGGTTAAAGCACGGCATAGATCGTCTTACTACCATAGCAGAGGTTGCAAATACTTTAGGCGTGGACGATTTAGAGCTTATACTCGAAGGATGAGAATATAGAAGCAGTGGTGAACGGGCGTTGTTCCGCTCGGAATTCCACTGCTTTTTTATTTTTTTTAATTTTCTGTTGACAAAAAACTGTGTTTGTTGTATGATATAAATAGAACAAGAAAGGAGCATTCATATGCAACTGAAGTTTGAAAACGGCGTACCGCTTGCCACGCAGATTGCAGATAAAATCAGGCGTGATATCGTGAGCGGCGTTTATAAGCCCGGCGACGACTTCCCTACGGTTAGACAGCTCGCCTGCTGTTTTTCGGTAAATCCTACGACAATGCAAAAGGCGCTGTATCTGGTTGAAGCCGAAGGCTTAATAGTTACTCACTCCACCGCCGGAAGAAGTGTTACTGAAGACGTCGAAGTCATCGGCGAGGCAAAATCCGTTATAGCCGAAAAAGGCGTAAAGCAGCTTATCAAGAGCGCAAAAAGTCTCGGCCTCGGAGTCGACGAGCTTATTGAAAAAATAAAGGAAGGATGGGATAGCAATGAGTGATAATATTATTCTCCGATGCGAGCACCTGAGAAAAAGCTATCAGGCGGGAAAATACGTATTGAATGACTTTAATATATCCGTTCCCGGCGGGAAGATTTTGGGTCTGCTCGGTCCGAACGGATGCGGTAAATCTACGTTCTTAAAGCTTGTGTGCGGTATTCTCGTGCCCGACTACGGAAAAATCAAGATTCTTGGAGAGGAAAGATGCGAGGAATCGAATATACACATCTCTTACCTGCCCGAGCGCACATATTTCAACTCAAGGATGCGTGTGAGTCAGCTTATCAGCTATTTCTCCGAGTTTTTCTCCGACTTTGATGCAAGCCTTGCGACGAAAATGCTCGGCGACCTCTCGATCCCCCTAGACAACAAGCTAAGCGCACTCTCCAAGGGTATGAAGGAGAAGGTACAGCTCGTTATGGTAATGTCGAGAAAAACCAAGCTTTACTTATTGGATGAGCCTATCGGCGGAGTTGACCCCGCATCGAGAGAATATATTCTCGGTACTATCATCGGGAACTACAACCCCGAAGCAAGCATAATTATAACGACGCACCTGATTCACGACATTGAGCCGGTGCTTGACGATTTTGCTTTTATGGGTTACGGCGGAGAAATTCTGCGTGCGGGAAATGCGGAAAAGGTAAGAGAAACCACAGGCTCGTCGATCGATGAGCTGTTCAAGGAGGTGTTCAGATGCTACGAAAGGCTTTAAAGCAGGATTTTTTGTCGGTCTTACGCCCCTTTTTAATCCTATCTGTCAGCCTTATCGGTTTATCTTTTATATGCGGAATATCGGTAAGGGATCTTGCCATAAACGGCTTTAAGAGTATTTATTCCACACTCTCGGTAATAGGAATCTGCTTCAGTATATTCGGTGTGTGCGCATACATCATCGGCACATCGCTTATCGTACTGTTCAGATACTATCAGAACTTCTTTACGGACGAGGGATACCTCACCTTCACCCTTCCTGTAAAGCGCTCCACCCTTTTTAATTCAAAATTACTGGTTGCTCTTATTTACTCGACCATAAGCTTCATCTGTGTACTGATATCGGTAATAATCGTAGGTGTATTTGCGCCTGCACCGGGCGGAGAGGGTACGTTTATCGTTTATGTAATAAAAACTCTTTTACCCCTGCTCCCGCAGCTTATCGGGCTGACAGCGAGCTGGGTCGGAGTTTATATTATAATGGGCCTTATAATAGCCTTTCTTTCGGGCATATTCAATTTTCTTCTTATCTACACCTGTATAACGCTCGGATGTATTATTGCTAAAAAGTATAAGCTTCTGGCGGCAATAGGCGTTTATTACGGCGTTTACATTATTACGGGAGCTCTGAGCTACGTTTTCACCCTAGTTTTTAGTCTCGGCTCGGTTGCCCTGCTGCCCCTGGGCGAATCCTTAAGCGAGCCCACCGGCTCTTTACTCATATTTATGATTCTTCTTATGGTTATTGCCTTCCTTACCGTTTGTATCGTATCGGTATATAACTTTACTCTCGGCAAAATTAAGAAGAATCTGAATCTTGCATAAGGAGGTAAATATGAAAAAACTGTTAGTTTGCCTGCTTATTAGCGTTTCTCTTCTCTTCACTCTCGCTCTTCCCGCATTTGCTTCGGACGCACCGACAAATCAGAATCCGTCCGAGTGGCTCCTCGACGAAAGCGGCGCAAAGCTCACAAGAGACGGAGAGCTTGTCTATTACTATTACGGTGAGATGACCACCTACGGAATAAAACCCGGATTCAAGATGTTCATCTTCCAAAACTACGTACAAACAAATAGCGGAGACGCAGAGGTTTTCTCATACGGCAAAGACGGTGAGATTATGTTCCTCTCTATGCTCTATACAGACGAAACCTACATCTACTGCACGTCTTTAGGCGAGGCGATGCTCGAGGGTCTGGCTGAAAGCGGGGATGAATATATCCTGCTAAACGATTTTACCGGGGCAATTACCTCTGACGTCGGAACACTCGCTGCTATGCTCGATGAGCTGGACGCTGAAGAATCGGTCGAGGTAACCACGCTTAAGAATGCAACTCGCTTCGATATATATATAAGCTGTATCGAGGGGGCTGCGGTTAAGCTTCACGGAGCGGTATACGAGGTTGATGGCGAGCTGCTCTACATCAATTACGACGTTCTGACCAACAACTACTTCGACAGCGAGGGGAACTTCTCCTACAAAAAGGGCTCTGTCAACTGTGCGAAGGTTATCTCTGGCGTAAAGGACGCATTTGACGCCGCAGTAGAGAGAGGTAACTATGAATATAGCGATTACGTATATGAGACTACCTACCCCGGTATAAACGAGGATATCGGCTTTGACATAAGCAAAGAAGCCGCAGTCGTTATTCTTATAGTGATAATAGCTATATTCGGTATTATAATTCCATTTATACCCCTTATATACTCTATAAACAAGCTGAAAAAGAAAGCGAAGGACGAAAAAGCCACCAGCATAATTATGCTCACAGCGTCCGCCGTTTGGATAGCGTGCGCCATAGCGATTCTTATCCTTATCTTATAAGCTTTAAAATAAAAAAGGCTGAAGCTGTTGCTCTCTCACCGAGGGCTTGGCTTCAGTCTTTTCATTCTGTTTTTCAGCTGTTTAAAAAGCCATATTCAGCTCACGACTTCGCTTTGTTTCAACGACTCAAGAATCTGCGCCTTATCCTTAGTCGCTTGTTTATAAACGTAAATAATCCCCAGAGAAACCAAAACAACCAGAAAAGCGAACACGTAAAATGCCACGTTATAGCTATCAAAAATATCATAGCACAGGTTAGCCGTAAGAGAGTCGAACTAATAAGGTTTTAAAAGATACATTTCGCCATATACATCGCCAAATTTTCCTTAAATATTTGCATATTCCTCGAAAAATTAGGCTCGGCTATGTCAAAATCTATTCTTTTAAAACTGTA
>JAZORO010000081.1:0-17958 GCA_045656605.1 Eubacteriales bacterium
CTCGGTTGAACAAGAGACCACAAGTACCCGAACTGGCGCGATACCACCTTCGCTACGCCTCGAAGCTGTAAGTTGTTAGTTTAAAACGGGAGATTAAAGGTTAGCTTTGCTGTGTCAAACGCAGAATCAGACCCGTTTTAACCGAACGCTTACATAGTATAGCACACTTTTTCGGAATATTCAAGTGTTTTTTTCGTCTTTCTTGAAAAGTTAACGCCATATTTTTCTTCGTTTAGGCAAATTTGTATTAAAAGGCTCGGAAGGCTCCTTTTTTCACGACTCCCCTGCTTTCTCCGCTTACTCTGACTACCAGAGGGTAAATTATATCGGCTGTTACTGCTTTTTATGCTCTTTTCACGTCTTTATCGTTGATTTTTGCTTTCGGCTGTGGTAGAATTGTAGCAAAGAAAAACCGCAAGGAGAAAAACGTGGTACAAATCACAGAAATCGACAGTCTGAGTTGCAAAGAGCTCGACGTATACGTAAGGCTGACGGGCGCTCAGCTGAGAAACAAGCTCGAGCCCGAGCTAGGTATATTTATCGCCGAGAGTCCGACAGTCATAGAGGTAGCCCTGGCCTCGGGATGCATCCCGCTATCCTTATTGACGGACGGCAGACTCATAAACTCGGACGTCAGAAACATTATAGATAAATGCTCTTCTCTCTATCCCGACACGCCCTTCCCCATCTATACGGCGAGCAGGGATATACTGAGAGATATAACCGGGTTTGAATTGACACGGGGTGCCTTGTGCGCTATGAAGAGACCCGCTCCGAAATCCGCCGAGGAGCTCTGTGAAGGCGCCCGTCGAATAGCGATATTCGAGGAGATTGCCGACAGTACGAACATCGGTGCTCTCTTCCGCTGTGCCGCAGCTCTGAACATCGACGCAGTCCTCATTACTCCGACCTCTTGCGACCCTCTCACAAGGCGTGCGCTGCGAGTGAGTATGGGTACGGTGCTGCAGGTGCCGTATGCGAGAATCGGCGAGAAGAAAAGCGACTGGCCCAAAGCAATCGAGCATATACACCGACTCGGCTTCAAAACTCTTGCGATGGCGCTCTCCGACGACTCTGTCCCGATAGACGACCCCCGTCTTAGGAACGAAGAAAAGCTCGCCATAATTCTCGGCACGGAGGGCACAGGGCTCTTGAAAGAAACTATCGAGAGATGCAGCTACACGGTTAAGATACCTATGTCCCACGGAGTCGACTCGCTCAACGTGGCAGCGGCGGGAGCGATAGCCTTCTGGCAGCTCGCGGCATCGAGAAAAGAAAACGAATAACAAACGAAAGAGGAAATTAAAATGGAACTTAACGAAGCTTTAGAAAAATTCTACTCGATAGAGTCTAAGCTCTCTGCGTACAACCACGCTATGGCGCTTATTTATTACGACGGCGCAACGACCGCTCCGAAGGCAACGGTGGATAACAGAGTCCACGCCCTCGGCATTCTCGGCGAGGAGAGCTACCGTATATCTACTTCGGACGAGACGGTGAAACTGCTCGAGCTGCTTGACTCGAAGAAGGATGAGCTCTCCGAAAAGGACAAAAGAGCCGTCTACGTAAGTCTGAAAAGCATCAGAGATATGAAGAAGATACCCATCGACGAGTACGTCGCATATCAGCAGCTGTGCGCCGAGGCGGACGACGTGTGGCACAGAGCGAAGGAGAACAACGACTTCGCATCCTTCTGTCCTCTTCTCACCGAGATTTTCGAGACGAATAAGCGATTCGCCGCCTACGTAGCCCCCGAAAAGAAGCCTTACGACTACTGCCTCGACAATTATGAGGAAGGTCTCACTATGGAGAAATGCGACGCCTTCTTCACGCACCTTAAGTCAAAGCTCGTCCCTCTTATCAAGAAGATATCCGAATCTCCGAGGATAGACGCAAGCTGTCTTTACGGCAGCTTTGACATAGCGAAGCAGGAGAAGCTATCCTATACCCTTATGCAGATTATGGATATAGACCTATCAAGATGCGGTCTGGGCACGACAGAGCATCCCTTTACCACCAGCATCGGCTCTCATAAGGACGTTAGAATCACCACAAATTACAGCACAGAATCCTACGCAAGCTCGCTTTACTCGGTTATGCACGAGGGCGGACACGCTCTTTACGATATGAATTCTGCCGATGACCTTGCGTACACCGTGCTCGACGGCGGAGTATCTATGGCAATACACGAGAGCCAGAGCCGCTTCTATGAAAATCTCATAGGCAGAAGCCGCCTGTTCGTCGAGCTCATCTATCCGAAAATTAAGGAGCTCTTCCCCGAGGCTACGGATGGCGTAACGAGCGAGGATCTGTACCGTGCGATAAACCTGGTCACACCCTCTCTCATCCGTACCGAGGCAGACGAGGTAACCTACTGCCTGCACGTTATGGTCAGGTACGAACTTGAGAAAAAGATTATGTCGGGCGAGCTCGAGGTTAAGGATTTGCCGAGAGAATGGAACAGGCTCTACAAGGAATATCTCGGAGTCGACGTGCCGAGCGATACCGAGGGCGTGCTTCAGGACAGTCACTGGGCGGGTGGCGGAATAGGCTATTTCCCATCTTACGCTCTGGGAAGTGCATACGGTGCACACTTTATGGCAAAAATGAAGGAGACGGTGGACGTAGACGGCTGTCTTAAAGAAGGAAACCTTAAGCCCATAAACGAGTGGAACAGAGAAAAAATCTGGTCGCACGGCTGTATGTACCCGTCGTCAGAGCTTCTCGCAAGAGTACTCGGCGAGGAGTTCGACCCGAGCTATTATACCGACTATCTTGAAAAAAAGTACGGAGAAATCTACGGATTCTGATTTATAAAAAACATTTTCATATCAAAGCCTGCTTACCCGGTACATAATTTTAGGCAGGGGGCGTGCGGTGAATAAGAGTAAAAAAAGCTTTGATGAAAAATGCGAAAACGGGAGAAAGAAAAGGGCTTGCGCCATTATTGCGCTCCTTCTGTTCGCATCTGCGCTTCTCTTATTCACCGCTCTTCTTTTCCCTTTTTATCGTGAAATTTCGATAAAAGAAAATCTTGAAAAAGTAAAAGAATACGTTGAGGCAGCCGGCGCTCTCGGATGGTTTTTTGCCCTTGTAGTGCAGATATTGCAAATCGTAATAGCCTTTCTGCCCGGCGAGCCCGTCGAGCTTGCCCTGGGGGTGCTTTTCGGGCCGCTCTACGGCACTCTCATGTGCCTTCTTGGCATATTTATCGGAACTCTTGCGGTTTTCTTTATTTCGAGACGCTACGGCGTACGGATAGCTACGCAGGTCTTCGGTGAGAAGAGGGTAAGCAAATACCGAGCGATACTCTCCGGCAGCAAGCGCGACGCTATTGTATTCGCCCTGTTCTTAATTCCCGGCACACCGAAGGATGCGCTAACCTACCTCGTGCCTCTTACGGATATGCGAGTGGGAAAATACCTGCTTGTGGCAACGCTGGCAAGATTCCCGTCGGTCATAACCTCGACGGTACTCGGAGAAAGCCTAGTCTTCGAAAACAAGAGCTTCACCCTCGTCGTCTTTCTCGTCACGGCTGCGCTCTCCTTGCTCGGCTTTGTTATAGGCGAGCGCATTGTCGGCAAGGGGCAAGAAGGCGATTAACAAATGCGCAAGGAAGGGTCGCTTTGCAAACGGCGCATTGGTTTAAAAAGCTATTATTATCTCCTAAAAAGCTCTGTTTTTTCTTAGAATTATGATTTTAGATACCTCAATCTCATTAATTTATATTTGGGACACAAAAAGCGCCAAACCCTTGACTTTATATTTCTTTAATGATATTATTGAGACAGAATAGGGGCGATTTGCCCAAAAAAAACAAAAAAATCCGGAGGATAATTAAATGTTAAATTGCGCTATTATTGGATTTGGCGGTCTTGGTAAGCTCCACTTCAGCGGACTTCCCGAGCTCAGCAAGAGAGTCGGAGGCGTCAACCTCGTTGCTATCTGCGACATCGACCCCGACCAGTTCACAAAGCAGACTGAGACGAACCTCGGCACCGGCGAGACGAACCTCGACCTGTCTGCATACAGACTTTATACCGATGCAAAGGAGCTGCTTGACAACGAGAAGCTCGATTTCGTCATCACCGCCCTGCCCACCTACATACACGCAGAGATAGCTGTTATGGCTATGGATAGAGGTATCCACGTATTCTCTGAGAAGCCTATGGCGCTCACTCTCGAGCAGGCCCAGAGTATGATTGATGCAAAGAACAAGAACAACGTTAAGCTTATGATAGGACAGGTTCAGAGATATTGCCTCAACTACGTTCTTATCAAGGAGTGGCTCGACAGCGGTAAGTACGGTAAGCTTATCCGCGCTCACTTCAACAAGGTTAGCCCCGAGGTCACCTGGTCCTGGAAGGACTGGATGCTCGATGAAGCTAAGAGCGGCGGCGCAGCCCTCGACCTTCACGTTCACGACGTAGACTCTATCAACTGGACCTTCGGCGCTCCTAAGGCGGTTACTTCCGCTACCTGCGACCACAAGACACGCCACGAGACTATCTCTACAATCTACCATTATGACAACGGCACTCTCGTTACCGCTCTTGCCGACTGGGGTATGCCCTCTTGCTACACCTTCGAGGAGGAGTTCTCGGTTAGATTCGAGAAGGCTTCTATCGTTCAGTATCCCACCGTTCTTAAGGTTTATCCCGAGGACGGCGAACCCTACGAGTACACCGTAAGAGATCACCTCTGCTACGTAGACGAGCTCGAGGACTTCGTTAAGTGCATTCTCGAGGACAGAGAGTCCGAGATCAATCCCCCCGAGTCCTCTCTCATTACCCTTAAGATCGCTCTTGCAGAGAAGCAGTCCGCTGACCTCGGATGCAAGACCGTATACATCGACTGATTCGGGGAGACTCTGTAATGAACGTATTAGTAGTAACAGCGCATCCCGACGATATGGAAGAGCTCTGCGGCGGCACTCTTTTGAAGTGCGTGCAGAGAGGCGACACAGTTACCGTTTGCCACGTATGCAACGGTAATATGGGTCACGAGGTGATTATGCCCGACGAGCTTCGTCTTATCAGATATAAGGAAGCTCAGAAGTCCGGCGCTACCGGCGGTCTTAAGGTCGTTACTCTCGACATAGGCGACCTCAGATGCGACGGCGGCAGCCTCGAGCAGAGAGATATGATTGTTGAAGTAATAAGAGAGGCTCAGCCCGACTTCATCATCACTCACGACCCGAACGACTATATGACCGACCACACCGCAGTAAGCAAGCTTACCTTCGAGGCGTCCTTCGTAGCTTCCGTGCCCCACTATAAGCCCGGTAAGTTCCCCGCTTCCAACGTAACTCCTCTTTACTATATGGACACCTACGCAGGCATCAACTTCGTACCTACCGAGTACGTCGATATAACCGACGTTATGGATATAAAGCTCGAGATGGTTAAGTGCCACGAGAGCCAGATTAAGTGGCTTTACGACCACGACCACATCGACTATCCCGAGACTGTAAAGGTCGGCTCGAAGTACCGCGGTCTTCAGTGCGGTGTTGAGTATGCAGAAGGCTTCAGACAGTGCCTCGTCGCACCCAAAATCCTTCCGAAGAGACTTCTTCCCTAATCCGTCTGACAGAAAATTTTGATTTTAAGCTCGCTGCGGGCGAGGGTTTATCGCCCTCGCCCGCATTTTTCAAAACCGAGAAAGGATTATTAATATGATTATAAGCACCTGTGTCGAGTTCAGAGGGCTCGACAAAATGGAAGAAAGGTTCAAAAGGCTCAGAGACAACGGGTTTGACTCCTGCCAGATACACAGCTGGGAAAGAGAGGTTTGGACGGACGAAAACGCCGATGGGCTTAATAAGCTTATGAAGCAGTACGGCATAACTCCCACCTCATTCTGGTGCGGCTGGGATGGCCCGAAGGCGGGCTGCTGGAACTTTTACGACGGCCCGAATGCGCTCGGACTCGTGCCCGTTGAATACCGCTTCGACAGAATGAATACCCTGTGCGACGGAGCGGACTTCGCAAAGAAGCTCGGCATCGTGGACGTCATAACCCATATGGGCTTTATCCCCGAAAACCCGAACGACCCGAACTTCTCATCTCTATGTGTTGCTATAAGATACGTTGCCGAGCACTACAAGAGGAACGGTCAGTATCTGCTCTTTGAGACAGGGCAGGAGACCCCCGTAACTATGCTCCGCTGCTTCGAGGTCGTCGGCACCGACAATCTCGGAGTTAACTTCGACACGGCAAACCTCATCTGCTACGGAAAGGCGAACCCCGTCGATGCTCTTTACGTAATCGGTAAGTACGTGCGCAATATCCACGCAAAGGACTCCGATTATCCGCCAAACGGTCACGACCTGGGCAAAGAAACCCGCATAGGTGAGGGGCGTGTCGACTTTAAGGGCGTTTTCAAAAAGCTCATCGAGCTCGGCTACGACGGATACGTTACGATAGAAAGAGAGATTCCCGAGGGGAAAGAGCAGCTCAAGGACATACTCGAATCAAGAGAATATCTTCTCAAAAAAATAGCAGAGGCAAGAGCCGAGCTTGGCAAGGCGTGACAGACGAGGGCGACCCCTGCAATCTAGCCTCCCGGAGGTTGCTTATGCGCCCGGGCTTTGTTAAAAAAGCTCACCTTAAGCAGAACGTGTATTTTCGGCTCGACGAGAGCGGAAACCCGATTTGGAAGGACACTCTCGTTTATTCCTTGCTGAAAAACAAGCTGTAAATTAAATAAAAGAAAGACAAAAAGGCACTTATGTCAAAAGCATAAGTGCCTTTTTAGAAGCCGAAAAAGATTTTTTGGTTTTCTCCGGCTCTTGAATTACAATTTCGCCTTTGTTTTTCTCAAAAGCCTTTATTTCCTGTCTTATCAGCTAAAGTATTTTTCCGTTTGCCGAGCGAGCGTAATGTTTCGAGCTACAGTGTAGCTTATAGTGAAGCTCAGGGTCGATTTCTACTTCAATACGCTTTTTGTTTTTGCTCATCGAAAGCTCCTTAAAAAACTTGACCTAAGCATATTTTACGGTTGCCGTAGCTTTATAGAGCGAACATATCTATGTTTTGAGATATGCTCTCTTTCAAGCGCCGCACCGAGCGCTTTTAGGGCGTCGGCTCAGCCATGCGCCCTCTCGGCGAGAATCATATTAATACCTCTCTTGAGCCTATCGAGGCCGTCAAGAACTCTTGCACGCTGAGTCGCCATATTAATTCTGACGAAGCTGCGAGAGCACTCTCCGTATTCAAGTCCGTCGGATATATAAAGTCCCGTCAATTCTCTTAAGCGCTTGCAAAACAGAACCGAATCTGCCATAATCCCCGAAACGTCGACCCACAGAAGATACGTAGCATCGGAATGCACGGGATAGAGCTCGGGTATATTCTCTTTTATATATTTCTCGGCGTAGCGCTTATTATCGAATATATAGTCGCAAAGCTCCTCAATCCATCTGTCCCCGTGATTGAACGCCGCTATGTTTGCCTGCATACTGAATGCGTTCGGCTCGCCGAGCTCCTCTGTGTTCAAGCCTCTGTATACCTTATGTCTTATAAACGGATTCTTTGCGTAAACGCACGCAGACTGCAAGCCCGCAAGATTGAACGTTTTTGATGAAGAGACGCAGGTGATGCTGATATCGCCGCACACGTCACTCGCTGAGGCAAAGGGGGTGTACTTCTTCCCCTTAGCTACGAAGTCGCAATGTATCTCATCCGAGATAACGGTAACGCCGTGCTTCTTGCACAGCTCGCCTATTCTCACAAGCTCATCACGTGTCCACACCCTGCCGACGGGGTTATGCGGGTTGCATAAAATCATCATAGAGGTCTGGGGGCGTGCGAGCTTTTCTTCAAGGTCGGCAAAATCTATACTATACTCTCCGTCCTTGTATACGAGGTTGCTCGAGAGCACGTTACGCCCGTTGTTGAGTATGGAATTGTAGAAAATATTGTAAACAGGCGCCTGTATAAGCACGTTTTCCGCAGGGGTGGTAAGCTTTCTGATTATCGAGCCTATGGCGGCAATGATACCATTCGAGTATACCATCCACTCGGTCGGAATCTTGAAGCCGTGCCTTCTTCCGAAGTATCCCGAGACAGCCTCAAAATACTCGTCGGGTGTAGCGGTGTAGCCGAAAATACCGTGCTCCGCTCTCTTGACAATGGCTTCCTTCGCCTCGGGCACAGTCTCGAAATCCATATCTGCGACCCACATAGGAAGCTCTCCGTCCTTGACGTCCCACTTGTATGAAAGAGTACCCTTCCTGTCAGTCATAAGGTCAAAATCGTACATATCTCACTCCTTGATTACAATCTCGGTTTTATCTACGTCTACCCTGTCTTTTTCCATTATCAATTCGCCGATACCGTGAGAAGATATTCTGCCGCCCTTGGGATTTTTCACACTGATAATATCCGAAACGATATCAGCGTCTACCTCTGCGTACTCGAAGGCGAGGTCGGTGTTCACGAGCTTGCAGTTCTCCATTTTCAGCCCGTCCATATAGCACAGCCCCTGATTTGACTCTATATAACAATTGACAAGCCTTACGTTCTTTGAGTTCCAGCCGAGGTACTCGCCGATTATCACCGAGTCGTAAACGGTCACATTCGCACAGTTCCAGAAAGCATCCTTCGATATAAGGCGAGAATTCCTCACCGTTATATCCCTCGCCCCGTCAAAGGCGTAATTACCGCTGATTCTGAGCCCGTCTGCATCAATTGCGGACGAATTCATTCCGAAATAGTCGCCCTTTACAGTTACGTCACGAAGCGTAACATCCTGACAGCTCCATAAGCTCTCAAGAGCGTTCGGCATACTGACGTGAGAAAGAGATATGCCCTTCGATCTGCGGAAGGTCTTAGGCGCATCTATCGTGCAGTTTTCTATATCTATATTTTCGGTGTACCATATACCCGAGCGTGCGGTCTCAAGCAGAGTCGTATCCCTGAGAACTGCGTTCTTTGAATACCAGAGCGGGTACTTCCACTTGAATATGCATCCGTAAAGAGAAACGTCAGAGCTCTCCTTCAGAGGGGACTCGCCGTCGCAGAAGACAGAATCGCGTATCTCGACGTCTCTTGCGGCAAAGAGCGCTCTCTCACCAATAAATTTCTGTTCCTTTAGAATCTGCACGTTTTATACCATCCTTCATTTAACTGTGTTTTATAAACAGTTGTTGTCATTTTAAGCAAAAATCAGCTTTATCAGCCACTCCACAAGCGGAGCGACGAAAATCGCAGGCACCATATTTGCGGTGCGTATTTTGGTCACGCCAAGCACGTTTGTTCCGATGAATATTATAATCAAGGAGCCCGTGATGGACATATAGCTGATAGCGCTCGCCGGCAGAGCCGAGAAGAGCAGAAGAGCTCCTGCCGATATAACGCCCTGATAGACGAGGACGAGTATTGCGGAAAAGGCGCATCCGATGCCCAATGACGACGCCATAACAACGCAGGAGATAGCGTCTATGACCGACTTCGCAAGAAGAACGTCCGGCTCTCCGCCTGCATCAAGGATAGCCCCGTTGACCGCCATAGCCCCTACGCAGAACAGCAGGCTGCAGCTGACGAATCCCTTTGCGAAATTTCCGCTCTTCCCAAGTCTGCCGAGCTTCTTCTCAATAAGCTCACCGAGCTTATTCACGCCCTTATCGATATCAATAAGCTCTCCGAGCGCCGTTCCTATCGCCATAGAGACAATCATCACAAGCACCTTGACAAGCCCCGGCGAAAGCGCATCGGACGAAAACTGCGGCGCAGGCTCAAGCATACCGTCAACACCTATGTAAATAACGCATATCGACATAGCCGCCATAATAGCGTTTGTATATCTTTCGGGTATTCCCTTCTTTATCAGCGTTCCGATGACTCCTGCGGCAATAACCGCAAAGAAGTTCACTATCGTGCCGAGAAAATGTTCAAAAATATAGTTCATTCTTCCTCCGAAATCAAAATGCACCGCATTTGTTTATCCTACAAATCAGGTCTGTATATAAGTATGCTCTATCCCGGACACGACGACGTGACCGACCAATTCGACGCCCGAAATTGCGAAGGTCTCCTTCAGTCTCTCTGTAGAGACTATATCCTCCTTCGACGGCTTAGAGGAGCCTCTCGGATGATTGTGTGCGACAAGGACGGAATGAGCGTTGCGCTTTACCGCCGTAGTCAAAAGCATCCTCGGTATAATGTCAGATGCGCTCACCGTTCCCTCGCATATGTAGTCGCACCCTGTAACTGCGCCCGCCTTATCAAAGCTCAAAAGGTACACGGTCTCCCTCTCAGAGCCGACGAATAGCGACTTTACGTAATCATATACCGTATCTATGTCGTATACTCTGCCGAGCTGTATCTGCTCTGTGCCCCGCCTTGACTCTGCGGATGCGACAAGCTTTATTAAAAGAGCCGCATTGCGAGTCAGATAGCAGGAGCGCATAAGCTCCTCTACTGAGGACGAGAGAATCGCATCAGCCGTCTCATACTCATCCGCTATCCTCTGTGCCGTATTCTTTGCCGCCTCTTCACTCATACTGAAGGAGAAAAGACGGTTAAAATATTCGAAAAGCGAGGAGAATTTCATAAAAGAATTATTTTCACCGTTCTTCATCGCCGACCTCTCTACCCTTGCTTTCAAGAAATTCACCGAGCTTTGAGTCCGAGCCAAACTTAAGCTTCAGCTCTGTTCCCACGCCGAGATAATCCGACCCCGCAACGACAAATTGCTCTACAAGAGTAACTCCTATGCGAGAAAGCTCCGTCGCAATCATCTTTCCCGTTTCTCTTTCGGATTCGGTCGGGAAAAGAGGGCCGAAATTATGCTTATAACCGATTATCGCCATCTCCGCACCCGTCTCAACCGCAGGGCGGATAAATGCCTCGGGCTTTATACCCGCAGAGCCGAAGGAACAGGACAGTCCCCTCTTCACAAGGCACCTCATATTTCCGTCAAGGAGAAGATACAGGACGTCCGTATCCCCGTTTTCCGCAAAATAATCCCTGAAGTACTCGCCTGTGCGCCTGTAATTGGAAAAGTCCGACTCACACCCGTCCGAAGCAAAAACCGTGCGCACGTCCCTTATGCAACCCACGGTCAAAAGAAATTCTGCGCACCTTTGCCCGACACCCGACACACAGCAAAGCTCATCGACACTCGCCGAGAAAATCCCCTCGAGCGAGCCGAATTTCAAAAGCAACGTCTTTGCTATCGGTTTCGTATCCTTCTGGGGCAGAACGTAATACAAAAGCATCTCGAGAATCTCATACGTCTCGAAGAATCTCTCTCCGTACCTCTCGAATTTATCCTTCATTCTTCCCCTATGCCCTGTGTGCAAAGGGGCGTCCTTCCTGACACTCATCTTTCAAAAAACGTCTTTCTGTCCTTTTTCAAATCATCGGGTATATCTATCTCAAAGCCTGCGGGCTTTGTTATCTCAAGCATATTTATAGTAACCCCCTGCGATGCGAAGTTCGCCTCGTACTCGGTCACCACGTTTCCCTCGTTCCACTCCGAGGAGTGAAGGTCACGCGTCAGCTTGTCGAAGGGAATTCCGATAGCCTCGATTTCTTCTACCGAAAAATCGAAGAGCGAGTCGTTGTCCGTCTTAAAGGTCAATTTACCCCCATCCTTCAAGAGGTTCATATATACCGCAAGGTATCTTCTGTGAGTCAGTCTGCGCTTGGCGTACCCCTTCTTCTGCCACGGGTCGGAAAAGTTCAAGAATATCCTGTCGACAGTGCCGGGAGAGAAGATTCTTGTGAGATTATCAGCCGTATCAATAACGAACCTGAGTCTTGCGGACACCTCGCACGCCTTAGCCTTCTCTGCGCCGAGGACGACGCAATCGCTTACCCTCTCCATTGCGAAGTAGCAGGCGTCGGGGTTGCTATTTACCATACCGACGGCAAAGCCGCCCTTACCCGCACCGATTTCCAGATAAACCGGGCTTCCGCTCATAAAAAACACGTCCTTCGCCGGGTCGGAGAGAGGCTCTCCCTCGTGTGCATATATGTAGTCACGGCAGGCGTCAAGCCTCTTTTCGCCGTGCTTCTTTTTTCTCATTCTCATATAAGCCGTTCCTTATAAAATCGAATTTAATTCTGTTCCGCTCGGTCAGAAGCTGCAGCATAGCCGCAAGACTCCGAGTCTGTGCCCTTCCTTTAGCCGTCACGGGCGCAAACACTTAATCGCCCCCGTGATTTGAGCGGTAACGGTCAAGCAAAAATCAGTCGTTCTTGCTGAACTCGGCGAGCTTCAGCTCAGGGTTATCCTCGAGCACCCAGCGTATACTCCATTCGCTCGTGAAAATTAGCAGATTCTTTCCTCTGAAGTCCTGCACCCATTTAGTATCGTGCGAGAGCTTCAGGGTCTTCGGATCGAGGTCCTCGTTCTCTATCCAGCGTATCTGCTGATAGGCAAGATTTGTACGCCTGAGGTCGCATCCGTACTCGTTCTTAAGCCTGTACTCAAGCACCTCGAACTGAAGTACGCCGACAACTCCGACGATAACCCTTTCAAGACCCGAATTAGGCTCGAAGAATATCTGTATAGCACCCTCTTGCGCTATCTGATTCATTCCCTTTGCGAACTGCTTACGCTTCATAGAATCGACCTGCTCGACCATAGCAAAGTGCTCGGGAGCAAAGGTGGGTATACCCTCGAATCTTACCTTTTTCCCCTTCTCGCAGACCGTGTCGCCTATTGAGAAAATGCCCGGGTCAAACACGCCTATTATGTCACCCGCATACGCCTCGTCGACGACCTCTCTCTCAGCCGCCATCATCTGCTGCGGCTGAGAGAGCCTGAACGCCTTTGCGCCCTGCACGTGATAATATTCCTTGCCCCTCTCAAACTTTCCTGAGCATATGCGCATAAAGGCAATCCTGTCTCTGTGCGCCTTATTCATATTCGCCTGAATCTTGAAGACAAAGGCTGTGAAATCGGGTGACAGAGGCTCAATTTTCTCGCCCTCCGCAACTCTCGGAAGAGGAGAGGTCGTCATATTCAAAAAGTGCTCGAGGAAGGGCTCGATACCGAAGTTGTTAAGAGCCGAGCCGAAGAATACCGGCGAGAGCTTACCGTGGCGCACCTTCTCAAGGTCGAAGTCAAAGCAAGCGCCATCGAGCAGCTCGACCTGCTCGCACAGCTCCTCTCTCATTTTCTCTCCTATGAGGCTGTCGAGCTTGTCCGTATCAGTAATGTCGCACTGAATACCGTGTATAAGCTCACGCCCCCTGTGCGAGTCGTCAAAGGAGAGAATAGCGTGACGGGAGCGGTCGTATACGCCCTTGAACTTCTGTCCGCACCCGATAGGCCAGTTCATAGGATACGTGCCTATGCCAAACTCCCTCTCGAGCTCGTCGAGCAGGTCGAAGGGGTCGCGCGCCTCACGGTCCATCTTGTTTATAAATGTGAATATGGGAATATCCCTCATAGCGCAGACCTTAAAGAGCTTTCTCGTCTGAGGCTCGATACCCTTCGCCGCATCTATAACCATCACGGCGCTGTCTGCCGCCATAAGCGTACGGTAGGTGTCCTCGGAGAAGTCCTGGTGACCCGGGGTGTCGAGAATGTTGATACAATACCCGTTGTACTCAAACTGTAAGACAGAAGAGGTTATAGATATACCCCTCTGCTTCTCAAGGTCCATCCAGTCGGAGACTGCGTGCTTATCCGACTGTTTTCCCTTTACCGAGCCTGCGGACTGTATAGCGCCGCCGTAGAGCAGGAATTTCTCTGTTAGAGTCGTCTTACCTGCGTCGGGGTGGGATATTATGGCGAAGGTGCGCCTTCTTTCAATTTGCGACTGTAAATCTGACATAAACCGTTCTCTTTCGGAATTAGTATTATTTTTGTAAATCCGGTTTCCTCTTTTGGGGTTTACCGGTGCATTTTCTGTCTTTACATTATGCTTTCGGATTGCCGATATTTTATAGCTTTATATCTTCTTTTTTCTCGGCTTTGCCGATATATTCATTGCCTCAGACCTTCTCTTTTGGGCTTTGCCGATATGCCCTTATCCTCGGGTTTCCGCTTTTTCCTTTTCCGCCCCGTGAAGTCTGAACGCCACCGCAAGAGCGGCGGAATAATAGAGTATCGGGTGGAAGAGGAATATTCCGTTGTCAAGCAGGCTTTCGAGCAGAAGAACCGCAACCGACATATATACGAGAGTCTTATATACCGACGGACGCTTGAAAAGCGGAACGAGGCTCACCGACCTGTAGTACCCGTATGCAAGCGTACCGAACACACCCGTAGCGGACAGGAGCTGGAAGAGTGTCTGATGACACAGCTTCGGCAGGAACTTGTTTGTATCAAACGCACCCGTGTCGAGAGAATAGAAGCCGTTACCGAATACAGGCGCCGACTTGAAGTTCTCAAGCGCCATCTGCCATATCTCGTATCTTCCGTTGTCGGAAAAGCCTCTCTCAAACAGGTCTGCAAGGAGCACGGATATCTTATCCCAGCCGATAACGGCAGCGACAGCTACCGCCACTGCGCCTATTGCGACAATGATACGTGACACCCTCTTTCCCCGTCCGAAGAAGCAGCACACGACAGCCGATATACCAAAGGCTGCCGTTCCGAAAAGAAGCGCATTTCTCGAAAGGGTCATAAGCACCGCCACGAGTGAAAGGGCAGCAACAGCGTAGTAATAGAGCACCCTCTTGCCAAGCGCCACGCCGAGGAAGCAGGATGGTATAAGCACAGACAGGCACAGCCCCGCAGTATTCCATATACCCCAGCCGTAGAGAACCTTCTCCTTTACAATCTCTCCGTCGACCACAATTCCGCCGACAGCGTATATATACGCCGTTTCCACGACTAAGACGAGTGCTATCAGAGAGGAGACAAAAGCAAAATAAGAGGCAAGCTCCTCTCTCTTCTCGTTCTTGAAGCCGAGATAGTATATGAGGAACATAAAGCTGAAGGTCACGCCCTGAATAAGTCCGTAAGCGAGCCCCGCAAACGACCAGCCCGAGCCGAAGACACCGTTGAGGGCGAAGCCGAGCGAGAAGGCGAGAAGCCCGGAAAGCAGAGGCGTCGACCTGTTAATATCAAACGCCAGCCTGTTCGAAACTATGAACTTCACAACGCACGCTATGATGCACAGCGCCAGAGCTATGAGCACCGCCAGCTTAAAGGGCGTGAAATAATAGTGTGAAAAATTCGGGAGTCCCGGAGAGTTCTGCCTCGATATCTGATATATCAGAGTCGACGAGAATATGATAATGGGTCTTGACGTATCACAAACCCAAAGTCCGAGACAAAACATACCTACGTTAATAAGGTTTGTATAGAATTCAAGCCCCGATATATAACCGAAAACCACTATGACGGCGACGATAACGGGGTAGGCGTACCCTCTGTAAAAGCTTCTCAGACGCTCGCTGTCTATTCTGAATACATCACGGAGAGAGCCAATGGACAAACGGAGTGCGCCCATCACTTAAACGACTCCCTGAGAATCTCGAGAGTCTCGGCGAACACCTGCTCCTTTGAGAAATTCTTGTATCTTTCTATAACGTCCTCTTCCTTCACGGAGAGCGTACCGTCGTGAATAGCTACCACCTTGTCGGCGAAGTCTCTTTCGTTACCCGCTTTGTAAAGGAAGCCGGAAACACCATCCTCGATAAGGTCGACGTGACCCTTTACGGATGATGCAAGCACAGTCTTGCCGCAGCCCATAGCCTCAATGAGGTTGAAAGGCATTCCTTCTATCGTGCTTGCGCTCACGTACAGGTCGCAGGCGCGCATATAATCGCAGGCGTTTTCCTTCCTGCCGAGCAGGAATACACTCTCGGATACGTCGACCCTGCCGGCAAGCTCCGTAAGTTCGTCCTTCGCTATACCGTCTCCTATCAGCCAGAGCACCGCTCCGGGTATTCTGTCACGTATTCTGTTAAGAGCGTAAATTAAGAACTCCTGATTCTTTCTTTTAGACAGCTCTCCTACGAAAGCCATAACGAACCTGTCGTCGCATCCGAGCTCGTGACGGAGCCTGTCCGCAGGAACGACCTGCTCTCTGACGGTAGCTCCCATTCCACGGCAGAAGCTTACCTCGCCGAGGCAGAGCTTGTTCTTTTTGGCTATCGCTCTGTCCTGCTCGTTCATTACTATAATTCTGTCGGTCTTGCTCGCAAACACCTTCTCCGCCAAAAGCAGCATAAGACGTCTTGCCAGCCCGACGTCCTTAGAGAAGAGATACCCGTGTACGAAATTGACCACCTTAGGTCTATTCTCCTTCGGCAGGCACCTTCTTATCTGATACGCCGCAAGAGAGGTGTTCAAAAGGATTATGTCAAAGCGTTCCTTCTCAAGAATCTTTCTGATTTCCACACGGCAGGCGCTGTTCTCCGAGGAGATGAACTTCTTCTCAAAGGGTATGGCATAATCGGCGTCCTCGCCCCTCGCCATAACCTTTACCTCATATCCTTCCTCACGAAGTGCGCAGATATAATCCAAGTGGACAGTATTATGATAATGAGGGGAATGTTGCTTATTATGATAATCAAACCGATAATTACATCACTCATGAGTTTCAATTGCATTGGAATCAACGTTTTAATGACACCTGGCTCATGAATTTGGCATTGCACTATACCAAAGGTGACGGATATTACGAACAGTATAAGACCGGTCGCACTTTGAGTGAATATGGGCTTGAATCGTTCTATCTTGACGGGGAAAAAATTAAGAAAAGTGACTTGATTCGTAAAAAAGGAATGGACAATGGCTTTGGCGGTGGAGTGTTCTCTCTTCTTTACAAAAAAGGTCGTGTAGATGCGGTTCTAGGTGGGGCTTTCAATCGTTATAGCGGTTGGCATGTAGGAGAAGTGCTTTGGGTGCGTAACTATGTGGGTAATATCATGCCCAACCAAGAATATTACCGAAATAAAGGACGTAAAACCGACGGTAACATCTATGCTCGTGCCAATGTTGACATAGTAAAAGGTCTTAGTGCGTATGCCGACATCCAATATCGTCACATCGATTATACCATTGATGGTGTGAGTGATACCTATGATTGGAATATCGAGGGAATGCAGATTTTAGCGGTAGATGATAAGTTTGACTTCTTTAATCCTAAAGTAGGGGTTAACTGGAAGATTAATCCGAATAACCGATTGTTTGCTTCATTCTCGGTAGCCCAAAAAGAACCTACGCGTGATAATTATACCGATGGAGACTCTAAGGCTTATCCAAATTCAGAAAAGTTGTATGACTATGAATTGGGATATAATTTCGGTAATTCATGGATTAATGCAGGTGTGAATCTGTATTATATGGATTACACCGACCAACTTGTACTTACCGGGCAATTGAGTGATACTGGTAACCCGATGTCGGTGAACGTTCCCGATAGTTATCGTGCAGGTGTGGAATTATCGTTAGGTGTGCGCCCGTGTAGTTGGTTTGATTGGAATATTAATGCCACATTCAGTCGCAATCGTATAAAGAATTTTACCGAAATGATATATGAAGACGAATGGACCAATCCTATTTCAATCAATCGTGGTGATACACCGATAGCTTTTTCACCCGATGTAACGTTGAACAATGCATTTAGCGTAACATGGAAAGGTTTTGATGCTTCGTTGCAGTCACAATATGTGTCGAAGCAATACATGAGCAACGCCAAAAGCGAAGAACAGGTGCTAGATGCTTATTTCGTATCAAATCTGTATCTTGGTTATACATTGAAAGTGCCATGTGTGAAATCTGTTCGTCTGGGCCTATCGGTTTATAACATATTCAATGAAGAATATGAAAATAATGGCTATGCCGGTGCCGGCTATTATGTGGATGATAACGGAGAAAAGCAGATTTATCGTTATGCCGGATATGCCGCACAAGCACCTATTCACGTAATGGGAAGCGTTGCGATTAAATTCTAGTATTTCAATATAAAAAATCCTCTACTCAAAATATGAATTATCTTGAAATATTAGGAACGATTGTTGGTGTCATTTATTTGATACTGGA
>JAZORO010000082.1:0-1970 GCA_045656605.1 Eubacteriales bacterium
AGCGTTCTCTGCGTGTTCTGGACGGTTCTGTTACCGTATTCTGCGCAAAGGGTGGCGTTGAGCCCCAGTCGGAGACGGTATGGCGCCAGGCGGACAAGTATGGTGTTCCGAGAATGGCGTACGTCAATAAGATGGTCATTACGGGTGCAAACTTCTACCGTGTTGACAAGATGATGAAAGACAGACTGCATGCAAATGCAGTGCCGATTCAGCTCCCGATCGGCGTGGAAAGCGATTTCCGCGGTATCGTGGACCTGATGACGATGGAAGCAGACGTTTATTACGACGATCTTGGTAAGGACATGCGTGTTGAAGCGATTCCGGAAGATATGAAGGACCTTGCTGAAGAGTATCGTGAGGCGATGATCGAGTCTATCTGCGAGACCGACGAGGAGCTTATGGAGAAGTACTTCGGCGGTGAGGAGATCACTGTTGATGAGCTTAAGGCTGCGCTCAGAAAGGCAACCATAGCTAACCAGATCGTTCCCGTTGTTTGCGGAACCTCTTACAGAAATAAGGGTGTACAGAAGCTGCTCGACGCAGTTATCGACTATATGCCTTCTCCTCTCGACATTCCCGCTATCAAGGGTATAAATCCCGAGACCGAGGAAGAGAATGAGAGAAAGGCTTCCGATGACGAGCCCTTCTCGGCGCTCGCATTCAAGATTATGACCGACCCGTTCGTTGGAAAGCTTTGCTTCTTCCGTGTTTACTCCGGCAAGATCGAGGCTGGTACCACTGCGTACAACTCCAGCAAGGGAAGCAGAGAGCGCTTCGGCCGTATTCTTCAGATGCACGCTAACGACCGTAAGGATATAGACATATGCTACAGCGGTGATATCGCAGCTGTTTCGGGCGTAAAGAATACCACCACGGGTGATACCTTCTGCGACGAGAAGCATCCTATAATCCTTGAAAATATGGAATTCCCCGAGCCCGTTATCAGCGTTGCTATCGAGCCCAAGACCCGCGCAGGTCAGGAGAAGATGGGTATCGCTCTTTCCAAGCTCGCAGAGGAAGACCCCACGTTCCGTACCTATACGGACGAGGAAACAGGTCAGACTATTATCGCAGGTATGGGTGAGCTTCACCTCGAGATTATCGTTGACCGACTCCTTCGTGAGTTTAAGGTTGAGGCTAATATCGGTAAGCCCCAGGTTGCATACAAGGAAACTATCCGTGCGAGAGTTGACCATGAGTGCAAGTACAAGCGTCAGTCCGGTGGTTCCGGTCAGTACGGACACGTTAAGATCATTCTTGAGCCCAACGAGCCCGGCAAGGGATATGAATTTATCAATGCCGTTACCGGCGGTGCAATTCCGAAGGAATTCATCGAGCCTGTTAACCAGGGTATCCAGGGCGCAATGCAAAACGGTGTTCTTGCAGGATATAACGTTGTTGACGTTAAGGTAACCCTTTACGACGGTTCTTACCACGAAGTTGACTCTTCTGAAATGGCATTCAAGATCGCTGGTTCTATGGCGTTCAAGGAAGCTATGAGAAAGGCAAACCCCGTGCTCACCGAGCCGATCACCAAGGTTGTTACTATCGTTCCCGACGAGTATCTCGGAAGCGTTATGGGAGGCTTCAACTCCCGCCGCGGACAGATTCAGTCGATGGAATCCGCAAACGGAGTACAGGAGCTCACCGCAATGGTTCCGCTTTCCGAGATGTTCGGATATGCAACCGACCTTCGTTCTATGACGCAGGGACGTGGCGTGTACTCTATGGAGCCCAGCCATTTCGCAGAGGTTCCGAAGTCTATTCAGGAGCAGATCATTTCTGCCCGTGCTAAAGGCTAAAATTTAAATTAAAAATTTAAAAATAAAAAATTAAAATCAAATTTTATGGAGGAAATTCAAAATGTCAAAGGCTACATTTGAACGCACAAAGCCCCACGTAAACATTGGTACTATTGGTCACGTTGACCACGGTAAGACTACTCTTACTGCAGCTATCACCAAGACCCT
>JAZORO010000083.1:0-1079 GCA_045656605.1 Eubacteriales bacterium
CAAAGCGGCATCTTATCCGTGCCGAAGATATCGTCGATGTAATTGCAGAAATCCTCGGCTATCTTCTTGACGTATATCGGGTTCTGCGACTCGAGCTTTCTCATTACCTTTCTCGAGAGTATCTCGTCGATAGCCGAGCACTCCTCTCCGCCGCAGGCTACGTACACGGGTACGTATTCTCTTATCTGCTTCATGATTCGGTTTCCGAACGTAATATTACACTTCTCTATCATATACGCGTCAAGCTTCTTTATCTTGCGCAGGCTTCTGCCTGTGAGGCTGTATTCCTCTCTCGCCTCGGCGATAAGCTCCTTCCATCTGCTCTGCGACAGTCTCATTCCCTCGGTATGGGGCGCGTCGAATACCTCGCTCTTTCGGTCGAGATTCATTACCATCGCTCTGTCGTATACCTTATCCGATATCGCAAAGGTCGAGTCGTCGTTGTTTGCGGTTCCAACGAACCACATATTCTCGGGGAGCTTAAGCTGTCCGTTGCTCAGCAGCTTCGGGTCGTTCTGCCATTCGTCAGACACTACCTCTATCCTTCTGCTCTCGGGATTCGGCAATTCAAGAAGTGAAAGAAATTCCGCAAAGTAATACTCCACTCTTGCTATGTTCATCTCGTCGAGGACTGTGATATACATATCGTCGGTATAGTTTGCCTCGTACATCTTCTGAAGCAGTACCGTTTCGTTGAATCTCTTGGTAAACTCGTTATAATATCCTACGAGGTCGCTCTTTTCCTTCCACATAGGCTGTATCGGCACGATTACCGACGGATTATTAAGAAATTCTCCGAACGCGTACGCGAGTGAGGTCTTTCCCGTTCCCGACATTCCCTGCATTATGAGAATATGTGTTACCGCCATTCCCGCGATAAATCTTCTTATATCCGATATATCGTAATACAGTCCCATTCTGCTCGCCGCAAAATTTCGGAACTGCTCGCATATCTGTTCAAGGTCGGCGTCATCGTCGTATTTCGGCTCCTCGCGTCTTGCCATTTCCCTGTCTGTCTTTTCCAGCATATAGAAGCGGCTTCCGCTCTCCTCAAATTCCTCGCCGTCGGCGTAAAAGCC
>JAZORO010000084.1:0-1004 GCA_045656605.1 Eubacteriales bacterium
TGAACAGCAAGTGGACAAAACTCCCGAGAGCCGTGCACGCTTCTTCCCGACAACGGGAGGCGTACTTAAGACGATGGCGCAGAACGCTCCCGGATATACCTATATTGCACTTGACGGTGTTGAAAACTGTATTTCCGCGCTCAAAGATATTGAAAGCGGAAAGATCCATAAATGCTTTATTGAAATGTCTGCTTGTGTCGGCAGCTGTATCGGCGGTCCCGTTATGGAAAAGTATCACAGCAGCTCTCCCATTAAGGATTTCATTACCGTTGCGGATTATGCCGGCGAGCGCGACTTTGACGTGGATCAGCCCGCTCCCGCAGAAATCAAAAAGCACTTCACCATCATCGAGCACAGGCTTCCTCAGCCCTCGGAAAACGAGATCATGACCGTTCTTCGTCAGATGGGTAAATTCAAGCCTGCCGACGAGCTGAACTGCGGTTCTTGTGGATATAATTCCTGCCGTGAGAAAGCGATCGCTATCATTCAGGGCAAGGCAGAAAGCTCTATGTGCCTTCCCTTCCTCAAGGATAAGGCAGAAAGCTTCTCGGATACCATCGTTAAGAATACTCCCAACGGACTTATCGTTCTTAATGAAAATCTTGAGGTTCAGCAGATTAACAATGCCGCTCGCAAGATCATGAATATCCGTGCAGCATCCGACGTGCTCGGTGAGCCCGTTGTTCGTATTCTCGATCCTACCGTATTCGTTCAGGTCAGAAACAGCGGCAGAACGGTACATGATCAGCGCACATATCTCGCGGAATACAAAAAGTACGTTGAGCAGACCGTTGTTTACGATCCCGACTCCCGTATGCTGATCGGTATTATGCGTGACATTACCGACGAGGAAGCAGACAGAGAGAAGAAGGCACGAATAAATAAGCAGACGGTTGAGGTAGCCGATACCGTTGTTGAAAAGCAGATGAGAATAGTTCAGGAGATCGCATCTCTTCTCGGTGAGACTGCGGCGGAGACTAAGATCGCTCTGACTAAATTAAAGG